>NZ_JACUZX010000002.1:0-540139 GCF_014851575.1 Rhizobium sp. RHZ02
GCATTTACGTCACGTTCTGAATCGACGAGAACTTCACACCTGTTTTCCAAACACAAAGGCCAAAACCCATGCGTCAAAAACCAGTGTAACTTCTCTTGATAAACGTGACCGCCAAAGTCTCTTTCAAAGAACCGAAATCTCTTCCGGTCCCGCAAGCTCCGCCGCCCACGTTTCTCTTTCTTCTCATCTTCAATTGTCAAATAACAGACCAGATACCCCGGTCGAATTTCCTCGCCTCAAACCCAAAAGCCCAAGGAACCAATCAGCACCAAAGCCAATCTTAAAAGAAACTTAAGAGCGAAGGACTTCGTCGCCAGCAGCGCCGCCGCCCTCGTTCAGTGAGGGGGCTTATAGATCCTACCCCTTTTCTAAGTCAACAGCGCCAGACAAAGTTTTTTGACATTTTTGTAACAGATTGATTCGATTGAGATATATTCTGGAAGCGCGGTTTCGGATTGCTTTTGGTGCGGAGGCGGCGACCCCTGCCTGTGCTGTTTCGGTCGCCACGACTTTGGGCTGTATCATTTGGGGCTGTTGGGCTCCGCCGCAGTCCGAATGTCGGCATGACTTGCACGCGATAGGGCAGCATCGGTAGTTTCGTTTTCGATCCGACACGTGGGGAATGACCGGCGCTTGTCCTGAATGGTGGGGGCCGGCACCATTCCCGCCAACGAAACGAAGACACCGACGTGACCCCTATGACTTCCTTGCCGGAGCTTCCGGTTTCGCATGTTCTTCCCGAAATCGGGGCAGCACTCGGTGCACAGGGGCGCGCAGTCCTTTCGGCGCCGCCGGGCGCCGGCAAGACGACGCTCGTACCGCTCTATCTGCTGAGGCAGGACTGGCGCGGCGACGGCAAGATCGTACTTCTCGAACCGCGGCGGCTGGCAGCACGCGCGGCCGCCAGCCGCATGGCCTCGCTGCTTGGCGAGACTGTGGGGGAAACGGTCGGCTATCGCATGCGGCTCGACACCAGGGTTTCCGCCAAGACCCGCATCGAGGTCGTGACCGAAGGCGTGTTCGCGCGCATGATCCTCGAGGATCCGGAACTCTCGGGTGTCTCGACCGTCATCTTCGACGAGTTTCATGAACGCTCGCTGGACGCCGACTTCGGCCTGGCGTTGGCGCTCGACGTACAATCCGCCTTGCGCGACGACCTGCGCCTGCTGGTGATGTCGGCGACGCTTGACGTTGCGCGCGTTGCTGCGCTTCTCGACCAGCCGCCTGTTATCGAAAGCATGGGGCGAAGCTATCCGATTGACGTCCGCTACAAGGATCGGCCGGGCGGCGAACGCATAGAGGATGCGATGACGCGTGCGATCGTCGACGCCCATGCCAGTGAAAGCGGATCGATCCTCGCCTTCCTGCCCGGCCAGGCGGAGATCGCCCGCACGGCGGAGCGGCTCCAAGGACGCTTCGGGCCGGAGACACTGATTGCGCCCCTCTACGGCAACCTGACACAGAAAGAACAGGACGCGGCAATCCGACCGGCCGAAGGCGGGACGCGCAAGATCGTGCTCGCCACCTCGATTGCCGAGACATCGATCACCATCGACGGCGTACGGATCGTAATCGATGGCGGCTTGCAGCGGCTTCCGGTGTTCGAGGCCTCAACCGGCATCACACGGCTGGAAACGGTGCGCGTCTCTCGCGCCTCCGCCGACCAGCGTTCCGGGCGAGCCGGCCGAACCGAGCCCGGCATCGCCATCCGCCTCTGGCATCAGGGACAGACCGCGGCCTTGCCGGCTTTCACGCCGCCGCAGATTCTCTCCAGTGATCTCTCCGGTCTGGTCCTCGACCTTGCCCACTGGGGCGTTCAGGATGCCCGCGTGCTGTCCTTCGTCGACCAGCCGCCGGAGACGACGCTGGCGGAGGCGCGCGCGCTCCTGTTGCAACTCGGCGCGCTTGACAAGGACGGCGCACTCACCCCGCGCGGACGGATGATGCGTGACCTTGCGCTGCCGCCACGTTTGGCCGCCATGGTGATCTCAGCCGGCGAGACTGGGCAAGCGAGAGATGCGGCCGCCCTTGCCGTGCTGCTGACCGAACAGGCCCTCGGTGGTCCCGGTATTGACCTCGAGGAACGGATGCGACGCTTCCGGTCGGAACGAGGTGAGCGCGCGGAGGGCGCGCGCCAGCTGGCGGCTCGACTGGCCAAGGGTCTCGATGTCGCAAAGTCAACGGAACCGAGCCAGGCGGGACGCCTTCTGCTGCACGCCTTTCCCGACCGAATCGCGCTGCAACGCGGCGGCAGAGGCCGATTCCTGATGGCGAACGGGCGCGGTGCGGAGCTGCCGGAAACCGAGCGACTTGCCGGCACCCAGATGCTCGTCATCGCCGACTTGACCGGCCGGGCGGCGCAGGGGCGAATTCTGGCTGCAGCAGAGGTTTCGCGTGGCGAGATCGAGGAAGAGCTACCTGGCGCCATTTCCACCGACAATCAGGTCTTCTTCGACCGCCAGAGCCGGCAGGTCAGGGCCCGGCGCGCGACGCGGCTCGGCGCCATTGTCTTCGAGGAGACGCCACTGCCGCGTCCAACCGGCGAAGCCGTCAGCCGCGCGCTGGCGGTAGGCGTGCGCGAGCTGGGGCTGGAACTGCTGCCCTTTTCCAAGGAAGCCATGCAGCTGCGTGAACGCATCGGCTTTCTTCATCGCAACATCGGCGATCCTTGGCCTGATGTCAGCGACCAGGCACTGCTTGCGCGGCTGGACGAGTGGTTCGTTCCCTACCAGACGGATGCCCGCGGGATTTCCGACATTTCCTCGAATGCTCTTTCGAACGGGTTGATGGCGCTGATCCCGCACGAGCTGCAGCGGGATCTTTCCCGCCTCGCCCCGACGCATTTCGAAGCGCCGACGGGACAGCGGCATCCGATCCGGTACGACGGCGAGGAGCCGACTCTGGCGATCCGCGTGCAGGAACTCTTCGGCCTCAAGCAGCACCCGGCAATTGGAGGCGGAAGGCTGCCGCTGCTTCTGGAACTGACGTCGCCCGCGCACCGGCCGATCCAGACGACACGCGACCTGCCGGGCTTCTGGGCCGGATCGTGGAAGGACGTGCGCGCCGACATGCGCGGCCGCTATCCCAAGCACCCCTGGCCGGAACGGCCGGAGGACGCCCCGCCGACGACAAGGGCAAAACCGCGTGGTACATGAGCCCTAGCATGGCTCAAGGAATGTCAAATGGTCGATACTGTCGAAAGTTCGTCGGAAGAGGACAGGCACAACAGCAGGCGCCTGAGACTGCAGACGCTGGTGCGGCTGAGATGGCTTGCCGTCGGCGGCCAGGCCGTGACGGTGTTCATCGTTGCCTTCTGGCTGAAGTTTCCGCTTCCGCTTATTGCCTGCGGGTTGCTGATCGCGGCGCTGGCGGCGGTCAACTTCTACCTGATGATCCGCTATCCGCCGACGCACCGGCTCTACCCAGGCGCCGCCTTCGCACTGCTCGGTTTCGATCTTCTGCAGCTTTGCGCACTGCTCTTCATCACCGGCGGCCTTGCTAATCCCTTCGCCGCGCTCGTCTGCGTTCCCGTGATCATTTCCTTCGCATCGCAGCCGATCCGCTTCAGCACGGTGCTCATTATCATTGCGATGGTCTGCATCACCATCCTTGCCTTTTCACCCTTTCCCTTGCCGTGGTTCGACGGGGTCGAGATCAATGTGCACACGGTGATGCAGTTCGGCGTCTGGTGCTCGATCGCATCGACCATGGCCTTCGCCGCCTTCTATGCATACCGGGTCTCAATGGAGGCGAGCCAGCTCGCCGACGCGCTGGCGGCAACCGAACTCGTGCTGCAGCGGGAGAAACACCTTTCGCAGCTGGACGGTCTTGCCGCAGCAGCGGCACACGAACTCGGAACGCCGCTTGCCACCATCAGCGTGGTTGCCAAGGAAATGGAACGGGAACTGAAGGATGACGATCGCTTTCGCGAGGACGTGCAACTCCTGCGCAGCCAGAGCGAGCGCTGCCGCGACATCCTGCGGCGGCTGGCGACGCTCTCGGCAGAGGGCGAGGCCCATCTTCGGCGGCTGCCGCTCTCATCCATGATGGAAGAGATCGTGGCGCCGCACAGGGAGTTCGGGATCAAACTCGAGCTCATCGAGAAGAGCCCGCGCAAGGGCGAGCCTATCACCGACCGCAATGCCGGCATCATGTACGGGCTCGGCAATCTGATCGAGAACGCCGTCGACTACGCGCGCGACAAGGTAACGGTTACGGTCGAACACGATCTGAGAAAGGTCCGCATCACCATCGAGGACGATGGAGAGGGCTATTCTTCCGATATCCTGACCCGGATCGGCGAGCCCTACGTCACGAAGCGGCAACGGGAGGACCGGGCCGGTGGGCTGGGACTTGGCCTCTTTATCGCCAAGACGCTCCTGGAACGATCCGGCGCGTCGTTGGTCTTCGAGAACCGCATGCCGGAAGCCGCCGGAGCGCGTGTCCGTGTCGAATGGCCGCGCATGCTGATCGATGCGAATTCGACAAAATGACGCTATGGACATAATGAAAAAGCTGAATAATTGACTTATATCAGGCGGGGCAGCCGCCGGGATTGATAGATATGAACGAGCTTGACCACGATTCCTCCCTCGCCAATGCGGATCATATCGGTCCGGACGCCAGCTTGCTGATCGTTGACGATGACGGTCCCTTCCTGCGCCGTCTGGCGCGCGCGATGGAGACACGCGGCTTCACGGTCGAGACAGCTGAGTCAGTCGCCGAGGGTGTTGCCAAGTCCAAGAGCCATCCACCGAAATATGCCGTCGTGGACCTGCGGCTTGGTGATGGCAACGGTCTGGACGTAATCGAGGCAATCCGCCAGCGCCGCGACGATACCCGGATCATCGTTCTGACCGGCTACGGCAATATTGCGACGGCCGTTACCGCTGTGAAGCTCGGCGCGGTCGATTACCTGGCAAAGCCCGCCGATGCGGACGACGTCTATGCCGCCCTGACGCAGCGGGCGGGCGAGAAAGCAGAGCTACCGGAAAACCCGATGTCAGCCGACCGTGTGCGTTGGGAGCATATCCAGCGGGTCTATGAAATGTGCGAGCGCAATGTTTCGGAGACCGCGCGGCGGCTCAATATGCATCGCCGCACGCTGCAGCGGATCCTCGCCAAGCGCGCGCCGAAATAACCCTAAATATCGTCGACTTCAAACGGCTTGCCGTTTGCCCATTCGGCCATCAGCAGGCGCTGGGCGGCTACGCGGGAGAAATTGAGCGTCACGGATTTACGCGTCGCTGGGGCAAGGCGATGTTCGGGCGCCTCGCGGATCATATGCGCGCCGTAGCCATCCGATAAAAACAACCCGCAGCCCTCGGGGAAAATCTCAAGCGGAACATCCTTGTGCGTGGCGAAAAACAGCCGATCACAATGCAGGCGATAGTCCGGCCACTTGCGGTCGACGCGAAAGTCCTCGATCGAGGTCTTGATCTCGATGATCCAGATTTCGCCCTTCTCCGAAATGGTGATCAGATCCGCCCGGCGTCCGCTCGCAAGCGACAGCTCCGGCAACACGGCGTGACGCATCTCATGAAGTAAAATCTGAGTCCCGCGCCGCACGAGCATAGCTCTGTCCGACTGCCGGCCGTCTATTAACGGATTGTTATTGTAAACACTCAAAATCGTCATGGATAACCGTAGGTCTGGCGCGCGCGTTGTTGCAAAAAAACCATGCGCTTCTAATTTGCCGCTGCGTATTGATTTTGCCGCACTGCAACAGCTTGCAAAGGCAAAGTTAATCGAAAATAAACCATAATCAAAGATGGTTCAAAAGACCGTTTCCCCTTGCCCATTTCCTAAGAGACATCCATGCGTATCCGCAATGCATTTCCTGTATTCGGCCTGATGGCGACGCTCGCTCTGGCCGGTTGCTCTTCGACTACCGAGAGCGCCTCCGTTGAAGACAAGGCCGTGCCGGGCCCGACCGTCCAGACCGCGCAGATCTTCGACGACGCCTATGGCGTGACGACGGATGCCGGATATTCGCTGCCGGCGATCCCGATCCAGAAGGTCAAGCCGCAGTTCCGCCGCCAGATCGTCTCTTACGAAACCACCGAGCGTCCGGGCACGATCATCGTCAACACCCGCGAGCGCTTCCTCTATTACATCCTGCCCGGCGGCAAGGCGATGCGCTACGGCATCGGTGTCGGCAAGCAGGGCTTCGCCTGGGCAGGCACGGCCTATGTCGCATGGAAGCAGGAATGGCCGACCTGGCATCCGCCGAAGGAAATGGCCGAGCGCAAGCCGGAAGTTGCCAAGTATGTCGAAGATGGCATGGGCCCTGGCCTCAGCAACCCGCTCGGCGCGCGCGCCATGTATCTCTTCAACGAAAAGGGTCAGGACACCCTCTTCCGCCTGCACGGCACGCCGGAATGGGCTTCGATCGGCACCGCGGCCTCCTCGGGCTGCATTCGTCTGATGAACCAGGACGTTATCGACCTCTACAGCCGCGTACGTCCGGGCAAGACGACTTCGAAGGTCATCGTTATCCAGTAAGCTGTTGCCGAAATGGGGTATTAGAAAGGCCGCCGGAACATTCTTTCGGCGGCCTTTTCTACTGATTTGTTCTTAAGCCTGCTTGCCCTTCAGTTCGAGGCGGCGGCGATGGAGGACAGGCTCGGTATAGCCGTTCGGCTGTGCCCTGCCCTTCAAGACAAGATCGAGTGCCGCCTGGAAGGCGATCGAACCGTCGAAATCGGTTGCCATTGGCACGTAGGCGGGATCGGATGCATTCTGCTGGTCGACGACTGCGGCCATGCGCTTCATCGTCTCGGCAATCTGCGCTTCGGTCGTGACCTTATGATGCAGCCAATTGGCCATATGCTGGGCGGAGATTCGCAGCGTCGCGCGGTCTTCCATAAGGCCGATATTGTTGATGTCGGGCACCTTGGAGCAGCCGACGCCCTGATCGACCCAGCGGACAACGTAACCGAGAATGCCCTGGGCATTGTTGTCGAGTTCGCGCTGGATTTCCTCCGGCGTCCAATTCGGACGAACCGCTACGGGGACAGAAAGAATATCGGAGAGCTTGGCGCGCGCACGGTCCTTCAGACCCTGTTGAACGCGAGCGACGTTGATGCGGTGATAATGGGTCGCGTGCAGCGTCGCAGCGGTTGGGGACGGAACCCAGGCAGTATTGGCGCCGGCTTTCGGGTGCGCGATTTTCTGCTCCAGCATCGCCGCCATCAGATCCGGCATGGCCCACATCCCCTTGCCGATCTGCGCATGGCCGGAAAGACCGCATTCAAGGCCGATGTCGACGTTCCAGTTCTCGTAGGCGCCGATCCAGGCAGCCTGTTTCATATCGCCCTTGCGGATCATCGGCCCGGCTTCCATCGAGGTATGGATTTCATCGCCGGTGCGGTCCAGGAAACCGGTGTTAATGAAGACGACGCGTTCGCGGGCGGCGCGGATGCACTCCTTGAGATTGACGGTAGTGCGCCGCTCCTCGTCCATAATGCCCATCTTGATGGTATTGCGCGCCATGCCGAGGGCATCCTCGACGCGCGAAAAGATCTCGGCAGCGAAGGCGACTTCCTCGGGTCCATGCATCTTTGGCTTGACGACATAGACCGAACCGGCGCGGGAATTCTTGCGCCGGCCATTGGGGCCGACGTCGTAGAGCGCAATCATGCCGGTGATCATGGCGTCCATGATCCCTTCCGGCACTTCGTTGCCGTCACGATCGAGGATGGCGGGATTCGTCATGAGATGGCCGACGTTGCGCACGAGCATCAGCGACCGGCGATGCACTTCGAAGGGCGTACCGGTCGGGCCGCTGTACTCCAAATCGGGATTGAGCTTGCGGATGAAGCTCGAGCCACCCTTGGACACCTCCTCCTGCAGGTCGCCCTTCATGAGGCCGAGCCAATTGCGATAGACGACGACCTTGTCTTCGGCGTCAACTGCTGCAACCGAGTCCTCGCAGTCCATGATCGTCGTAATCGCCGATTCCAGCCAGACGTCGGAGATGTGCGCCGGATCGCTCTTGCCGATCGCGGTCGAGGCGTCGATGACGATGTCGATATGGATGCCGTTGTTCTTTAACAGGATCTGCGTCGGCGCCGCGGCATCGCCCAGATAGCCGGCAAAATGCGCCGCATCGGTCAGCGAAACATGCTCGCCGTCGGTCGAAGTGATGACGAGTGCACCATCCCTGACAGCAAAGGTCGCGACATCCTTCCAGTTCCAGCTGTCGAGCGGAGCAGCGGTATCGAGGAAATTGCGAACCCAGCCGATGACCTTCTCGCCGCGCTGCGGATTGTAGCTCTTGCCCTTTTCGGCGCCATCGCTCTCGGGAATCGCATCGGTCCCGTAAAGCGCATCGTAGAGCGAGCCCCAGCGCGCGTTGGCGGCGTTCAGCGCATAGCGCGCATTCATGACGGGAACGACGAGCTGCGGACCGGCGATCGAGGCGATCTCGGGATCAACGTTGGCGGTCGATACCTGAAAATCGGAGCCTTCCGGCAGGATATAGCCGATATCCCGCAGAAACGCCTGGTACGCTTCCATGTCGGTCGGCGCGCCATGCTGACGGTACCAATCATCGATTCGAAGCTGAAGTGCATCGCGCTTGGTAAGCAGTTCGCGGTTGCGCGGAGCCAGATCGTGAACGATGGCCGAGAAATCTGCAAAGAACTTGTCGGCATCGATCTGCAGGCCGGGCAACGCCTCCTTCACCAGGAACTCATGAAGGACGGCTTCAACAGCAAGACCGTTTTTATCGATGCGGCTCATTCAATGTCTCCCAAGACCACGGCAGCTTTTTCATGCTGCCACTTTGCGCGGCTTTCATTCATAGTCAATTATGCAATAATTCGAAAGATTTATGCCGCTACGGACAAAGACCGCGGCGTGACGCGCATCGGCAGGCCGTTTTGCGGCTGCGTCGTCAGTTTCTGAACCGGCCATGGCCTTGTCTTGTCCGTCATATCGAAGCGGAACCGGTGCATCAGCACGGCCAGAGCGATAACAGCCTCCTGCAGGGCAAAGGTCGCGCCGATGCAGACCCGCGGACCCGCGCCGAACGGGAGGAACTGGAAACGCCCGATCTTGGCGCGATTCTCCGGCAGGAACCGTTCCGGGATATAGGCGCGTGGCTTGTCCCAATAGAGCTCGTGACGATGGAGCGTCCACGGCATGATGAGAACGGTGACTCCGGCCTCGATCTCGACCGTTTCGCCTTTCGCATCGGTCCAGCGATCGGCGGCGATGGCGGCGCGATTGATCGACGGCGCCGGCGGATAGAGCCGCAGCGCCTCCTCGAAGGCGGCACGCGTGTAAGGCATCAGATCGAGCCATTTTACCGGCTCGACATCCTGGGCCAGCACGCGATCGATCTCCTCCTCCATCGCCTCGCGGATGTGCGGCGTGTTGGCGACGCAATAGAGCGTCCAGGCGAGCGCCCGCGCCGTCGTTTCGTGGCCCGCGCCGATGAAGGTTAGAATATTGTCTTCGATCTCGTCGTTCGTCAGCCCGCCGGTTGCAGCCTGATCAAGGAGCAAGGTCAGAAAGTCGTCCGGCGCGGAGGCTCGATCGGCTTGCATACGCGCGAGCCGGGCATCCATGGTCTGGCGCACGATGTTTCGGAACTTGTCCAGCACCTTTTGACCGCCGATGCGGGTGACGCGCGGAACCCATGAGGGCGCGCGCAGGAGATCCATCGGGTCGACGCGCCCCATGCGGTGGAGGAGTGCGTTTACGTCGTCGGCAAAGCTATCGGAGGAGGTGACGATCTCGCCTGAGAACAGCGTATCGGCGAGCATGGCGAAGGTCAGTTCCGTCATGTCGGCGGCAATCTCGAAGACCTTGCCGTCTCTGCCAGCGGATTCGTATTTTATCGCGTAGTCCTCGGACTGGCGAAGCATCTGCCCGGCGAAGCCGTTTGCGTGGCGCGGCGTGAAGACCGGTGATACCGCCTTGCGGGATCGCTTCCAAACCTCTCCTTCCGCCGTCAGCAGGCCGTCACGCAGGATCGGGCGCAAGATGAGTTGGCGAATATCCGACATGCGGTAGTTCGTGGCATTGTCGACGAGAACATGGCGGATCAAACCGGGATCATTGACGATCAGGGTTCTTTCCCGAAAGAACCGTGTCTGGATCCACGGCAGCGTGTAGGAAGGCTCGCCCCAGAGCTCCAGCGGATTGCGCAGGATGGTGCGGATGATCTCAAGGCGGCTCGGTGGCACCGTGCGGGGCAACGGTGCCGGAGGTTCAAAGGGATCCGGACGCATGTCCATGAGAATTCAGCCTTTCGCGGAAGATTCTAAACTCTTCCCGGCAAGGCGGAAGCTAGAGCAGGCGCTCCAACTCGTCCAGCTTGTCGTTGACCAACCAGCCGTAATAGTTTTCCTCCGGCCAGACGGTTTCGCCTGAAGCGCGGTTCTTGGCCGCCAGGGCCGCCGCGCGCTGGCGCGAATTGCCGACATTATAGAGGGTGGCGGTCAGGCCCGGATTCTTGGAAATGTCCATGTCGGCGATCTGTTTGTAATCGTCGATCGAGCGGCGGATGGAGGCAGCGACGAAGGCAAGCGAGATATCGGGCTCCATGATTGCCTTGTAGACGGCACCGGCGTCCCTCTCGTTCAGCTTTTCATAACCTGAGACCTTGGAGACGAGATCCGAGAGCATCAGCGCGGTCAGCGGGTTGATCTGGCCGAGGCCGAAGGTCTGACCAGCGTAGAAGGGCTGAAAGAAGACGGCACTGAAGCGGTTGTTCGGGTAGCTCTTGCCACCGACCGTCTTGCCTCGGAAGTCCCTTTCCCAGACGTCCTCACGGCAACTCCACAACGTGTAGGAATCGCCCTTGCCGCTACATTCAGCAAACTCCGGCCGCTTGACGAAATCGTCCACGTCCTCGCCATCATAGGCGAAACGGAAACTCTGGCCGGCATAGGAAGCGGCCTTCACGTAATAGGATTGCAGGCGGTCATAGGCGTCGACATTGTAGGTATGCTCGCCGACGATCGCACCGACCACGTGGATCGGGTCGATGCCATAAGCGGCCGAAACTTTCTTGATCTTGCCCATCAGTTCGTGATCCGTGGCCAAGAGGTCACGGACCTTCTCGTATTTCCGATCGAACGAGCTCTTCGTGCCTTTGGTGCGACGAACCGAGGCGTCCGGAACATCCGGTTGCTCGGCATGACGATTACCTGACGGCACCACCTGCATGGCAAAAGCAGGCACCGAGGTCAGCACCGCAGCAACAATCAGGAGGCTTGTCATAAGGCGTCGCACGATCAGCATTCCCATCATTTTGGCATTGTCGCGAAGCGCGCTGACTGGACCACAATCTTGGCCGAATAATGCTGGCGCCGATAACGAGACGGGCCCTTCACTAAAAAGTAAAGGGCCCGCTGTCGAGATTCCAAGCTGTCAAAATCGCGGCGTCACATCAGTAAGGACAGGACCCGATGCTTGTTCATCACAGAATGAACCGGGACAGATCTGTGTTCTGCGCCAGGTCACCGACGTGCTCTCGGACGTAGTCGGCGTCAATCGTCACGGTCGAGCCGCCGCGATCCGGAGCATTGAACGAGATTTCGTCCAGAACGCGCTCCATGACGGTCTGAAGGCGACGGGCGCCGATGTTTTCGACAGACGAATTCAAGTGGACGGCCACATCAGCCAGGGCATCAATGCCATTGTCAGTGAATTCGAGGGTGAGGCCTTCCGTTTCCATCAGCGCCTTGTACTGCCTGATAAGACTCGCCTCGGTTTCCGTCAGGATACGGCGGAAGTCTTCCTTTGTGAGCGCGCGCAGTTCGACGCGGATCGGCAGACGACCCTGCAATTCCGGCAACAGATCGGACGGCTTGGAGACATGGAATGCGCCGGAGGCGATGAAAAGGACGTGGTCCGTCTTCACCGGCCCGTACTTCGTCGACACCGTCGTTCCTTCGACCAGGGGAAGCAGGTCGCGCTGCACGCCTTCGCGCGAAACGCCGGCACCCATGCCGCCGTCGCGAGCGGCGATCTTGTCGATCTCGTCGAGGAAGACGATGCCGTCATTCTCGACCGCACGAACCGCCTCGCGCTGGATAACTTCGTTGTCGATCAGCTTGTCGGACTCGTCGCGGATCAGATCCGTGTAGGATGCCTTGACCGTCGTGCGGACCTTCTTGGTGC
The DNA here is from genome assembly GCF_014851575.1 of Rhizobium sp. RHZ02. Lineage (NCBI taxonomy): Bacteria > Pseudomonadati > Pseudomonadota > Alphaproteobacteria > Hyphomicrobiales > Rhizobiaceae > Rhizobium > Rhizobium sp. RHZ02. The sequence goes on from NZ_JACUZX010000002.1 coordinate 12,139, forward strand.
GGCCACCCATCGCCTTCCCGAACATTTCGGAGAGGTTGAGCACGCCGATATTTGCGCCCGGCATGCCGGGAATGTCGAAGCCACCCATGCCGGTACCGGTGTCGGCGATCTCGATATCGATCTCCTTGTCATCAAGCTCACCGTTGCGCAGCTTCTTGCGGAAGCTGTCACGGGTCGCCGGCGAGGCCGTGGCGCCGACGAGCGCATCGAGAACGCGTTCCTCGGCGCTCATATGCGCCTTTGCCTGCACTTCGCTCCGCTTCTTCTCGCGTGCGAGCCCGATGCCAACCTCGACGAGATCGCGGATGATCTGCTCCACGTCGCGTCCGACGTAACCGACTTCGGTGAACTTGGTCGCTTCAACCTTGATGAAGGGCGCGCCCGCCAGCTTGGCGAGACGGCGAGAGATTTCCGTCTTGCCGACACCGGTCGGGCCGATCATCAGGATGTTCTTTGGCATCACTTCGTCGCGTAGATCCGGATCGAGCTGGTGGCGACGCCAACGGTTGCGCAGCGCGATTGCCACCGCGCGCTTGGCCTCATGCTGGCCGATGATGTAGCGGTCAAGTTCGGAAACGATCTCGCGGGGGGAAAATGTGGTCATATCGAATATCCCATCGGGGCGTGAATCTTTGAAACCGGGTCAAGCTTCGGCGTCGAGCGTTTCCACCACCACATTATGGTTCGTGTAGACGCAAATATCGGCGGCAATATCGAGGGCGCGACGCGCGACCTCTTCGGCGGATTTGTCTGTGTCCATCAGGGCGCGGGCCGCAGCGAGCGCATAATTGCCACCCGAACCGATCGCCATGGCCCCGTGCTCCGGCTCGAGAACATCGCCGTTGCCTGTTATCGCCAGCGTCACCTGCTTGTCAGCGACGAGCATCATGGCTTCGAGGTTGCGGAGATACTTGTCCGTGCGCCAATCCTTGGCAAGCTCGACGGCGGCGCGCATCAGCTGCCCCGGATATTGCTCGAGCTTCTTTTCGAGGCGTTCGAGGAGCGTGAACGCATCCGCAGTGGCGCCTGCGAAACCGGCAATAACCTCGCCCTTGCCGATGCGCCGCACCTTGCGGGCGTTGCCCTTCATCACGGTCTGGCCGAGGCTTACCTGACCATCGCCGGCCATGATGACCTTACCGCCCTTTCGAACTGTAATAATCGTTGTCATCTATTCACCTTTGCCCGTCTGCCGGGCTTGTTGTGTCGGGCCGAACGCCGGCCCTGTCGAGCCCTATGTAAGTGCGTGAATGCCGATTGCAAATGGCGTCTTTTTCTGCTGCCGCGGTTCTGGATATTTCGCGGCACGCCTGATAAGGAACGCCCGTATTTCCCGATGGAGCAGCCTTATGGCCGAGACCGCAGCAAGCCGCACGGGTACCGTGTCCCGCAAGACGAACGAGACTTCGGTTTCCGTTTCCGTCAATCTCGACGGCACCGGAAAGTCGAAAATTTCGACTGGCGTCGGCTTCTTCGACCATATGCTCGACCAGCTGTCACGACATTCGCTGATCAACATGGAAATCGAGACCAAGGGCGATCTCCATATCGACGACCACCATACAGTGGAAGACACCGGTATCGCGATCGGCCAGGCGATTGCCAAGGCACTCGGCGACCGCCGCGGCATCACGCGCTATGCATCGATCGACCTCGCCATGGACGAGACGATGACGAAGGCAGCCGTCGACCTCTCCGGTCGCCCCTTCCTTGTCTGGAACGTCACCTTCAGTGCGCCGAAGATCGGCACGTTCGACACCGAACTCGTTCGCGAATTCTTCCAGGCGCTTGCCCAGAACGCCGGCATCACCTTGCATATTCTCAACCATTATGGTGCCAACAACCACCATATTGCAGAGACGTGCTTCAAGGCCGTTGCCCGCGCGCTGCGTACGGCGACAGAGATCGATCCGAGACAGGCGGGCCGTGTTCCCTCGACGAAGGGCACGCTCGTCTGAGCCCCCTGAGGGAGCTTGACGACATGACTTCCAGCTATCTGGTTCTGACTGCGCCTAGCGGAACAGACTCCAACCACGAGAAGACGCGCTTCATTCGCGACGGTTTTACCGTGCTCGGGTTTCTCTTCCCCTGGATATGGCTGGCCTTCCACCAGCTGTGGCTCTACGCCATCGCGGCATTTCTCCTGCAAAGCCTTGGCGGTGCGCTGGCAGACCGCGCAGACCTCTGGCCCGTCGGCGTTGCGATCACCTTCGGCACCAGTCTGCTGGTGGCGCTCGAGGGCCAGAATCTTCGCATCCGCAATCTGGTTGCGAAGGGCTGGGCTGAGGCCGACCTCGTTTCCGCCGACTCGCTGCAGACCGCAGAAGAAATCTACTTTTTGAATGTCCAGACCGACGCCGACGACAGCCGCCCGGCGCCGTCGCCGCAATGGGATCCCGCAGCCCATGCCCCGCGACACGGCAACGCCACCTCGCTCGGTCTCTTTGGTTTTGATGGAGGACGCTGAATGCGCGTCGCAATTATAGACTACGGTTCCGGCAACCTGCGTTCGGCGACGAAGGCCTTCGAACGGGCCGCACGGGAAGTCGGCATCGATGCCGTGATCGATCTGACCGACAAGGCCGAGGTTGTAGCCGCCGCCGATCGCGTGGTGCTGCCGGGTGTTGGCGCCTATGCCGACTGCCGACGCGGCCTCGATGCCGTTTCCGGCATGTCGGACGCTCTGATCGATGTGGTTGAGAAGAAGGCCCGGCCCTTCCTTGGTATTTGCGTCGGCATGCAGCTTATGTCATCGCGCGGTCTCGAGAAGACCGTCACGGATGGCTTTGGCTGGATACCCGGCGATGTCGTCGAAATGACGCCAGGTGATGCCAATCTGAAGATTCCACAGATCGGCTGGAATACGCTGGATCTGAAATCCCCCCACCCGTTGTTCGACGGCATTCCGACGGGGCCGAACGGGCTGCATGCCTATTTTGTGCATTCCTACCATCTGGCGGCGAAAAACCCCGCCGACGTGCTCGCGACGGCCGATTACGGCGGCCCGATCACCGCCTTCGTCGGTCGCGACAACATGGCCGGAGCCCAGTTCCATCCCGAAAAGAGCCAGAATCTCGGCCTCGCCCTGATTGCCAATTTCCTGCGCTGGAAGCCTTGAGCTCGCGCATTGCAAGGACTGACAGAATGATCCTATTTCCCGCAATCGACCTCAAGGATGGGCAGTGCGTTCGCCTCAAGCTTGGCGATATGGACCAGGCAACCGTCTACAATCCCGATCCCGGAGCCCAGGCGAAGGCCTTTGAAGACCAGGGATTCGAATGGCTGCATGTCGTTGACTTGAATGGCGCCTTTGCTGGCGAAAGCGTCAACGGCGCTGCTGTCGACGCGATCCTGAAGGCAACGAAGAACCCCGTTCAGCTTGGTGGCGGCATCCGTACACTCGACCATATCGAGAATTGGCTGTCGCGCGGCCTTGCCCGCGTCATTCTCGGAACGATCGCCGTGCGCGATCCTGCGCTCGTGATTGAAGCCTGCAAGAAGTTTCCCGGCCGTGTTGCTGTCGGAATCGATGCCAAGGGCGGCAAAGTCGCAGTCGAAGGTTGGGCCGAGGCCTCCGAGCTCGGCGTCATCGAGCTCGCGAAGAAGTTCGAGGGCGCCGGCGTTGCCGCGATCATCTACACCGACATCGACCGCGACGGCATCCTTGCCGGCATCAACTGGTCGTCGACGCTCGAGCTTGCCGAAGCCGTATCGATCCCCGTCATCGCGTCCGGCGGCCTTGCTTCGATCGAGGACGTGAAGCGGATGCTCGAGCTTGACGCACGCAAGCTCGAGGGTGCGATTTCCGGCCGCGCGCTCTATGATGGACGCATCGACCCGAAAGAAGCGCTGGCGCTGATTTCAGCCGCACGCGCAAAGGAGACTGCGCAATGACCCTCAAGGCTCGCGTCATTCCCTGCCTCGACGTCAAGGACGGCCGCGTCGTCAAGGGTGTCAACTTCGTCAATCTGGTAGATGCCGGAGACCCGGTCGAGGCCGCCAAGGCCTACGATGCCGCCGGCGCCGACGAACTTTGCTTTCTCGACATTACCGCTTCCTCGGACAATCGCGAGACGATCTTCGATGTCGTCGCTCGCACCGCCGAGCAATGCTTCATGCCTGTCACCGTCGGCGGCGGCGTTCGCACCATCGCTGACATTCGCAAGCTGCTGCTTTGTGGCGCGGACAAGATCTCTATCAACTCGGCCGCCGTCAACAATCCGGATTTCGTTGCGGAGGCCGCCGACAAGTTCGGCGACCAGTGCATCGTCGTCTCGATCGACGCCAAGCGGCGGACAGTGCCTGTCCAAGGCGATGTCAGCGCCTGGGAGATCTATACGCATGGTGGCCGCAATGCGACCGGCATCGATGCCGTGGATTTCGCTCGGAAAATGGTCGAGCGTGGCGCCGGCGAGCTGCTTGTTACCTCAATGGACCGGGACGGGACGAAGGTCGGCTACGATCTCGAACTGACGCGTGCCATAGCGGATTCGGTTCGGGTGCCGGTGATAGCTTCGGGCGGCGTCGGCGACCTCGATGATCTCGTGGCCGGGGTCAAGCAAGGACATGCCAATGCCGTTCTGGCTGCTTCGATCTTCCACTTTGGTACCTATTCCGTCGGGGAAGCGAAGCGCTATATGTCGTCGTGCGGCATCGACATGCGTCTGGACTGAGTGGAAAGCGGAATCATGAGCGAATTTACCCTCGCCGACCTGGAAAAGATCGTCGATGCGCGATCGAAGGCCTCTCCGGAAGAATCCTGGACGGCAAAGCTCGTTTCTGCCGGTCAGCCAAAAGCGGCCAAGAAACTCGGCGAAGAGGCGATCGAGACCGTGATGGCAGCGATCGCCGATGACCGCGAAAACCTTACCTATGAAGCCGCCGACCTGCTCTATCACCTATTGGTCGTATTGAAGGTCGCAGGCATTCCGTTGCAAAGTGTCATGGCGGAGCTTGAGCGCCGTACCGCTCAATCCGGCCTGAAAGAAAAGGCGAGCCGGCAAAGTTCATGAGTATCGCAAGACAGCTCATCGGAGCGCCCGAAACGCTCGATCATTTTCAGGCGAATGCCTATTCGCCCTATCACTTCTTTTCTTCCGAGGAATGGGCGCGCTTCCGGGCGGATACGCCGCTCACCCTGAAGGGGGACGAGGTCAAGCGGCTGCGCTCCATGGGTGACCCGATCGACCTCGATGAAGTGCGGCGCATCTATCTGTCGCTGTCGCGCCTTCTGTCGGCGCATGTGGAATCCTCGCAGCTGCTGTTCGAGCAACGCAATCGCTTCCTCAGCCTCTCCAACGTCGCGAAGACTCCCTTCGTGATCGGCATCGCCGGCTCCGTGGCTGTCGGCAAATCGACGACCGCCCGTATCCTGAAGGAACTGCTGTCGCGCTGGCCGTCCAGTCCAAAGGTGGATCTTGTCACCACGGACGGCTTCCTGCACCCGAATGCCGTGCTGCAGCGTGAAAACCTGATGCAGCGCAAGGGTTTTCCCGAGAGCTACGACACCGGCGCGATCCTGCGTTTCCTGGCCGCGATCAAGGCTGGGCAGCCGAACGTCAAGGCACCGTCCTATTCGCATCTTGTCTATGACGTGCTGCCGAACGAGTACAAGATCGTCGATCGGCCGGATATTCTGATCTTCGAGGGCATCAACGTGCTGCAGTCGCGCGACCTGCCGGCTGGCGGCAAGATCGTTCCGATGGTTTCCGACTTCTTCGACTTCTCGATCTACATCGATGCGGATGAAAGCCGGATTCACGACTGGTATGTGACGCGTTTCCTGCGGCTGCGCGAAACGGCGTTTCGCGATCCCCACTCCTTCTTCCACCGCTATGCCTCGATCAGCGAGGAGGAAGCGCTGACGATTGCCGAAGGCCTCTGGGAAAACATCAACCTGAAGAACCTGCGGGAAAACATCCTCCCGACGCGCCCGCGTGCCGACCTTATCCTGCGCAAGGGCAACAATCACCTGATAGAACAGGTCGCATTGAGGAAGCTCTAGGCCGTTACCCGGCGAAGCGTCAGATTGATCCGGCCGCCATTCTTCAGCAAGGTCGACGTCGATGGATAGATCCTGTCGACGCCATGGAAGCAAAGGCGCCCTTCCGCACCCAAGATCACGACATCGCCGCTTGAGAGCTTGAAGGAAAGCGTGCGGTCGTCGCGCGCGAGGCCACCGACGCGAAACAGGCAGCTATTGCCGAGCGAGATCGACACAACAGGCGCTGCAAGGTCCTGTTCATCCTTGTCCTGATGCAGTCCCATGCGGGCCTCGTCGGAGTAGAAGTTGACGAGGCAGGCCTGTGGCGGCTTGTCATAGCCAGAGACGTCGTTCCAGATCTCGATCAATTCCACAGGCATGTCCGGCCAGGGCTTGCCCGTAACGGGGTGGGTCGGCTGATAGCGATAGCCGCGCTCCTTGTCGGTTACCCAGCCGAGCGGTCCGCAATTCGTCATGCGCACTGACATCGGCTTGCCGGTGCCAGGCATGACGGGCACGAAGAGCGGCGCACCCGCCACGATCGACCTGACAATATCCACCAAAGCCTGCTGTCGCGGCCGGTCCAGATAAACAGGACGATGACTGACGCCGTTCGGAAGCTTCAGCATATCAATCTCCGAGCGGTCGCCCGCGCATCTTCTTCACCTCCGCACGGCCCGATTTCTCCTTCAGCCGGCGCTCGACCGACCCCTTTGTCGGCTTGGTTTTCTTGCGCGGTGGCGGTGGCGGTTTTGCCGCCTCGAGAATCAGTTCCTTCAGCCGCTCGCGCGCGTCTTCGCGGTTGCGATCCTGGCTGCGAAAGCGGCTTGCCTCGATCATCAACACGCCCTCTTTCGAGAGGCGCTTCCCGGCCAGTTTCACGGCATTCGCTTTCACCCGCTCCGTCAAGGACGGTGAGTTTGGGATGTTGAAGAAGAGCTGGACTGCTGTCGAGACCTTGTTGACGTTCTGCCCGCCGGGGCCGCCCGCCAGAACGAACTGCTCGGTCAACTCCCACCCGGCGATGATGATTCGATCGTTGATGTAAAGCGGTTCGCTGGCCATACATTTTCTATCTCACATCGGCCGGCCCTTGGGAACAGACAAAGAAACCCGGCGGAGACCGCCGGGTTTCACGTGAATCATCAATGTTTTGGCGCATCATTCAGCGGCGGCGCGAAACCCCGGAGCCGCATCGCGCACCCCGCCATCCACGTGGCCTTCGAACTTCGCGAAGTTCTCGATGAACATCGTCACGAGCTTGCTAGCCTGCGCATCATAGGCGACCGGATCCTGCCACGTAGAACGTGGATCGAGGATGGCCGTGTCAACGCCCGGCACCACAACGGGAACAGCAAAGCCGAAGTTCGGGTCGACGCGGCTGTCTGCCTTACCGAGCTCACCCGAGAGTGCTGCGGCCAGCAGCGTGCGGGTCGCCTTGATCGGCATCCGCTTGCCGGTGCCGTAAGCCCCGCCGGTCCAGCCCGTGTTGACGAGCCAGCATTCAACGCCGTGGCGACCGATCAGATCCTTCAGCAAATTGCCGTATTCCGACGGATGGCGTGGCATGAACGGCGCGCCGAAGCAAGTCGAGAACGTCGCCTCCGGCTCGGTCACGCCCCGTTCGGTACCGGCCACCTTGGCGGTGTACCCGGAAAGGAAGTGGTACATGGCCTGATCCGGCGTCAGCTTGGCGATCGGCGGCATGACGCCGAAGGCATCGGCCGTCAGCATGATGATTGTCTTCGGGTGACCGGCGAGGCCGGTCTTGGAGGCGTTCGGAATGAAATCCAGTGGGTAGGCGCAGCGTGTGTTCTCCGTCAGCGAGCCGTCGTTGAAGTCGGGTTCGCGTTCATCGTTCAGAACGACGTTTTCGAGAATCGTGCCGAAGCGCTGCGTCGTTGCGTAGATTTCCGGTTCCGCTTCCGCCGAGAGACGGATCGTCTTGGCGTAGCAGCCGCCTTCGAAGTTGAAGATGCCATCCTCACCCCACCCGTGCTCGTCGTCGCCGATCAGCGTGCGGGCAGGATCCGCCGAAAGCGTCGTCTTGCCGGTGCCCGAAAGGCCGAAGAAGACAGCGGAATCCCCAGCCGGACCGACATTGGCCGAGCAGTGCATTGGCATGACGCCCTTTGCCGGGAGCAGGTAATTCAGCACGGTAAAGACCGACTTCTTCATCTCGCCGGCATAGAAGGTGCCGGCGATCAGCACTTCGCCATTCGTCAGGTCGCAAGCGATGACCGTTTCTGTGCGGCAGCCGTAACGCGCTGGATCGGCTTTGAAGGTCGGCAGGTTGATGATCGTCAGCTTCGGGACGAAGGATTCGAGCGTCGGGCGCTCTGGGCGGATCAGCAGGTTACGAATGAACAGCGAATGCCAGGCCAGCTCCGTGACGACACGGGTCGGCAGCGCGTTGTTTTCGTCAGCACCTCCGATGAGGTCCTGAACGAACAGATCCTTGCCGGCGGCATGCGCGAGCATGTCCTGCTTCAACAGCGCGAAGTGCTCCGGCGACATCGGCTTGTTGTTGTCCCACCAGATCTCGCCATCGGTTTTGGCGTCACGTACGACGAACTTGTCTCTCGGCGAACGGCCGGTGTGCTGGCCCGTCAGGGCCCGCAAGGCGCCATGGGCGGTCAGCTCAGCCTCACCCCGGCGAATCGATTCTTCATAGAGGGAGGCGGCGGTAAAGTTATAGCGAGCGCTGTTTGCGCTCCCCAAACCGATCGTCGCCAGCTCTATCGCCGGGTTGTGGACTCCGAACAGCTCCATGGTCTTTCCCTTCCCTTGAGGCTCGTGCCGTTAAGAACTGAGGCTGACCGTACGGGCTGGTTTTTTAAAACGCAAGAGCCGAAAATCTATAAAATGTAGTAATATCAAACTATTAATCGATTTAAATTTTTCCGCCTTATTTTAAATCGTTTGAATCAGAAGTCGCTCGTCAAATTGACAACACAGCTTTTGGTTGTCTTCAAAACTTTGCGACAATCCCACCCTTTATCTTTGCCACAATTTGTTCCACCTTTATCCCCATAAGCGCATCCGGTTCAGAAAGGCCGCCTGGGGGACCTTCAAAATTCCTGGAGACGCGCATAGATGACGGAGACGAATACCATGCCGACAATCGCGCTCGTTGATGACGACCGCAACATCCTCACCTCGGTGTCGATCGCACTTGAGGCTGAAGGATATAAGGTCGAGACTTATACGGACGGCGCTTCCGCCCTCGATGGTCTTCTCGCCCGCCCGCCGCAGCTTGCCATCTTCGACATCAAGATGCCGCGCATGGACGGCATGGAACTCCTGCGCCGCCTGCGACAGAAATCCGACATGCCGGTCATCTTCCTCACTTCTAAGGATGAGGAGATCGATGAGCTGTTCGGCCTGAAGATGGGCGCGGATGACTTTATTACCAAGCCATTCTCACAGCGCCTGCTGGTCGAGCGGGTGCGCGCTGTTCTGCGCCGTGCATCGAGCCGCGAGGCTGCCGCCGCAGCCGGCGGTGCCGCTCCAAAGCCGGGCACGGCACAACAGCTCGCTCGCTCACTCGAGCGCGGTCAGCTGGTCATGGACCAGGAACGCCACACCTGCACCTGGAAAGGCGAGCCGGTGACGCTAACGGTCACCGAATTCCTCATCCTGCATTCGTTGGCCCAGCGTCCGGGGGTCGTCAAAAGCCGTGACGCGCTGATGGACGCGGCTTATGACGAGCAGGTCTATGTCGACGATCGCACCATCGACAGCCACATCAAGCGGCTTCGCAAGAAATTCAAGATGGTCGATATCGACTTTGATATGATTGAAACGCTTTACGGAGTGGGATACCGCTTCCGCGAAGCAGCCTGACGCCCAAGCGGCGCGGCATCTGAGAATTGTCGAGAGTGGTGATCGCGAAAGCGACCCGCTCTCCGAAAGGGCCTATCGTTGGCGCAGTTGGTGCAGGAAAGGGATCTGGATGAGGCGGAAGGCGTAAGCAGCCGCCGCGTCAGGGGACGCCGTTGGTCGCATCCCTTCACGATCATCCGCCGCATCTTCGGCAACGCCGTCTTTTCGAGCCTCACGCGTCGCATCCTGTTCTTCAATCTCGCGGCGCTTGTCGTTCTCGTCGGTGGCATTCTCTATCTCAATCAGTTTCGCGAAGGGCTGATCGATGCCCGCGTCGAAAGCCTTCTGACGCAGGGCGAAATCATCGCCGGTGCCGTCTCGGCCTCGGCCTCAGTCGACACCAACTCGATCACCATCGACCCGGAAAAGCTGCTCGAACTGCAGGCCGGGCAGAGCATTACGCCAGTTCCGAACGACGAGGACCTCGAGTTCCCGATCGATCCGGAGAAGGTCGCGCCGGTCCTGCGCCGTCTGATTTCGCCGACCAGAACCCGGGCGCGGATTTTCGACGCTGACGCCAACCTGCTGCTCGATTCGCGCCACCTCTATTCACGCGGTCAGGTCCTGCGCTTTGATCTGCCGCCGGTCGATGACGAAGAACAGACCTGGGGCCAGTGGTTCACGACCATCTTCAACAAGGTCCTGCAGCCTGGAAATCTGCCTCTCTACAAGGAAGCCCCGGGCGGCGACGGCTCTATTTATCCGGAAGTGATGAACGCGCTGACCGGCGTGCGCGGCGCTGTGGTTCGCACCACCGAGAAGGGCGAGCTGATCGTGTCGGTCGCCGTTCCGATCCAGCGCTTCCGCGCCGTCCTTGGCGTGCTGCTATTGTCGACGCAGGCCGGAGATATCGACAACATCGTCCACGCCGAGCGCCTGGGCATCATGCGCGTGTTCGGGGTCGCGACCCTCGTCAACGTTCTCTTGTCTCTCGTCCTCTCGTCGACGATCGCCAATCCCTTGCGGCGTCTGTCGGCGGCCGCAATTCGTGTCCGCCGCGGCGCGAGGGAGCGCGAGGAAATCCCGGACTTTTCGGCACGTCAGGACGAGATCGGTAACCTATCCATTGCTCTGCGCGAGATGACGACGGCTCTCTACGATCGCATCGACGCGATCGAAAGCTTCGCGGCCGACGTCAGCCACGAACTGAAGAACCCGCTGACGTCGCTTCGCAGCGCCGTCGAGACGCTACCGCTCGCCAAAACGGACGAGTCCAAAAAGCGGCTTCTCGATGTTATCCAGCACGATGTTCGCCGCCTCGACCGCCTGATCAGCGACATTTCCGACGCCTCCCGCCTCGATGCGGAATTGGCGCGGGTCGATGCAGGTTCGGTCGATCTGGAGATTTTGCTTCGCGACCTCATCGACGTGTCGCGGCAAATCCGCAATCGCAAAAAGGAAGTGCAGATCGAATTCGCGATCGAGCGCAAACCGGGCGTCAAGACGCGCTTCGTGGTAAACGGCCACGACTTGCGCATCGGGCAGGTCGTCACCAACCTCATCGAGAACGCCCGCTCCTTCGTTCCTGAACACGATGGCAAGATCACCGTGCGGCTGGTCAGAACCCGCTCGCGCTGCATTGTCTATATCGAAGACAACGGCCCTGGCATCCAGGCAGAGAATATCGATCGCATCTTCGAGCGCTTCTATACCGACCGACCGGAGTCGGAAGGCTTCGGGCAGAATTCGGGCCTCGGCCTATCGATCAGTCGCCAGATTGCCGAAGCGCATGGTGGTTCGCTGCGCGCGGAGAACATTATCGATCCCGAGAGCGAGAAGCTGCTTGGAGCACGCTTCATTCTCGCTCTTCCCGCCGATACCACCGTATGACGGGCGCGCCTTCAAACATCCACGCAACGGCCATCGTCGTCGGCACGACCGGCCTTCTCTTCATGGGTCCCTCCGGCTGGGGAAAGTCGATGCTGGCCTTCGCCTGCATCAATGAAGCACAGCGCATGGGCATCTATTCCGTGCTCGTCGCCGACGATCAGGTGCTCATCTCCAAAGGAGACGAAACCGTGATTGCGACCTGCCCCGCGTCGATCTGCGGTTTGATCGAACTCCGCGGCACCGGCATCGTCCGAGTACCTCATATTGCAAGCGCCGTGATGCATTACGCTGTGCTTCCGGCAAGCGCGTCGGGAGAGAAACGGTTGCCGCCGGAAGGAGAGCAGACAACTATTGCTGGCAGCATAAATCTGCCGGTCATTCGGTTGCTGGCTAATACTCCGTTGCCGCTGGCGATACTGATGGCAAAAGCGCCCGATATTGGCCAGTAATGCCCGCGAAATTGGCAAATCCTGCCCTAAAAGTCGTATTTTTGTCTTGCACTTCGGCTTTTCATCGCCAAGATGTGCCCCCACGGTGGACGCGATTGCTGCATTGCGATATTGGGGCCACCGTTTGCATACGCCACTAGGAGCAGTAATATCATGATCGGACTTGTGCTTGTCACTCATGGCAAGCTGGCTGAAGAGTTTCGTCATGCGGTCGAACATGTCGTCGGTCCTCAGAAATTCATCGAAACGGTCTGTATCGGTCCCGAAGACGACATGGATCAAAGGCGACAAGACATCCTGGAAGCAGTGTCACGCGCCGACGACGGCCACGGAGTCGTCATCCTCACCGACATGTTCGGGGGCACCCCCTCCAACCTGGCAATATCCGTCATGAGCAGTGGCCACACCGAAGTCATCGCTGGCATGAATCTGCCGATGCTGATCAAGCTTGCCGGGGTACGCGGCGAGAACAATATGGAAAAGGCACTTGTCGAAGCGTCCGAAGCCGGACGGAAATACATCAACGTCGCCAGCCGCGTCCTCAGCGGCAAATAGTGAGCACATTGCGCCCATGACGGCACTCTCCCGAGAAATTCTGATCATCAACAAGCGCGGACTGCACGCACGCGCTTCGGCAAAGTTCGTACAGCTGGTCGAGAATTTCGATGCCGCGATCACCGTATCGAAAGACGGAATGACGGTCGGCGGGACATCGATCATGGGATTGATGATGCTGGCCGCGAGCCCCGGTTCCAGCGTCCTAGTCTCCGCCAGCGGCAATCAGGCCGCACAGGCGCTTGATGCTCTCGACGAACTGATCCAGAACCGGTTCGGCGAGGAAATTTGAGCCGCTTGCAGCTCATATAAACATATAAAGACTTCTTTATATCATTATTGCCTTCGTCATGGAAGCCTGCTAAACGGCCATCCTAGCCGCGCATGCCGCGTGGATGCTTTCTGGCGCACATACGCTTGCGCCTTCGAATTTTGAGCCGCTTTTCAGCCTGGAGAACCCAATGAGCACTGAAAAAGATTATGTCGTCGCCGACATCGGCCTCGCGGACTTCGGCCGCAAGGAAATCACGATCGCAGAAACCGAGATGCCGGGCCTGATGGCCTGCCGCGCCGAATTCGGCGAAGCAAAGCCGCTGAAGGGCGCGCGCATCACCGGCTCGCTGCACATGACGATCCAGACGGCCGTTCTCATCGAGACGTTGGTCGCGCTCGGCGCCGAAGTTCGCTGGGCTTCGTGCAACATCTTCTCGACGCAGGATCATGCCGCAGCCGCAATCGCTGCTGCCGGCGTTCCGGTTTTCGCCATCAAGGGCGAGTCGCTGGAAGACTACTGGGTCTACACTGACAAGATCTTCCAGTGGGCCGATGGCGGCCTCTCCAACATGATCCTCGATGACGGCGGCGACGCCACCATGTACATCCTTCTCGGCGCCCGCGCCGAAGCCGGCGAGGACGTGCTCTCCAAGCCGCATTCCGAAGAAGAAGAAATCCTTTTCGCACAGATCAAGAAGCGTCTTGCCGCTTCGCCGGGCTGGTTCACCAAGCAGCGCGATGCGATCAAGGGCGTAACCGAAGAAACCACGACCGGCGTGAACCGTCTGTATCAGTTGAGCCAGAAGGGCCTCCTGCCCTTCCCGGCGATCAACGTCAACGACTCGGTCACCAAGTCGAAGTTCGACAACAAGTACGGCTGCAAGGAATCGCTAGTCGATGGCATCCGCCGCGGCACCGACGTGATGATGGCAGGCAAGGTCGCCGTCGTCTGCGGCTACGGCGACGTCGGCAAGGGCTCGGCTGCTTCGCTCCAAGGCGCTGGCGCCCGCGTCAAGGTCACGGAAGTGGATCCGATCTGCGCGCTGCAGGCTGCCATGGACGGTTTCGAAGTCGTCACTCTCGAAGACGTGGTGTCTTCGGCAGACATCTTCATCACCACGACCGGCAACAAGGACGTCATCCGCATCGACCACATGCGTCAGATGAAGGACATGGCAATCGTCGGCAATATCGGCCACTTCGACAACGAAATCGAAGTTGCGGCACTGCGTAACCTCAAGTGGACCAACATCAAGCCGCAGGTCGACCTCATCGAGTTCCCGAAGGGCAACCGCATCATCCTTCTGTCTGAAGGTCGCCTGCTCAACCTCGGCAACGCCACCGGCCATCCGTCCTTCGTCATGTCCGCGTCCTTCACCAACCAGACGCTGGCCCAGATCGAGCTTTTCACCAAGCCCGGCCAGTACCAGAACCGGGTCTACATCCTGCCGAAGCATCTCGATGAGAAGGTTGCACGCCTTCATCTCGACAAGCTTGGCGTGAAGCTGACGCAGCTTTCGGAAGAACAGGCCTCCTACATCGGCGTGAAGCCACAGGGCCCATTCAAGGCCGACCACTACCGATATTAATCACGAGATCAATATCCACAACATCTAGAGGGCGTCGCATTGACAAATGCGTCGCCCTTATTTTTTGGCACACATCTTCCCGCAGATTCCCTTCCGAAGTATTGTTTTAACACTCGATTCGTGGCCACGGACGTGTCCGTTTGCTTCGAAAATGGGATGTCTTGTCGTGATGGCGGCACATTAAGGGACGGAGACATACCGCGCATGTCGGAAATGATGCACAGCCTGGTCGAACAGGCAGAGGATGGCGTTCACGCTGACCCCTGCCCGCTCCGTTCGGGCGAACGGAAACCTGCCGGCACTTCAAGGGCCGTCGCCGAGAAGCCGGGACTATTGGCTCATGTGGCGCGGATTTTTGCGGCCGGCACTGCAATGACATCGATTGCGCAGCCGGTTCTAGCGCAGGTCGAAGCCGAGGCTGTCACATCCGCGCATCTTTTCACCTCGTCGCAGGTTGTCGGCCTTTCCGTCGTCATCGGCGTGATCTCCGCCGCGCTGCTTTCCACCCTTTGGGTCGTGCGGCAGCGTGGGAATATGGAAAGCGAAAGCCGGGAGATCCGCTCGGCACTCTCCGATGCGCAGCAGCGCATCTCGCAATATCAGGCACTGATTGCAGACAAGAATCGCCGGATCGTGATCTGGGATGGCAACGAGCGCCCTGAGCTTATCGGTCAGCTGCCTCCCGAAACCGGCGCGCCGCAGGACAACGAATTCCTCGCCTTCGGCCTGTGGCTGAAGTCGCGCTCCGCATCTGAGCTCGAGCGCGCGATCGACCGTCTGCGCGGGGCAGCCCATAGCTTCGACATGGTCGTTGAAACTCACCGGGAGGAGATCCTGGAAGCGCAAGGCCGGGTTTCCGGAGGCCGCGCATTCGTCCGTTTTGTAGCGCTGAACAATCTTCGCGCCGAGCTTGCTGAGCTTAAGATCGAGCGGGACAGACTGTTGTCCTCGATCTCGGCGTTTCAAAGCATGCTCGACGCAATCGATCTTCCGGCATGGCAGCGTGACACCGAAGGTCGGCTGACCTGGGTCAATCACGCTTACGGCGACGCGGTCGAGGCGCCCACGCCAGATCAGGCGGTCAACGAGGGCCGCGAGTTCCTGACCACCGTTGCCCGCGAGCGCATCCGTGCCACGGCGACGGCCGAGTCACCATTCCACGACAAGATCTCGACCGTGGTGCGCGGCAACCGCACCTTCTTCGACGTTGTCGATGTGAAGGTCCCAAGCGGCTCCGCCGGCATTGCCGTCGACGTTTCCGGCATCGAGACTGTTCGCGCCGAGCTTGAGCGGACCCTGAAAAGCCACGCCGAAACACTCGACCATCTCGCAACGCCCGTTGCAATTTTCGACGGCGACCGACGGCTGCAGTTTTACAATCAGGCCTTCGTCTCGCTCTGGGAGCTTGATATCGCTTTCCTCGAGAGCCGGCCCGACAATGCGGAATTGCTGGAGCGCCTGCGCGCCGCGAAGAAGCTGCCGGACCAACTGAACTGGAAATCCTGGAAGGAAACCGCGCTCTCTGTCTATCGAGCGATTGATACCCAATCGGATTTGTGGCACCTGCCGAACGGCCAGACGCTCCGCGTATTCGCGACAGCGCATCCGCAAGGCGGTGCCACCTGGGTATTCGAAAACCTCACCGAGCAGGTCGACCTCGAGACGCGCTACAACACGCTTCTCAAGGTGCAGGGCGAGACGATTGACCACCTTTCGGAAGGCGTTGCCGTCTTTGGACCTGATGGGCGCATGCGCCTTTCCAATCCCGCCTTCCGTGCGCTCTGGGGAATCACGGAAGCGGAGGCCAAGCCCGGCACGCATATCCGCGCCCTTGGCGAGGCGTGCTCTCAATCATATGACCGTCCGGACGGATGGAGGACCTTCGCTGAGCTGATCACCAGCTTCGACGACGAGCGCCGCTCCAGCCAGGGAACGCTCGAGCTGTTCTCGGGTCTCGTGCTCGACTATGCTGTCATCCCGCTGCCGAATGCGCAGACGATGCTGACCTTCGTCAACATGACCGACAGCGTCCGTGCTGAGCGCGCCCTGACGGAAAAGAACGAAGCACTGCGCAAGGCAGACGAGCTTAAGAACGACTTCGTCCAGCATGTCTCGTATGAGCTGCGCTCGCCGCTGACCAACATTATTGGTTTTACCGACCTGCTGCGCACGCCGGGACTCGGACCGCTGAACGACCGGCAGGCTGAATATATCGATCACATCTCGACCTCTTCTTCGGTGCTGCTGACGCTGGTCAACGACATCCTCGATCTTGCCACGGTCGACGCCGGAATCATGCGGCTGAGCTACTCGTCGATTGATCTTGGCGACCTGCTCGACGACGTATCGATGCAGATTGCCGACAGGCTGCAGGAAAGCGGCGTGACGCTGGAGATTACCGCTCCGGCGCATCTGGGCTCGATCGTCGCTGACCCGCAAAGACTGAAGCAGATCCTCGTCAAGCTGCTCTCCAACGCAGCCAATTTCTCTCCGGAGGGTTCGTCAATCTCGCTCGAATGCCGGCGTGAAGGGATGGATTTCGTCTTCTCCGTCAGCGATCGCGGTCCTGGTATTTCGCAGGATATGATCGCCAATGTGTTTGATCGATTCGCGACCGGCGCTAAGAGCGGCAAGAGGGGCGGCGCGGGACTTGGGCTGTCGATCGTCGACAGCTTTGTCAGCCTTCACCATGGGACGGTCACCATTGACAGCCAGCCGGGCAAGGGCACGATCGTGACCTGCCGGATTCCTTCGGTCGATCTTCCGACGTCCGTCGCAGCCGAATGATGTCGGGCACTCCTGTCATTTCTCTCTTCCTGAAGGATGAGGCGGAAACAATCCGCTTTGGAGAGGACCTGGCGTTGGCGCTGAAACGCGGCGACTGCCTTGCCCTTTCGGGCGACCTCGGGGCCGGGAAATCGTCGCTCGCGCGCGCATTCCTGCGTGCGATGGCGGATGATGACGAACTCGACGTGCCAAGCCCCACCTTCACCCTGGTGCAAGCCTACGACCTGCGCATACCGGTCGCGCATTTCGACCTGTACCGTCTCGGCGATCCGGCCGAACTCACCGAACTCGGCTTCGACGAAGCACTCCAGGACGGCATCTGCCTCGTCGAGTGGCCTGAGATGGCAAGCGACGAGCTGCCGGCAGACCGCATTGCGCTCAAGCTGGAGCACGAGGGCCTGGGTCGAAGGGTGACCATTGCGGCCCCGGAAAAACAGGCTGCCCGGATCCGACGCGTCCTGGCCATACGTGATTTCATCGATACAGCGGGATACACCAATGCGAAGCGTCGTTTTCTGACAGGCGATGCCTCGCTTCGAGCCTACGAGGCAGTCTATGCCGGTGATGGGAATCGACGCGTGCTGATGGATTGGCCACCGTTGCCGGAAGGGCCGCCGGTCCTGGATGGCAAGCCATATCCGAAGGTCGCGCATATCGCCGAGAATGCCTATCCTTTCGTTGCCGTTGCCAATGTGCTCCGACAGGAGGGTTTTGCTGCACCGGAGATCTACCAGGTCGACTACGACCAAGGCATCCTGCTTCTGGAGGACCTTGGCACCGACGGCGTCCTGGATTTGCAAGGTCAGCCCATCGCCGACCGCTACCGGGCGAGCGTTGCCTGCCTGGCGCATCTGCACTCGCTGACGATCCCGCAGGACATTCGCGTCACCGACAGCCACGTCCACCACATCCCCGACTTCGATCGGACGGCGATGAAGATGGAGGTACGTCTCGTTCTCGATTGGCATTTGCCCTGGAAGCGTGGCCGTACCGCCGCCAGTGGCGCCGAGCGCGATGAATACCTCGCGATCTGGGACAGGCTGATCGACGAACTTGAAGCCTCCGAAAAAAGCCTTCTCCTCCGCGATTTCCACTCGCCGAACATTATCTGGCGCGACAACGAGCGTGGGATAGCGCGCGTCGGACTGATTGATTTCCAGGACGCGATGATCGGCCCCACAGCCTACGATCTCGCTTCAATCGTGCAGGATGCGCGCGTCACGGTCCCGCCCGATCTGTTCCGGCAATTGATGGACGACTATCTATCTCTGCGCAGAACAGAGGGTGGCTTCGATGAGGCTCGTTTCCTGAAGAGTTGGGCAATCATGTCTGCACAACGCAATTGCAAGCTTGCCGGCCTCTGGGTTCGCTTGATGCAACGAGACGGAAAACCTGGCTATATGAGGCATATGCCGCGCACCCTGTCCTATCTTTCCGTTGCGCTGGAACATGAAACGCTTGCCCCCTTGCGCGACTGGTGCGTAAGGGCTGGAATAGTACCAAGCGAATCATAATTTCTCGGATCAGATGAGCATCAAGCAAGCCATGGTTCTCGCTGCAGGTCTTGGAACCCGCATGCGGCCGATCACCGACACCATCCCGAAGCCGCTCGTGAAGATCGACGGCAAGGCGATGATCGATTACGCGCTCGATTCGCTTGCGGAAGCCGGTGTCGAAAGGGTCGTGGTCAATATTCATCACCACGCCGATCAGATGCTGGCGCACCTGGCTTCATACAAAGACCTCGAGATCATCATCTCCGACGAACGCGAGAAGCTGTTGAACAACGGCGGCGGCCTTGCGAAGGGCTTGAAGCTGCTTAATCCCGGCAAGGTTTTTGTCACGAATGCCGACCTCTTCTGGATCGGAGAACGCCGCGGCGTTCCCAGCAACCTGACACGCTTAGCCGGATTCTTCCGACCGGAAGAGATGGACATGGCTATGCTTTGCGTGAAACTGGAAGACACGACCGGGCACAACGGAAAGAACGACTTCAACATGGCGCGGGATGGCCGGTTGACGCGTTTCTTCGACTCGGGTCCCTGCCCAATTGTCTATGCCGGCGCCATTGCAATGGACACGTCGTTTCTCGATGACGCGCCAGCCGATCCATTCAACCTCAATCTCTATTTTGACAAGGCGATAGCTCGCGGCCGGCTCTACGGTACCGTACTCGAAGGACACTGGCTTACTGTCGGCACGCCGGAAGCGATTGGTGAAGCGGAGGAAACGATCCGGCGATACCGGACGTTTGCATGACGGATGGCCGAGCATCACCGGCCGAGGGTCTTGAGCATCCCCGCAGGGCTTCCCTTCCTGAAGAGCCTTGCCGAAAGCCTTTGTGACGGCCGACTGACACCGCATTTCCGGTATGATCCCGGCGATCCCCTATCGCTTTCGAAAACCACGATCTATCTGCCAACGAGGCGCGCAGCACGCGTGCTCCGCTCGGAGTTCGTCGATCTCCTCGGCGGACGATCCGCAATCCTCCCGGTTATCCGACCGCTCGGCGAGACCGACGACGATAGCGGCTATTTCGACGAAGCCCTGCCCGCGACCCTGGATCTTGCTCAGCCGTTATCCAACACCGCCCGCCTGCTGGAACTCGCGCGCCTTATCCTCGCCTGGCGAAACAAGCTGCCGGAGATTGTGCGCAGCATCCATTCCGATTCGCCGCTCGTCGCGCCCGCAAGCCCCGCCGACGCCATTTGGCTTGCGCGCAATCTTGCGGAATTGATCGACGCCATCGAGACCGAGGATCGGGATTGGAACGAACTGTCTCGCCTGAATGCGAAAGACTATGCGCTTTGGTGGCAACTGACGGCCGAGTTCCTGCAGATTGCCAGCGCCTTCTGGCCGGAGCGGCTGAATGAGCTCGGCAAATCATCGCCCGCAAAACACCGCAACGCAATTCTTCGTGCCGAAGCAAATCGCCTGGCGACAGCCCGGCCGATGGGACCCATCATCATTGCAGGATCGACAGGCTCTGTGCCGGCGACGGCCGACCTTATCGCAGCGGTCGCCAACCTTCCGGAAGGCGTCATCGTTCTGCCGGGGCTCGACCTCGGCATGCCGGATGAGCATTGGCGAATGGTGGCGCCCGACATTCGGATAGATCAGCCCGCCGACCCGGCGAGCCGCAGCCACTCGCAATACGGCCTCGCGCAGTTGCTAAAGCGACTGAAATTGACGCGGCAGGATGTGGTGCAGCTTGCCGCGCCGCCCGAGGAATTGCGACAGCGTAGCGAAATCCTCTCACATGCGCTCTCCCCTGCCGAAGCAACCAGCGACTGGGGCACATGGAAGGCGAAACTATCCGACGCTACGATCTCAGCGGCATTTGCAGATGTCTCGCTGATCGAGGCGGGCAATGAGCGCGAGGAAGCCACTGCAATTGCAATCGCCCTCCGCTTGGCGCTCGAGCGCGCGCCCGGCAATGACGGCGAGAGCCGGGCGGCATTGATCACACCGGATCGAAACCTAGCCCGCCGCGTGACGACGGAACTATCGCGTTTCGGCATCGTTGCGGACGATTCCGCAGGCACGCCGCTTTCCGCCACCCCACAGGGAACGCTGTTGCAACTGCTGCTGGAAGCAACCCTTCGCCCTGGCGATCCCGTCGCTATCGTCGGATTGCTGAAGCATCCCCTGGCGCATTTTGGGCTGGAGCGTGGCGTGCACGTGGCAGCGGTAGCAGCTCTGGAGCTGCTGGCACTGCGTGGTGGTGTGGCCGACGTCGACATCTCAGCGTTGGAACCGCTTCTTGAGCAGCAGCTGTCTGAGCAGGCGTTGGATCGTCACGCGCCGCAGTGGCGAAAATCCCTTCCCGCCGATGCGATTGACCACGCGCGTGCTCTTGCCCGACGGGTTGCCGAAGCGACCGAACCGCTAGCGTCGGCGCTTGTTCGGCGCCTTCCCGAAGAGCCGGGGCTAACGGCCAGCTTTGGGCTCGCCGATTGGGGGGAGCGAACCGGGCGCGTATTGGAGGCGGTAACCCGCGACGCGCGCGGCGATCTTGCTGGTCTCTGGTCCGGCGAAGCGGGCGACACCCTGGCGTCGATGCTCGGCGAAGTGATCGAGACCGAAGGGCAGATCGACGCGGATGGCCCGCAGTGGATCGACATCGTCACTGCGCTATTGGCTGGCCAGGCTGTAAAGCCACGGGCGCTAAGCCATCCGAGAATTTTCATCTTCGGCACGCTAGAAGCGCGCCTGCAGAACGTAGACACATTGATCCTGGGCGGCCTGAACGAAGGCTCATGGCCGGGTCAAACATCCAATAACCCCTTCGTTTCTCGGACAATGAAGACCGAGATCGGGCTGGAACCTCCAGAACGGCGCATCGGCCAGCTGTCGCACGATTTCGAAATGGCCAATGGCACGCGCCATCTCATCTATTCGCGAGCCCTTCGACAAGGTTCGACGCCAACCGTCGCGTCGCGCTGGTTGCAGCGGCTGCTCGCATTCGGCGGGCACGAGTTCGAGGCACAGCTCAAGGCCCGCGGAGACAATTTTGTGCATTGGGCGAACCTCATCGACCAAGGCGACAGCCAAGCGCCCGCGCAACGTCCAAGTCCAATACCGCCGCTGGAGATTCAGCCTAAGTCCTACTCTTTCAGCGAGGTCGGGCGCCTTCGTCGCGACCCCTATGCAATCTATGCACGCCGCGTTCTGCGCCTTGACCCGGTAGCACCGTTCAATCGAGACCCTGGCGCCGCGGAGCGAGGAACGCTCTATCACAAGATCATCGACCGCTTCGTCCGTGAAGGTCACGTTGCCGGAACGCCGGCAGCTGAAACGGCGATGGAGAACATTCTGAACGAACTCTTCGATACGGAGCAACTTCCTGCACATATCGATGCAGTCTGGCGCCCGCGTTTCCGTGAAGTTGCCCGCGCGTTTCTCGAGTGGGAGGCGCAGCGACAGCCAGGCATTCGAAGAACATTGACCGAGGTGCGTGGCGGGGTGGAGTTGGAGGCGATCAATGTCCGCCTGAGCGGCGTCGCCGACCGGATCGACATCACCGGCAGCGGTACCGCCGACATCATCGACTACAAGACCGGATACAATCCCTCCGCCCCTCAGGCACGCGCGCTTCTTGATCCCCAGCTGGCACTGGAGGCCGCCGCGCTTCACGCCGGCGCCTTCCGAGATGCTGGCAGTCTTGTTCCACAAGATCTACTCTACGTGCGCCTGCGGCCGGGCAATCGCTTTAAGGTCGACACCGTCAACAACGAGACTTCGACCAGAACCGACAAGGCAAAGTCGGCCATGGACCTGGCCACCGACTCGATCGACCAACTCATAAAGTTCGTCTCGCTCCTGCAGTCAGGCGAAAAGGGCTTCACCTCGCGGCTTGTGCCGGCACAGCAGTTCGATTTCGGTGGTGATTACGATCATCTGGCGCGCGTTTCCGAATGGTCTGCCGCAGAGAGCGACGAGGAAACCGGCGATGAATGACGACGCAACGCTGCCTGAGGGCGATGATCCCGTTGCCTGGACGAGTTGGACGACCATCCAGCAATCGATCGCATCCGATCCGCAACGCTCAGCCTGGGTTTCCGCCAATGCCGGCTCCGGAAAAACGCACGTCCTGACGCAGCGTGTTATCCGGCTCCTGCTGGCCGGAGCACGTCCGTCAGCAATCCTCTGCCTGACCTATACGAAGGCGGCAGCCTCCGAAATGTCGAACCGCGTTTTCGAGCGGCTTGCCGAGTGGGCGGTTCTGCCGGACACGGAACTTGAAGAACGCATCACGCGGATCGAAGGCAAGGCGCCGGATAGGGTGAAGCTTGCGGAGGCGAGGCGCCTCTTTGCAAAAGCACTGGAAACGCCGGGCGGGCTGAAGATCCAGACCATTCACGCGTTTTGCGAAGCTTTGCTGCACCAGTTTCCGTTAGAAGCTAACGTCGCCGGCCACTTTTCCGTGCTCGACGATCGGGCTGCCGCGACGCTTCTTTCGGATGCACGGCGATCGCTGCTTACGGCCACTACACCGGAGGACGATCCGGCGCTCGCGGACGCCTTTGCTTACGTGCTCAATCTCGGCGATGAGCCAGGCCTCGAAAACCTTCTTGAAGAAATCATCGCGAACCGCACTGCGATCCGCACTTTCACGCAGGATGCGGAGCGGAAGGGTGGCCTCGATGCGGTACTGCGCACGAAGCTTCACCTCTCTGAAGACGATACTGCGACCGGGATCGCCGAGTCGTATTGGCCGCTTCCTGGTCTGCGCGGCGGGGTGCTCGACCGGTACCTAGACCTTGCGGATCAGAAAGGCGGGGCAAAGGCGCACGATATCGCAGCCGGCTTGCGGTCGGCAGCGCGCGAACGAGACCCCGCGCGCCGGGCGTCGGTGCTGGAGAAAATCTTTCTTACCGTAAAGGCTGAACCAAAGGCGGATTCGCAGTTTTTCGTGAAGGCCATGCTGACTGAAGCACCGGAGCTCATCGATGCCGTGGCAACGGCCCGAGCGCACGTGGTATTGTGTCGGGATCGGTTGAAAACGGCCCGCATGTACGAGGCAACACGCGCAGCGCTGATCCTCGCCGACCGCCTCAACAAAGACTACGACGACCTCAAGAAGCAGCGCAGCCAACTCGATTTCGAGGATCTGATAACGCGGACTTCCGAACTCTTGCACAAAAGCGACGTTGGCCCCTGGATCCACTACAAGCTCGACCAAGGGATCGACCATATCCTTGTCGACGAGGCACAGGATACAAGTCCAATCCAGTGGAGCGTGATCCAGTCGCTGGCCGAGGATTTCTTTTCCGGCGAGAGCGCCCGCAATGTGGTGCGTACCCTTTTTGCCGTCGGCGACGAAAAGCAATCGATCTATTCTTTCCAGGGCGCTCGGCCCGAACGCTTTTCAGAAGAAAGCCAGCGGACGCGTCGGCGCGTCTCGCAGAGCGGGCACGCCTTCTCAACGGTGCGGCTGCCGCTCTCATTCCGATCGACCTCGGATGTCCTTGCCGCAGTGGACCACATCTTCACACCGGCTGAAAATGCCCGCGGGTTAAGTGCGGCAGGCGAGCCGGTGGTGCACCGTTCTAACCGCATAGGCCACCCGGGCGCAGTCGATCTCTGGGAGATGGTCGCGCCTGAAGCGACGATCAAGGAAGAAGATTGGACCGCACCCTTTGACGCCACGCCGGAGAGCGCCCCAGCATCCGTTCTCGCCCGTCGCATTGCTCATGCGATCGGCAATCTGGTGGGCAAGGAAACGATCGTCGAGAAGGGCAAGGAGCGACTGATCGAGGCCGGCGATATCCTCGTCCTCGTGCGCAAGCGCGACGCCTTCGTCAACGCGCTGACACGCGCCTTGAAGCGACGCGGCGACATACCGGTTGCAGGCGCCGACCGCCTGCGCCTGACGAGCCACATTGCCGTGCAGGACCTCGTGGCGCTCGGCCGCTTTCTACTGTTGCCCGAGGACGACCTCTCCTTGGCAGCGCTGATGAAGAGCCCGCTTCTCGATCTGAGCGAAGACGACGTCTTCGCAATTGCCGCCCTGCGTACGGAGGGCGAGAGTGCCTGGGCTCACGTGCAGAAGTTCGCCGCTGATGGAAATGCGCGCTTTGAAACAGCCGTCTCTCGCCTCAGGCTCTTCCTGGACGAATCCGAGACGCTGTCGGTTCACGATTTCTATGCTCGTGTTCTCGGATGCCACGGCGGCCGACGACAATTCCTTGCCCGGCTCGGAACCGAGGTCAGCGATATTCTCGATGAATTCCTGACATTCGCGCTTGATCACGAAAGCTCGGGCCTGCCCGGCATGCAATCCTTCATTTCGACGCTTGAAATCGAAGCACCGGAGGTGAAGCGTGAGCAGGACAAAGGCCGGAATGAAGTCCGGATCATGACAGTCCACGCCTCAAAGGGCTTAGAGGCACCGATCGTGTTCCTCGTCGACGGCGGCTCGAAGGCCTTCACCCATTCGCACATGCCGAAGCTGCGGCTGCTTGAACAGGGGAGCGGCGAGCCGCCCATGCCGGCATGGGTTCCGATCGGCGATCTCAGCAACTCGCTGACCCAGGCCGACGCGACGCGCATCCAATCGCTGGCGGAACAGGAATATCGCCGGCTGCTCTATGTTGCGATGACCCGGGCCGCCGATCGCCTTACCGTTTGCGGCTACAGGGGCATTCGTCCCAACACCGATACCTGGCATGCCATGATTTCCGCTGCGATGACCGACAGCCATCCGCATGTATCTGCTGCGACATTTTCTGGGCCTGACGGGACATGGGCTGGCATCGAATGGCGCGTACCACGGATAGAGAGAAGGTTCGAGCGCCTTGAACGCAGCGCGGAGACCGCCAGACAACAGACGGTCCCGCCTGGCCTCGACAGGCCACTGCCACCGCGCAGGCAATTGCCGCGCCCGCTCAGCCCATCCGGCGTCGGAACGATCATCGACGATGGCGCCGATGACCTCCTCGTCGCCTCCCCGCTTTTCACGGAAACGGGAAAGCCGGATCGCTCGCTGCAAAAAGGGCGGCTCCTCCACCGCATGTTGCAGGTGCTGCCGGATGTGCCGCGCGGCGATCAGCCAGATGCAGCATCACGATACGCCAAGCGTGCGGCGCCATTCTGGCCCGAAGCAGAGCGGCGGCAATTGGTCGACTCGGTCCTGAAGCTATTGGGCGCAGCCGACCTCGAAGCCGTCTTCTCGACTCATGCACAGGCTGAGGTCTCCGTCATGGGGACGCTGACGATCGCCGGCCAGGACTATGCCGTTTCCGGCCGTGTGGACAGAATGGCGGTCTTCGACGATCGCGTCGTCGTGCTGGACTACAAGACCAATCGCGTCCCGCCGCAGACGGCAGAGGCCATCCCATTTGCACACAAGGCGCAGCTTACGATTTATCGCGAGATCCTGGCGCCGCTCTATCCCGGCAAGCGCGTCGATTGCGTCCTTGTCTACACTGAAAATGCTTCGGTTCACATTCTGACGCCGGATGCATTGGCGTCGGCGCTTGCGCAACTCGAGACAAAGTGAAATACGGGCATTGAAATTCCCGCACCGCACGCTCACATGTATTTCAACAGGAATCCGTAAAGGAGCAGCCTATGGCTACCGTAAAAGTCGATATCAACAACTTCCAGTCGGAAGTTCTGGAATCCGCAGAACCCGTCGTCGTCGATTTCTGGGCTGAATGGTGCGGCCCGTGCAAGATGATCGCCCCCAGCCTCGAAGAACTCGCTGTCGAGTTTCAGGGCAAGGTGAAGGTCGCCAAGCTCAATATCGATGAAAACCCGGAACTCGCCGCCCAGTTTGGCGTCCGTTCCATTCCGACGCTCGCCATGTTCAAGGCCGGCGAAGTTGCTGACATCAAAGTTGGCGCTGCCCCGAAGACCGCTCTTTCGAGCTGGATCTCGAGCGCCGCTTAATTTATCCATAAGCAGATAGGAAAAAGCCCGGCATTCGACCGGGCTTTTTTCATTTCGGGGGCGTCCCGTTGTCGGCAAGCACATCGCCGACGAGATAGAGAGAGCCGCCGATCAGGATGCGCGGTGGGTGGTCCTGTTCAAAGGCGCCCTCCTTGATCGCCTCCAACGCATCGCTGACCGTCGACATCGGTTCCGCGACGAGGCCGGCATCATAGGCGGCGTTTGCAAGGATCACCGGATCGATCATCGCGTCGCTGCCGCGGATCGGCACGCAATAGACCTTCTCGGCCAATCCCTTGAAAGCCTTGAAGTAGCCAACCGGATCCTTGGTGTTGATCATGCCGATGATCAGGAAGAGCGGGCGCGGCTGCTTTTCCTCGAAATTCGCCATGGCCTCGGCGATAACTTCACCGGCGCCGGGGTTGTGGCCGCCATCGACCCAGATCTCCGCTTTAGCCGGAGCACTGGCCATCAGATTGCCGTCGTTCAGACGCTGGAGACGGCCCGGCCACTCGACCGACAGCAGCGCCTTTTCCATCATCGTTTCGGTGACCGCAAAGCCGGCGGCCTTGACGGCGCGGATCGCAGCGGCGGCATTGGCATATTGGTGGCGGCCGGGAAGGCGGGGCAATGGCAGGTCGGCGAGACCGAACTCGTCCTGATAGACGAGACGCCCATATTCCTCATGCGCCATGTAGTCCTGGCCGAAGACTGCGGTCGGGCAGTTCAGCCGTTCGGCGGTAGACATCAGCACGTCGAGCGCGGCATCATATTCCTGCTTGCCGATCACAACAGGGTGCCCGCGCTTCATGATACCGGCTTTTTCTGCCGCGATCAGTTCGACGCGATCGCCGAGGTAAGGCTGATGATCCAAGGAAATCGGCATGATGACCGAAACGGCCGGGTCGGAGATGACGTTCGTCGCGTCGAAACGACCGCCGAGACCAACCTCGATGATCGCGGCATCGGCCCGATGCTCTGAGAACAGAATGAAAGTGACTGCGGTGAGGATCTCGAAAACGGTGATCTTCTGCCCGTCATTGGCGGCCGCCACGCGCCGCACCGCCTCGGCGAAGACCGCATCGTCCACCAATTGCCCGCGACCGCCCTTGGCGCCGATCCGATAGCGTTCGTGCCAGTTGACGAGATGCGGAGAGGTATGGACATGCGCGCTGTAGCCACCGGCTTCCAGCAAAGCCCGGCAAAACGCCGTCACGGACCCCTTGCCGTTCGTGCCCGCCACATGAATGACAGGCGGCAATTTCTTCTGCGGATCCCCGAGGACGGAAAGCAGTCGGGTAATGCGATCCAGTGATAGATCGAAGCCCTTGGGATGCAGGCCCAAGAGCTTGTCGATTTCCTGTGCTGCTTCACTCACTACGGCTTGGCCCCTGGGTATCATCGCTCACCCCGCCTGTGATGGGTTCTGTCAGGCGCTTGCAGCGATAGCAAGCGTCCCGCTGTTTTCCTTGGATAGGTTCGCAACCGGCTTCTTCGTCAGGATCTTCAAGACGCGCGCGAGCGTATCCGGAATATCGTGGCGCTTGACCACCATGTCCACCATGCCGTGTTCCAGCAGATACTCGGAGGTCTGGAAGCCTTCCGGAAGCTTCTCGCGGATCGTCTGCTCGATAACGCGCTTCCCGGCGAAGCAGATTTCAGCCCCGGGTTCGGCCAGATGCAGGTCACCGAGCATCGCGTAGGACGCGGTAACACCGCCAGTGGTCGGATTGGTCAGCACGACGATGTAAGGCAGTCCTGCTTCCTTCAGCATGTCTACCGCCACGGTCGTCCGTGGCAGCTGCATCAGCGACAGGATACCTTCCTGCATGCGGGCACCACCAGATGCCGGGAACATGACCAGCGGGCACTTCTCCGCAATGGCGCGTTCGAACGCCTTGACGATCGCCTCGCCCGCGGCAATGCCGAGCGAACCGCCCATGAAGTTGAACTCATGAACGACCGCGACGATCTTCAGGCCGCGCATCTTGCCGACGCCAGCGAGA
The DNA here is from genome assembly GCF_014851575.1 of Rhizobium sp. RHZ02. NCBI lineage: Bacteria > Pseudomonadati > Pseudomonadota > Alphaproteobacteria > Hyphomicrobiales > Rhizobiaceae > Rhizobium > Rhizobium sp. RHZ02. Next base: position 40,892 of record NZ_JACUZX010000002.1, read on the forward strand.
ATGGTGTCTTCCTGCTCGGTCTTGATGCGGCTGTCCTTCAGACGGTCCGTGTATTTCTTGGAATCACGAAATTTCAGCGGATCCTGGGCGACCTTTGGCTGCGGCAGAGCCTCATAGACGCCATCGTCGAAAAGGTCGGCAAGGCGAGCCTTTGCCGGCATCTTCATGTGATAACCGGAGGCCGGAATGACCCACTTGTTGTCTTCCAGATCCTTATGGAAGACCATCTCACCCGTTTCCGGGCACTTGATCCAGAGGTTCTCCGGCACTTCGCGGCGGCCCAGCATGGAATTGATGCGGGGGCGGACGTAGTTGGTGATCCAGTTCAAGTCGAAAACTCCTGATTGACTCTTGCCAATGTGGGGAAATTATTCGGCAGCAACAAGGCGCGCCGAACGTGTACCCGTTGACAGTCCACGAACGAGGGTGGCGACGGCCTGGACGGTATCGGCTGTCGCCTTCCCATCCTTGGTGAGGCTCGTTGCCACCTGATTGACAATTGCTGTGCCGACAACCACGCCATCGGCCGAGCTGCCAATGACCTTTGCATGGTCGGCGGTCTTGACGCCGAAGCCGACGCAAACAGGCAGGTTGGTGTGCTGCTTGATGCGCTTGACGGCGCCCGAGACCAGAGACGGATCCGGCAGAGCAGAGCCAGTGATACCAGTCATCGAAACATAATAGACGAAGCCGGACGTGTTCCGAAGAACGGTCGGCAGGCGCTTTTCGTCGGTCGTCGGCGTCGCCAGGCGAATGAAGTTGATCCCCTTCTTGATCGCAGGGATGCAGAGTTCGTCATCCATCTCGGGTGGAAGGTCGACGACGATGAGGCCATCGATGCCGGCTGCCAGCGCGTCGTCGAGGAACTTCTCCACGCCGTAGACATAGATCGGGTTGTAATAGCCCATCATTACGATCGGCGTCGCATCGTCCGTCTTGCGGAAATCGCTGGCAAGCTGCAGCGTCTTCTTCAGCGTCTGGCCGCCCTTCAGAGCGCGCTGGCCAGCCATCTGGATCGCCGGACCATCGGCCATCGGATCGGAGAACGGCATGCCGAGTTCAATAACATCGGAACCCGCTTCCGGCAGAGCCTTCATGATGCCGAGCGAGGTTTCGTAGTCGGGGTCGCCTCCCATGAAATAGGTGACGAGTGCCGGCCGGCCTTCCGCCTTAAGATCGGCGAAGCGTTTGTCCATACGTGCGGTCATGCTTACTCACCCATTCCCAGAATCTTGCCGACAGTGAAGATGTCCTTGTCGCCGCGGCCGGAGAGATTCATCAGAATGATCTCGTCCTTGCCCATCTTCGGCGCGCGCTTGATGACTTCGGCCAGCGCGTGCGACGGCTCCAGCGCCGGAATGATGCCTTCGAGGCGGGTCAGCGTCTGAAAGGCTTCGAGCGCCTCATGGTCCATGATCGGCACATATTCGACGCGACCGATGTCGTTCAGGTAGGAATGCTCGGGGCCGATGCCGGGATAGTCAAGACCAGCGGAAATCGAATGGCCTTCCTTGATCTGGCCGTCGCCATCCTGCAGAAGGTAGGTCCGGTTGCCGTGGAGAACGCCGGGCGAACCCGCCGTGATCGAGGCGCAGTGCTCGTCACCATTGAGGCCCTTGCCGCCGGCTTCGACGCCAACCATCTTGACGCTCTCGTCATCAAGGAACGGATGGAAGATGCCGATCGCGTTCGAACCGCCGCCGACGGCTGCGATGACGAGATCCGGCAGCCGACCTTCGGCTTCCAAAATCTGCTCACGGGCCTCGGTGCCAATGACGGCCTGGAAGTCGCGAACCATTTCCGGATAGGGATGCGGACCGGCGGCCGTGCCGATCAGGTAATAGGTGTCGTCGACGTTCGTGACCCAGTCGCGCAATGCCTCGTTCATGGCGTCCTTGAGCGTGCCGTGACCGGCGGTCACCGGCTTTACCTCGGCACCAAGCAGCTTCATGCGAAACACGTTCGGGGCCTGACGCTCGACGTCGGTTGCGCCCATGTAAACGACACAGGGGAGACCGAAGCGGGCGGCAACCGTTGCCGAGGCAACGCCATGCTGGCCGGCACCAGTTTCCGCGATGATACGGGTCTTGCCCATGCGCTTGGCGAGCAGGATCTGGCCGATGCAGTTGTTGATCTTGTGCGAGCCAGTGTGGTTCAGCTCTTCGCGCTTGAAATAGATCTTCGCGCCACCGAGTTCCGCCGTCAGACGCTCGGCGAAATAGAGCGGGCTTGGGCGACCGATATAGTGGGTGCCAAGCTGCTTCAGCTCCGCCTGAAATTCCGGATCGTCCTTTGCCTTGTTCCACTCGTCCTGCAGGTCGAGGATCAAAGGCATCAGCGTTTCGGCGACGAAACGGCCGCCGTAGATGCCGAAACGGCCGTCTTCATCAGGGCCGGAACGGAAGGAATTCGGTTTTGGCGTCTGGTTCACTCTCAACTCCCTGAGGTCGTTTCGGGCTGACAAGCCGTTTGGACCGCATCGAAAAACTCATCGATCATTGCGACGTTCTTGACGCCGGGCGCGCTTTCGACCCCCGAAGATACGTCGATCCCCGGCGCCTTGGTGATGCCGAGCGCCTCGGCAATATTGCCCTTGTTCAGGCCACCGGAAAGCATGTAATCCACGCTGCCGTCAAGCCAGGTAAGCAGGCTCCAATCGAAGGACACCCCGTTGCCACCCGGCAAATCCGACCCTTTTGGCGGCTTTGCGTCGAAGAGGAAGCGATCGGCAATGCCGACATAGGCCTCCACCCGCTTCAAATCATCAGCGGTACGCACCGAAAAGGCCTTCATGACCGGCAGACCGTAGACCGCCTTTATCGTCAAAACGCGCTCCGGGCTCTCGTCGCCATGTAGCTGCAGGATATCGGGCCGAAGCAGCGCCACGATTTCATCAAGATCGTCGTTGCTCGGATTGACCACGACCGCAACGATCTTGGCCTTGCCGCGGGCCGGCTCCGCTAGCTTGCCGGCGATATCAGGCTCGATGTAGCGGGGACTCTTTTCGAAGAAGATGAAGCCGATATGTGTTGCACCGCGCGCGAGGGCGCGATCGATCGCCTCAGGCGTCTTCAGTCCGCAGATTTTGATATCCGGTTTCATGGCAGCGAAGTGACACGAAAAGCACTTGGAGTCGAGCCAAATCACGACAAAAGCTGATTTTTGCGAGGCGTCGCTCAGTCGAAATCGATGGCATGCAGTTGACTGCCGTGCCGCTTCAACCAGAGCTTCGCCTCTTCCATGTGGGGGCACAGCTTCTTGCAGAGCGCCCAGAAGCGTGGCCCGTGGTTCATTTCCTTGAGATGAGCGACTTCATGGGCCGCAAGGTAGTCGACCACTGACGGCGGCGCCATGACGATGCGCCACGAAAAGCTCAGGTTTCCCTCCGAGGAGCAGGAACCCCACCGACTGCGGGTGTCCTTCATGGCGATCGACCTGATCGGCGCATTGATCGAGCGGGCATGGAACGTTGCCAACCTCTCGAGATCGGCTCGCGCTTCCTTCTTCAGGAACGTGGCAATCCGGCGTCCGAGATGCTCGGGCATGCCGCTGACCTTGAGCACGGGTTTGCCATCAACGACGACGGCTTCTGTCAGGCCGCGCAGGCTGCCGGTGTGGTGAACGCGATGGGATACGCCCCGAAAGAGAATGGTGCCGCCATCACGAAGACCACTGTCGGGCGTGAATTTGGCAAGCTTGGTCAAGAGCCAGCCCTGATGGCGGTCGAGGAAGGCGTTTACCTCGCGCTGTGCCAATCCGCTCGGGATCGTCATCTTCAGGCCCCGACCACCAGGCTCGATCCGCAAGGTAATGCGGGTTGCCCGCTCGTGCTGCTTGATCGTCAGCGGCATCAGGCGTCCGGCGACGTCAAGCGTTCGCGTTTCCGGCGGAGCCGGTTTTCGAACGCTGCGGCGTGGCTTTGCAAGGAGCGGGAACATGGGCATTTTCTATATGATTCGCTGGAATTCTTGGCGAAGAAAAGCCGGCATCGATGATGCCGGTTCAAGTTTCGGTGCTGAACGGTCCTGGGAATTACGGAGTCTGGTATTCTGCTACCGGACCATTGTCGTCGCGCTTGCCGTTCTTGCGGTCGCGCATGAAGCGGTCAAACTCTTCCTGGTCCTTGGCGCGGCGTAGTTCGCGCATGTAGGAGTCGAAATCCTCGCGCATTTCATCAAGCTTGCGACGCTCTTCTTCCAGCCGGTCGAGCTCGGCCTTGCGCCAATCATCGAAGGCAACATTGCCCGTCGAGAAATGAGGGCGATAGCGGCCATGTGAACGTCGGCAGCCGGCGAAGAATCCATCGGCGGCGCTGTTGGCGTCGCGCTTGAAACCGCGCAAACGCTCCCCAAAGATGATGTAGGCGAGCATGGCGAGACCCAGAGGCCAGAAAACCACGAAGCCGAGGATCATCAGGGCAATGGTAGCCGGAGTCCAATCCGGGCGAAGCAATGCTGACTGGTTCATCGTGCGGTGTCCTCGCATTTTCCGCGTCCGGCGAGATACCGAACGCTGGAATCGATGTGGTTACACGCCTGGCCCGCTTCAAGGCAGCGCCCGCCCAAATCGGACAACGCCTTGAAATACAATCGCTAATTCAGAATATACTAAATCAGGCGGATTTTCCGCCCTTGATCACCCGCTTCACCACGGGCTTTCCGGAACGGGCATGTTCCTTCACGAAGCTGATGATCCGCGGCGCAATCTCCCGGCGGAAGCGTGAGCCGTTGAAGACGCCATAGTGGCCGACGTCGGGCTGCAGGTAGTGCATGCGCATGTTGTCGGGGATGTTGACGCAAATGGTCTGCGCAGCCTTTGTCTGGCCGACGCCGGAGATGTCGTCGTTTTCCCCCTCGACGGTGAGAAGTGCCACGTTGCGGATGGCGGCGGGATCGACAAGCTTACCACGGTGGAGCAGCTCGCCCTTCGGCAGCGCGTGCTTGATGAAGACCTGTTCGACCGTCTGAAGGTAGAACTCCGCCGTCAAGTCCATGACCGCGAGGTACTCGTCATAAAAGTCGCGGTGCTTTTCGGCCGGCTCGCCATCGTTCTTCACCAGATGCATGAAGAACTCCTTGTGAGCGATCACGTGCCGATCGAGGTTCATCGACATGAAGCCGGACAACTGCAGGAAGCCGGGATAGACCGGACGCATGAAGCCCGGCTGCGGCCAGGGCACATTCATGATCACATTATCCGCGAACCATTCCAGCGAGCGTTCCTTGGCGAGCTGGTTGACGGCTGTCGGGTTGATGCGCGTGTCGATCGGTCCGCCCATCAGGGTCATCGATGAGGGCGAAAACGGATCGTTCTCCGCTTCCATGAGGGCGACGGCAGCCAAAACCGGCACGGAAGGCTGACAGACGGCAATCACATGCGTATCCGGGCCCAGGAAGCGAAGCATCTCGATGACGTAGTCGATGTAGTCGTCAAAATCGAAGGTGCCTTCCGTCATCGGCACCATGCGCGCATCGATCCAGTCGGTAATGTAAACGTCGGCGCTTGGCAGCAACGCTTCGACCGTGCCGCGCAGCAGTGTCGCGTAGTGGCCCGACATCGGCGCGACGATGAGAATGCGCGGGTCTGGCGCATGGCTGCTTGGAACATTGCGCGCGAAATGGAGCAGATTGCAGAAGGGATGCGACCAGACGATCTCTTCCCGTACGGCCACCTTTCCTTCCTCGACAACAGTGTCATGCAGACCGACGGCCGGTTTGCCGTAGCGTCGGGTCGTCCGCTCGAACATCTCGAGACTAGCCGCCATCGTACGCCCCCAGGGCGTCTGCGAAATCGGATTGAGGGGATTGGCATAGACCATGCGCATGATATCGGCGAAAGCCCGATAAGGCGCCAATGCGGCATGGTTCAATTCATAAAGCTGATAAAACATGAGATGCGCCACCTTTCTCTAACCTGGAAGACGACGCCGATTGAAAGGCATCGGATTCTTTCCAACGACGTGCTGGCACCTCAACGCAGATTAACAGGTTTTTGTTGCGCAGCAACATTGCCATCCGCACCGCAAAAAGAAATGCCGGGGAATTTACCCCCGGCATGATGGTGCGCTCGAATGCTTAATGATCGCAGAACGGACCTTATCGATCAGCCAGGAAGGTCTGCTTCTGCGTACCCAAGCCTTCAATGCCGAGCTCCACGACGTCGCCAGCCTTGAGGAAGCGCGGCGGCTTCATGCCCATGCCGACGCCCGGAGGCGTGCCGGTCGAGATCACGTCGCCCGGATGCAGCGACATGAACTGGCTGAGGTAAGACACCACATGAGCGACACCATAGACCATCGTTTTCGACGAGCCGTTCTGCATGGTTTCGCCGTTGACCTTCAGCCACATGCCAAGATTTTGCGGGTCGGCAATCTCGTCCTTGGTGACGAGCCAGGGTCCGATCGGACCGAATGTGTCGCAGGACTTTCCCTTGGTCCACTGGCCTGCACGTTCCGTCTGGAAGGCGCGCTCCGAAACGTCGTGGGAAACACAGTAGCCGGCAACATAATCAAGCGCTTCGGCTTCGCTGACGTACTTTGCCGTCTTGCCGATGACGACGCCGAGTTCGACTTCCCAATCGGTCTTTTCGGAGCCACGCGGGATCAGGACATTGTCGTTCGGCCCGACGATGGCCGATGTTGCCTTCATGAAGATCACGGGCTCCGGCGGAACAGTCGCGCCGGTTTCAGCAGCGTGATCAGAGAAATTGAGGCCGATGCAGATGAACTTTCCGGTGCCGGCAACGCAGGCGCCAATGCGACCCGAGGCGAGTTCCGGCAGGCTCTTCGGGTCAAGAGCCTTGAGTTTCGACAGGCCCTCGGGCGAAATCGCTTCGCCGCCGATGTCCGAGACGTGCGCTGACAGATCGCGAATCTTGCCATCGGAATCGAGCATGGCCGGTTTCTCGCGACCAACCTCTCCAACACGCATGAGCTTCATAATATTTCCTCCTAAGCAGCATCCACGTTTTGATCACCTATGAACGAGATATTCACCGGTGTCATTATGGCTTTTTGCCGAAGCGGTACGCTGCTTCAGAAAATTTCGCCTAGATCGGGACCCGCAGGCACGATGCTTGTGGGGTTGAGGCTTTCGATCGAGTAGTAGCCGCGCTTTATATGGTCGAAGTTGACGGTCTCGACGACACCGGGCCAATCGAGCATTCGCCGGCAGAAGCGGCGAAGATTCTTGTAATCCGAGAGACGGCGCAAATTGCATTTGAACAGGCCGTGATAAGCGATATCGAAGCGCACGAGCGTGACAAAAAGACGAACGTCACTTTCAGTCGGATGGTCTGCAAACAGGAAGGGCCGATCGCCAAGCTCTGTTTCCACCCAGTCGAGGCACTTGAATACACCGGCAAACGCTTCCTCGTAGGCAAGCTGCGTTGTGGCAAAGCCCGCGCGGTAGACGCCATTGTTGAGGCTCGGATAGATCCGTTCGTTGAAGGCGTCGATCTCGGTGCGACGCGCTGCCGGATAAAGGTCGATCGGATTGCGAGCAAGATCGCCGAAACCTTCGTTCATCATCCGCAGGATATCAGCCGACTCGTTGTTGACGATCGTCTGCAACTGCTTATCCCAAAGCACGGGCACGGTTGCGCGGCCGGTAAAGTCGCGTGCCGCACTCGTATAGATCTCGTGCATATACGTTGCGCCGTGAATGTGATCCTGCGTGGCGCCCGGATAGTCGCCGAACCGCCAGCCCTGCTTCGTCAATACCGGCTCGACGACTGAAACCGAGATGGCCGATTCCAGCCCTTTCAGCTTTCGACTGATCAGCGTCCGCGATGCCCAAGGGCAGATATAGGCCACGTAAAGATGATAACGTCCTGCCTCGGCCTTGAAGCCGCCCTCTCCCGAAGGGCCCACGGCGCCGTCCGGGGTGACCCAATTGCGGAAGCTGGAGATCTGACGGACAAAGCCGCCCCTCTCGTCCTTCGCCTGAACCGGCTGCCAATCTTCCGTCCATTTTCCGTTTACGAGCAAGGCGTTTTTCCTCTGACGCTGATTTTGGGGGAACTTAGCGCGCCTTTACGCGCGTGGGAGGCCACTATTGTTGAAACAGACTGTGCACCACCGGAGATGGCGGAGTTGCTTGCCAAACGCATCGGATGGGGCCTAAGGAAGGCAGGAAGGAGCTTGATATGCCTGTTTCGACCTCGACTGTCGCCACCGAACACGCCAGCAAGTATCTCCAACAGCTCTGCAAACACTGGAGCCACAAGTTTACCGTGGAATTCACGGCGAAAAACGGGCGTGTACCCTTCAGTGATACCGCCGAAGTCACGTTTTCAGCCGATCACGCGGCGCTTTATATGAGATTGTCGGCCGCTGACCCGGCCCAGATAGAGCGATACGAGAATGTCGTTGCCGACCACCTGAAGCGATTTGCTTTCCGCGAAGAACTCCACATCACCTGGAATGCCTGAACAGCACTTGGAAGAGCCATGACAAAGAGCAATAGCCGTGAATCCCAATATTCGATCGACCCCTTGTTTCTCGAGCGCTGGTCACCGCGTGCTTTCACCGGCGAAGTGATCGATGAATCGGAGCTCCTGACGATACTGGACGCCGCGCATTGGGCACCGTCGTCCGCGAACCAGCAGCCGTGGCGCTTCATCTATGCGCTCAAAGGTTCTGAGGACTGGGACAAGTTCGTTGGTCTCCTCGTCGAGTCAAATCAAGAGTGGGCAAAGAACGCCTCGGCGCTGATCTACGTCGTCTCAAGAGGCTTCAGCGGCGACTTCTCCGAAGGCAAGAAAAGCTACACACACTCGTTCGACGCTGGCACTGCTTGGGGTTATCTCGCGCTTCAGGCCCGGCTTTCGGGTTTCTACGCTCACGGGATGGGCGGCATCAAGCACGAAGAGATCCAGCAAACTTTTGCTATTCCCGAGGGTTACCGGGTGGAGGCGGGGGTCGCGTTGGGACGTCTTGCCGATAAGAGCGTCCTTTCGGAGCGGAACCAGGAGCGGGAAGTTCCGAGCCAGCGCAAGCCTCTTTCAGAGGTCGCCTTCCGCGGCAAGTTTATCGCCAACTAGTTCTCACGCAAAAGCCCCGCGTCGACGCGCGGGGCTTTTTTATGCGGCCTCTAGGCGGAAACGAGCTCCGCTCGCTAGATATCGAGGTTTGCAACGTTCAGCGCGTTGTCCTGGATGAACTCCCTGCGAGGTTCGACTTCGTCACCCATCAGGCGTGCGAACAAGCCGTCAGCGTCCGTTGCATCGGCAACCTTCACCTGCAGCAGCGAACGAACGTTCGGATCGAGCGTGGTTTCCCAGAGCTGCTCGGCATTCATCTCACCGAGGCCTTTGTAACGCTGCATCGTCAGACCCTTGCGGCCGCTCGCAAAAATCGCGTCCAGCAGTGCCCGTGGTCCGGAAATCTCGACATCACCGTCGCGTCGGGAGAGTGACGGAGGCGCCTGATAGATGTCCTTCAAGCGAGCCGACAGCTGATCGAGAAGCCGCGCGTCCTGCGAGCCGATCAACGCCATGTCGAGAACGACAACTTCCTTCACGCCGCGCACCATACGCTCAAGTTTGATGCCGCCTTCGCTCGTGAGGCCCCCTTCCCAACCGCGCTCTGTCTCTTCGGCAATCAGGTCAAGACGTCTGGCGACTTCACCGGCGAGCTGTTCAGCTCTCGAGCGGTCGCTAACGGCTTCAGCATTGAGAGCACCAGCAATTGCTGCCTGTTCGACGGCAGCGCGATTGTAGCGCGAGTGCAGATTGTCAAGGAGCGCGCGGAGGCGCAACGCATCGCTAATCACCTCGCCAAGATCCTGGCCGGTCCTCACTTCGCCGCTGCCGAGTTTTAAGGCAGCATCTTCGAGACCCTGGCCGACTAGGTAGTCCTCAAGGGCCTTCTCGTTCTTCACGTACTGGATCGATTTGCCGCGCGAGACCTTATAAAGCGGCGGCTGGGCGATGTAGAGATGGCCACGCTCGATCAGTTCCGGCATCTGGCGGAAGAAGAAGGTCAACAGCAGCGTACGAATGTGGGCGCCGTCGACATCAGCGTCCGTCATGATGATGATCTTGTGGTAGCGCAGCTTTTCGGCATTGAACTCGTCCTTGCCGATGCCTGTGCCGAGCGCGGTAATCAGTGTACCGATTTCCTGGCTGGACAGCATCTTGTCGAAGCGAGCACGCTCGACGTTGAGGATCTTGCCACGCAGCGGCAGGATCGCCTGGTTCTCGCGCGAACGCCCCTGCTTGGCCGATCCACCCGCCGAATCGCCCTCGACAAGAAAGACTTCGGATTTGGCCGGATCGCGCTCCGAGCAATCGGCGAGCTTGCCGGGCAGAGAGGCAATGTCGAGAGCGCCCTTACGACGCGTCAACTCACGCGCCTTACGGGCCGCTTCGCGCGCCGCGGCGGCTTCGACCACCTTGCCGACCAGAACCTTAGCTTCCGTCGGATGCTCTTCCAGCCACGTGCTCAGCGCTTCGCTGACGAGGTTCTCGACAACGGGGCGAACTTCCGAGGAAACCAGCTTGTCCTTGGTCTGCGACGAAAACTTCGGATCCGGCACCTTGACGGAAAGAACGGCGGTCAGGCCTTCGCGGCAATCGTCACCGGTCAGCGTCACCTTTTCCTTCTTCGTGATGCCCGACGTATCGGCGTAGGAGGTGATCTGGCGGGTCAACGCGGCGCGGAAGCCGGCCATGTGCGTGCCGCCATCGCGCTGCGGAATGTTATTGGTGAAGCACAGGACGTTCTCGTGGTAGCTGTCGTTCCACCACATTGCGACTTCGACCGTAATCCCATCCTTCTCGCCACGGATTGCCACCGGCTTGTCGACAAGCGGCTTCTTGGCGCGGTCGAGATAGGAAACAAAGGCCTCCAGGCCGCCGTCGTAGAGCATCTCTTCCTGCTTGATGTCCGAATGACGCTTGTCGCTCAGAAGGATGCGAACGCCCGAATTCAGGAAGGCGAGCTCGCGAAGACGATGCTCCAACGTGGCGTAGTCGAATTCGGTCATCGTGAAGGTTTCAGTGCTCGGCATGAAGCTGACTTCGGTGCCGGTTTCATCACCAGCGTCGCCAATCACCTTCAACGGCGCATCGGCTACGCCGTGCGTGAAACTCATTTCATGAATCTTGCCTTGACGGCGGATCTTCAGCCTCAGCCAGACGGAGAGCGCGTTGACGACAGAAACACCAACGCCGTGCAGACCACCGGAAACCTTGTAGGAGTTCTGGTCGAACTTACCGCCGGCGTGCAGCTGGGTCATGATGACCTCGGCTGCCGACACGCCTTCGCCGGTATGAATGTCCGTCGGGATGCCGCGGCCGTTGTCGGTAACGGTGACCGACCCATCGGGATTGAGCGTCACGGTCACGATATCGGCGTGGCCTGCGAGCGCTTCATCGATCGCGTTGTCGACGACTTCATAAACCATGTGATGAAGACCCGAGCCATCATCGGTGTCACCGATATACATACCCGGGCGCTTACGCACTGCATCAAGGCCCTTCAGAACCTTGATCGAGTCTGCGCCATATTCGGTACTAACGCCGTTTTCCGTCGTGGGTATATCGGTCATACTTTTCGAGAATTTCCCTGTTGTCGGGGCTGAAGTGAGACTTGCGAATCACCTGCCTTATACATGCCAGAATATAGGGTTTTTGATCCAAGTTCCCAATGCCAGCGCGCTTAAACTGGCCATAAATCAGGGGATTATGACCGTTTTCCGTCCGCTTTTCCGCCGTTTTTAAGAATGCTTGTCAGTTGGTCAAGCGTTGTTTGGTCGAGATCGCGAATGCGACCCGCCAGGAGGTTCGCAAAAGCGGTATGTTCGGCCGATAAACCCGATGTATCGACGACCACGCGAGGGTCCGAAGAACGGGCCAAAAGGAAGAGTTCTTCGGCCTCATCCCAGATGATGTTGAAGTAGCCGGCGATCCGCTGGAGCAGATCGAAGGTCGGCAAGCCGCGCCTTCCATGTTCGAGGGCCGACAGATAGGCCGGGGACACATTGAGGGCTGCCGCCATCTGCTTCTGCGAGACACCCTTGCGCTCTCGCAGCTTGCGGACGGCCTCACCGAACGGCGTCACGATCTCTCTCCATGCCGGCGCGACAGCCGGATATACAGGGCGCCTTCGCCTCCGTGATGGTGGGCTGCTGTTTCATAGGACGAGATGAAATACCGAAACTCCGGCTTCGAGAACCACATCGGGACGGCGCGTTTCAGGGCGCCTTCGCTGCCAAGCGAACTGCCCTTACCGGTGATCACAAGCACATGCCTCATCCCTCGTTCATGAGCTCGCATGAGGAACTCGAGCAGCAATATATGCGCTTCGCTCTGGACCAGCCCATGCAGGTCGATCCGGGCTTCCAATGGCACGCGGCCCTTGGCGATCTTGCGCTTGACCGGCCTTTCGAGCGGGTGATGGATACCCGAGCGTGTTTTGGAAACAACCGGGACAGTGGGCCCGGCATCAGTTTCGGAAGGTCGCTTCGCGGCGGCGGCCGTTTGCTGTTCAACCTCCACCTCTGTCAGAAAGGCATCGAGCTCGGCTAGCTGATCCTTCTTGCCGGGCATTGGACGCGTGCTCCGTGCCACCTTGCCCCAGAGTATCCTTTCATCCGTGTTGAGCTTCCGGTCTCGAGCCATCAGGCGAACCTCGCGGCGGCGGCATTCGGAAGCAGAATGACGAAGTCGGCGTCGTGGCGCACTGTTCCAGCGAGCTCTCCTGCATCATCCCCTGACCCGGTGAAAATATCACCCCTCGCCGGACCGACGATGGCAGAGCCCGTGTCGAGAGCCAGCATCACTCGCGCGAACGGCTTGTCGCCATCGAGATGGACAAGATTCTCGGACCGAATGAAAAACGGGAAGCCAAAAGTATGGATGAGCCGATCGACGGCGAGCGAACGGCCGGCAATCAGCGGCACTTTTGCTGCGGCCACGGGCCCGGCGTTCAGATCTGCGCTCGGGACTTCGCGGAAGAAAATGTAGGAGCGATTGTGCCACAGGACCTCATCCACCTGCCGAGGATGGTCGCCGAGCCAGCGCCGAATAGTCTGCATCGAAATCTCGGATCGTTCGATTTCCCCGCGCTCGATGAGTAGCTTGCCGATCGCCGAGAAAGGATGTCCCGCCTTTGCCGCATAGGTGATGCGTCCAACCCTGCCATGAGGATAGCGCAAACGCGCCGCACCTTGAACATGGACGAAGAAGACGTCGACCTTCGACATTGCCCAGGCAATCTCCAATCCCCTGCCCGCCAGGAAGCCTTCATCGATTGCCCGCCGATCCGGGTAGGCTTCAATGCCATCGGAGGTCAGCCGGCCGAAAGCGTAGCTGTCCGGCAGACCCACAGGGCGATTACCCTCATCAAGGTCGATCAGGTCTTCGGGGCGGCGATAGAAGGGAAAGCGATACTCATCATCCGGCACGGCCGAGACCATAATCTCAGGCTCGTAGAAAGCGGTGACGAAGCCCGGATTGCCGTCGATGCGACGAATTCTGAAGGGTCGACAGTGGGATTGGAAGAAGGTTCGGGCATCGGCTGCCGACGAGATATTCTCGCTGCGCGCTGCTTCAAGCAACGGTAGAAGGTCCTGAGCCGTCAGGCCGAGCGAGCCCGTCCGATACGGCTTGATGTCAATGACCTGCCGCCGGCATGCTTCCATCGCTTCAAAAAGGCTGGAAGGATCATCATCCTTCCAGCCTTGCAGATCGTCAAAGCTTATTGCTTGAAGGGCAAAGCCCGGAGTGTCTTCACTCATGTTCCGATTCGGTGGCCACGAGTTTCCAGTTGGGATCGCGGGAGCGGGTATCGCGCGCAAACGTCCAGAGATCATTGACCTCGGCAACGTTCTCCGCGTCGCCATCGATGAGCTTATCGACCTTGTCGTAAGTGGCGGAAATCAACTGGCTGACGATACGAACGGTAATCTGCACCTCCGTGCCCTTAATCTCGGTGCTGGCGATTTCCGCCTTGTCGATGCCGACGAAGGTCGATTTCACCTTCTCGCCTTTGGACTCGCGCTCGGTAATGGCTGCGTCGAAGCCGTCATAGACTTCACGCGACAGCAGGTTCTTCAGCGTCTTACGATCGCCGTCCGCAAACGCCATCACGATCATCTCATAGGCCATGCGGGCGCCATTGACGAATTCCTTCGGATTGAAGGAAGCGTCTGCCTTGTTGATTTCGCGCAGCGATTCATTGAGTGAGGTGCCGGCTGGTGCGAAAGCATCGATTGCCGCAAAGCGATCGTCTTCCTCAGTCGCTGCGTCACGGCGCGGCAGGGTCACCACTTTCCCGGCATCAGGAGAATCAGGTCCAACGGCATCCCGCGGCGTATAAAGATCGCGCGGGGGTTTCTCATTGCCCGTACGGCGGCCGAGGACGCTGCGCAGCTGCAAAAAAATCAGCACCGCCGCCACAAGAAAAAACAATGTGATGAAGTCGTTTGAACCCATATCCCGCCGCTGCCGCTGTTAACATCCCTGATTTGTACTCCCATATAGTCCGCCTATACAGATGATTCAAATAGGGTCGACAACGCGACCCTCCAACGGAGTCCGGCTCAGCCGGAATAAAACGATGCCCTTGAAGATCCTGCCTGGTTTTCTGCTGCTGCTTCCGCTCGCCGAGATTGCCGGTTTCGTGCTTGTCGGAAAGGCGATCGGGCTTTGGCCGACGCTGGCGCTTGTCATATTGAGCTTCATGGTGGGCATGGGCCTGCTCAGGCGCCAGGGCATCGGGATTCTCCGCCGTATGTCTGCGGAGGGGCGAAACGGCATGGTGCCGGGGCGCGAGCTGCTTCGACCGGCGATGTTCGTGATCGCTTCCCTGTTGCTGATGATCCCCGGCTTCATCACCGACATCGTGGCTTTGTTGATCTTCATTCCGGCTGTGCGCGATCTTGCCTGGCAATATATCAGCCGCCGTTTCGTCGTCGTCGGCTCAACGAGCGGCTTCGACACGTCGAGCCGCCCCAAGGACTCCAAGATCGTCGACCTCGACGACGAGGATTATCGACGCGAACCCAACGACAACTCTCCCTGGTCAGGGAAGCATCTCGGCAAGTGAGGAACCGTCCCCGCCGGCCGACTGGCCCAGGGTTGTAACACTATGCCCGAAATGATAGAGCGGCACCATCCAATGCCCTCGAGGAAAAGCCAATGGCCGACGAAAACAGCAATAACGGTGCAACGAGCCCGAGCCTTACCATCCTTGCGCAGTACACCAAGGATCTCTCTTTCGAAAATCCGGGTGCTCCGCGTTCGCTGCAGGCGCGTGACAAGGCTCCGGCCATCAATATCAATGTCAACGTCAACGCCAATCCGCTCTCCGATACGGATTTCGATGTCGTTCTGTCTCTGAACGCCGAAGCCAAGGATGGCGACAAAACGGTATTCCATACCGAACTCGTCTATGGCGGCGTCTTCCGGATTGCCGGGTTCCCGCAGGAGCACATGCTGCCGGTTCTCTTCATCGAGTGCCCGCGCATGCTGTTCCCGTTCGCACGTCAGATCATTGCCGACGTCACGCGCAATGGCGGCTTCCCGCCCCTGATGATCGATCCGATCGATTTCTCTCAGATGTTTGCGCAGCGGGTTGCCGAAGAGCAGGCCCGTGCCAAGGTACAGGCAACCACGAACTAACAGTTCGCGCATAGCACGCTGCCACAAAATGAAATGCCCGGGTCGCCCCGGGCATTTTTAGTTTGCGAGATCGTATTTTCCCCAGACGCCCTTCGCGCCGAGTTTGGCAATCAGCGCGTCATGGGCTTGCTGCTCTGCTTCGCTGAGACGTGGCGCAAGGGGCCGCGGACGCACAAGCGTCCCGATAATAATCTCCTCCACCAAGCTTTCCTGACCTGCCGAATTACTCGCGACGGTGCCGAGGCCAAGGGCGGCCTGACGACCACCGATCATCTCGATGTAGACATCGGCCAGCAGTTCGGAGTCGAGAAGCGCGCCGTGCTTCGTTCGATGCGTATTATCGATGCCATAGCGGCGGCAAAGTGCATCGAGGGAGTTGGGTCCCATCGGATGCTTGCGGCGCGCCATCGACAGCGTATCGAGCACGCGGTCGGGCAGGATCGGCGGCAAATCGAGCCTTGCGAGCTCAGCGTTTATAAAGCCCATATCGAACGTGGCGTTATGCGCGATCCACTTCGCGTCGCCAAAGAAGTCGATAATTTGCTGCGCAACATCTGCGAACGAAGGCTTGTCCTTCAAAAACTCATCGGTGATGCCGTGCACGGCAAGCGCGTCCGGGTGCACTTTCTGGTCGCCCGGATTGATGTAGATGTGGAGCGTATTCCCAGTCGGAAAATGATTGAAAAGCTCGATGCCGCCGATCTCGATAATGCGGTCCACACGGTTATCCAGGCCCGTGGTTTCCGTATCGAAAATGATTTCACGCATTCAGGAAGTCCCCGCTGGTGAGCCGCCGCTTCAGATCCGAGACGATCTCGGCGACCCGTTTTCTGGCCGTTTCGATGCTATGCGCGGTATCGATCACATAATCGGCTCTTGCGCGCTTTTCCGCATCCGGCGTCTGGCGCGCAAGAATCATATCGAATTTTTCCACTGTCATGCCTGGCCGCGCAAGTACGCGTTCGCGCTGTATCTGTGGATCACAGCTAACGACCACGATCACATCGACCCTGCTCTCGGCTCCTGTTTCGAACAACAGCGGGATATCGAGCAGCACCATCGGCGAGCCACGCTGCCGCTCGCGTTCGATGAATTCTGCTTCACGTTTCCTCACGAGCGGGTGGACGATGGCTTCAAGGCGCTTGAACCCGTCGGCACTTCCAGCCAGCTGGCGAGCCAGTTCCTGCCGATCGACGGCACCCTCTTTCATGGTTCCGGGAAAGGCAGCATCGACAAGGGGCGCCGCCTCCCCCGCATAAAGATCATGGACGACGGCATCGGAATCATTCACAGGCACCCCCGCTTCTGCGAAGAGCTTTCCCATTGTTGATTTGCCCATTCCAATCGAGCCGGTCAGTCCGATCCGCAACATCAGTGCTTGTCCATATCCTCGATAATCAGCGCGCGCAGCTTGTCATCAACCTTCGGGCGATGCCCGAACCATTTCTCAAAACCTGGAACGGCCTGATGCAACAGCATGCCGAGACCATCGACAACGGCAAATCCTTGCCGTTCGGCTTGGACAAGGAAAGGAGTCTTCAGGGGGACGTAGACGATATCCGTTACGACGGCATCGGAGAGCAGGGGCGAAAAATCGATCTCCGGCGCATCCTCGCCGTCCATGCCAAGCGAAGTCGTGTTCACGAAAAGGCCGGCGCCGTGCATGACTTCCGCCAGGGCTGCCATCGAATGCGCTTTTACGCTCGAGCCAAACCTATCCGCCAATTCCTGAGCGCGTCCGACCGTCCTGTTGACCAGATGAATTTCCTTGATGCCCCGATCGCGCAGCGCCTGAATGATGGCGCGGCTCGCACCGCCGGCACCGAGGACCACGGCCGAGTGCGCCTTGTCCCAGCCAAGATGACGCTCGTCCAGATTTGCGGTGAAGCCGCCTCCATCCGTGTTCGTCGCTTTGAGCCGGCCCCCCTCCATCCAAAGCGTATTGGATGCACCAAGCTCTTTAGAAAGCGCGTCTGGATCGTCAGCGAGTTTGAACGCCATTTCCTTGTGCGGGATCGTGACGTTGCCGCCTAGGAAGCCAGCCTGGCCGCTCTTCAGCAATGCGATAAAGGCTGGAAAATCGGCTGGTGCGACTTCATGGGCGCGATACGATCCCGGTAGTCCGAGTGTCTTGAGCCAATAGCCATGGATCAGAGGCGACCGGGAGTGTTTGACAGGAAATCCCGTGACGAAAGCCCGCGGCCCAAATGTTTCACGTGAATCATCCATCAATCGCACCCAATTCTCTCAACTTTTCCAACAGAGGTAGCATCGGTAATCCCAGGATTGTAAAATAGTCCCCGTCGATCCGCGAAAACAATTGAAGCCCCTCCCCCTCGAGTTGGTAAGCGCCGACGCTCGTGAGTGCCCTCTCTCCGACGCGCTTCAAATGCCGCTGGATAAAATCCGCATCCAGCGGACGCATCGTCAGCTCAGCGTGTGAAACATGCTCCCAGACGATGTCGCCGTCGTAGGCGATCGCGATCGCACTGTTCAACCGGTGCGTCTGGCCCGACAGTATGCGAAGGTGGTTCTCCGCATCAGCCATATCCCTGGGCTTATGAAAGGTCTGCGGGCCAAGAGACATCGTTTGGTCCGAGCCGATCACTAGGCAGGCCGGATACCGATCACTGACTTCTTTCGCCTTCGCCTTGGCGAGAACGAGGGCCACGGCATCCGGTGTTGCGCCTTCTCGTTCGAGCGGCGCTTCGACCGACCGCTCGTCAATATGAGCCGCATGAACCTCGAAGGTGAGGCCGGCATTTTGCATCAACATGCGACGGAACGGGCTGGAGGATGCGAGGATAAGCTTCGGTGTCATGGAGCCTCGAACAGGTTTGGTGCGGCAGCGCTTAACGCAGCTTCGGACGGAGAGCAACAATCGCCGCCGCGGTCTCTTCGATGGAGCGGCGCGTCACGTCGATGAGTGGCCAATTGTGCCGGGCGCAGAGCGACCGTGCGTATTTCAACTCCTCCGATATGGCGGCTCGGTCCGTGTATTGCCCGCGATCAAAACCGGGTGTCGCTCCGAGGATACGGTTCTCCCGGACCTGAGAGATGCGATCGGTGGTAGCGATCAGACAGACGATCAAGGGTTTGGTGGTCGCGAACAGGCTTTCCGGGAGCGGCACGCCATAGACGACGGGGATGTTGGCGGTCTTGATACCACGATTGGCGAGGTAGATGCTCGTCGGCGTTTTCGACGTCCGACTGATGCCGAGAATCACGACGTCGGCGTCATTGTAGTCATCGGGCATCTGGCCGTCGTCGTGATCCATCGTGAAATTGAGCGCTTCGATGCGAGCGAAATAGCCGGCATTCATCACATGCTGGGCACCGACACGCCGGCGTGACGGTGCGCCAAGATAGATCTGAAAGGCGTCCATGACGGGCTCGAGCACGTTCACGGAAGCGACACCCATCTCCGCACAGCGCTGATCGACCAACGTCGCGAGTTCACGGTCAACGATCGTATAGAGAACGATCCCAGGCTGACTATCAATCGTCTGCAGAACCTGCAGAAGCTGCTTGCGATTTCGGACCAGCGGATAGACGTGTTCGATCGGCTGAGCGGATTTGAATTGTGCCGACGCGGCGCGCCCGGCCGAAATCAACGTTTCGCCGGTCGAGTCAGAAATCAGATGCAGATGGAAGAAGTTCGTGCGGTTCTCCACGCTATTTTCCGGGGCCTGTTGAAAAGACTGGACAACGGAGAGCTAAGAGACGCGGCACGGGTAAGGCAAGGGAAAACATGCCGCCTTTTCCACAAATGGAATTTCGTTGGAGCTGCTAAACGCGCTTTGTTGGTTCTGTGGACAGCTTCTGAAAGTTCCGCGCCTTTCCAAGGCTTTTCCACAGTTCAACGCCAAAAGGCTGCCTTTTATTTGATTGGAATCATTTGCGTTTTCTTAGTTATCCACGATATCAGCTTGATAAGCTGTTATTCGGTCCATTGGAATCGGCGATGGCGCGACAAAACGCTCCGGCCGTGGACAGATTTTAATCCTTGATAGAAACAGACTCTAAGAAATAGAAACCTTTTAAAATATCTTTGTATTTTTATAGGGAAGAAGCGCGTGGGTGAAAGCGGTCGGAAAATCATGAGAGTCTTGGACGGCGAAACGCTCAGTCCTCCTCCAATCTGGCTGATGAGACAGGCGGGACGATATCTCCCCGAGTACAGAGAAACGCGCGCGAAAGCCGGGAGTTTCCTTGACCTCTGTTATACGCCTGATCGCGCAGTTGAGGTAACGCTCCAACCTATCCGCCGTTATGGCTTTGATGCAGCCATCCTCTTCTCGGATATCCTTGTGATTCCGGATGCGATGAAGCGCAACGTTCGCTTCACGGAAGGACATGGACCGGAAATGGATCCGATCGACGAAGCTGGCATCGACGGGATCGAGACAGAGCATGTCATCGCCTACCTGAAGCCGGTTCTGGAAACGGTGGAGCGCCTGCGACGGGAACTGCCTTCCGAGACGACCCTGCTCGGTTTCTGCGGCGCACCGTGGACGGTTGCGACTTATATGATCGCTGGCCATGGAACGCCTGACCAGGCTCCAGCGCGGCTATTTGCCTACAAGTATCCGAAGGCCTTCGAACGCTTGCTTGCAGTCCTGGCCGAGGTGTCGGCCGATTATTTGGTCGCGCAGATCGACGCGGGTGCCGATGCCGTGCAGATTTTCGATTCCTGGGCTGGTGTTCTCGGCGAGCGGGAATTCGAGGCTTTCGCCGTGAAGCCTGTTGCACGGATGATCGCGTCTATCAAGGCGCGGCGTCCGAACGCTCGAGTGATTGCCTTTGCCAAAGGCGCTGGGTTCCTGCTGAGAGATTACCGGCAGAAGACGAAGGCTGATGCGATCGGGCTCGACTGGTCGGTGCCTTTGGATTTTGCCGCGGAGCTGCAGAAGGACGGAGCCGTGCAAGGCAATCTTGATCCGATGCGTGTGGTCGCCGGCGGTGCGGCGCTGTCGGAGGGGATCAATGATATTCTCGACAAGCTCGGCAATGGTCCGCTGATATTCAATCTCGGTCACGGGATCACGCCACAGGCGGACCCTCGGAACGTGGCGCTGCTCGTCGAGCAGGTCCGCGGTTGGAGACGCTAGCACATGGCAAAGCAGACGGATGAGAGGCCGGGCACCTATGCGCGTCGCCGTGCCCACTTTGCGATCCTGTTTTTCGTGCTTCTCGGCCTGGGACTATTCCTCTGGAACCCGGACAATCTCTATCTCTGGATAAAGGCTCTTCATGTTATCGCGGTGATCTCGTGGATGGCTGGTCTGTTCTATATGCCTCGGCTCTTCATCTACCATACCGATGCGGAACCGGGCTCGACGCAGTCGGAGACCTTTAAGGTGATGGAGCGCCGCCTGCTCAGGGTGATCATGAACCCGGCTATGATGCTGACCTGGATCTTTGGTCTTTATCTCGCTTGGTCCGTATATGGTTTCCAGGGCGGTTGGCTGCACGCGAAGATCGGCCTGGTTGTGCTTCTGACTGCCGTTCATGTTTTTTTCTCGCGGGCGGCAAGGGCGTTCGAGCGCGATGAGAACCGCCATTCAGCGCGTTATTGGCGCTTCATGAACGAGGCGCCGACGGTTCTGATGATCGCGATTGTCATTCTCGTCGTGGTCAAGCCGTTCTGAGAAAAAGCGGGTTCGGTTAAATTTGCTTGATTTTAAGCAGCCCCCTTGCGGCGGTGAGCCTTACTCGCTATTTTCGCTCCACCTCATCCTTGTGGCATGTATGTAAAGTTCGATCGTCTGCGATCCCTTCGCAGGACCGATTACAGCCCTCGACATCGCCTCCCCCCCGAATTTAAGAGTAATGGTCACTTCATGGCTGAAATGAAGCTTCAAGAACTTAAGAGTAAGTCCCCGACGGATCTGCTGGCATTTGCCGAATCGCTCGAGGTCGAAAATGCGAGCACGATGCGCAAACAGGAATTGATGTTTGCGATCCTGAAGGTGCTTGCCAGCCAGGATGTGGAGATTATCGGCGAAGGCGTCGTTGAAGTGCTCCAGGATGGCTTTGGCTTCCTGCGCTCTGCCAACGCCAACTACCTCCCGGGCCCGGACGATATCTACATCTCACCCTCCCAGATCCGCCGCTTCTCTTTGAAGACCGGTGACACGGTAGAGGGTCCAATCCGCGGGCCTAAGGAAGGCGAACGCTACTTTGCGCTGCTCAAGGTCAACACCATCAATTTCGACGATCCCGAGAAGATCCGTCACAAGGTGCATTTCGATAACCTGACACCGCTCTATCCGAACGAACGCTTCAGGATGGAATTGGATATCCCGACCTCGAAGGATCTTTCGCCGCGCGTCATCGATCTCGTCGCGCCGCTTGGCAAGGGCCAGCGCGGACTGATCGTCGCTCCGCCGCGTACCGGTAAGACGGTTCTGCTGCAGAACATCGCGCACTCGATTACGGCGAATCATCCCGAGTGCTATCTGATTGTTCTTCTCATCGACGAACGTCCGGAAGAAGTCACGGACATGCAGCGTTCCGTTCGCGGCGAAGTCATCTCCTCGACGTTCGACGAACCCGCTGTACGCCATGTGCAGGTGGCGGAAATGGTTATCGAAAAGGCAAAGCGCCTTGTGGAGCACGGCCGTGATGTTGTGATCCTGCTGGATTCGATTACGCGCCTCGGCCGCGCATACAACACGGTTGTCCCCTCGTCCGGTAAGGTTCTCACGGGTGGCGTCGATGCGAACGCCCTGCAGCGCCCGAAGCGCTTCTTCGGCGCAGCGCGCAACATTGAAGAAGGTGGTTCGCTTACGATCATCGCGACCGCGCTTATCGATACCGGCAGCCGCATGGACGAAGTGATTTTCGAAGAGTTCAAGGGAACCGGTAACTCGGAAATCGTTCTAGACCGTAAGGTTGCCGATAAGCGTATCTTCCCGGCCATGGACATTTTGAAGTCCGGCACGCGTAAGGAAGACCTCCTCGTGCCGCGTCAGGATCTCCAGAAGATCTTCGTGCTGCGGCGCATTCTGGCTCCGATGGGAACGACCGACGCGATCGAATTCCTGATCGACAAGTTGAAACAGACGAAGAACAATCCCGACTTCTTCGATTCTATGAATACGTGATCCTTAGCCGGATTCTTTGATAAGCCGGTCACTGCTGTGGCCGGCTTTTCCATTTCTAGCGAAAACTCTCTTCAGCCTTGAACTGGAGTAGGAAAATGTCGTCGAGCAACGAAACCATCTTCGCGCTATCGAGTGGTCCTGTCCCGGCCGGCTTGGCCGTCGTTAGAATCAGTGGGGAGGAAGTGCCGGCGGTTGTCACCGCCCTCGTTGGCGACGTGCCGCCTGCGCGCCAGGCAGCATTACGATCGATTCGGACTCGTAATGGTCTTGTCATCGACACCGGCCTTATTCTGTTCTTTCCGGCACCCCATTCCTTTACCGGCGAGAATGTTGCCGAGCTGCACCTGCATGGCGGCCGCGCGGTTGTCGACGCCTTGCATCGTGAGCTCGCCCAATTCCGCAATTTGCGGGCGGCGGCACCAGGCGAATTTTCACGGCGAGCATTTGAGAACGGGAAGCTGGACTTAATCGAGGCTGAAGGCCTAGCAGATCTTATCGCTGCGGAAACGGAGATGCAGCGGCGTCTTGCTGTCGAGCAAAGCTCCGGGGGATTATCGTCAATCTACTACGGCTGGTCAGATAGGCTGACGCGTGCACGCGCGCTGATCGAGGCTGAACTGGACTTTCCCGACGAAGAAGATGTTCCGGGTTCGGTCTCAGATCAGGTTTGGGCGGATGTGGCGAGCCTGGTCAACGAATTGAAGAACCATCTGGAGCAACTCGAAGCCGGAGAGATCATCCGCGATGGGTTCAAGGTCGTCATAGCGGGCAGGCCGAATGCCGGCAAATCGAGCCTTATGAACGCTCTGGCGATGCGCGATGTTGCGATCGTCACTGACATTGCTGGCACGACACGGGATGTGCTCCACGTCGATCTTAGCATGGATGGCTATCTTGTCAGGCTCTACGACACTGCCGGTCTGCGCGAGACGGATGAGATCGTGGAGCGCGAGGGCATTCGACGGGCCGAGAAGATCATCGCAGAGGCCGACCTGGTGATCTTCATCGAGGACGTGTCGATTGAAAGCGGAGCAGAGGAACTGGCCGACGATGCCGTTCTGGTGGGGACGAAATCCGATTTGCCGCGTCAAAGCGCTCGAGCGTATGATCTATTGATCTCGACCACGCATGCGACTGGTCTCGATGCACTCCGAGCCTTGATCGTTGAGCGCCTAAAAACAAAAGTCCACCCCCAGTCCATGGCGATCCCGAGCCGCGCACGCCACAAGGAAACGCTGACACAGGCATTGGCTGCGCTGCGAACGTCCCTTCACGACTCCCATCGCGGTCTGGATCTACGGGCCGAGGACCTGCGTGTCGCGAGTGACGCCCTGGGACGAGTGACTGGGCGTGTGGATGTCGAGAATTTGCTTGATGTCATCTTCGGTGAATTCTGCATCGGAAAATGATTCACGTGAAACATCGGAATCATGCCCTGTCGTCTGGTTTCACGTGAAACGCCTTGACTCCCTGGGCGACATCGCTCATCACCTGACGATCTCAGGAGCTTAAATAATGGATACCTCACGGTTCGATGTCATCGTCATCGGAGGCGGGCATGCTGGATGCGAAGCCGCTGCCGCCGCCGCGCGCCTTGGCGCGAACACGGCGCTGGTGACTCATCGTCGCGATACCATCGGGATCATGTCTTGCAATCCGGCGATTGGAGGACTTGGCAAAGGACACCTGGTCCGAGAGATCGATGCCATGGACGGTCTGATGGGCCGCGTTGCTGATGCGGCCGGTATTCAGTTCCGGATGCTGAATCGAAAGAAGGGGCCGGCTGTTCGCGGCCCGCGTAGCCAAGCGGATCGGAAGCTCTATCGGCAGGCTATGCTTGCGGAGATCGAGAGCATTGAGAATCTCACTGTGGTCGAGGGCGACGCGTTCGATCTATCCATTAAAGACGGTCGGATCGCCGCGGTTGTCATGAAAGATAGCCGGATTCTCAAGTGCGCATCAGTTGTGTTGACAACGGGGACCTTCCTGCGTGGACTCATTCACATCGGCGACCAAAAGATACCCGCAGGTCGCGTTGGTGAACAGCCATCGGTGGGGCTTTCTCAAACGCTCTTAAATCTGGGCGTTCGTCTCGGGCGGCTGAAGACCGGAACGCCGGCGCGGCTGGATGGGACGACGATCGATTGGGAGAGTGTCGGCCAACAGGGAGCGGACGAGGATCCTGTCCCCTTCTCTTTCATGACAGATCATATCTTGAACCCACAAATCACCTGTGGCGTTACGCGCACGACGGAGGCGACCCATCGCATCATCGCCGAGAATTTGAAGCGTTCGGCCATGTATTCGGGGCAGATTGAAGGCGTCGGACCGCGCTATTGCCCGTCGATCGAGGATAAGCTGGTTAAGTTTGGCGAACGTGACGGACACCAAGTCTTTCTTGAGCCGGAAGGCCTGGATGACAGCACAGTCTATCCCAACGGTATCTCGACATCCCTCCCCGCCGAGATCCAGGATGCGTTCATTCATACCATTCCTGGTCTCGAACGGGTCCGCATTGTGCAGCCGGGTTATGCGATTGAGTACGATCATGTCGATCCGCGCGAGTTGAAACCATCGCTCGAAGTGAAGAAGATGCCAGGCCTGTTTTTGGCTGGGCAGATCAATGGAACGACGGGATACGAGGAGGCTGGAGCTCAGGGCCTCGTTGCCGGCATCAATGCTGCGCGCCTGGCTGGCGGTCAGGACGAAGTTCGCTTCAGCAGAACGGACTCCTATATCGGTGTAATGGTGGATGACCTGACCTCGCGCGGTGTCGCTGAACCATACCGCATGTTCACATCCCGGGCTGAGTACCGCTTGTCGCTGAGGGCTGACAATGCGGATGTCCGGCTGACGCCGTTGGCAATACAGATCGGCGCGGTCTCGGCCGGTCGCCGGGACCGTTTTGAAGCCTATGCCGAGGCGCTGGATGCGGGGCGCGCTCAGCTGACATCACTTTCCGTGACGCCAAGCGAAGCGGGGCGATTCGGTCTAAAGCTGAACCAGGATGGGCAACGGCGGTCGGCTTATGAGCTTCTGTCCTACCCGGATATTAGCCTGCCGGCTCTTGCGCCGATCTGGCCTGAACTAAATGGGCTGAATGGCCGCGTGGCTGAAGCGCTGGAAATAGAAGCGAGCTACGCGGTTTACATGGAACGGCAGTCAGCTGATATCGCGCACGTGAAGCGAGATGAAGACCGCGTGATACCGTCTGACTTCGATTTCGATCTGCTGTCCGGGCTGTCCAACGAACTGAAGCAGAAGTTGCGTAATATCCGACCCTACAACGTTGCACAGGCAACAAAGATCGATGGGATGACGCCCGCTGCGATTTCGCTGTTGCTCGTGCACCTGCGTCGCGGCGCGGCGGATGTTGCGGCATCTGCTTAACGTTGTCCTATTGCAATCTGCGAGAGTCCTACCATGCAACTGAACGGCCGACGTGTTTCACGTGAAACACAGGAGCGTCTCGAACACTTTGTGGCCCTCTTTCAAAAGTGGGCGAAGTCGATCAACCTGACTGCGCCGTCAACGCTTGCCGATGCCTGGAGCCGGCACATTGCAGACTCGGTGCAAATCTTCCAACTCCAGCCTCTTCCTCGCACGTGGATCGACCTAGGCAGCGGGGGTGGCTTTCCGGGCATTGTGACGGCCATCATGCTGGCGGAGCTCGATGATGGATGGGTCCATCTCGTGGAGAGCAACCATAAGAAGGCGGCCTTTCTGCGCACGGCGCTCCGGGAAACCGCCGGTAGAGGCTCTATTCACGCTGTGCGAATAGAAGACGCACCTGCAATCGTAGAGAATTGCGACTTTGTTTCCGCTCGGGCCCTCGCCGACCTAGGGAAGTTGCTGGGTTTTATTGAACCGTGGTCGAAACGGAATGCAAGTCTCCGAGCATATTTTCACAAAGGCCGGGATTACCGGAGCGAGATCGAGAAAGCGCATGGTGACTGGAGATTCGATCTGTTAGAACATAAGAGCGCTGTCGAGCAGGATTCTGTCGTTTTGGAAATCTTCAATCTCCAGCGTGTGGCTTAACAGATCGGGCTTTGGCTATGGCTGGCGAACGAAATCGTATAATCACCATTGCAAATCAGAAAGGTGGCGTCGGCAAGACCACGACTGCCATCAACTTGGCAACAGCTTTGGCGGCGATCGGCGAGCGGGTCTTGATTGTCGATCTCGACCCGCAGGGTAACGCCAGCACCGGCTTGGGGATCGATCGTAAACATCGCCGGCTATCTTCCTATGATCTTTTGCTTGGTGACTATGGCATCGAAGAGGTGTCGCAGGAGACCGCTGTTCCAAACCTGTACATCGTGCCGTCCACGATGGACTTGCTCGGCATTGAGATGGAGATTGCAAGCCAAAGCGATCGCGTTTTCAAGCTCAAGAAAGCCCTCGCCAAAGAGGAGGCTTTCCGCTTCTCCTACATCCTTGTTGACTGCCCTCCCTCTTTCAATCTGCTCACGATGAATGCAATGGCGGCCGCCCATTCCGTGCTTGTGCCTCTTCAATGTGAATTCTTTGCGTTGGAAGGGCTCAGCCAACTCCTGGAGACAGTCGATCAGGTTCGACGTACCGTAAACCCCCGCCTCGATATCCAGGGGATAGTGCTGACGATGTTCGATTCCCGCAACAATCTGGCGCAACAGGTTGTTAACGATGTTCGCACGCATCTAGGGGAGAAGGTCTACCACACATTGATTCCTCGAAATGTTCGCGTGTCTGAGGCACCCTCCTATGGCAAGCCAGCAATTCTGTACGACCTGAAGTGCGCCGGCAGTCAGGCATATCTCCAGCTGGCGTCGGAAGTTATTCAGCGCGAACGGCAGCGTCTCGCGGCGTGATTTGAAAGAGAATGGCGAGTTTAGATATGAGCGATGACATCTCGAAAAGAAGGCTCGGCCGTGGCCTGGCCGCATTGATTGGTGAGATGGATCAACCGATGCCCGTTGATGCGGCCAAGCCAGGGGTCAGCGCCGATCGGATGGTCCCGATCGAGTTCGTCACTCGCAATCCGCGCAATCCTCGACGGTTTTTCGACGACGGCGAATTGCATGAGCTCGCGGGCTCGATCCGGCAGCACGGTATCGTGCAGCCCATTGTGGTTCGCACATTGGCCGCCAGCCAGTTCGAGATTATAGCCGGCGAGAGACGGTGGCGCGCGGCACAGCTTGCAGGCCTCGTTGAGATCCCGGTGATCGTGCGCGATGTCGATGACAAAACCGCTCTTGAGATTGCAATCGTAGAGAACGTTCAGCGCTCCGACCTCAATCCGCTGGAAGAGGCCCTCGGCTACGAGCAGTTGATGGCGGAGTATGGCTATACCCAGAACGATCTCGGCGAAATTATCGGCAAGAGCCGCAGTCACGTGGCGAATTCGCTGCGTCTCTTGAAACTGCCAGAGCCCGTTCGGGACCTTTTGGCCGCGGGAAGCCTCTCGGCCGGTCATGCCCGAGCCTTGGTGCCGACTTCCGATCCGACCGCCCTCGCCCGCACGATCGTTTCGAAAGGCATGTCGGTCCGTGACGCGGAGCGTTTGGCGCAGAATGATATCAAGGCTCAGTCGGAGCCGAAGATCCCGGGGCATCAGAAGGATCAGAAGGATTCAGATACGCTCGCCCTGGAACGCACCTTGTCGGATACGCTCGGCCTGGACGTGACGATCAATCACAAGGCAGGCGGCGGCCAGATCAGAATTTCCTATAAGTCGTTGGAACAATTGGAAGAAATCTGCCGGCTGCTCGAGCGCCGCTAAATGGAATCGCTATCGGCGCGCCGATTGCAGTGTCGTCGATAGCAGGGTCTGTAGGGCGATGCTGTCTTCCAACGACGCCCGTTTGCGCGTCTGCAAGATTGCCGCCTGCAGACGGTTTGCTTCTCGTGCCACCGCTTCAGCGGACCAGGTACGCAATGCCTGCTCGATAATCGGCTTGCGTCGGAAATGCAGATGACGACCAAGCGTCTGCATGACCTGAGCGGCCGGCAATCGCTTCTCCTCCATCTCCGTCTTCATGGCGTCCAGCAACTGAAACTGCTTCAGACAGGCCTGGATCACGAGAAACACCGCTGTCTTCGACGATATGATCTTTTGCATTGCATGCAGGAAGCTGCTTGGATTTCCGCTAAGGACGGCATCGACGGCGTCGTCCACCGAGATGGCGCTGGCGTCGCCTATTATTTCCGTAACGTGGTGCTCTTCGATGGTCGATTTTCCCCGACAATAGAGCGCCAGCTTTCGCAGTTCGTTGCGAGAGGCAATCCGATCCCCCCCTATCAGCTCCAGCAGGGCCTGGCGTGCATGGGGCGTGATGCCCAGGCCAGCGCTTGAAAGTTCGCTATCTATCAGGCCGTTGAGGGCGCGGGCATCGTCGGCATAGCAGGGTATCGCCATGACAGTGCGTGCTGTCTCGGCGGCTTTCCGCAGCAGCGAGGCCTTCTTGAGGTCACCGCCCTCGATAAGAACGAATGTGCCGTCCGGCATGTTCGCTGAAAGAACCTGGAGGGAGTCGACAAGATATTTCTCGTTGGCTGCACCACGGATCCAGATGAGCTTGTCACCTCCGAAAAGGCCAATTGCTCCCGCCTCGTCCAAGAGGCGACCTTGATCGCGCTGTAGGTCGCCGATATCGAGCTTGATCAGCGAAAACGGATCATCCAATGCCACGCCCGTCCTGCCGGCCAGCGAGGTGGCGCGCTCCGAAACAAGACCGCGATCCGGCCCATAAATCACAAAGAGCCGGTAGTTGCGGGCGGATCGCTCAAGAAAGCCTTCAAACTCGTGCGATTTGATTTCCGCCATGCATCCGCTCCTCAGCGGCCAAGCGCAGCCGCAATATCGGCACCAACGAACTCAGCAGCCTGCCGTGCGGCGCGGTTCTCGGCGTCGCGGATGGCGCGTTGCTTGGCAAATTCCTGAGCTGGGAAGTCGACGAGCGCAGTGGCATAACGATTGCCGGCCTTGATGACGTGGCCGTCCTTTGTGGACTTCAGAGTGTAGTCGACGCTGACGGTCGCACGTCCGGCAAGCGATTCGTCTGACGACGCCACCAGCAGCGTGCTGATGACATTCGAGCGAGCGCTGAATTCAACCTTGTATTCGGGATTCTCAGGCTCGCCGGCGCCACGCGAAGCGATAAAAATCAGTCGATTGCGAACCTCTTGCTCAACGCGACCCCCCGCTTCCGAGAAACCGACGGACGCCAGCTTGCCCGCAGCGCCGGAACTTTCGGAATAAAGAGGGCGAACCTGGCAGGATGCGAGAAAAGCCGTGGACGCTAGGATTGCGGCAATGCCGGTGCCGCGCACCAGCTTAAAAGCGATATCAAACGACAATGTTCACAATCCTTTGTGGAACCACGATGATCTTCTTAGGCGTCTGACCGTTCAGCGCCTTCTTGACGTCATCCAATGCGAGCACACCCTCGGTGACGGCATTCTGATCTGCGTCGCGAGAAATTGTCAATTCGGCGCGCTTCTTGCCGTTGATCTGAACCGGCAAAATCACATCGTTTTCAACGACGAGGGTTTCGTCATAACGCGGCCAATCAGTGTGCGCCAGCAATCCGCCGTTGCCCAGCGCCGCCCAGCACTCCTCAGCCAGATGCGGCGTCATTGGTGCTACCAACTGGATAAGGATCTCGGCCGCGTCCCGCGCTGCGGCGCGATACGCCGTATCGCCTTCGCCTGCAGCGACGCGGGTCAATGGCGACGCCAGGGCATTGACGAGCTCGTAGATCCTCGCGACGGCCTTATTAAACCAGAGACGATCATAATCGTTCTGGACGGCCTTCAAGGTTTTGTGCGCGATCTGCGAAATCGCTTGAGCTTCCCCATCCTTAGCCGGAGTCGGCGTAACATCGCGAAGTTTGTCCGATGCCTCGGCAATCAGACGCCAGAGCCGCTGGGTGAAGCGGTGGGCGCCCTCTACGCCTGCCTCCGACCAGATAACGTCGCGCTCAGGCGGCGAGTCCGAAAGAACGAAAAAGCGGGCAGTGTCTGCACCGTAAGAAGCGATGATATCGTCCGGATCGACGACGTTCTTCTTCGACTTCGACATCTTCTCGATCGAGCCGATCGCGACTTCCTCCCCGCTGGAAAGGTGATAGGCGCGGCGTTTCCCGTCCAGCTCCTCGATGCGAATATCCGCCGGTGCAACCCACTCGCGGCCCATGCCCGTGCCGCGGCTGTAGGTCTCGTGCACGACCATGCCCTGGGTAAAGAGACCCTTGAACGGCTCCTTTGCATCGACGTGGCCTGTCTCGCGCATCGCCCGGGTGAAAAAGCGCGAATAAAGCAGGTGCAGAATCGCGTGCTCGATACCACCAATATACTGATCGACTGGCAGCCAGCGATTGGCAGCGCTTTGGTCGGTCGGCTTGCTCTCCCAGGGAGCGGTAAAGCGGGTGAAATACCAGCTCGAATCGACAAACGTGTCCATCGTGTCGGTCTCCCGCCGTGCATCCTTGGCGCACTGCGGGCAAGCGACGTGCCGCCAGGTCGGATGACGATCGAGCGGATTGCCGGGCTGGTCGAAGGTTACATCCTCCGGCAGCTGCACCGGCAGGTCCTTCTTCGGAACCGGGACAACGCCGCAATCGTCGCAATGGATGACAGGGATCGGGCAACCCCAATAGCGCTGGCGCGAGATACCCCAGTCACGCAAGCGGAAGTTCACCCTGCGCTCACCCTGCGGAGCATTGCCAAGCGTCATTGACGACAGGCGGTCGGCAACGATCTCGAATGCCTCAGTTGTGCTCTTGCCATCAAGGAAGCGCGAATTGATCATGACGCCATCGCCGTCATAGGCAACGTCGCCGACGCTGAAGGTCGCGGCATCGTCATCCGCCGGCATAACAACGGGAACCACCGGCAGGTCGTATTTGCGTGCAAAATCCAGGTCACGCTGGTCACCGGATGGGCAACCAAAAATCGCGCCGGTGCCGTAGTCCATGAGGACGAAGTTTGCGACGTAGACAGGCAATTCCCATGACGGATCGAGCGGATGCTTGACGCGAATGCCTGTGTCGATGCCCTTCTTCTCCGCAGTCTCAAGCGCAGCAAGTGAGGTTCCAGCACGGCGGCATTCTTCGCAGAAAGCATCGATAGCCGGATTCTTCGCTGCGGCATCCTTGGCCAGCGGATGGTCGGCTGCGATAGCCAGGAAGGAGGCGCCAAATAGCGTGTCCGGACGGGTCGTGTAGACCTCGATCTCGGTTTCTCCGGCCGGAGCCGTCTCCTGGACGATCTCCCAGCGCAGCATCATGCCTTCCGAGCGACCGATCCAGTTCTTCTGCATCAATCGGACCTTTTCCGGCCACTGATCAAGCGTGTCCAATGCCTCGAGCAGATCCTGGCTGAAGTCGGTGATCTTGAAGAACCACTGCGTCAGTTCCCGTTGCTCAACCAGGGCACCGGAACGCCAGCCGCGTCCGTCGATCACCTGTTCGTTGGCGAGAACGGTGTTGTCGACCGGATCCCAGTTCACCTTCGACTGCTTGCGATAGACGAGCCCCTTCTCGAGGAAATCTAGGAAAAGATGCTGCTGGTGCTGGTAGTAGGCGACATCGCAGGTTGCGAATTCGCGGCTCCAATCCAGTGAGAGGCCCATCGCCTTCAACTGGGACTTCATCGATGCGATGTTCTGGTAGGTCCAGGAGGCCGGATGTACACCGCGCTCCATTGCCGCATTTTCAGCCGGCATGCCGAAGGCGTCCCAACCCATGGGATGTAGAACGTTGTAGCCGCGAGCGCGCTTATAGCGAGCTACGACGTCGCCCATTGCGTAATTCCGCACATGGCCCATGTGGATGCGGCCGGATGGATACGGAAACATCTCGAGGACGTAATACTTCTCGCGCGGATCGCTGTTGTCGGTCTCGAAGACCTTCGCTTCGTTCCATTTTTGCTGCCAGCGAGGTTCAGCATCACGCGGGTTATAACGTTCGGTTGCCATGGTATTCGTATTTCCGAAAGATCAGGGGAAGTTGGTGGTGA
The DNA here is from genome assembly GCF_014851575.1 of Rhizobium sp. RHZ02. NCBI lineage: Bacteria > Pseudomonadati > Pseudomonadota > Alphaproteobacteria > Hyphomicrobiales > Rhizobiaceae > Rhizobium > Rhizobium sp. RHZ02. Next base: position 73,630 of record NZ_JACUZX010000002.1, read on the forward strand.
CCTTCACCATGAAACCACGGTAGCGTCAAGTTTTACGGGCGCCGCAAGCGTCCGATCTCGGCCTGCCGGCCACTATTTCGGGCGCGTGGGCCTTGGCAAGCACAGCCGGGGCGTTTAGTGCATTGCCATCTTCTCATGCAGTCATGTCGAGGCGAGTGATGGAACTTGAAGAGCGATTGAACGACGTGCGCTCGCGTATCTCCGCGGCCGAGCAGCAGGGGAAACGGCCCGACGGTTCGGTTCAGCTTGTCGCCGTTTCAAAGACATTCGACGCAGACGCGATCCGCCCGGCGCTTCAGGCCGGGCAACGGATCTTCGGGGAAAACAGGGTTCAGGAAAGCCAGGGAAAGTGGCCTGAACTGAAATCCGAGACGTCAGGCATTGAACTTCATCTCATCGGCCCTCTGCAGTCGAACAAGGCGGCCGAGGCAGTCGCGCTGTTCGATGTCATCGAAACCATCGACCGGGAAAAGATCGCCCTTGTGCTCGCCGACGAAATGAAGCGTCAGGCGAAGACCCCTCGCCTCTATGTTCAGGTGAATACCGGGCTTGAGCCGCAGAAGGCAGGAATCGCCCCTGATGATACAGTAGCGTTTGTCGCTCTTTGCCGCGACGAACTCGGCCTCGCCATTGAAGGCCTGATGTGTATTCCGCCGGCGGACGAGAATCCGGGTCCGCATTTCGCGTTGCTTGCCAAGCTCGCCAAGGCTTGCGGCGTCGAGAAACTCTCGATGGGAATGTCCGGCGACTACGAAACCGCGATTGCCTTTGGCGCGACCAGCGTTCGCGTTGGCTCCGCGATCTTCGGTGCCCGCTGATACGCTCCTTTCGTCGGGCTTTCTCTCCTGCCATGCCTCTCCTAGATTGATAGGATAACTTGCGTGTCCTGGGGAGGAGCAGATGCAGGGAAGCTATCGCCAGACCTATTCCAGGTGGAAGGACGATCCGGAGGCTTTTTGGCGCGAGGCGGCGGCAGAAATCAGCTGGTTCAAACCGCCGGCGCAGACCTTTTCGCGAGAAGGTGGTCCATACGGCCGCTGGTTTGCCGGGGGCGAAACCAATACCTGCTACAATTGTCTCGATAGGCACGTTCTAGCGGGCCGTGGTGACGATACTGCCTTTATCTACGATAGCCCGATTAGCGGCACCAAGGCTGTGTTTAGCTATGGTGATGTCCTTGCTGAAGTCAGTGCCATTGCAGCAACGCTCCGGCAACTTGGAATCGCAAAGGGTGACCGCGTCATCATCTATATGCCGATGGTCCCGCAGGCAGTTTTCTCAATGCTTGCCTGCGCGCGCATCGGCGCGGTCCATTCCGTCGTGTTCGGTGGCTTTGCGGCAAATGAGCTCGCGGCCCGTATCGACGATTCGGGGGCGAAGCTCATCATCACGGCAAGTTGCGGGCTCGAGCCGGGACGGATCGTGCCCTACAAGCCCTTGGTCGATCAGGCGATTGCCATCGCGAAGTCGAAGCCGGCCCACTGCCTTGTCTTGCAGAGGCCGCAGCTTGCAGCTGATCTCACAGCCGGTCGCGACGAGGATTTCGACACTACTGTCGCGAGAAATCGTGGTGTGACCGTTGAGTGCATTCCCGTCCGTGCGACGGACGAACTCTACATTCTCTACACCTCAGGCACGACGGGCCAGCCGAAAGGGGTCGTGCGCGACAATGGCGGTCACATGGTCGCCCTCAATTGGTCGATGGCAAATATCTTCGGCATCAAGCAGGGCGAAGTGTTCTGGGCGGCTTCGGACATCGGGTGGGTCGTCGGCCATTCCTACATCGTTTATGCACCGCTGCTGGCAGGCGCGACCAGCGTGATATTCGAAGGAAAGCCAGTTGGTACACCGGATGCCGGCGTCTTCTGGCGCATCGCTTCAGAGCACGATGTCCGCGTTCTCTTTACGGCGCCTACCGCTTTCCGGGCCATTCGTCGGGAGGATAGCGATGGTGTTCGCCTCAAGGCCTATCCGATGCCGAATTTTCGTGCCCTGTTCCTTGCGGGAGAGCGCGCAGATCCGGAAACGCTGAAGTGGGCAGAGCGCATGCTTGATGTACCCGTGATCGATCATTGGTGGCAAACGGAGACCGGATGGCCGATGGTGGCAAACCCGCTCGGCCTCGAAGCTCTGCCGGTGAAGCATGGCTCCCCTTCGATGCCTATGCCCGGGTATAGTATCCATGTTCTTGATGATGCCGGCCACGCGGTTGAGCCAGGGACGCTCGGTAATATCGTTGTCGAACTCCCCCTGCCGCCTGGCTGCCTACCCACGCTGTGGAACGCCGACGAGCGTTTCCACTCGGCCTATCTGGCCGAATTTCCCGGTTATTATAAAACGGCGGATGCCGGCTATATCGACGACGACGGCTATCTCTTCATCATGTCGCGCACGGACGACATCATCAACTGCGCAGGCCACCGGCTGTCGACGGGAGCGATGGAGGAGGTTTGTGCCACGCATCCGGATGTTGCCGAATGCGCGGTGGTCGGAATCGCAGATCAGGTTAAGGGTCAGGTCCCTTGCGGCTTTCTCGTTCTGAAGAAGAATGTTTCACGGGAAACATCGGCCATTGAATCGGAGGTCGTGCAGCTGATCCGCGATGCGATTGGCCCGGTCGCTTCGTTCAAGACGGCGATAACCGTCGAGCGCCTCCCCAAGACGCGCTCCGGCAAGATCTTGCGCGGCACGATCCAGAAAATCGCCGACGGTGTGCCTTGGAAAATGCCGGCGACGATCGACGACCCCACTATTCTTGAGGAAATAGCCGAAGCCCTGCGCAAGCGTGGGTATGGTTCCCTGCCGATGTAGGTACAAAAAGAAAAGGCCCCGCTTACGCAGGGCCTTGTGGATCGATCACCGTAGGCAATCAATACTGGTCGTCTTCGTCCTCATCCTTCGGAGAGGATTTCAGCGACTTGAGCTTTGCGAAGACGGCATCGGCATCGATTTCCTTCTCCTCTTCGCGCTCATGGCGGGTCAGGCGCTCGGTTTCATGCGCCGACTCCAAGGTCGCTCCGAGTTCGGCCGCTGTCGGCAGCGGGCGTCCCTTTGCCGCCTTTTCGACTTCCATGTCGAGATCGATCTGGCTGCAAAGACCGAGTGTCACCGGATCCATCGGTGCGAGGTTAGCCGAGTTCCAGTGCGTACGCTCGCGAATCTGTTCGATTGTCGACTTCGTGGTGCCGACGAGGCGGGAAATCTGTGCGTCCTTCAATTCCGGATGATTGCGCACCAGCCAGAGAATGGCGTTCGGACGATCCTGGCGCTTGGAAACCGGCGTGTAGCGCGGGCCGCGGCGCTTGGATTCTGGCACGCGAACCTTCGGTTCCGAGAGCTTCAGCTTGTGCGCCGGGTTCTTTTCAGCGCGGGCGATTTCATCGCGCGAAAGCTGACCCGTTGCGATCGGATCGAGACCTTTGATGCCCTGTGCGGCTTCGCCGTCGGCAATTGCCTTCACTTCGAGCGGATGCAGTCTGCAGAATTGAGCGATCTGGTCGAATGACAGGGCTGTGTTGTCGACGAGCCAGATGGCAGTCGCCTTCGGCATGAGCAATTGTTGAGCCATGGATATAGTCCTTCTGTCGTCCGCGCCGGTGTCGCGGTCCGTGGATTGTCACCACTATGTCCGGGAAATATGGCGCTATATAACCGCAGTGATGCAGAATTGCAATTGATCACGAATGAAATGACCTTTGTCTAATTGCCGGGCAGATGTGAACTGCTATGAATGCCTATAGCCAGTCCGGGCTGCTTCGCTTTTTGGTCGCCCGGTGCCCGAGTGAGGAGGAGTTCCATGTCCGAAAAGATCTACCCGGTGCAAAAGCCGGTGAAGAACCATGCGCTTATCGATAAGGCCAAGTACGAGCAATGGTACGAGGAAAGCGTCGAGAACCCCGACAAGTTCTGGGGTAAACATGGCAAGCGGATCGATTGGTTCAAACCCTACACGAAGGTCAAGAACACGTCTTTCACTGGCCGAGTCTCGATCAAGTGGTTCGAGGACGGGCAGACGAACGTTTCGTACAACTGTATCGACCGGCACCTGAAGACCAACGGCAATCAGACGGCGATCATCTTCGAGGGCGACAATCCCTACGTCGACAAGAAGATCACCTATAACGAGCTCTACGAGCATGTTTGTCGCATGGCGAACGTCATGAAGAAGCATGGCGTCAAGAAGGGTGATCGTGTTACCATCTACATGCCGATGATACCCGAGGCTGCCTATGCAATGCTCGCCTGCGCGCGCATTGGTGCGGTCCATTCGGTGGTGTTCGGAGGGTTTTCTCCGGAGGCGCTGGCCGGCCGGATCGTCGATTGCGAATCCACCTTCGTGGTTACCTGCGATGAAGGGGTGCGCGGCGGCAAGCCGGTGCCGCTGAAGGACAATACAGACACGGCAATTCACATTGCCGCCCGTCAGCATGTCATCGTCGACAAGGTTCTCGTCGTACGGCGTACAGGCGGCAAGACCGGCTGGGCACCGGGTCGCGACCTCTGGTACCATCAGGAAATCGCCACGGTTAAACCGGAGTGCCCGCCGGTGAAGATGAAGGCGGAGGATCCGCTGTTCATCCTCTACACCTCGGGGTCTACCGGAAAGCCGAAGGGTGTGTTGCATACCACGGGCGGCTATCTCGTCTATGCAGCGATGACCCATGAATATGTGTTTGATTACCACCCCGGCGATATCTACTGGTGCACCGCCGACGTTGGATGGGTTACCGGACACTCCTACATCGTTTACGGTCCGCTTGCGAACTGCGCGACGACGCTAATGTTCGAAGGCGTGCCGAATTTTCCGGATCAGGGCCGATTCTGGGAAGTCATCGACAAGCACAAGGTCAACATCTTCTACACGGCACCGACGGCGATCCGGTCGCTGATGGGTGCCGGCGACCACTTCGTCACCCGCTCGTCGCGCTCCAGCCTGCGCCTGCTCGGAACGGTTGGCGAGCCGATCAATCCGGAAGCGTGGGAATGGTACTACAATGTTGTCGGCGACAAGCGCTGCCCCGTCATCGATACCTGGTGGCAGACGGAAACCGGCGGTCACATGATCACGCCGCTGCCGGGCGCGACCGATCTGAAGCCGGGTTCGGCGACGACCCCGTTCTTCGGCGTGAAACCGCAGCTGGTCGACAACGAAGGCAATGTGCTTGAGGGTGCCGCCGACGGAAACCTCTGCATTACCGACAGCTGGCCGGGGCAGATGCGTACCGTCTATGGCGACCACGAGCGCTTCATCCAGACGTACTTCTCGACCTACAAGGGCAAGTATTTCACCGGCGATGGCTGCCGACGGGATGAGGACGGCTACTACTGGATCACCGGTCGCGTTGACGACGTGCTGAACGTTTCGGGCCACCGCCTGGGTACCGCCGAGGTCGAGTCCGCACTCGTTTCGCATAATCTTGTCTCGGAGGCTGCTGTCGTCGGCTATCCGCACCCGATCAAGGGTCAGGGCATTTATTGCTACGTCACCCTGATGGCCGGCAATGAGGGTTCGGATGATCTGCGCCAACAGCTCGTCAAGCATGTTCGCGGCGAGATTGGCCCAATCGCTGCACCTGACAAGATCCAGTTTGCACCGGGTCTTCCGAAGACCCGCTCCGGCAAGATCATGCGCCGCATCCTGCGCAAAATCGCCGAGGACGACTTCGGCTCTCTGGGCGACACCTCGACGCTTGCCGATCCGGCGGTTGTCGACGACCTGATCGCGAACCGCCAGAACAAGGCGACTGCCTAAGCAAAAGCCGCTCCGAGCGATCGGGGCGGCTTCACTTCTCTACGGGCAGGTTTCTCGTGGCTTTCGGCCGCCGTTATAGGCCCGGACAATCCCTTCCTCCAAGAGGTCCTGAGCCGGATTCCTGCCATCCGAAAGGGTTACATTTGCGAGGATGCGACCGAAATACTTGTCGCCTGCGATCTACGTAAGCTGGATCTCGGAGGATCCGGATGTAAGGCTTTCCAGGGCGTGACGGGCGTCGATTCCCGCTCCTTACGTCAGCGCAGCTCGAGTGCATCTCGGGCGCGTCGATCCCGCGAATACGGACATAGACTTCCATTGTCTGCTGCGGCCAAGGGCGCGCTTCGACCAGCAGTGTGTCTCAATCGATCACTCTCAGGATTTCGGCTGATACTGGCCCTTCAATTTCGTCGCGCGCCGCGGCGTTTACCGCAGTCACAAGAAGGGTCAGCGCAACAAACGAAGCAATCTCTCTCACGAAAGGAATAAATTCCGATCACGAGCGAAAGTCAATAGGAATATTTACTTAGAAATCGATGGCCCTGCCGTTGATTTCCCAGTCTCCGAAGCGGGAAGGATCAGCGCCGCCGCGGCCACCTATCTCTGTTGGCATTTCTACCGGCTTTTCGTTTCGGCGCCGCTCTTCGGCCTCGGCGAGCGCACGCTTGGCGGCTGGCGAGAGCAACTTGCGTGGCGCCTCGGCGGCTTCAGTCGCCAAGGTTTCATTGTTGTCGTTGTCCGCTGCCTGCATCACGCGATTCCGCCCGAAATATATTGAAAATGGCTGGTGAATGACCAAATCATAGAGCGCCGGCGCCTCAATTGAAACCCTCCGGTTTTGCGCGGCCCGCTTAGGGGTGTTTTGGAGATAGCAATGAACCTCGTCCGTACAGCCATGTTGCTTGCCTTCATGACCGCATTGTTCATGGGCGTCGGCTTTCTGATCGGCGGGCGGAGCGGCATGATGATCTCGTTCGTGATCGCCGCTGGGATGAACATCTTTTCCTACTGGAATTCGGACCGCATGGTGCTGTCGGCCTATCGCGCGCAGGAGGTTGACGAGCGTAATGCGCCCGAGTTCTTCGCGATCGTCAGGGATCTGACGCGCAATGCTGGCCTGCCGATGCCGAAGGTGTACCTCTACGACAGTCCGCAACCAAATGCCTTCGCGACTGGTCGCAATCCCGAGAACGCTGCTGTTGCCGCGTCCACCGGCTTACTGAGCGCACTGACGCCGGAAGAGGTCGCAGGCGTCATGGCCCATGAGTTGGCTCACGTGCAAAATCGCGACACCCTGACGATGACGATTACGGCGACCCTCGCCGGTGCAATCTCAATGCTGGGCAATTTTGCTTTCTTCTTCGGCGGCAACCGGGGAAACAACAACAATCCCCTGGGTTTCATCGGGGTATTGCTGGCGATGATCGTCGCGCCGCTTGCTGCGATGATGGTTCAGATGGCCATCAGCCGGACGCGCGAATATTCCGCCGACCGCCGAGGCGCGGAAATCTGCGGCAATCCTCTGTGGCTGGCTTCGGCACTGGGCAAGATTGCACGTAGCGCCTCGCACGTGCCGAATTACGATGCCGAGCGAAACCCGGCAACTGCCCACATGTTCATCATCAATCCGCTGACCGGTGCTGGCGTGGACAACCTGTTCTCAACGCACCCGAACACGGAAAACCGGATTGCGGCGCTGCAGGAAATGGCGCGCGGCGGCATGAATGGCTCGACGGCGCCGGCGCGCGCTGCTAATCCGATGCGCAAATCGCGCTCGGTTCCGAATACCGGTCTTGATCGCGGTGGTTCACAACCGCCGAAAGGTCCGTGGTCTTGAATTCAGACGGCAAGAAAAAACCATTTCGAAAACCAAAGTCGTCCAATCCGGGCGTTGTGGCTGGTCCGGCAAAGCCCGGATTCCAGGTTCGTGCCGCCGCCGCAAAGATCCTGGCAGCGGTCGTGGACCGTAAGCTTTCGCTGGACGGCGCCTTGGACAATGAACACGGCAATCCGGCCTATAAGGCGCTCAACGAGGGTGACCGCGCCCTCGTCCGCGCCATTCTGAATACAACGCTTCGGCATTTGCCGCGCATCGACGCCGCGATCTCCCGCCTGCTTGAATCGCCGCTTCCCGAAGGTGCGCGAGCGCTGCACCATGTTCTTGCGATTGCCGCAGCGCAGATCCTCTACCTTGATGTTCCGGATCATGCTGCGGTCGACCTGGCAGTCGAGCAATCAAATCAGGACCCGCGCAATCGTCGCTTTGCAAAGCTGGTGAACGCCGTTCTGCGCCGACTTGGACGCGAGAAGGACCAAATCCTTGCTGAGATCGCGACCATTCCGGTGATGCCGGAATGGTTTCTTCAAAGGCTCGAAAAGGCTTACGGCAAGGAAAGGGCGCAATCGATATCTGAATCGCAGCTCGAGCCGGCAGCGATCGATCTTACCGTCAAAGCTGATGCGCAGCGCTGGGCGGAACGTTTGGGTGGTTTCGCGCTCCCGACGGGTGGTGTGCGTCTGGCTGCCTTCGAGGGCAGCATCCCCTCACTCGAGGGATTTTCGGAAGGCGACTGGTGGGTCCAGGACGCGGCCGCCAGCATCCCAGCTCAGCTCTTTGGTGATTTGACAGGAAAGCGAGTTGCCGATCTATGTGCGGCGCCCGGCGGAAAGACTGCCCAACTGGTTCTCGCCGGTGGTGACGTTACTGCGGTTGAGCAGTCTGAAAACCGCATCAAGCGTTTGCGCGCGAACCTCGATCGGCTTGGACTGAAAGCCGAGACAGTCGCCAGCGACCTGACGAAATATGAGCCTGCAGAGCTGTTCGATGCGATCCTGCTGGATGCGCCCTGCTCATCGACGGGAACGACGCGCCGGCATCCGGATGTTCTCTGGGCCAAGGGGCCGGAAGATATAGCGAAGCTTGCTGCGCTTCAGGAGCGGCTGCTGCGCCATGCGATCACTTTGCTGAAGCCGGATGGCACGATCGTCTTTTCCAATTGTTCCCTTGATCCCGCCGAAGGCGAAGACGTCGTGGCTCGCGTCCTTTCGGATACGCCTTCAGTCGAGCGAGCGGCCGTTGATCCTGAGCGCTGGCCCGGGCTCGAAGCAGCAATCAGCGCGCTTGGCGAATTCCGCACGACACCAGACATGCTGGAGGTTCCCGCTGGTTTTGCGGGCGGTCTTGACGGTTTCTACGCTGTCGTGATGCGCCGTGTTGCTTGATCGCAGGGCAACTGGCATAGTTGAGCACCTGTCATAATTTGATACGCAAGTGTCACGGATTCCGGGCTTATTCACTTATTCTTAACGACGCGGGTCAATAGACAATAAACATGTGGTCCGGGTTCTCGACTCTTTATGTGAGAGAGGCTTGGCGGCGCACGCTGTGCCGCGGAGCAATCATGCGGTTGCGTCTCTTCCGCCACACGACCCACGCCCCCGAGCGCCTGATTGTGGCCCCCACCGATCTGCGTGCGGTTGATCCGCATGTCGCTGAAGAGATTTTGAACGGTCGCTTCCCGCTTGCCGGGCGGCTTCTCGAAACCGGTGGCAAGTCGCCCTTCAATTTCAGCCTTCCGTCCCGTTCCTTCGCACTGCGGCTTCATGGCTTCGGTTGGCTTCGCCATATGCGGACCAAGAAAAGCGACCTTCACTCGAGCGTTGCCCGCTCCATTGTCAACGACTGGCTGTCGCTGCATGGCGGCCGCATCGAGGGCATCGCCTGGGAAATCAATGTGACGGCGCAGCGCGTTATTTCCTGGCTCTCGCATTCGCCTGTGGTTCTTCACAATGCCGACCGCGGCTTCTATCGCCGCTTCTTGCGGTCGCTTGCCTTTCAGGTCCGGTTCCTGCGGCGAATGGCCAAGTACGCGCCGCCGGGGGAGGTTCGCTTTCGGCTGCGGATTGCCCTCGCGATGGCCTCGATTGCAATGCCGACGCGCGCAGGCGCGCTGCGGCGCGCTGCCGAAGCTTTGGATCAGGAGTTCGACAGCCAGATCCTGCCTGACGGCGGCCATGTCTCACGCAATCCCCGGGTAGGGCTGGAACTGCTCCTTGATCTCCTCCCGCTGCGGCAAACCTACGTCAATCTCGGCCATGACCTGCCGCAGAAGTTGATCTCGGGCATCGACCGCATGTACCCAGCCCTGCGCTTCTTCAGGCATCAGGATGGTGATCTCGCCCTTTTCAACGGCGCGACGTCGACCCTTGCGACAGAGCTGATGTCCTTGCTGCGGTATGACGAGACGGCGGGAGATCCCTTCAAGGCGATGCCGCATTCGCGCTATCAGCGGCTGGCAGCCGGGAAAACGGTAGTCATTGCCGATACCGGATTGCCGCCCACCGGAAGTCTGTCCCGCACGGCCCATGCCGGTTGCCTGTCATTCGAGATGTCGTCTGGACGCCATCGCTTTATCGTCAATTCCGGATCGCCGAAATTTGCCGGCCGGCGTTATGTGCAGATTGCCCGAACGACTGCCGCCCATACCACGGTGACCGTCAACGACACCTCATCCAGCCGCTTCGCTCCGTCCGACTTCATTGCGAATGTGATTACAGACGGCGTGAAGACCGTGAATGTCGATCGCGGGCTCGCCGATGACGGCCGCGACGTGATCAAGGCGAGTCACGACGGCTACCTCAATGCCTTTGGCGTCCTGCATGAGCGCGAGCTGACCCTGAATGCCACAGGGCTGATCGTGACCGGTTGTGATCGGCTGGTCGCGCCGGAGGGCAAGGTCGATGAGGCAGTGCGGGCCGTGGCGCGCTTTCACGCCCACCCCTCCATCAACCTGAAGCAAATCGACAAAGAGTCGATCATGATGACGGCGCCCGACGGAGAAACATGGCTGTTCTCCTCGCCTGGCAACGAAGTGCTGATCGGCGAGGACGTCTTCTTTGCCGATGCCTCGGGCATTTGCGGATCCGATCAGATCGAGATCGGCCTCTCCTACCCCGACAGGCCGGAAATACGCTGGTTTTTATCGCGCAAGAGCTAGCGGCTGTTTCCGCGGGCGCAAAGCTGTGCTAACGCGGCCCCATCATCCGCTTATCCCTCGCTGGATATCTCCTGAAGACCAAACGGAGAAGCCTCATGGCCGTTGTTTCCAAGAAAATCCCTGCACCCGACAAAGTCAGCATCAAGACCGCGTTGCTTTCCGTATCCGACAAGACCGGTATCGTCGAACTCGCGCGCGCGCTTGACGACAAGGGCATCCGCCTTCTCTCAACTGGTGGCACTCACAAGGCAATTGCAGCGGCCGGGCTCGCGGTGACCGACGTTTCCGATGTCACAGGTTTTCCGGAGATCATGGATGGTCGCGTCAAGACCTTGCATCCCAAAGTGCATGGCGGCCTGCTTGCTATCCGTGACGATGCTGATCATCAAGCGGCGATGAAGGCGCACGGTATCGAGGGCATCGACCTCGTGGTCATCAATCTTTATCCATTCGAGGATGTCCGTGCCGCCGGCGGCGACTATCCGACGACCGTCGAAAACATCGACATCGGCGGTCCTGCGATGATCCGCGCATCGGCCAAGAACCACGCTTACGTGACGATCCTGACCGATCCTGCGGACTATCCAGAACTGCTCGAGCAGCTTGCCTCGGACGCCGGACAGACCGCTTATGCGTTCCGCCAGCGGTTGGCCGCCAAAGCTTTCGCCCGGACCGCCGCTTACGACGCCATGATCTCCAACTGGTTTGCCGAGGTTCTTTCGATCGACACCCCGCGCCATCGCGTCATTGGCGGTGTGCTCAAGGAAGAGATGCGCTATGGCGAGAATCCGCACCAGAAGGCGGCGTTCTATGTTACGGGCGAGCGCCGCCCCGGCGTTGCCACGGCGTCACTGCTTCAGGGCAAGCAGCTCTCCTACAACAACATCAACGACACCGATGCGGCCTATGAACTCGTTGCCGAGTTCCTGCCGGAGAAGTCGGCGGCCTGCGCGATCATCAAGCACGCCAATCCCTGCGGCGTGGCGACGGGTTCCAACCTGCTCGACGCCTACAAGCGCGCGCTTGCCTGCGATTCCGTTTCTGCTTTCGGGGGAATCATCGCGCTCAACCAGACGCTTGACGCCCAAACCGCCGAGGAGATCATCAAGCTCTTTACCGAAGTCATCATCGCGCCCGACGTGACTGAAGAGGCGAAAGCCATCGTCGCGCGCAAGGCCAACCTCCGGCTTCTGACCGCAGGCGGCCTGCCGGATCCGCGGTCTTCGGGCCTGACGGCGAAAACCGTCTCAGGCGGCCTGCTTGTGCAGAGCCGCGACAACGGCATGGTCGAGGATCTGGAGCTGAAGGTTGTTACCAAGCGTGCACCGACCCAGCAGGAACTCGAAGACATGAAATTTGCCTTCAAGGTTGCCAAGCACGTCAAGTCGAACGCCGTGGTCTATGCGAAGGACGGCCAGACGGCTGGCATCGGCGCGGGCCAGATGAGCCGCGTCGATTCTGCGCGGATTGCTGGCCTGAAGGCCGAGGAAGCGGCCAGGGCGCTCGGTCTCGCAGAGCCGTTGACGCGCGGTTCGGCTGTTGCCTCGGAGGCATTCCTGCCCTTCGCCGATGGCTTGCTGTCGATGATCGCAGCCGGCGCGACGGCTGTTATCCAGCCGGGCGGATCGATGCGTGACCAGGAAGTGATCGACGCTGCTAACGAGCACAATGTCGCGATGGTCTTTACCGGTATGCGGCACTTCCGCCACTGACCTGTAGCCTCTGCCGTTACGCCCTGTCCGCGGGATAGGGCGTACGGACAAGCAGGATCAGTCCCGCCGCCAGGAAGAGCACCAAGGTTGCCATTCCAAGCCGCGACGAGCCAGTCGCGAAGGTCACGATGGAAAAAAACAGCGTTGCCATGAAGCTGGTGGCGCGCCCCGAAAGCGCATAAATGCCAAAATAGCGGCCGGCCTCGTTCAGGCTCACGCTTCGGGCGAGGTAGGAGCGCGACGACGCCTGCACCGGACCGAAGGCAAGGCCGACCAGCAGACCATAGGCAACATATGCCTTCTCCGCTGCCGTACCGAAGAGGCCGCCGGAATCTGCAGTTGGCAGCGCAAGCAAGCCAAAGAGCGTGTATCCCGGCCATGTCGACACGATGCCGATGGTGGCAAGCAACAGCATCGCCAGACTGATTACGATCGTCGATTTGGAGCCGATGCGCCGATCGACCCTGCCCGCAATGAAGCAGCCGAAGATCGCAACGACATTGAGTATGATCCCATAGATTCCGATCTCGACCGTTGCCCATCCAAACATACCGGCGGCAAAGGCACCACCGAGTATCAGCAGTCCGTTGACGCCGTCCTGATAGATCATGCGGGCGATCAGAAAACGAACGATGCCACGACGGCGCTTGAGCTCGCCAAGCGTGCTTTTCAGCTCCGTAAGGCCGGTGCGCACAGCGGCGCCAAACGAAAGGCCCTTGCTGACATCAGGCGTGAAAAAGAACATCGGAAGAATAAAGATCAGGTACCAGATGGCCGAGATCGGCCCGGTGATGCGGGCATCTTCGCCCTGGTGCGGATCGAGGCCGAACAAGGGCTCAAGACCAAGAATTGTCTTCCCTGATTGGGGGCTTCCCGCAAGCAGGACCACGACCGCGATCAGGACGATCATCCCCCCGAGGTAACCCAGGCCCCAGGCCGTATTCGACAGTTTGCCGACCTCTTCCTTGCCGACGAGCCGCGGCATCATGGAATCGTTGAAGACGATGGAGAACTCGGCGGCGACCGAAGCCAGGATCATGAATGTCATGGGGTAGATCAGAGGCGAACCGGGTGCGGCGAACCAGAGACCGAAGAGACTCGCAATCTTGATGACGGCGAAGAAGGCGATCCACGGCTTTCGCGCGCCGGACTGATCTGCGATCGACCCCAGGACAGGCGACAAGATGGCAATGATCACCGAGGAGATCGTCGCCATGTTGCTCCACATCGTCTGGGCCGATACCGGATCGTCTGTCAGACGCGACACGAAGTAAGGGCCGAAAATGAAGGTCGTCACAACAGTGAAGAACGGCTGAGCTGCCCAGTCGAAGAGCATCCAGCCCCAGATGCCCTTCTCCGATGCTCTAGCCGGCTGAGTTCCCGTCCAGTCGATGCGATTCACAGTCCGCTCCTGATTTCGAGCGGAACTGTCTCACCTCGCTCCGTCTCGCGCAAGGTCAGTCAACAGGCCTGCAGCCACGGTAATCCGGGCAAGGTTCGGATCGCCGCTGTCACTCAACCCCGACAATTCCTCGGCAATCCGGTTGATCCTGATGCGATCGCCGGCGTGCCAGGCCTGGACGGGAAGCTTGTCCTTCCCATGGTTTGCAAGCGCCGAAATCACGATATCGCGCCTCGCGCTTGCGATCTGGTCGATGCTGCGCGCCAACGCCAGATTTTCGTAGTGGTCGGCCGTGACGATGCGAGATCCGGCGGCGAGCAACCGTCCGATCCGGAATGTCTGGGAGACGGCGAAATAGCTTTCCGCAGCACGCGCCAGCGGCTCGCCCGTGCGTTCGGCGATCTGCATGATCTCGGGTACCAGCGCAAAGCCGAGTAGCCCCGAAATCTCGGCGGCCAGCTTATCCGGCACGCCAGCCTCGCGATACTCCTGCTGACGTGCCTCAAGCTCGGGCACTGTCTGGTTGGCGAATATCGGCTTGAGCTTCTTCAGGGCTGCCTGAAGCCTCTCAATAGTGGTGGCGATATCGCCCTTGGCCATCTGTGTCTTCAGAAGGAGGCGCGTCAGGACGGTGAAGGTGTGGCTGATCTCCTCGTAGATGCGGTTCTGCATCTGGCCGCCAATTCTGCCGTCCAACGCATCCGTGTCCGTCCAAAGGCGTCCGAGATCGAAGCCATCACGGGCAATGATTGCCGCCCGAACGACCTCCGGCGCGGATGCCGCCGTGGCATCCATCATGCTGACGGCGAAGCCGGGGCCGCCGCGGTTAATGGCTTCGTTGGCGAGCACCGTGGCAATGATCTCCCGTTTCAGACGATGGGCGTCGATATCGGACGCGTTCGTCTTGCGCATCTTCGCAGGGAAGTAATTGGAAAGCGTTGCGGCGAAATAGGGATCATCAGGCAAATCGCTGGCCGCCAAAGCGTCAAACAAGACGATCTTGGCATAGGAAAGCAGGACGCCGATCTCGGGTCTCGTCAGTGGCCTGCCTGCTGCATAGCGCTCGGCAAGGACGGTGTCGTCGGGTAGCGTCTCGACCTTCCGGTTCAACTGCTTGGCGCCTTCGAGCACCGTCATGAGCCGGGCAAGTTCCAGCCCGTTGGCTGTACCCTTACGCTCGGTCAGCGAAATCGCCAGAGACTGCAGATAGTTGTTCCGGAGCACAAGCTTGCCGACCTCGTCGGTCATTGACGACAGCAGCTGGTCGCGCTTCGCCCGTGTGAGACGGTTATCGTGCATTGCCGCGGCAAGAGCGATCTTGATGTTGACCTCGACGTCCGACGTGTTGACGCCGGCCGAATTGTCGATTGCGTCGGAATTGCAGCGCCCGCCTCTCAGGCCATAGGCGATACGTCCCTTCTGTGTGACGCCAAGATTCGCGCCCTCGCCGATCACCTTGGCGCGCACGTCTTCCGACGCGACACGAATAGGGTCATTGGCGCGATCGCCGACCTCGGCGTCTGTTTCAGACGGCGCTTTGACGTAGGTGCCGATACCGCCGAACCACAGCAAATCGACGGGGCTCTTCAGAATGGCCGTCATGATTTCGAAAGGCGTCGCAACGGCCTTGTCTATACCGATTGCGGCTACTGCCTCCGGCGTCAGCGTCACGGACTTCGCCGATCGCGAAATGACCATGCCGCCTTTCGAAAGGACCCCCTTGTCGAAATCCTGCCAGCTCGATCGGGCCAGATTGAAAAGCCGCCGGCGCTCGGTAAGCGTCTTTTCCATATTCGGGTCGGGGTCGATGAAAATATCACGATGGTCGAAAGCGGCGACCAGCCGGATTTTTGGCGACAGCAACATGCCGTTGCCGAACACATCGCCGGACATGTCGCCGACGCCCGCAACGGTGAACGGCGTGGTCTGGATGTCGATGTCCATTTCGCGGAAGTGGCGCTTCACGGTTTCCCAAGCACCACGGGCGGTGATGCCCATCTTCTTGTGATCGTAGCCAGCCGAGCCACCCGAGGCGAAGGCATCGTCCAGCCAGAAGCCGGCCTCCTGGGCGAGCGCGTTGGCGGTATCCGAGAATGTGGCCGTCCCCTTGTCGGCGGCCACGACAAAATAGGGATCGTCGCCGTCAAGCCTTACCGTGTCCTTCGGCGGCACGATATCGGCGCCACTGATGTTGTCGGTGATCGACAGCAGCGTGCGGATATAGGTTTTGTAGGCTTCGCGGCCGGCGTTGAAGATCTCGTCCCGGTTACCGCCGATCGGGAGCTTCTTCGGATAGAAGCCGCCCTTTGCGCCGACTGGCACGATGACGGCGTTCTTGACCTGCTGTGCCTTCACGAGCCCGAGGACTTCGGTGCGATAATCTTCCGCACGATCGGACCAACGCAAGCCACCGCGCGCCACCTTGCCGAACCGCAGGTGCACGCCTTCGACTTCGACACCATAGACGAACATCTCGCGGAATGGTCGGGGTTCCGGCAACCCGTCGACCAGATTGGGATCAAGCTTGAAGGCCAGCATCGCTTTCGGCGAGCCGTCCGGATTGCGCTGGAAGTAGTTGGTTCTCAGGGTTGCGTCCACGACGTTGACGTAGCGCCGCAGGATCCGATCGTCATCGAGGCTCGGCACGTCGGAGAGTGCTGCTTCGATCTTTTCGTGCTGTTCGCTTGCCTTCTTCATCCGCGCCTTGTCGGTGATCTTGGGATCAAGCGTGTCGTGGAACAGCCGAAAGATCATCGCCGCGATTGCCGGGTATTTATCGAGCGTCGTTGCAATATAGTCGAGCGAATAAGGGATGCCGGCCTGGCGCAGATAGCGTGCGTAGGCGCGAAGAACGCTGGTTTCGCGTGCGGTCAGGCCCGCCGAGACGATCAGCCGGTTGAAGGTGTCATTGTCAATCAGCCCGCCGAACGCTGCAAGGAAGGCTTCTTCCAAGGTTGCTCCGTGGCGGTGAAGGTCGATCTCGATACCGCCTCGGGCCTCGAGCTCCATGTCGTGCAGCACGACCAGCTTTTCCGAGCCGCCGGGTAGGGTGACATCAATATCGAATGTTCCTTCGCTGATGACATTAAAGCCGAGGTTTTCAAGCAATGGCACGCGGCGGGACAAAGCGAGCTGGCCGCCGGAATGGAAAATCTTCAGGCACAGCAGTTCGATCCCATCCTTTTCCCGCGTGTAGAACGCAATACGGATTGGTTCGCCAGCCGCGCAGGCGGCGATGTCCTCGAGATCATAGTAGGTCTCTTCCGGCGGGAAGAGATCCTGGAAGGCATGGCTTACCTGCAGGCGCGGCGCCTTCGGTCCGGCAAGCGCCTCGAAGCGGTCATCCCAGCGCGCGGTGATCGCGCGGATGGCCTCCTCCAGCTTTGCCTGTGGCACGCGTGGGGTTTTGCCTCCGGACCGACCGATGATGAAATGGACGCGCGCAACTCCGCCTTCGGGGAAGGCCGGGTAGTAGGCCGAGACACGGCCGTCATAGACGGTCTTCAGATAGGCTCCGATCTTCTCACGCACGATCGAATCGTACTCTTCGCGCGGCACATAGACGATCACGGAAACGAAACGATCGAAGTGATCGATGCGCGGCAGCGCCCGCACGCGCGGCCGATCGGCGAGATCATTGATCTGTTCGGCAAAGCTCGCCAGAAGCGTCGTATCGATCTGGAAGAGGTCGTCGCGCGGATAGGATTCCAGCGTGTTGTCCAGCATGCGGCCGGAGTGGCTCATGGGGTCAAAGCCGAAATGTTCCTTCACTCGTTCGATCTTGGAGCGGAGCAACGGGATATCGCTGGCGAGCGACGTGTAGGCAGTGGAGGTGAAGAGACCGACGATGCGCAACTCGCCGGTCACATTCCCGTTGGTATCGAAGCGCTTGACACCGACATAGTCCATATAGGCGCGGCGATGGACAATCGACTTGACGTTGGCCTTAGTGACGATCAGGAAATCCGGACCATCGAGGAATGCCAGAATTTCAGGCGTGGTCGTAACGGCGTCCCTGCCGGTGCGCAGAACGAGTACGTCTGGGTTGGAGAGAATGCCGAGACCGGTGCCCTTGTCGCGCTCAACCTTCGCGCTCGCGCCCTTTCCGGAATAGACATATTCGCGCATTCCGAGGAAGGTGAAGTTCGCGTCGCGCAGCCACGTCAGGAAGGCAAGCGCTTCATCCCTTTCCGCTTTCCGGCGGCTGGCATTGTAAGCGGAAAGCTCATCGATCACGGTTCCGAGCTTGTCCAGCATGGGCCTCCAGTCGGAAACCGTCACGCGCACCTGCTCGACCACCGTCTTTATCCGCTTGACGAGGTCTGCGGCCTGGGCTGTCGTTAGAGGGGCAAGATGCAGCTGGATATGGCTGACGCGATTGGCCGGCTCGCTCGGGAGATCGGCGGAGTAAAGTTCCGGCGCCTTGCCATCCTCCATCACCAGGATCGGATGCACGGCCATGTAGAGGTCGCGATAGCTGCTGGTAACTTCGCCCATTACCGATTCATACAGGAACGGCATGTTGTGGTCGGTGACCGTGAGAACGGATACGGCAACGCCGTCGGGCTCCACATCGGCGATGGTCTCGATGGTGATCCGTGCCGAATTGCTGCCCCAGGCCGCGAGCTCCTTGGCGGAATGGATGGCCGAAAGCGCCAGCATCTCCGGTGTGTAGCGTTCCAGGTCGTCGCCGCTGGCGCGACCGAACAGGAACTCGGGATTGAGGTAGGCTTCCCCCGTTGCCGTCGCGATCTTGGTCGCGCTCTCCAGTTGTTTTTCGCGCTTCGGATTGTTTCGGCCAGCCATCGCAGATACTCCTCATCTCCTCGATTTGGCGCAAGTTAGCAGAAGATTTGACGAAAGAATCTCTAAAAGACGGCATCCCGAGGCAGCTTTCATGCGTTTTTGGCCGCCGGGACGCAAATTTTCGAAAGATTTTTGGTTTGCCGTAAGTACGTGGAAATTCTTGAGGGGCGACGTTGGCATGCCTGCATGAAGGGCAGTTGACAGTGAAGCTGCAAAAAGGGGATCAACACTCATTGGAAGCCGAGTCGAGCATCATGTCGGAAAATGCCGCAGGAACTGTCATCGTTATCTCTAGCCACGTTGTGCGCGGCTCCGTCGGAAATCGTGCAGCGGTCTTTGCACTAGAGACGCTTGGTCACCAGGTCTGGGCGTTGCCGACGATCGTGCTTCCGTGGCATCCCGGTCACGGTCGGTCGACGCGGCTAACGTTCACCGAAAGCGATTTTGACGCGGCTATCGACGATCTCATTCGCGCGCCTTGGATCGGCGAGGTGAAGGCGGTTCTTTCCGGCTATTTCGGCAATGCCGCGCAGGCGCGCTCGGTTGCTCGGCTCGTGACGGCTTTGCGCGAGCACAAGCCGGACCTGCTCTATGTTTGCGATCCGGTCATGGGGGATCTGGGTGGTCTCTACGTACCACAGGCAACGGCGGAGGCGATCAGGGATCATCTGATACCACTGGCTTCGCTTGCGACGCCCAATCGATACGAACTGGCCTGGCTTGTAGGTGCCCCGCTGGAGGACAATACGGCGATTATGGACGCCGCCCTGTCGCTGGGGCCCTCCCGCATGCTGGTGACGTCAGCGGTGCCGATGATGGCCGGCGGCACAGGGAACCTCTATCTTTCGGGGCGTCATGCGCTGCTGGCGGAGCATCGCCTTATCGACAAGCCGCCGAATGGTCTCGGAGATCTACTTGCCGCGCTGTTTCTGTCGCGACTTCTTTCCGGCATGGAGGACGAGAAGGCGCTTCAGCTTGCAACGGCAAGCGTCTACGAGGTGCTTGCCCGCGCCGTAAAGCGGGGCAGCGATGAATTGACGCTGGCAAGCGACTCGTCGAGCCTGGCAACGCCGATGGCGATGGTCCAGATGCGGCGCTTGATGCATCCGGCGCAAAGGCGCAAAAGCTGACGACGCTTCCTATCTTGCAGTGCGATATTGATCTTGCCGGGCGCAAGCTGTAATCGAAGATCATGCAGCGTTTTCCAAACACCCTTCTCGACGGTTATCGCAACTTTATGAACGGGCGTTACACGGACGCCCGTGATCGCTATAAAGCGCTGGCCGAGCACGGCCAAAACCCAAGTACGCTGGTGGTCGCATGTTCGGATTCGCGCGCTGCGCCCGAGCTGATATTCGATGCCGGTCCCGGCGAACTGTTCGTCATCCGCAACGTGGCCAATATGGTGCCGCCCTACGAGCCGGACGGCCATTTCCATGCCACCTCGGCTGCGCTGGAATTCGCGGTTCAGGCCTTGAAGGTTACGGACATCGTGGTCATGGGTCACGGGCGCTGTGGGGGCATCAGGGCCGCTCTCGACCCAAGTGCCGAACCCCTTTCACCCGGTGACTTTATCGGACGCTGGATGTCGCTCGTGAAGCCTGCCGCAGAGCAGATCGGCGCCAACGATGTCATGACGCCTTCCGAGCGTCAGACCGCGCTCGAGCGCGTATCGATCCGCAACTCCATTGAGAATCTCAGGACCTTCCCGAACATCAAGGCATTGGAGGAGGAAGGCAAGATCGCGCTTCACGGTGCCTGGTTCGACATCTCGACCGGCGAACTCTGGGTGATGGATTCCGAAACTCGCGACTTCATTCGCCCGGACGTCTAAGCCCAAAACAAAAAAAGCGCCGAAGTTCGGTTCGGCGCTTTTGGCTTACGCTACGCTGTTCTCAATTTCCGTCTATCTGCTGTCCAATGTAGGCGATCGCCTGCTGGTAGACCGTCGCCGCGTTCCAGCCGGCGATGGCCGCGAAGTTGGGCTCGCCCGGCTGATAACCCGCACCGGCCTGCCAGCCATGGCCCTTCAGGAAGTTGGCAGTCGAGGCAAGCGCGTCAGCGCGAGAACCGACCATATCGACGCGGCCGTCGCCGTCGCCATCGGCGCCGAAGCGCACGACATTGCGCGGCAGGAACTGCGTCTGGCCGATTTCACCATGCGCTGCTCCACGCGCCTGCGTATTGAGATAACCCTCAGAGACCAGCTGCAGCGCGGCATAAAGCTGGTCGGTGAAATAGTCGGAGCGACGGCAGTCATAGGCGAGCGTGGAGACGGCCGACAGCGTATGCTGGTTGCCCATGTAGCTGCCGAATCCGGTTTCCATGCCCCAAATCGCGATCAACGGGCCGGCAGGAACACCGAAGCGACGCTCGATCGATGCAAAAAGAGCTGCATTGGAGCGCTTCATGCTCTTGCCGCGCGAGATGATCGCGGCACCACCGCGCTTCTGCATGAAGGCATCAAAGGAAAGCTTGAAGCTCTTCTGGCCGCGGTCGGCGGCAATGGTCGGCCTGTTGTAGGAGACGTTTGCGAAGGCGCGATCCAGAACCGAGGGGCTGACACCGTTTGCAACGGCTTCTTGCTTGAACTCGTCCACCCAGGCGTTGAAGCCGGCGCCGTTGTTGCCGCACTGGGCTGCCGTGGCGGCTGCAGGAACTGCGTGGAGCATGCAGGCGGCGGCAGCTGCCAGCAAAAATTTCGTCATGCGCATGGAGATATCCCGATCTGACTGGCCTTCAAACCGGGCCAGCGGCCCCGCTTTCGGCAATATTGTCACCGTCTTTGATTTGGCAAGCGCGGGAAGCCGAAACGACCAACCCGCGCCAAGAAAAGCCCTTACCTTATTTAGCCGGGCTTAACAAACCATAGTTAACAACTGGTTCAGGCTGCCTGCTTGCGCGGCTTCACAAGTCCGCGATTGACAAGCAACTCGGCGATCTGGATCGCGTTCAGAGCGGCACCCTTGCGGAGGTTGTCGGAAACCACCCACATATTCAGGCCGTTCTCGACCGTCGCGTCCTCGCGGATGCGCGAGATAAAGGTCGCGTCTTCGCCAGCGGATTCGTAAGGCGTGATGTAACCACCGTTCTCGTGCTTGTCGATGACGAGGCAGCCGGGAGCTTCGCGCAGAATGTCGCGTGCCTGATCGGCCGTGATCTCGCTTTCGAATTCGATGTTGACCGATTCAGAGTGGCCGATGAAGACTGGAACGCGAACTGCCGTGCAGGTCACCTTGATCTTCGGGTCGAGCATCTTCTTGGTCTCGGCGAGAACCTTCCACTCTTCCTTCGTGTAGCCGTCTTCCATGAAGACGTCGATGTGCGGGATGACGTTGAAGGCAATACGCTTCGTGAACTTCTTGTTCTCGATCGGATCCGCGACGAAGACGGCGCGCGTCTGGTTGAACAGCTCGTCCATACCGTCCTTGCCAGCGCCGGAAACGGACTGGTAGGTCGAAACGACGACGCGCTTGATCTTGGCGAAGTCGTGCAGCGGCTTGAGAGCGACGACAAGTTGCGCAGTCGAGCAGTTGGGATTTGCGATAATGTTGCGCTTGCTGAACTGGGTTACGGCGTCCGGGTTCACTTCCGGAACGATCAGCGGCACGTCTGCGTCGTAACGCCACGCCGAGGAGTTGTCGATGACAACGCAGCCCTGGGCGCCGATCTTGGGCGACCACTTCTTGGAAACTTCGCCGCCGGCCGACATCAGGCAGATGTCCGTGTCGGAGAAATCGTAATTCTCGAGGTTGGCGACCTTCAGCGTCTTGTCGCCGTAGGACACTTCGGTGCCCTGCGAGCGCGCGGACGCAAGCGCCACGACTTCATCGGCAGGAAAACCGCGCTCGGAGAGGATATTGAGCATTTCCCGGCCAACATTCCCGGTCGCTCCCGCAACTGCAACTTTAAAACCCATTTCTCAAGCTCTCTTTCTCTTCTCTCCTCTTGTCCGGTGAGGGGGAAAGCGCGCAAATATCGCGGCTTCCTTGTCCCCAGCCGGGCCGGGGAGAGAGCGGCAGGCCAGAGACGTCAGACGGTTTTCGTCGTCGTTTTGGCCTTGGTTTTGGAAGAAACCGGAACGGCAATATCCATCCCGGCACCTTGTGCCCGGTCATTGCATGCAGCAATTGCGTGTGCGTCGCGAACCATGGATATTCCTTTTCCGCCGTTGCTCTTAGAAGGTTTTCCACAGGAGTCAAGGTTTTTGCGACCAGATGCGGCGGCGTGGCGGCGGACTTGCGATCTTCCAGCAGCCTGATGCCACCGCCGTCTAGCGCCGATCCCGCGAGCGATCGATGCGGACAGGAACCGGCACCAGCGTTCGGTTGGGCAACCTGTTTCGGCCGCCTGTCTCGAGCTTGCGCTTACGCTCAAGATGGTAGGCGTAGGCAAACTGGATGGCGATGCCGATAACCACGAAGACCGGGCCGACGATCCGGTCGTGGTTGTTGATGTAGAGCACCACCTGGCCAACCATCGCCAGAATGGTGCCGGCGACAAAGATGTTCAGCGAGTGGCGGCCGAGAATGGTCAGCGGATTGTCTGCGGACCGGCGAAGCAGGCGCGAGATTGCCGGAATATTGATGACGAGATACGTCAGCGCCAGAACGTGCAACAGTCTTGGCAGGGACAGGAAAGTTTTGTCGAAACCGGTCAGCACCGGCGGCAGACCGAGCGCTGCCAACGCAGTCCCGAAGCTCCAGAGTTGACCGACCACCCAGGCGAAGGACAATGCGACGTAAGCGGCGGCAGCAGCAAAAAGGACCGGGTGCTGCGGCAGTTTGCCGCCGCGGCAGACATGCATCATACCGACGATGCCGATCGTGAAGAGGAACTGCCAGGACAGTGGATTGAGGAACCAATAGCCCTCGATCAGCATGTTATGGGGCGCAATCTCGTAGGTGCCTGCAAAGAGCCAAACGGTGCCGGAGACGGCCAAAGCGAGAAGAGGGCTTGCCGCGTTGAGCAGAAGGATGACTGGCACCATCAGCATCAAGGCCCCATACATCGGGAGGATGTTGTTGTAGCCGATCTGATGTCCCAGCAGCACGAGCGAGGGAATACCAGCCTTCAGATTGGTGAGGACGGCAAGAATGTTGATCTCGCACAGCAGGCCGGGGCGGTGGAAGACCCAGGCGCCCGTCAGGAACAAGGCAAGCGTCATGAACGTCGTTATCATGTGAGCCAGGTAAAGAGTGAACGCCCGCTTCGTGGCCTTCACTGCTGTCTGGAGCCACGCGCCTGGCTCAAACCGCGTGCCGTAGGCCAAGCCGACGGCAATGCCTGAAATCAGGACGAACGCCTCGGCGGCATCCGAGAAGCCGAAATTCTTGGTTGTAAAGTTCTCGAAAATCTGACCGGGAACATGATTGATGAAAATCGTGATGAGCGCGAGCCCGCGCAGAACGTCCAACCGCGTATCGCGTTTCGCCGGCGCTACCGTCACAGAACTCTGCTTGGCGCCGATCGGTGCCCCGCGCGCTATTGCCATGGAATTCTCCTGCTCTTCCGATATGCAAACACAGTTGCGGCCAAAAGGGTTCCCTTTTGGCCGCAACGAATCGCCGGATCATTAGCCAGGAAAAATGCTGTTATCCGACCGGATATCCCTCGTCGGGATCGGTGACTTCGCGTCCGTTGATGGTCACATCGTAACCCCTCGGATGGGACGATTTTGAGACCGAAATGAGGTATTTAGCACCTGCGCGTTCAATATCGGCGGAGAAGCCGTCCCATGTGCTTGCCAGTGCTGGACGCACGTACAAGCGGCCATCCCTCACCCTGATGCCGAGGATGCCCTCGATCACCGAGCGGTAGAGCCAACCGGCCGAGCCAGTATACCAGGTCCAACCGCCGCGCCCGCTGAGCGCGCCCTCACCGTAGACGTCAGCTGCGATGATGTAGGGTTCGACGCGATAGTGTTCCGCCGAAGCCGGATCGCGCGCATGGCTGATCGGATTGAGCAGATCGAAGCAACGGAGGGCATCATCGCCGCGGCCAAGTTCAGCCAGTGCCAGCACAACCCAGGTCGCGGCATGGGTGTATTGCCCGCCGTTTTCACGAACACCCGGCGGGTAGGCCTTGATGTAACCAGGATCCTTAGCCGAGTTTGCAAAGGGCGGCGTGAAGAGCCGGATGATCCGCGCTTCCGGATCGACCAATTTCTCCAGCACGGAATTCATCGCCTTCGCCGAGTGCGCCGGATCTCCCTCCCCTGATAGCACGCTCCAGGATTGGGCGATGGAATCGAT
Source organism: Rhizobium sp. RHZ02 (assembly GCF_014851575.1). Classification (NCBI taxonomy): domain Bacteria; kingdom Pseudomonadati; phylum Pseudomonadota; class Alphaproteobacteria; order Hyphomicrobiales; family Rhizobiaceae; genus Rhizobium; species Rhizobium sp. RHZ02. The sequence goes on from NZ_JACUZX010000002.1 coordinate 98,553, forward strand.
CTGGCATTCGAGGCTTTCCTTGGAGCCAAGCAAGCTGCCGTCGTCGAACGTGCCACGCCGGTAGTGAGCGCCATCCCAGGCAACGGTCTCGAGTGCGGCCTTGAGGGTGGTCAGGTGCTGTGTCCACCGCTCGACGCGCGCCTTGTCGCCGCGTTCCTCAGCATACGCCGAGAATGAACGGAGCGCGCCCGCCAGGAACCAGCCAAGCCACACACTGGTGCCCTGTCCGCCAATACCGACGCGGTTCATGCCGTCGTTCCAGTCGCCTCCGAGGAAGAGCGGCAGGCCGTTCTTGCCTGTTCGGGCGATGGCGAGATCGAGCGCGAGGGCCGCGTGTTCGTAAACGCTCACCTTGTCTTCGGAGACTTCCGGCAGATAGAAGGAGTCGTGCTGCCCTTCGAGGAGTGCCGGCCCTTCGAGGAAAGCGAGCTGTTCGTCGAGGACGCTCTTGTCTCCCGTAACGCTGCAATAGTGATGGATCGCGTAAGCGAGCCAAACCACGTCGTCTGAAATCATCGTCCGAACGCCGGCACCAGTGCCTGGCAGCCACCAGTGCTGCACATCGCCCTCGCGGAATTGACGCGAGGCGGCGTTCAGGATCTGCTTGCGAGCAATCGACGGCTCATGGATGACGAATGCCAACGTGTCCTGCAGCTGATCGCGGAAGCCGAAGGCACCGCTTGCCTGATAGAAGGCCGTGCGCGCCATGATGCGGCAGCCGAGGCTCTGGTAGGGGAGCCACGTGTTGATCAGATTGTTCATGCCCTGATCGGGCGTGGAAACCTGCACCTTTCCGGTGAACGCCTGCCAGAACGAACGATTTGCCTGGACAACGTCGTCAAAGGCGACCTTGCGGATATCGTTGATCACCGCCCGCGCTTCCGCCTTCGTCTTGGTATCGCCGAGGAAGAAGCAGACGTCGCGCTCCTCGTCCGGTGCGATCTCGATATCGAACGCCAGAACCGCTGCCGGGTCGCCGTCGAGTTCTGTAGCGCCTGAAAGGCTGGTTCCCAAGCTCAGTGCACGCGGTGCCTGGATCGTACCTGTCTTGCCGATGAATTCCCGGCGGCTGGCGGTAAAGCTCGATGGTTTCTCGCTGGCCACAAAGAAAGCGACACGACCGGAATAGTCGATGCTGTAGTTATTGCTTGCAAACAGCGCTCCGGTTTCCGCGTCGTGTTCCGAGAGGATGAACGGTGCGGACTTTTGCGAATTGTTGCCGAGAATCCATTCGACGTAGCCGTAGATCCGCAGCTTTCTTGGCTTGGAGCCTGTATTGCGTAGCCGGATTCGCTGCAACTTGACCGGTTTCTCGCGATCGACGGTCTGCGTAACCTCGAGTGCGATCTCGTTCTGGACGCTGGAGAAGGCCGAATAGCCCAGACCATGTCGCGCTTCGAATCGTATGTCTTGGCGATCTGAGAGGTTTGCGAACGGGGTCATGACCGCGCCGCTATCTTGATCGACGACGTAGATCGCTTCACCGGCGCGGTTGATGACTGCATCATTCGACCACGACGTCAGCTGATAATCGCGGGAGTTTGCGCTCCAGGTGAACCCCGCACCTTCCGCGGAGACATGGAAGCCGAACTTTTCGTTCGAGATTACATTGATCCACGGATGCGGCGTTGCGTGGCCCCCGGGAAGGCGCACGACGTATTCGCGACCGTCGCCGGCAAAACCGCCGATGCCGTTCCAGTAGTTGAGATCGCCTTCTTCCTCGATGACCACCTTCGATGGCCGTGCGGCGCGTTTCGGGGCGCTCCGCTTGATTGACGTCCTCGTGCGATCGGCGCGCTCCAGTTCCTGCTGCTCTTCCTTGCTTGGAGAAAAGAGTGCGGCGGCACGATTGATCTGATCGATAATCTTGCCGTTCTTGGCATGGAGCGTCACGCGGGAGGCCGAGATCAGCGCGTGATACGTCGATTCTTCCATCAGATCCTTGCGGACCGTGAAGATGTGCTGGCGCAAGCCATCGGCCTGACCCAAGCGGCGGACATTCTCGGCCATCTGGTCGACGGCGTGCTGCATGTCCTGTGCGTAGGACGACGCGCGCTCGTTCATGATGACCAAGTCGGCGGTGACGCCGCGCGAGCGCAGGTATTCCTGCGCAAGCAAGGCCTCCCTGACGATTTCGAGATCCATGTCATCGTTGACGCGCAACGTGAAGATCGGGAAATCGCCTGAGATCGCAAGCGGCCAAAGCGACGACTGCGACTGCATCCCGGCCGCGACCGCGGCAGCATCGGCTCGCAAATACATATCCGGATAAACCAGGTGGCGGCCGAGGTGCTGGAAGGCTGCTGCCTGCTGCGACGTGACACCGACGTGGCGCATCTGCACCTGCGTGCGGGTCCAGGCCTGGACGAGCTCGTTGTTGAAGGCGTCGGCGTGGCGGTAGCGATCAACTGCCTGGTCCACCTCATTGCGGCTCGGGGCGGCAATGGTCCAGAAAGTGACCGTGACCTTCTTGCCGGGCGGTACGCGGACGATGCGGCGAAGCGAGAGAACCGGATCAAGGGTGAAGCCGTCCGTGCCGGAAAGGGTCGCGCCCGGATCGAAGGCAGCAGCGTTTGCGAGGCTGCGTCCCCGACCGAGGAACTTGCGGCGATCGGTTTCGAACTCCGTGTCCCGCGTCGAGCCGGAGTTGTCGACGATAAGGTGGGCAACGGCCATATTCGGCTCGTTCGGATCACGCTTGTTGCGCTCGACCCGGATGACGTCACCACGCTTGCCGATCTCCGTCTTGACGAACATCCTCGCAAATGCCGGATGGGCGTTATCGACATCGTCCGTCGCCAGAACCGGTTCGAGATACGACGTCACCTCGATGAAGCGATCTTCCGTTCCGGTGTTGACGAGCGTCAGGCGTCGAGCCTCGGCATCATGCTCGGTCGCAACGATGCATTCGACTTCGCTGGTGATATCTCCGACAGTCTTGGTGAACTCCGCCTTTTCGTCGGCGAAGAGAACCTTAGCTTGTTCGCCTTCGACACTCTTTGGCTCCGCCGTTGTCGACCACCATTCGTTGGTTGCCGTATCGCGAAGGAAGATAAAGGTGCCCCAGCGATCCTCTGTCGGGTCGGCTTTCCAGCGGGCGACCGACTGGCCGTTCCACCGCGAATAGCCGGCGCCCGTTGCGGTCAGCATCAGAGAGTAGTGGCCGTTCGAGAGGAAGACCAGCTCGCGATCGCGCGAGGCGGGGTCGTAGATCTTGCGCAGTTCAGGGCGCAAGAGATCGTCCTGGATGCTGGCTGGGGTATCGGACTCGTGCTTGCCGCTCATGACCGGAATATCCCTCGGTGCCTTCTCTTGAAGAAGGAGCTCGGCAGCCTCGATCACTGGATCCGAGTGGAATAGTTCGCGCAGATGGCCGTTGAAGGCAACGTTCGCGACCGCGGCGATCGACATGCCGTGGTGGTGAGCATAGTAGTTATAGACGACCGCGCAAGTCTTGCCTTCCGGCAGGCGCGTCGGCGTAAAGTCCACGGCGTCGTGGAAGCCGAACTTGCCGAGCGCACCGAGCTTGCGCAGACGCTGCAGGTTCTCAAGCGCCGCGTCAGGATCGTACTGGCTGGCAAGGATCGACGCATAGGGCGCGATGACTGCGTTGTGGCCGAGGCCACGCTTCAGGCCGAGCGACGGTACGCCGAAGTTGGTGTACTGGTAATTCAGGTTATGGTCGCGGGCATTGAAGGCCGCTTCCGAAATACCCCACGGAATCCCCAGCTTGCGCGCATGGTTCATCTGCTCGACCACGACCAGATTGTTGGTCTGGTTGAGGATACCGCCGCCACGCTCCTGCATGACGAGCGGTGGCATGAGGTATTCGAACATCGAGCCGGACCAGGAGACAAGCGCACCGCGCGAGCCAACCGGGACGACCTGGCGGCCGAGGCGGTACCAATGTTCCGTCGGCAGATCGCCCTTGGCGATGCCGAACAGGCTGGTGAGCCGGCATTCGGACGCCAGGAGGTCGTAGCAGGCCTGATCGAGCTCGCCGCTTTCGACGCGATATCCGATCGAGAGCAGGCGCCGCTCGGGTCGGAACAGGAAGCCGAAATCCATCGAGAAGGCGAGGTCGCGGGCCTTGTCACGCAAGGCAATCAGGCGCGGACGCAACGCATCGATGTTGGACAGATCGAAGGTGCTATCTGAAATGTGGGCTTCGCAGACCTTGACCAGAGACTCAGCCCAGCGCGTGACTTCGGCGCTCAGCGCAGACTTCACCTCGTGATCGAGGTTGGCCGCGAGCTTCTGAATGTCGCGCGCCAGTACGGCCAGGTTGATGATGCGGATGGATGCGAACTCATGCTCGCGCTTTACCGCAGCCAACGCATTCTGGAAGCCGATGATGCGTTCCTCCAGGCGACGGCGCAGCGGACGGACCGTCTTGCGATCGTCCGGCAGCTCCGACAGCACTTCCGCGAGGATGCCGGCAGTATCGCCGACGCCATCGAGATTGCCCTGCATATGGGCCGAAGGCGCTTCCGCCCAGTTGCGGCAGGCAGACGAGATCGCGATCAGGTGGCCGGCGAGGTTGCCGCTGTCGACTGCGGAAACATAACGCGGTCCAAGCGTCTCCAGCGTATCCGTGTGATACCAGTTGAAGAGATGCCCGCGGAATTTCTCCATCTTGTCGATTGTTGCGATCGTCTGTTCGAGCCGCTCTATGGTTTCCTCGAAAGAGAACCAACCGAAATGGCGGCCCGAGACGACCGACAGCAGGTAGACCCCGATGTTGGTCGGCGACGTGCGCGTCGCCACGATCACGTGCGGCGTTTCCTGAACGTTGTCCGGCGGTAGATAGTTCTGCTCGGCGGTGGTGAACGTCGCGAAATAGCGCCAGGTGCGGCGCGCGATCTTGCGGAGCTCGCTGGATACGGAATCGGCAACCTCAAGCCGGTCCTCGGTCTCGGCGGACTGGCTGACATAGTAGGCGACCAGCGGCGAGATGATCCACAGGAACGCGAAAGGAACGCCGACGAGGTAGGCGTTGTCGCCGGAGAGGGCCGCTAAACCGAGTGCGAGGAGGGCCAGCACCGGCGCGTGCCACATTGCCTTGTAGTAAGACGGGATCGTTCCCTGCTTGCCGGCCTGGACGCTGGCTGCCGTTCGCCACTGCAGCATCAGTTTGTGGCTGAAAAGCAGGCGATAGAGCGAGCGACCGATGGCATCAGCCATCATGCAAGCGGAATCGGCGATGAACACGATCCGCAAGGCTACCTGAGCGTTGGCCGCGCGAATATCGGACCAGACCGTGTAAAGGTGAGCACTGGCGACGATATCGCTGCTGCGTGGAATGATGCCGTGGATCAGCGAGAGGGTCGGAGCGACGAAAAGGCAGAAAATCAAGAGGATCTGCCAGACGAGCGCGCCGAGCGGGCTCATGAAATACCAGCCGAGCACCGAAGCGAAGAACCATGCGATCGGCGTCAAAGAGCGCCGCAGGTTATCGAACATCTTCCAGCGGCCGAGCCCGGTCACACCGTGCGTCGGGTTGAACATGTACGGCAGCAGCTGCCAGTCGCCACGCGCCCAGCGATGCTGGCGCGACGTTTCGACCTCGTAGCGGGTCGGGAAATCTTCGACGAGTTCTAGATCGGTGACGAGCGCGCACCGGGCCATCGAGCCCTCGAGCAAATCGTGGCTGAGCACCGAGTTTTCCTCGATGCGACCCTTCAAGGATCCTTCGAAGGCGTCGACATGATAGAGGCCCTTGCCGGTGAACGTGCCCTCACCTGCCAGATCCTGATAGACGTCGGAGACGGTGAAGACGTATGGGTCGAGGCCGCGGTTGATCGAGAAGACACGTTGGAAGACCGATGCATCCTTGCCTGTTGTCAGCGATGGGGTGACACGCGGCTGCAGCACGCCGTAGCCGCTTTCGACGCGACCCGTGGCCGGATTGATGACCGGACGGTTGATCGGATGGTAAAGCTTGCCAGCGAGCTTCGTGACCGTATCGCGCATGAGGCGGGTGTCGGCATCGAGCGTCATCACGTACTGAATGTTTGCCGGTACGATATTTGCACCGGGAAGGTAGGTCGTATCGCGGTCGCCGCGAAGCAGCAGGTTCAATTCGTGTAGCTTGCCGCGCTTGCGCTCCCATCCCATCCAGGCGCCCTCGGATGGATTGTAAAGACGACGGCGGTGCAAGAGGTAGAAGCGTGTCTTGCCGTCGAAGGCATAGCGTGCCGAGAGGTTCGCGACCTCGCGGCGGGCATAGTCCAGAACCTCGAGATCGGCCGAGGTTTCCTCGACTTGGCTGTCCGGCCAGTCGCTGAGCAGTGCGAAGTAGATTTCGCCGCGCGGATTCGCGAGATAATGAACTTCCAGATTGCGGACCAGCTCATCGACGCTGTCGCGGTTCGAGATGAGGCAGGGAACGACCAGAAGCGTACGGGCTTCCTCGGGGATGCCCTCCTTGAACTCGTAGCCGACCAAGCGGGCCGGTGTGACGAAAAACGACAGCACAGTGTTGAAGAGACCGGTTGCTCCTTCCGAAGCCGGAAGGGAGAACATGATCAGCAGGATTGCGATCTCAAGTGGTCCCATGCCCGCATGCGCCATGAACTTCCCAACAATCGCCATGGCGATGATGGTGAGCAGGATCACCGGAACGGCGATCGATAGCCAGTTGAATCGGCGGACCGTGCGGACGAAATGCTGGGTCAGAGTTGGGCGATAGTTCGATCGCGCTTCGAGCTTGGGTCTTTGGGCGCCGGTCAGGAAGCCGCCGACGTTTGGTTCGTGCGGTTGCGGCTCGTCGGAGGCCTTCGCCTCCTCGGTCATGTCGAGCGCCAGCTGGGCGATCTCCATTTCCGAGAGCTGCGAGCGCTTGGCGAGTTTTTCGATCTGCTTGCGATACTTGTTGCGTGAGCCGGAATCGAGATCGCCGTAGTCGGAATGATCCCAGAGCAGCTTGTCGACGTGGCTGACCTGTTCAACCCAGACCGACCACTCGGTGTCGTCGATCTCGCGAAGGCTGCGAATGATGTTGCCCATGGTGACGTTGCCGGAGGACAGGCGGCTGTGCTCCGCCATTGTCGTCTCTTCGGTGTCGCGACCGAGCGCTTCAAGGCGTTCGTCCAGCCATGCGATCGCCACGCTCGACGCCTGCGAGCCATCGCGCATGCGGTAGAGGAACTGCGTCGCGAAGGTGTTGTCTTCGGCGAGCGACTCGAGCGACCTGAGATAGTCGGCCGCCTGTGCCGGCTCCGTCAGCCGCACAAGCTCATCTGCAGCCTCATTGGCGCGCCGGCGCATCCGGCGGCTGCGTTCGACGCGGATCGAAATACGGCGCAGGTTTTCAACGAGCACGTAGCGCACGAGCGATGGCAGCGCCCAGAGCTCACCGATCCTCAGCGTTTCACCCTGCTGGAAGCCATCGACAAGGGCCGTCAGGCTTTCCTGCGAAATCGTGCTTTGAGTGTGGGCAACATAAAGCCAAGCCAACGCCAGGGTGCGTGGGATCTGGACGCCGTTCACGTTGATCGTCGGCAGTTCCCGATAGAAGCGCCGCGGGAAGTCGCGACGGATCTCTTGGATCGCTTCCTCAACGATGTAGTGGTTATCGAGCAGCCATTCCGCCGCGGGGGTGATCGTTTCCCCGGATTCCACGTCCGTTGCCGTGGTGCGGTAGACCCGCAGGATCTCCTTCTCGTTTTCCTTATGCCGCGCGAAGAAATCGAAGGGCGCAAAGGCGGGCAGCGAGTCGATGCCGCGGGCGGCCACGGTGGCGGCCATCGCCTTGATGTTCTCGATGGAAAGGTAGGTCGAGCGGATCGAGTCGTTGTGGTCGATCTGCTTCGGTTCGGACTCGCGGGACGGGCTCGGAGACGTGGCGGAAATTGACATGGGTTCGGTTCTGGATCCAAGCAAAGTTATGATGATTTGCGTAGCCTTTTGCACTGCCAAATATGACTGCCGCATGAACAGCGCCGGGGTTTCTTGATCCCGGACAACACAATCAAAACGACGATCAACCGACGATGCGAATCGGTTTAAACGCGACCTGTGTGGGCTATTTGCGTAAACGGCTCCGCTGCGCCCTCCACCCTTCTGAAGCCATTCCGGGAAAGTTGGACACCATTGCGATAATTCAAGTCAAGATGTTTCAAAGGATGCGGAGCTCGCTCGGCTAATCTCGCGTGCCGACGAAAAAACCGGCGCTCAAGAGCGCCGGCTTTCAACTCGTCCTCAGGTGCGACGCACGAGGCGCATGATCAGCGAGACAACGAACAGGATCAGGAACAGGAAGAAAAGAACCTGGGCGATGGATGCGGATGCACCTGCAATACCGCCGAAGCCCAATACGCCGGCAATGAGCGCCACTACGAGAAATACGAGTGCATAGTAAAGCATGGCGATCTCCTTTGTTTTTGCTGCTCAAATAACGGCAGGTCGCCTTATTGGTTCCGTCGGAACTTCAGGCCCGCTGGATCCGTCAACGAAAAAGGCGCGCCGAGATGGACGCGCCTTCACAAAAATCTGGGAAAAGAACGCCGCTCTAAAAGGCATGGAAGAGATAGAGCAGAATAATCACAGGGATTGGGATGCCGATCAACCAGAGTAAAATGCCTTTCATCGTCATTCTCCTTCTCACATCGAGTGTGCTAAGGGAATGAACGGGGGAACGGATGGTTCCCGAAGCGGCATCTTCAGCGCAGCAGCCGCAGCGCTCTTGCCTTATCCTAAGATGCCAAAGACGAGAGCAGCAACGAAGACAAATGCCGCCGTAACAAGCGTAGCGTGAACAACAAGCTGAATCTTGCCGCGCCTCGTGGCCGGTCGCGCGGTCTGCGCGGGACGATACTGATTTACATGAGCGTGCGAGATACCCAGATCTGCCATCTGCTGCCTCCGTTTTCTCCGCTTTTCTTTTTTGTAGATCGTATTTTCGTATTTTCTCTATCTGATAAGTAGAGATAAAATTCTGTCCTGCCAGTGCGCGATAAAAAATCTGCCTCCGGTAATCAGACGAGGGTTCGCCACGCCCAAAGCAAGGAACGGTCCTCTATTGCACCCTGGTGCGGCTTGACCGTTGCCGCCTGTGTTTCCAAAAGCCGCCGATCCTTCTCCGCGGGAATGGATGTCGTGGTTGCAGCTTCTCTATCGGTCTTGGCCGGGGGGTGCAGGTATCCCATGGTCATGCCGCCGAGAAAAAACATGCCTGATCTCCATGATCACGAAAATTAACGGGCGTTAACCGGATCATGACAGAAGTAAGGCGAGTGTCAATAGTCTAGTTGAATGGTCGTGTTTTAGCTAGTTGTTAACGCTGAGGCCCGGCGAGCCTCAGCAAAATCAATTCGTTGAAAGGATTGCCTTTCAGGCTTTGACGAAGCCCTTGCTGGCAACCATCAAATTTCGCGTGTAGTCCTCGGTCACGGCCGCCTGCGCCAGCTGGGCCGAGGTCAGGCGCTCGACGACGGTCCCATTTCGCATCACAGCAAGGCGATCGCACATATGGGTGACGACGCCGAGATCATGGCTGACCATAACGAAGGTCAGATTGCGATCACGCCGCACTTGTTCGAGGAGGTTCAGAACCTCGGCTTGCACGGAAGCGTCAAGCGCCGAGGTCGGCTCGTCAAGCAAGAGGATGGAGGGCTCGACAATCAACGCACGGGCGATCGCAACGCGTTGGCGCTGACCGCCGGAAAGCTGGTGCGGGTAGCGGAAGCGGAAGCCGTTTCCAAGTCCGACCTCGTCGAGGGCGCGCGCGATCCGCGTGTCGCTGTCGCTGATGCCATGGATTGCCAGCGGCTCGAGCAGGAGGCGATCGATGGTCTGGCGCGGGTGCAGGGATCCGTATGGATCCTGGAAGACCATCTGCACCTGCCTGTAAAAGGCCTTCGATCGCTTCGTGCCGACGAGCGGATCGCCATGGATCTTGATGGAACCGCTTGCTACCGGCGCCAAGCCGGCAACGGCACGGAGCAGCGTCGATTTTCCGGATCCGGATTCGCCGACCAGGCCGAATGACTCGCCGGTCTCGATATCGACGCTGACGTCCTTCAGGGCGTGGAAGTGATCATAGATCACGCTCAGCTTGTCGACAGAAAGTGCAATGCTCATGCTGCCCACTCCGGCTTGCGATCCAGAACCGGCAGGGGATGCCTGCTTTCTCCGATTTGGGGCATGCAGTTCAACAGGCCCTGCGTGTACGGGTGGCGCGCATTCTTGAGATCGGATGCCTTGAGTTCCTCGACGACCTTGCCGGCATACATAACAATGACTCGGTCGCAGAAGGACGACACAAGACGCAGATCGTGAGACACGAAGATCAGCCCCATGCCGCGCTCCGACACAAGCCGGTCCATAATCCTGAGGACGTCGAGCTGAACCGTGACATCCAGTGCGGAGGTCGGTTCGTCGGCAATCAACAGTTCCGGATCGGCGATCAGCATCATGGCGATCATGGCGCGCTGACCCATGCCGCCCGAGACCTCGTGCGGATAGAGGTCGAACACTCGCTTCGGATCGCGGATCTGCACTGCCTCCAACATCGCGAGAGCGCGGTCGCGCGCCTCCGCCTTGCCGACTTTCTCGTGCGTCCTCAGCGTTTCGCAGATCTGCCGGCCAATCGACATGACGGGATCGAGTGAATATTTCGGATCCTGCAGGACCATCGCGATGCGCTTGCCGCGCAATTGCCGGCGCTGCTTGGCGGATGCGGCGAGAAGGTCAATGCCGTTGAAGTCGAGTTTGTCGGCCGAAACGATGCCGTGCTTCGGCGTCAGACCCATAATGGCGCGCCCCGTCTGGGACTTGCCGGAACCGGATTCGCCGACGATGCCGAGGCGTTCCTTGCCAAGGGTGAACGAGACGCCGCGAACGGCTTCGATGACGCCCGTGCGTGTGGGATAGCTGACCTTGAGGTTTTGAACGGTGAGGAGATCGGTCATTGGCCGCTCTCCTTGGGGTCGAGCGCATCGCGCAGGCCGTCGCCGAGAAGATTAAAGCCGAGGCTAACGATGAGAATCGCAAAGCCCGGCATGGCTGCCACCCACCACTGGTCGAGGATGAAACGCCGGCCTGACGCGATCATTGCGCCCCATTCCGGAAGCGGGGGCTGCGCCCCGAGACCGAGGAAACCGAGACCGGCGGCTGTCAGGATGATGCCAGCCATATCGAGCGTCACGCGCACGATGAGCGAGGAAAGACAAAGCGGCATCACATGCCGGACCACAATCCGCAGAGGCGATGCACCCATCAGCTTGACCGCGGAGATGTAGTCAGAGCGACGAACGGTCAGCGTTTCCGCGCGTGCAATGCGAGCGTAGGGTGGCCAAGATGTAATCGCAATCGCGATGATCGCGTTCTGGATACCAGGTCCGAGCGCTGCAACGAAGGCGAGGGCCAGAACCAGCTTGGGGAAAGCCAGGAAGATATCGGTGATGCGCATCAGCGTCGCGTCGACCCAGCCGCCGGCGTAGCCCGACACGGTCCCGACGATCAGACCGATCGGCGCCGAGATGGCAGCAACGAGAACGACGACCAGCAACGTCAAGCGGGCGCCATAGACAAGGCGTGAATAGATATCACGGCCCTGATCGTCCGTGCCAAGCCAGTAGCCTTCAGAGCCGGGCGGCAGAAGACGCGCATTCTTCAGGTCGCCAACGATAGGCGAATGGGTTGCCAGCACGTTCGCAAAGGCAGCCATGAACAGGAGGGCGATAATGATCAGCAAACCGACGACGGCCAGGCGATTTGCGGTGAACTGGCGCCAGGTCACGTAGGCTCGGCCCAATCGCGCCTGTCTGCGCGACTGCGGCCGATCTGAAAGCAGCCACTCGCGGCGGCTCATCGGCGCTGATTGATTTGCGGGAACCGTCATCGGCTTCGCGTCCTAGGGTCGAGCGTCCGATAGAGAAGATCGGACAAAAGGTTGATGCCGATGAAAACCGTGCCGATGACGATGGTGCCTCCGAGAACAGCGTTCATGTCCGCATTCTGAAGGGAATTGGTGATGTAGAGCCCGATGCCCGGCCAGGAGAAAACCGTCTCCGTCAGTACCGAGCCCTCGAGCAGACCGGCGTAGGAGAGCGCGATGACGGTGACGAGCGGCACGGCGGCGTTGCGCAGTGCATGGCCCCAGATGACCCTCGTCTCCGACAACCCCTTGGCGCGTGCGGCAACCACATATTCCTGGCTGAGCTCATTGAGCATGAAGCTTCGGGTCATGCGGCTGATGTAGGCAAGCGAAAAGTAGCCGAGCAGCGAGGCCGGCAGAATGATGTGGCGGAAGACATCGTAGAAGACGTCCCACTGCCCCTGCATGGCGCTGTCGATCAGATAGAAGCCAGTTACCGGCGTAAAACTGTACTCGAATACGATATCGATGCGGCCCGGGAAGGCCACCCATCGCAATTGCGCGTAGAAGATCACGAGCGAGATCAGCGCAAGCCAGAAGATCGGAACGGAATAACCGATCAGACCTATGACGCGGACAACCTGGTCGGCGACGCTGCCGCGCCGAACGGCAGCCAGCACGCCGAGCGGCACGCCGATGACCGAGCCGATGATGGTCCCGAGTGTCGCGAGCTCGATCGTTGCTGGAAACACGCGCTTAATGTCGACCATGACGGGATTGGTGGTCAGGACGGAGGTCCCGAAGTCACCCGACAGGATGCTCTTCAGATAAATAAAGAACTGCTGGTAGAGCGGCAGGTCGAAACCGAGCTCGCGACGGACGCGCTCGACGACATGCGTAGGCGCACGATCACCGAGAATGGCAAGGACGGGATCGATCGGTACGACGCGGCCGATGAAAAAGGTTACGGCCAGAAGGCCAAGATAAGTCGTGACGGCGGCGACAAGAAATCGCCCGACCGCCTTGGCAATGGGAACAGCACGGCCCCGTTTGGGCCGTGCCTCCATCTTTGTTTCAACGATGCTCAACGGATCAATCCTGCCGGATCATTCCTTGCCGACCGGGCCGACATAGTTGGTGTCGAAGCTCGGGCCGAGTTTGAAGTCCTTGAGGCTCTTGCGGGCGCCTGCCACTTCGATCTGCTGGAAGATGATCACGAAGGGGCTGTTGGCGAGGAACTTCTTCTGGATGTCCTCGTACATGGCCGCGCGCTTCGCGCCGTCACGTTCCAGCAGTGCAGCCTTCGTTTCCTTGTCGAGTTCGGGCGCTTCCCAGGTGTTGCGCCATGCGAGCGTCTTGACGGTACCGGCGTCCGAGTTGTCCGGGTTCGTGGTGAAGGTATCGGCATTCGAGTTCGGATCGAAATAGTCCGAGCCCCACTGGCCAATGTACATGTCGTGTGTACGCGCGCGGAACTTCGTCAGGGTCTGCTTGCCGTCGCCGGGGATGATTTCCATCTTGACGCCAGCCTGGGCGAGCGACTGCTGCATGGATTCGGCAATACCCGTTACCGGCTGCGTATTGCGAACGTCCATCGTCACCGAGAAGCCGTCCTTCAGGCCAGCCTTCGCCAGCAATTCCTTGGCCTTGGCCACATCGAGCTTATACGGTTTCTCATCCAGCGCACCGAGCTGGCCTTTCGGCAGGAAGGTCTGGTGGATTTCGCCGATGCCCTTGATCAGCGTCGAACCAATCGCGTCATAGTCGACGAGGTACTTGAAGGCTTCCTGGACTTCCGGCTTCTTCAGGTTTTCGTTCTTGGAGTTCAGGCTGACGTAATAGACCGTACCCTTCGGGGCGCTGACGGTCGTCAGATCGGCGTTCTTGCCGACTGCATCGAGATCGCCGGGCTCCAGGTTGCGGGCGGTGTCGATATCGCCGGCTTCCAGCGCCAGGCGCTGCGCCGAGCTTTCCTTCATGAAGCGATAGATCACGCGATTGAGCTTCGCCTTGTCGCCGTAGTAGTTGTCATTGCGCTCCATCACGACAACTTCATTGGCGCGCCACTCGCGCAGCTTGAAAACGCCCGAGCCCGCGTAACCGGTCTTCAGCCATTCGTTGCCGAAGTCGTTGTCATACTTGTAATCGGCGCTCGGCGTCACGGACTTGACGTGATCCATAACGAGCTTCTTGTCGACAACAGAGGCAACGGTTGCCGTCAGGCAGTTCAGCACGAAGCTCGGCGCATAGGGCTTGTCGACGGTAAAGACGAAGGTGTTTTCATCCGTCGCCTTCGCCTTTTCGGTGACGTTGTCGCCATTGATGCCGAACTGGGTGATGATGAAGGCGGGGCTCTTGTCGAGCTTCACGGCGCGTTCGAAGGACCATGCGACGTCGTCAGCAGTGATCGGGTTACCGGAGGCAAACTTCAGACCGGGCTTGAGCTTGAAGGTGTAGGTCAGGCCATCATCCGATACCGTCCAGCTGTCGGCGAGGTCGCCCTTGACCTTGGACGTGTCGTTCATGTCAAGACGGACGAGCAAGCTGTAGGTGTTGCTCGTGACTTCGGCCGTCGACAGTTCGAACGCCTCGCCCGGATCCATGGTGATGATGTCGTCGAAGGCAAAGCCTTCAACCAGCGTGTCCTTCGGCGTTTCCGCGAAAGCGGCCGGTGCAGCTGCCATCATGATCGACAGAGCAGCGCCTGCCGAAAGTTGACGGAATGTGCGGTTGAATTTGCTGACTATCATGGTTTTTGGTTCCCCTGTTTTCCATTTCAATGCAAAGCTTTAGGCGGGCTCAGGCGTTTTCTTCTCCCCACGCCGAAGCCAGAATCCTCAGCCAGTTCCCGCTGGCCAATTTTTCGAGATCTCGCGCACCATAGCCAACGCGCTGGAGGGCGGCAATCAGCTTCTGGTTCCCTGCGGCGTCCCCTATTTCTTCGGGGATCGTTGCGCCGTCAAAGTCCGAACCGAGCGCCACACAGTCGATGCCGACGCGCTCCACGAGGTAGTCGATGTGGCGAACCATATCGATCAGCGGCGTATCGCCATCGGAGCGACCGTCGCTGCGCAGCATCGCGGTCGCATAGTTCACGCCGACGAGACCGCGGCTTTCCCTGATGGCGTCGAGCTGCTTGTCGGTGAGGTTGCGGGCGACTGGCGTCAACGCGTGAGCGTTGGAATGGCTGGCAACAAGCGGCTGATCGGTCGTCTTGGCGACGTCCCAGAAGCCCTTCTCGGTGATGTGCGCCAGATCGATCAGGATGCCTAGGCGGTTGCATTCGCGCACGAGGGCAAAGCCTGCCTCGGTAAGACCGGGCGCGGTGTCCGGGGACATAGGGAAGGCGAAGGGCACGCCGTGTCCGAAGATATTGTGGCGGCTCCATACCGGTCCCAACGAGCGCAGGCCGGCGGCATAAAATACTTCGAGCGCCGCCAGGTCAGGTCCGATGGCCTCGCAGCCTTCCATGTGCATCACGGCCGCGAAGAGCCCGTCAGCCATGGCCTTGCGGATATCCTTTACCGTGCGGCAAAGGCGCCAGGCGCCGGCGCGGTCCAGGCGAAGCGCGATGGCGGCCATTTCCGCGGCGATGTTCAGCGAGGACAGCGGCTCGAGGGGCGCAGCGAGCGGCGTGACGTAGTGGCCGTTCTTGTCGGGATCGGCAAAAACGAGATCGCCGGAGGGCACGTAGATTGCGCAGAGGCCACCGGCCAGTCCGCCAGCTTTGGCGCGCGGGCCATCTATGTGGCCCAAATCTGTTCCGTTTGAAAATTCAGCGACTGGATCGCCGCCATCCCTTTCATGTGTCCAAAGCCGAAGGAGGACGTCGTTATGGCCGTCGAATACGAATTGCATCTGCGTTCCTGTGTGCCCGGGCGGGCGATACGAAGAGCGCAGAATAGAAAAGCTGGCAGAATACGCCACCTCTTTTTTCAGAAATTTTGCTGTTCCGCAGCAATAGTTAGCAGAAACGAGAAACGGGAGCCGAGGCTCCCGTTCCGAAGGGTTTTCTATCAGTGCTTGGCGCGTTTCTTTTGGCGGTAGACGTCGATCACGACGGCGGCCACAATGATCAGGCCTTTGACGATCTCCTGGTAGTAGGCGTCGACTCTTAAGAAGGTGAAGCCAGAGGTCATCACGCCAAGAATGATCGTACCGATAACCGTGCCGGTGATGCGGCCGACGCCGCCGGTCAGAGACGTACCGCCGATGACAGCCGCGGCAATGGCGTCCAGTTCGTACATGACGCCCATGCCAGCTTGCGCAGTCTGGGCGCGGGCTGCCGTAACGACGCCCGCAAGGCCCGCAAGGAGACCGGCAATGGCGTAAACCTTGATCAGGTGAGCTTCGATATTGATACCGGAAACGCGCGCAGCCTGGACGTTGGCACCGATCGCATAGGTGAACTTGCCGTAGCGCGTATAGCGAAGCGCAATGTGGAAGATTAGCGCCACGACCAGAAAGACGATGACGGGCCAAATGCCGGTGCCGATAAAATTGAACTGCTCGGTGAGTCCCGAGACCGGCTGGCCCTTGGTGTACCACTTCGAAATGCCGCGTGCCGAAACCATCATGCCGAGCGTGGCGATGAATGGCGGGATCTTGGTCTTTGCAATCAGCTGCCCGTTGATAAAGCCGGCCGCAAGGCCGATGAGGAGGCCGACGCCGATCGGGATGAAGAATGGCAGGTCGGTCAGCGAAGGATAGAGCGCCCGTGGCCAGGTCGATGCCTGCGCGAAGCTTGCCGCAATCATCGCCGTCATGCCGACGACGGAGCCGGATGAGAGGTCGATGCCGCCGGTAATGATGACCTGCGTCACACCCACCGAGATGATGCCGATGACGGAGACCTGAAGGATCATGATCGTCAGGCGCTGCGAATTGAACAGAAAGCTCTGGCCGATGAAGATCCAGCCGAGAATTTCATAGACAAGTGCAATGCCGACCAGGACAAGGAAAATGCTGAGCTCGGGCGGGACACGCCGTCTGCGCGCGCGCGTTGCAAGCGGGGCCGCTACCTCAGCTGCGTTGGTATTCATGATATCCTCCCTTCGGTTGCCGGACGCCGCGTTACTGCGCGGCAAGCTCCATGACCTTGATCTGCGTTGCTTCGTCGCGATTGAGAAAACCGGTCACCCGACCCTCGTGCATCACCATGATGCGGTCGCTCATGCCCAGTACTTCGGGCATTTCCGACGAGATCATGAGCACCGCCACTCCGTTTTTCGCCATCTCTGTCACCAGGCGATGGATTTCAGCCTTGGCGCCGACGTCGATGCCACGGGTCGGCTCGTCGAGAATGAGGATTTTCGGATTGGTCAGCAGCCAGCGACCGATCAGAACCTTCTGCTGATTGCCGCCGGACAGGTTTTCCACGCGCTCATCGAGGTTGGGCGTCTTCACTCGGAGTTTCTTGGCCATGTCCTCGCAGGTCGCCTCGATCGAGCTTTCCTGCACAAAGCCCCCCTTGACGAACCTGTCCTGGAGAACGGCGATCTGCATGTTCTCGAGAACGCTGAGGATCAGCAAACAGCCCGTGTCTTTGCGGTCCTCGGTCAGGAACGCCATGTGATTCCGGATTGCGACGGTCGGCGAGGCGATCGTCGTCTTCTTGCCGAAGAGTTCGATCGTGCCCGATGTTGCGGGCGTCACGCCGAATAAGGTCTCGGCGACGTTTGATCGGCCTGAGCCGACAAGGCCGGCTACGCCGAGGATTTCGCCCGATCGCACGTCAAAGGAAACGTCACGGAAGACGTCGTTGAGCGACAGGTTCTTGACCGAGAGGACGACGTCGCCGATCGGCACGTCCTCTTTGGGGAACATCTGGGTGATCTCGCGGCCGACCATCATGCGGATGATGTCATCGCGGGTGACATCTGTTGAGGCATGAGTGCCGATATAGCGGCCATCGCGGAACACCGAGAACTCGTCGGCAATCTCGAACAGCTCGTTCATCTTGTGCGTGATGTAGACGATACCGATGCCTTGAGCTCTGAGGTCGCGAATGATCCGAAAGAGGTGTTCGACCTCGCGCTCGGTCAGCGCCGAGGTTGGCTCGTCCATGATCAGGACGTCGGAATTGTAGGAGACAGCCTTGGCGATCTCGACCATCTGCCGGCTGGCGACGGAAAGTTCGCGGACCTGGATCTCCGGGTCGATGTCGATGTTCAGCCGGCGAAACAGCTCGTCGGTCTGGCGGAACATGGCTGCGTGGTCGACAAAGCCAAACTTGTTCGTCGGCTCGCGACGGATCCAAATGTTCTCGGCGACGGTCATATAGGGCATCAGGTTCAGCTCCTGATGAATCATCGCAATGCCATTTTCCAAGGCGTCGAGCGGCGATTTTAGCTGGATCTCAACGCCCTTGAGGCGTACTTCGCCCTTGTCGGGAATATAGATGCCGGCGAGGATTTTCATCAGCGTCGACTTGCCGGCGCCGTTTTCGCCCATCAAGGCATGCACGGTGCCGCGCCTCAGCCGGAACTGAACATCATCAAGTGCGACAACGCCCGGGAACTCCTTCCGGACACCTTCGGCGCTCAACAGGTATTCCGCATTCGGAACAGCGCCGCTCTGGCGCACTGCAGCCATTGTAGACGGGCTGACAACCATCTCATCTCCTCCCGGACACGGACTGAGGGAAGGAATGCGGAACCCTGTCCCGCATCCCGATTTCTCCGAACGTTAGTTCTTCGCGACGAAGTCCTTGACGTTCTCAGGCGTGACGAGCTGGAAAGGAATGTAAACCTTCTTCTCTATCTTTTCGCCCTTCGCGAGCTTCAGGGCCGCATCAAGCGCGCCCTTGCCCTGCCCTGCGGCATCCTGGAAGACCGTCACATCGAGATCACCGGCCTGCATCGCGGCGAGTGCGTCCTGCGTAGCGTCAACGCCGCCGATCACGATCTTGCTGAGGTCCTTGCCGGCCGCCTTGAGCGCCTGAATGGCGCCGATCGCCATTTCGTCGTTGTTCGAAATGACGGCATCGAACTCGAGACCGCTGGAGAGCCAGTTGGTCAGAAGGTCGGACCCCTGAGTACGGGACCAGTTGGCCGTCTGCTCTTCGATGATCTGGATGCCCTTGCATTCGTCCGTCGCAATGACGTCATGGACGTCCTTGGTGCGCATGCGTGCAGCCTGGTTGGAGAGTTCGCCCATCATGACAACGGCCTTACCCTTGCCTCCCAACAGGCGGCAAACTTCCTTGGCTTCAAGCGTACCGGATTCCTGCTCGTTCGAAGCGACGAAGGCCTGTTTATCCGGAAGGCTGTCGACGTTGACCGGTTCGCGGTTGACGTAAACGAGCGGAATGCCGGCATCAGCCGCGATTTTCGACATGGCGGCGGTAGCGTCGGTGTCGACCGGATTGACGATGATCGCGTCAACCTTGGATGCGATGAAGTTCTGGATCTGGCTCTGCTGCTTCGCGACGTCGTTCTGGGCGTCTTCAACCTGCAGCGTCACGCCCTTCAGGGTCTTGGAATAGTCCTGCATCCCGTTGCGCAGGACGGTCAGGAAGTTGTCGTCAAACAGCGCCATCGAGACGCCAACGGTTTCAGCGTGAGCGGCCGTCGACAGGACGAGCGCCAGGGCAGTACCCATGATAAATTTCTTCATTTTGTTTTCCTCCACAAAGCGGTGTCCGGCTGCACCCTCCTCACGCCGGAGCTTCGGGCCATGCCCAAAAGCCAGTATCTTGTTCGCTGCGTGCCATCTCCCGTTGGCCATCCGTCAAGAAACGGAACAAACGAACCGTGAAATTTGTATCACGGAATATTCATTCCATTTTCTATGGGAGGCGTCAAGTCCAATTGAAGGATGAGGCCGCCGGCGCTTGGCGAAAATCTCGCCAAGATGGCTGCCAGGCACTGAAAAGCGCGATGTCGATGACTATATTGGCCGCGCCAGCGGCAGCAGTTTCGCTGCCCTTCCATGGAGAAACTGATGCCGATCTCGATGTATCGATCAACCGTTCCGGTCTTCCAACGTGGCCTTGAGACGTTGAAGACCTATCTCGACAAAGCCGAGGCCTTCGCCAAAGAAAAAGGCATCGATGGCGCGGATCTCGTTGCGGCGCGGCTATCTTCGGACATGCTGCCGTTTGCAGGCCAATATCAGCGCGCGACCGACAGCGCCAAGTTGGCGATTGCGCGACTGACCGCCAGCGAGGCGCCGAAATTCGAGGATAACGAAGCGACGATCGCCGAGTTGCGCGCACGTGTTGCCAAGACAGAAGCCTACCTTGCGGCCGTTACGCCGGCTGCACTCGAGGGAACGGAAACGCGCGAAATCACTCTGTCTCCAGGGGGCAACAAGATCACGTTCCGCGGCGACGAGTATGTCATGACCTTCGCACTGCCGAACTTCTTCTTCCATATTGCGACGGCTCACGCGATCCTGCGCAACCAGGGCGTTCCGGTCGGCAAGATGGACTATCTCGGTCGCTTCGCGTGACGAAGCTCAGGGCCGGTGCTTCACCGGCCCTTTCTCGGTAAGTTCGGTGAAGGCTAGCGTCTGATCCAGATGGCGGGCACGCAGCGAGAGAAGTTTCTCGGCATAGGCAAGCCGCACCGGCAGATAGGCTTCGTCTGACGCGAGGTTGTTCAATTCCATCGGATCAGCCTGCAGATCGAACAGCAGCGGTGACAGTGCTGTGAAATGCACGTATTTGAAGCGCTCATCCCTGATGACGGCAAGATTGCATTCGTTCGACCGCAATCCGAAATGAGTTTCCGGCTCCTGAGTGGCGATATCGCGGAAGTCAAATTCCCAGAAGGCTGCTTCGCGCCAATTTCCGGGCTCGCGCCGCATGAGCGGCAGGAGCGATTGTCCGTCCACACCATTCTCCGGCTCGATATTCAGGCGGTCGCACAATGTCGGGAAGATGTCTGCCGCGGACGTGAACCGCTCGACAACGCTGCCCCGCGTGGCGGCCTGCGGGTCGCGGATGACAAGCGGGATATGATAGCTGCCGTCGAAGAAGCCGCCCTTGCCGAGCGTCCAGTGATCGCCCGCCATCTCGGCGTGGTCGGAGGTGAAGATGATCAGCGTGTTATCCCAGGCCCCGGCTTCCTTCAATGCGCTCCAAACTTGCCCGAGCTGCGCGTCGACCTCGGCAATCATGCCATAATAGATGGCGCGGATCGCGCCGAAGTCGCTGTCTTCCCAGTCGTTGACGCGACCGGCTGCGCCGTAGATGAAGTTACCCTTCTTTGCCCTCGGCATGGCATAGGACAGGTAAGGATGTGCGCTCTGTTCTATTTCATGGTTTTTCGCCCGGGCGAAATGCGGACCGTCCTCCGGGCTGAACAGGTCGTTGTATCGAGGCGGGGCCGAAAATGGCGGATGGGGACGCAGGAACGAAACATGCGCGAACCACGGCGCATCTTGCTCGCCCAGCCAGCGGATAAACTCTCCTGCGAGAAACGCCGTCTGCGTCTCGTCCTTCGAATAGGCTGTTGCCGCGTTCGAGATCTCGCCGCGCCGCGCGCCAACAGGAATGTGGATGTCGCGGGTATGCGCTTCAGCGTGCCCCCGCGAGCGCAACCAGGAGAGCCATTGCTTTTCATGTTCGGGAAGGAGTTGCCGGGCCGTGAAACCGGGCAACAATCCCTCATAGGTCGTCAGATGCGGGTCGTTTTGATCCAGGCCGCGGGGGTCGGGTGCGGTGTCCGTGTAACCGAACAGCGTCGGATCATAGCCCGCCCGCCGCGCCGCCAACGCCAGATTGTCAAATCGGGCATCGAGGGGTGAGCCGTTCCGGCAAACCCGGTGGTTCATCTGATAGAGGCCAGTGTAGAGCGTGGCTCGTGCCGGCGAACATGGAGCCGCGCCGGCGTAGTGGCGCGCAAACAACACGCCTTCTGCCGCCAGCGCATCTACGTTCGGCGTCTTGAGGCAGGCATGCCCGGTCGCTGACAGACAATCGCCACGCCACTGGTCCGCGGTGATCAGGAGAATGTTCGGTCGACCGGTCATGGATGCATTCAGTGCTGGTTTGATTTTGCGTGCCAGTTCCACGCCGAGCGGATGATTTGAGACAAATCATACTGCGGCGTCCAGCCGAGAATCTCCCGCGCCTTGTCGTTGTTGGCAACCAGCGTGTGCGAGTCGCCCTCGCGGCGGCCGACATATTCCACAGGAAACGGCCGCTCGGAGACGCGCTCGATGGTGTCGAGCAACTCCTTCACGGTCGTCCCGGTGCCGGTGCCGAGGTTGAGAGCAACCGACTCGCCGCCGCGCAACAGATGCTCGACGGCACGGACATGGGCATCGGCGAGGTCGAGGACGTGGATGTAGTCGCGGACGCAGGTGCCGTCGCGCGTCTCGTAGTCGGTTCCGAACACCCTGAAGCCTTCGCGGCGGCCAAGGGCGGCGTCGATCGCCAACGGTATGGCGTGCGTTTCCGGCTGGTGCCACTCGCCGATCCTGCCTTCGAAATCGGCCCCGGCAGCGTTGAAATAGCGAAGCACGACCGATCGAAAGCCCGTGTACTTGTCGTAGTCGGAAAGCGCCTGCTCGACGATGTACTTCGTGCGACCGTACGGATTGATCGGCACCTGGCGATGCGTCTCGTCGAGCGGCACGCTCTGCGGCAAGCCATAAGTCGCGCAGGTCGACGAGAAGACGAATGCCTTGACGCCAGCCGTCTGGGCAGCTGCCAGGAGTGTCAGTGTGCCGATGACGTTGTTCTCGTAGAAGGCAACCGGATCCTTGACCGATTCGCCGACTTCGATGAGCGCGGCAAAGTGCAGGATGGCGGCTGGCTTGTGTGTTGCCAGGACCTCGTCAAGGCGCGCCCGATCCCTGATATCCCCTTCTTCCGCGGGTCCCCACTTTACGAACTCGCGGTGACCGTTTGAGAAATTGTCGAAAACGACCGGTTTGAAGCCCTTGTTCGCAAGATCGAGACACGTGTGCGAGCCAATATACCCAGCGCCGCCAACGACCAGAACCGTTTCACCTGCCATGCACCACCTTCAATTCTCGTTTCGGATGAAGAGAAGACTTAAGGCAGGTCGATGGCAAGAAAAAGAAAGAAACGAACGGGGGAGGGACGCTGGCCTCGTTTTGTCGACGATGGCATTAGCAAATTGATCGCGCAAAGCTTTTCAGGCGCGATCGACTGTTCGGCAATGCTCGACACGACAATATTTTTAAATAGAACAGCAGACTCCTTTTGATCATTCCTGCAACCAAGCGTATCTATAAATACTGCTTTCGCGTGATTTTAAATAGAATTGACTTCTCTTCGTGATTTCTGCGAGAAATTGTCTTCTTCGGTGCCTCTGTTGATGAATCTGGAAGCACAGTTCAATGAATTCATCGATAAGAAAATTCATCTTCCATGATCTTCAGGCGATTGAAGGATACATTGATCCGCCTGACGCGCTGGTATTTCTTGCTGTTCTGCGGGCACAGCAATCAGCATCCTTGCAAGGTGGCTTGGCCGAGATCGGCGTTTACTACGGCCGATCCTACTTCCTGATGCGAAAGATCTGCGGAGAGGCCGAGAAGATCGTGGCGATCGATCCCTTCGATATCCTGAAACCTGAGCACGGCGCGACGCAATATGACCGTTTCGTGGCGGGTGGCCGCCAACTGGGCCTTTCCGTGGATGCAGAGCGCGTCGTCAAGAGCGACAGCACGCTGCTCAGGCCGGAGGACATTATTGAAAGGGCCGGCAAGGTCCGCTTTTTCAGTATCGACGGCGGCCACATGCTGCACCACGTCGCGGCCGACAGTCGTCTTGCTGCCGGGTCGCTTGCGGAGCATGGGATTATCGTCTTCGACGATACCTTCAATCCCGCCTGGCCGGAGGTCACGGTCGGGGTGACCGATTTCCTGCGTGAAGAGGCCGGCCGCTTCTCGGTTTTCTGCCTGACGAAATACAAGACCTATGTCTGCCGCAACGCTTTCCACGCATTCTATTCGCGTTCGATCATGACTTCACCGGAGCTGAAGGCGTTCGATCACATAGAGACGGATTTCCTCGGCTCGACGGCGATCCGGTTGCACAATCCGATGCGCCGCCGCATCGCTCATGAAGTGATGGTCGGATTGGGCATGCGCGCACTGTCGGAGCGCGCTTACCGATAGGCCGATTTAGGCTGCTGGCGGATCTGCTTCTTTGAGCCTGTATCCGACGCCGGTTTCAGTCGTGATGTATTGGGGCTGGTCCGGGCTCTGCTCGATCTTTTGGCGCAGCTGTCGCACGTAGACACGCAGGTATTGTACGTCGGCAGCGGGCCCCCAGATCTGCTTCAACAGAAACTGGTGGGTGAGGACCTTTCCCGCATGCTGGGCGAGGACCCGCAGAATGTCGTATTCCTTCGGCGAGAGCTTGATTTCCCTGCCGTCGATCTTGACAATGCGCTTGACGAGGTCGATCGACAGGCCGCCAGCCTGAAAGATCGCTCGTTCACCCTGCTGCTGCAAGCGATGACGCAAGGCGACACGAAGCCGGGCACCGAGCTCGTTCATGCCGAACGGTTTCGTCAGATAGTCATCGGCGCCCGCTTCCAGTGCCTTGACGATTCCGGTTTCATCGGTCCGGCTGGAAAGGATCACGATCGGCAAGGCAAGGCCTGCGTCTCTCCATTCCTGCAGCAGTTCATGGCCCGACTTGTCCGGCAGGCCAAGGTCGAGCACGATCAGATCCGGCGGATCATCCTTCGCTGCCTGCAGCGCCGCCACGCCGTTTGGCGCTTCGTGCACCTCGTAGCCTTGCGCCGTGAGACCAACTCGAAGCAGCTTGCGGATCGGGGGCTCGTCGTCAACGACGAGGATTTTTACGGCTGAACCGGTCATTTTAGCTCATCCAATTTAGGAATCTCGTTTGGCTTCGGAAGACGGATGGTGAAGACAGCACCCGAACGATCGGAGCGATTCCGGGCAGTGATCGCACCGCCCATCGCCTCGACAAAACCGCGACAGATGGACAGGCCGAGGCCCGTCCCGGCGCGAACCTGGTCCCCTTTGCTTACTCGATAGAATGTGTCGAAGACGCGGTCCACATCCGCCGGCGGAATGCCGGGTCCCTCGTCTGAAACCTCAACCACAACATTGTATTCGTCCGCCCGCCCATCGATACGGATTGACGACCCCTGCGGCGCATACTTGGCAGCATTGTCGAGTAAATTGAAAAGCACCTGTTCGAACAATACCGGATCGACGCGGATCATCGGCAGGTCTGCAGGAATCGTCATGACGGTCTTGTGGTGCGCAAGAATTTTCTCGGCGCGGCGCAGCGCGCTTCCGGCAATGTCGCCCGGGTAGTGAAGCGCATAGTTCGGCTCCATCGCACCGGACTCGATCTTCGTCATGTCGAGCAGGTTGGCAATAAAGCGGTTGAGCCGTTCCGACTCGTCGACGACGGTCGACAACAGATCCAGACGATCTTCAACCGACATGGAATCGCGGTAGTCCCGCAGAGTGCCTGCAGCGCCAAGGATGGCCGCGAGCGGCGTCTTCAGGTCATGCGAGATCGAGGTCAGGAGGGCAGAGCGCAGACGATCGGCTTCGGCAGCCAGCTTGGCGCGGTCAACATCCGCTACTAGTTGAATGCGCTCTATCGCAAGCGCCGCCTGATCCGCCAAGGCGTCGAGAAGGCGTTGCTGTTCGGGCGTCAGCAGAGGGCCGTCGCGTCGGTCATTGTCCAAGCCGATCACACCAACGGCGGCACGTCCGGTTCGCAGCGGCACGTAGAGGCGTTTGGCGCCAGGCAGGGTATCGGCGCCACGGCCTGCGGCGTGATTGTGCTCCCACGCCCAGCGGGCGGCGGCAATATCTGCCTCATCGAGGGTGTCATCCGGCGGATAACCGGCCTTGACGGCGATGGTGCCTTCTTCCGGCAGCAGAAGGACGACGCGGACCTTGAGCATCGATGCCAGCTGAAAGGCGGTGGCCCAGAGAACGTCGTCGAGCGTGCCGGTGCCGGCCAATTTCTTGGAAAAGAGGTAGAGGTCTTCCGTCGTCCTGGCACGCTGCCGGGCAGCAGCCGCCTGGCGTTGGACCGTTGCCGTCAGGTTGCTCGCGATGACAGCGACGCCCAGGAAGAAGAACAACGCAAGCACGCTCTCCGGATCGCTGATCGTCAGCGTGTAGCGGGGCGGCAGGAAGAAGAAGTTAAAGGACAGCGCGCTGATGATGCAGGTATAGAGCGCTGGGCGCAGCCCGTGGATGACCGCCGAGGTTAGCACCGCCATCAAGAACACGAGGGCAAGGTTGCGGACATCAAGAACCTGATCGAGCACCACGCCGGCGATGAGCGCGACAACCACATAGGCTGTCGCGGAGAGATAGGCCCGGATGTTGAAGTCGGGCACGGACGGTGCGGCTCCGACGCCGCGCGCGGATGTTCCCACCGTCTCGCTGCCGGAAATCACATGGACGCTGATATTGCCTGACGTCCGGATCAGATCGTCGGCTATGGAGCGGTGAAGCCAGTCACGCCAGGTCGGCTTGTTGGGGGCGCCGATGACGATGTGGGTAACGTTGTTGGCAGCGGCGTGGCGGACCAGCTCTTCGGAGACCTCACGGCCGGGAATGGTGATCGCCTCACCGCCGAGCTGTTCGGCCAATCGAAGTGTGGCCGCAATTGTGTCACGGTCGGTTTCAGTCAGATTGATGGAACGACCGGTCTCGACATAGACGGCCGCCCACGGTGCCCGCAGTCGCGAGGCCATTCGCGAGGCATAGCGGACCAGCGAGGCCGAGCGCGGATGCTGATCAACCGATACAAGAACCCTTTCGCCCGCGGCCCAGGGACCAGCGATGGCATGTGCCTGCATGTGGGTCAGGAGTTGGTCGTCGACACGCTGCGCGGTTTTGCGCAATGCCAGTTCGCGCAGCGCGGTCAGGTTTCCGGGCGTGAAATAATTGGTCAGAGCCCGTTCGGCAGTCTTCGGAACATAGACCTTTCCGTCGTGCAGCCGCTTGATCAGATCATCCGGCGTCAGATCGATGATCTCGACGTCATCGGCCATATCGATGATCGAATCCGGGACGGTCTCTCGCACTCGGATGCGGGTAATCTGCGAAACGACATCGTTCAGGCTCTCGACGTGCTGGATGTTCAATGTCGAATAGACGTCTATGCCGCGGTCAAGCAGCTCCTTCACGTCGAGATAGCGCTTCGGATGGCGGCTGCCCTCGGCGTTCGTATGGGCAAGTTCGTCGACGAGGACGAGGCGCGGTTGGCGGGCGAGGATAGCGTCAATATCCATCTCCTCGAGCGGGCGGCCCTTGTAGTCGATCTTGACACGCGGAATGACTTCGAAGCCATTGACGAGCGCTTGCGTTTCCTTGCGCCCGTGGGTCTCGACGATGCCGATCACCACGTCAACGCCATCGGACATCTTGGCACGGCCCGATTCCAGCATCTCGTAGGTCTTGCCGACGCCGGGCGCGGCGCCCAGGAAGATCTTCAGACGGCCACGTGTCTCCTGGCGCGCTTTCTCTAGCAGCGCGTCGGGCGAGGGCCTTCCAACCTTGTCGCGGTTGTCTTCCGGCATGCGGGTCAATCTTTCTGACGAGCAAGCCCCGGTGCGCGCAGGCGCCCGGGGCCTTCAATTTTACTGAGAGATAGAAGCATCAAGAGACTGATTCAATGCCAGAACATTGACCGTGCGTTCACCGAGGAACCCAAGTTCGGGGTGATTGACGGCGGCATCGACAATCGTCTTGAGCTTTGCCTCATCCATGCCGCGCGCCTTGGCGACGCGCGGTATCTGGAAGTAGGCGGCTTCGGGTGAGATGTGCGGATCAAGGCCGCTGCCGGAAGCCGTCACGAGGTCGATCGGCACCTCCACATTCGGGTTGGTCGCCTTGGCTGCTTCGTAATCAGTCTTCACGCGATCGATGAGCTTCTGGCTGGTTGGGCCGAGGTTCGAACCGCTGGAGCTGGCGGCATTGTAGCCGTCGCCTGCTGCCGAGGGACGGCCGCGGAAGTACTTATCGCCGGTGAAGGCCTGGCCGATCAGGGTCGAGCCGATCACGTGGCCGTCCTTCTCGATCAGGCTGCCGTTGGCTTGCGCCGGGAAGAGTGCCTGTGCAGCGCCCGTCATTGCGAGCGGATAGAGCAGCCCGGTGATGGCGGTGGTGGCAACGATCATAACGATTGCCGGACGAAGTTCTTTCAACATGATGTCAACTCCTTAGGCGAGACCGATGGCCGTGATGACCATGTCGATCGCCTTGATGCCGATGAACGGGACGATGATGCCGCCGACACCGTAGATCAGCAGATTGCGGGACAAGAGCGCGCCGGCGCCGATTGCGCGGTATTTGACGCCTTTGAGCGAGAGCGGGATCAGCGCCACGATGATCAATGCGTTGAAGATGATGGCCGACAGGATCGCGCTCTGCGGGGTCGCTAGCCCCATGACGTTGAGGACGCCGAGTTGCGGATAGAAGGCCAGGAACATTGCCGGGATGATGGCGAAGTACTTGGCAATGTCATTGGCGATCGAGAAGGTCGTCAGCGCGCCGCGGGTCATCAGCAGCTGCTTGCCGATCTCGACGATCTCGATGAGTTTCGTCGGATCGCTGTCGAGGTCGACCATGTTGCCGGCTTCGCGGGCGGCGACCGTGCCGGTGTTCATGGCCACGCCGACGTCGGCCTGGGCGAGGGCAGGGGCGTCGTTCGTGCCGTCGCCGCACATGGCGACGAGCTTGCCTTTGGCCTGCTCCTCGCGGATCAGCGAGAGCTTGTTCTCCGGTGTCGCCTGCGCCAGGAAATCGTCCACGCCGGCTTCGGCGGCGATTGCTGCTGCCGTCATCGGGTTATCGCCTGTTATCATGACCGTGCGGATACCCATCCGGCGCAGTTCGGCGAAGCGCTCGCGGATACCGCCCTTGACGATGTCCTTGAGCTGGATGATGCCGAGCAGCTTGCCGTCACGGGCGACTGCCAGCGGCGTGCCGCCTGCCTTGGCGATTTCGTCGGCAATTGCCTGCAGTTCCCGCACGGTCTCGGTGTTGGTGCGGATGGCGATCGCTGCGTTGCCTGATGCCGGTGCCGATGCGGCGCCAACATAGGCGAGTACGGCATCGACGGCCCCCTTACGGATCGAAGAGCCATCGACATCCACGCCGCTCATGCGCGTCTGCGCGGTGAAGGGCACGAAGGCGGCCCTCAGGCTGGCCATGTCGCGGCCACGGATGCCGTATTTCTCCTTGGCAAGCACGACGATCGAGCGGCCTTCCGGTGTTTCGTCGGCGAGCGATGCCAGTTGCGCGGCATCGGCAAGGTCCTGTTCGGAGATGCCGTGAACGGGGCGGAAGGACGTGGCTTGGCGGTTGCCAAGCGTGATCGTGCCGGTCTTGTCGAGGAGCAGCGTGTCGACGTCGCCGGCTGCCTCCACGGCGCGACCGGACATGGCCAGCACGTTGAAGCGTACCAGACGGTCCATGCCGGCGATGCCGATCGCCGAGAGAAGCGCGCCGATGGTCGTCGGAATCAGCGTCACGAAGAGCGCGACGAGGATGATGATCGGGATCGAGCCGCCGGCATAGCTTGCAAAGCTGGGGATGGTCGCGGTGGCCAGAACGAAGATCAGCGTCATGCCGGCAAGCAGGATGTTGAGGGCGATCTCGTTCGGGGTCTTCTGACGTTCGGCACCTTCGACGAGCGAGATCATGCGGTCGAGGAAGGTGTGCCCCGCGGCCGCGCTGATACGAACGCGAATCCAATCGGACAAAACCTGCGTACCGCCGGTAACGGCCGAACGGTCGCCGCCGGACTCGCGGATGACAGGGGCGGACTCGCCCGTTATCGCGGCCTCGTTGACAGATGCGACGCCCTCGATGACTTCACCGTCCGAGGGAATGATGTCGCCAGCCTCGACGAGGACAAGATCGCCGACCTTCAGGCTCGTGCCCGGAACGAGGCGGTAGCCGGTGCCGTTGTTGGCCGTCAGCAGTTTTGCCTGGGTTTCGGTGCGAGCCTTGCGCAGCGAGTCCGCCTGCGCCTTGCCGCGGCCTTCGGCAACGGCTTCGGCGAAGTTGGCAAAAAGCACGGTGAACCAGAGCCAAAGGTTGATCTGGAAGGAAAAGCCAAGATTTCCGCCGCCCGTGACGAGATCACGGACGAACAGGATCGTGGTCAGCGCCGAAACCGTTGCTACGACGAACATGACGGGGTTCTTGGCAAGGGTGCGCGGGTTCAGCTTCTTGAAGGCGGCGCCCACGGCCGGAATGAGAATGCGAGAATCCATGATGCTCGCTGATTTTGCCTGGCTCATAAGAGACTCCAGCTTGAAAAGAGTAAGGCGACCGTGTTGCGATCAGCCGTGTAGGATCCGAAGTACCGCGGCGATGACGAGGAGGCCGGCGAGCATCACTAGAATGATGTCGGAGGCGCGGGTCATCCGCTGGCTATCACGTCCCGGCGAACCGGGACGTGCGTTGAAGGATTTGCGAAGCTTGTGACGAAGGATCATTGCTTCACCTCAAAAGGTCTGGCCGGCGATCGTGACCAGGTGCTCGACGACCGGGCCAAGCGCCAGGGCCGGGAAGAAGGTCAGTCCGCCGACAATCAGGATCGTGCCCGTCAGGAGGCCTACGAAGAGCAGGCCATCGGTCGGGAACGTGCCTGCCGAGGCGGGGACGGTCTTCTTGGCGACCAGGGAGCCTGCGATTGCGAGCGCCGGGACGATCACCAGAAAGCGTCCCATCAGCATGCCGAGGCCGAGCGTGATGTTGTACCAGGGTGTGTTACCGGTCAGGCCACCGAAAGCCGAGCCGTTGTTCGCCGCAGCGGACGTGTAGGCATAAAGGATCTCGGAGAAGCCATGTGGTCCTGCCGTGCCGATCGAGGCGACGGCGGAGGGCAGCACGCTGGCGATCGCAGTAAACACGAGCATCGCAAGCGGCAGGCAAAGAATGGCAAGCACGGCCATCTTCATCTCCTTGGCTTCGATCTTCTTGCCAAGGTACTCAGGCGTGCGGCCGACCATCAACCCTGCGACAAAGATTGCGATGATCACGAAAAGCATGATGCCGTAGAAGCCCGCGCCAACACCGCCGACGATGACTTCGCCAAGCTGCATGTTGATGAGAGGGATCAAGCCGCCGAGTGCCGTGAAGCTGCCATGCATTGCGTTAACCGCACCGCAGGAGGCAGCGGTTGTTATGACCGCAAAGAGTGAGGACAACGTGACGCCGAAGCGCACTTCCTTGCCTTCCATGTTGCCGCCCTGCAGGCCGAAGGCGTGCATGAGCGGATTGCCTGCGGCTTCCGCCCAGTAGGTGACGCCGACGCCGACAATGAAGAGTACGCCCATGGTGGCGAGGATTGCCCAGCCCTGGCGCTGGTTGCCCACCATGCGTCCAAAGACATTGGTGAAGGCAGCACCGATTGCGAAGATCGAGACCATCTGGAGGAGGTTGGAAATCGCGTCGGGGTTTTCGAAGGGGTGCGCGGAGTTGGCGTTGAAGAAGCCGCCGCCGTTGGTTCCGAGCATCTTGATGGCAAGCTGCGAGGCCACCGGTCCAAGAGCAATCGTCTGCTTGGCGCCTTCGAGCGTCGTCGCGTCGACATAAGGGCCGAGCGTCTGCGGCACGCCGAGGTAGACATAGACCAGCGTCAGCACGATGCAGATCGGCAGGAGAATGTAGAGCGTCGCACGGGTCATATCGACCCAGAAATTGCCGACCGCCTTACCGGATGCGCGCGAAAAGGCGCGGATCAGGCCGATGGCGATTGCCATGCCGGTCGCGCCAGATACGAAGTTCTGCACGGTGAGGCCAGCCATCTGCGTGAGATAGGACATCGTGCTTTCGCCGCCGTAGTTCTGCCAGTTGGTGTTGGCGACGAAGCTTGTGGCGGTGTTGAAAGAGAGTTCGGGGCCAACCGCAGCCATTCCGGCCGGGTTCAGGGGCAAGATGTCCTGCATACGCAGCAACGCGTAGAGGACGATGAAGCCGAGCAGGTTGAACATCAGCATGGCGAACGCGTATGAAGTCCAGTGCTGTTCGTCGCGTTCGCTGGTGCCTGCAAGCGCATAAAGTCCCCGTTCAATCGGAACGAGGACGGGTGAGAGAAACGTGCGTTCGCCATTGAAGACGCGTGTCATGTAACCGCCGAGCGGTTTGACGAGCACAATGATGATCCCGCAGTAAAGTAGGATCTGAAGCCATCCGTTGAGGGTCATGGGAGGAAACTTTCAATACCCGATTTGTTTCGCCGGTCGCGCCTTGGGAGGAGGCGCGATGCTAGAAGCGTTCGGGGCGAATGAGAGCGTAGGTGAGGTAAACCGTGAGGAACACGGTGACGGCACCACTGAGAATATAGTCGAGTGTCATGGCGCTTCTCCGGTTAAAGTCGGTCGCAGGCTTTGGTGTAAGCAAAGCAGAGGGCGAAAAATACGATTGCTGTGGCGAGTAGAACTATGTCCATCATCGATCGTGACTCCTGTTGTTCTTCTGGAGTCAGACAAGACAAAGGGCACCATCCTCAGGATGGCACCTTTTATGCTTTCTGGCTGGAGATGATCCTTGGATCTCTCGGACATTAATATGCGGTCGAACCGCATAAGCGTTCGAGATCGGCGGCGGGCCGCGGATATAAAAATCTTATAAATGCCGATGGAAGAAAAATGCCTCGCCGAAGCGAGGCTAGTCCAAGGCCGTTTCGGGGAAAAGAAGAAGCGGCGCGGTTGTTGTATTGCTGGTGCGCTCGACTGCAAAGCGCACTTTCGAGCTTTTCGGTACGCCTGACGAGGATTGAGTGAAGCGCGTCAATTGCCCTCGTGGCCACCTTTCAGATTCCGAACGACGTTTCTGCCCCGTCGCAGCGCCGTGAAGGCAGCACCGATCGTAATCAGCCAGAGGGCAGCGAGTAGAACCTGATTGTGCCCGCTCCAAAGCGGTTCGAGGATCGAGAGGATTGCCGCAGCCGTGATTGTCGCCATTCGGTGTTGTTTTGCCATCGGGCCGGAGAAGTCGCTCGGTGTCCCGGTTGCTCGACCGAGCTCGCGAACATAGGCCGTCAATACGGCAAACGATGCCGCCGCCCAGCCAAGGCCGGGCGATCCGATGCCATACCCAACACCGGCCAGGATCAGGATGTCGGCGACGCGGTCGGGGAATTCGTTCCAGAAGGGGCCGTCCGCTGCGCCCTTGCCGCCCTCAACGGCAACCATACCGTCGAAGAGATTGCACAACAGCCGCAATTGGCAGAACGCGGCCGCGAGAACGAAGAGGAGCGGTCTTGTCCACCCGTCGTCCCGTCCCGCAAGGAAGAACGCGCCGCCGGCCAATGCCGCGGCGATCATGCTTGCCTGAGAGATTTGGTTCGGCGTGACCGACCGTGTCGCCAGCCATTTCGCAATGCGCTTTGCCCATTGCGTGTCTCTGCTTGCCAGCGGCCGGCGATCGCCCGTTTCCGTCATGCCACGATCCTCTGTTGGTAGACAAAGTAATTGTAGACTGCCGCGTAGGTCGTCGAGACGGTTAGCGGCACCGCTATGGTTTTTAGGATTTCCGGGGTGCCGCTCAACGCATGGATCGAGATCAGCACGGCAGTCGATGCCAGACATGCGATCAGCGGCGGTGCCCAGAGACCGGCGCGCCCTTTGAACTGTTTTGCGAGCCGCTCGATAACCGTCTTGAGAAAGAAGGTGAGGCCGGCCGAGAGTGCGCCCTGCACAAGGCCGGCAAATAGGGCTCGCTGCAGCAGGTGGCTGCTGTTGGCGAAGACCGCCCAGCCGCCCATGGCGACAAATGCGAAAAGCACATGCATCGCACTGCTCTGGGCCAGCCGACGGACCGGCGTCATCATGTGATCGACCACCAGTAGCGGACAATGTGAAAGAAGATCGGCGCGGAAAAGACGACGGAATCGAGCCGATCAATCAGTCCGCCGTGGCCTTCGATCAGGTGACCCCAGTCCTTGACGCCGCGATCTCGCTTGATCGCCGACATGACGAGGCCGCCGAAAAAGCCCATCATGGTGATAACGAAAGCCATGACCCCGGCCTGGAGCGGCGTGAAAGGTGTGATCCACCATAGGGCGGCACCGATCAACGTCGCGCTCAAGACGCCCCCGACAAAGCCTTCCACGGTCTTTGAAGGCGACAGGCTTGGTGCGATTTTTGTTCGACCGAACAGCTTGCCCCAGACATATTGGAGCACGTCGCTGAGCTGCACGATGATCACCAGGAAAGCGATCAGCAGAACGTTGCGGCCTTCGTAGCCGGGGATCGTCAGCGTCAGCAGCGCCGGAACGTGGGAGGCGCAGAATACGCAAATCATCAGCGCCCATTGGACTTCGGCAATGCGTATCAGGAAACGCTCGGTATCGCCGCGCAGTACGGAGATGATCGGCATCAAGAGGAACGCGTAGACCGGAATGAAGATCGAGAAGATGCCGTATTGCCTCTCCCACAACAGCCAATACTGCAGCGGCAGGACGACGAAGAAGGCGGCTGCGAGCGCCCAGTGATCGGCGCGTTTGGTGTCGGTCAGCGTAATGAACTCGCGTAGTGCTGCGAAAGAGCAGAAGCCAAACAGCAGCAGCACGCCGATCCGACCGGCAAGAAAGGCAAGGCCGATCAGGATGGCCATGATCCACCACGCCTTGATGCGTGCGTTCAGGTTCTCGATCGCGGCATTCGACTGGCCGGCCGGCAGTCGCCGCTGCAGCAGGTAGCCGATGGTCGACGAAACAATCAGGAGCGTGAAGATGCCAAGGACGAGTGTCCACAGGTCGGCGTTCGCTGCGTTCATTCTTTACCGCCCAGGTGTTTTGGTGACAGATCAAGCAGCGCCGTCCGCGCCCTGTCGAGGAAGGTTTCCTTGGTCTCGCCGGCGTCGATCCGAATGGCGTTGCCGAAGGTCACGGTGCAGATGAAGGGGATCGGGACGATCTCGCCTTTTGGCATGACCCGATTGAGATTGTTGATCCAGACCGGCACAAGCTGAATGTCCGGCCGGGTCGAGGCGAGATGGAACAGTCCGCTCTTGAACGGCAGCAGCGGCGCATCCGTCTGGTTGCGCGTTCCTTCGGGAAAGAGGATCAGCGACGCTCCGGAATCGAGCACTTCGGCCATGACTTCAATCGGATCGCGTGTGCGCTTGTCGCGGTCCCGCTCGATAAGAACTGCGTCGAAGACGTTGCAGCCGATGAAGCGGTTGATCGATGACTTCAGCCAATATTCCGCGCCAGCGACGGGGCGTGTCTGCCGTCTCAAGCTCGGCGGAAGGACGGCCCAGACCAGGATGAAATCGCCATGGCTGGAGTGATTTGCGAAGTAAACACACTGGCCCTGGGGAATGCCGTCATTCGGCCAGATAGCGCGAACCGCGGTAATGGCGCGCGCGAACACCACGATTGCCGCCGCAACAGGCTTCGCAACTACACGTCTCACTGATTTCAGCCCCCTCGCTGCATCAATAAAGCAGCCTGCAGAAGCCTAGCGGCATTTCCGATGGTTCGGAAGTCCTGCTTGTGGCGGAGACCGTGTCGATGCCCGTTTTGACCGCCGCGATGAATTGAACGCCGCGTTTGTGGGGGGCGAAGAGGAAAGCGTTAACCATGGTCAGCTAGGAATGAGTCGGACGCAACGGAATGAGTCGATGTCAGTACAGTCAAACAAGAATCTGCAAGCAATGACGACAAGCGAGATCGTACTTTTCCCGGTCGCTTCACGCGCCGGAGACATTGAACGGTGCGCGACCGAACTGGACCGTCGCCACGGCGAGGATGCAGTACGCTTCTGGAAGACAGAATGCCGCCGGCTGGCTGATGAGCTGACGTCGCTTGGCTGCTCCGAAGCTAAGGTCCGCGAACAGGTCATGACGTTTCAGGCCGAGGTACAGGCCGAGCTGGTTCGCCGTCATCAAGTGCGGGCAATCGCCGAAAGCCGCAGTGGCCGCGCCATAAAGCGCTAGCGTCATAGGTGGCTCATATCGCCACTTGGGCCGTCGATTTTGTCGGACGGCCCTGAGCGGTTGAACGCGTCGTCCCGGCGGCGAATTCTTTCCATACTTTGCGCAGGATGAACCGTCTTGGTTCAGAAATTCCGCGCGCCCGGTGCTAGCATCCCTTTATTCTCACGCGGATCTCTAGAGATCCCGTGCGTCGCCTATCTCGGGAGGAAGGGCGGATGCCGGCGGAAGATCGATCGAATAGTCGCTGGGGCAATCTGGCGGTCAGAAACGTCTGGCCGACCGGAAATGCTTGCCATTTTCGCGTTCTTCAACGAGATTTATCAGGCCGACCGGCAGTGGAGGAGCTGCCGACAAGATACGCGCGTGAAGAACAATGACGGGAGAATGACGGCACACGCATACCGGACGCTGTTGTAGTCGCGCGCCGGACTTGGGAGGGAAGGCATGTATTCCGGTGGTTTGAGATTTGGTCTGGCGGACGAGATCGAGGCGCTCCGCGACAGCGTTCGACGTTTCGCGACGGAGCGCATTGCACCGCTCGCTGCCGAGACGGACAGCAGCAACAGTTTTCCAACGCCACTCTGGCGCGAGATGGGTGAGATGGGACTGCTCGGGATCACGGCCGAGGAGGCCTATGGCGGCGCCGGCTTGGGATACTTGGCCCATTGCGTCGCGATGGAGGAAATCAGCCGCACTTCCGCCTCCGTCGGCCTCAGCTACGGCGCCCATTCCAACCTTTGCGTCAATCAGATCAGCCGCAATGGAACGGACGAGCAGAAGTCGCGTTATTTGCCGAAGCTCATCTCCGGCGAACATGTTGGCGCACTCGCCATGTCCGAGCCGGGCGCCGGATCCGACGTCATTTCGATGAAGCTTCGGGCGAAGAAGCGAGGCGACAGCTACCTCCTCAACGGCAACAAGATGTGGATCACCAACGGCCCGGATGCCGATGTGCTGGTGGTTTACGCGAAGACAGACCCTGATGCGGGTCCGCGTGGCATCACGGCTTTCCTCGTCGAGAAAGGCTTCAAGGGCTTTTCAACGGGCCCGAAGCTCGACAAGCTTGGCATGCGCGGCTCCAACACCTGCGAATTGATCTTCGAGGACTGCGAGGTTCCCGCGGCAAATGTGCTGGGCACACTCGGCGGTGGTGCGCGCGTTCTGATGTCGGGGCTCGACTATGAACGTGTCGTCCTCTCCGCTGGACCGATCGGCATCATGGCCGCCTGCATGGATGTCGTCGTGCCCTATCTTCACGAAAGAAAGCAGTTCGGCCAGGCGATCGGCGAATTCCAGCTGATGCAGGGAAAACTCGCCGATATGTACGTGACCATGAACACGGCGCGCGCCTATGTCTACGCGGTTGCGGCGGCCTGCGATCGCGGCGAGACGACGCGCAAGGATGCTGCCGGCTGCATTCTTTATGCCGCCGAGAAGGCGACGCTGTTGGCGCTTGAGACAATCCAGGCGCTCGGGGGGAATGGCTACACGAACGATTATCCCGCCGGCCGGTTGCTGCGTGACGCCAAGCTCTACGAGATCGGTGCCGGAACCTCTGAGATCAGACGCATGCTGATTGGCCGCGAGCTCTTTTCCGAAACGGCCTGATCCGAACGTTTCATCCGACAACCATCCTGGTGACCAATGACGGTTTTGAAGTCGCAGATTTCGACGAATTCGGAGAGCTTCAGGACAAATCGCACGGCGATGGCCGAAGCTATCCGTGCCATCGAGGACGCAGCCTTGAGTGCGGCGAATGGGGGCGGACTTGCAGCGCGCGAGCGTCACGTTGCCCGCGGCAAGATGCTACCACGGGATCGGATCGCCGCCCTGCTCGATCCGGCTACGCCATTTCTCGAAATCGGATTGACCGCAGCCCACGGCATGTACGGCAATGAGGCGCCGGGTGCTGGGCTGATAACCGGCATCGGCCGCGTTTCAGGCCGCGATTGCATGATCGTCTGCAATGACGCGACCGTCAAAGGCGGCACCTACTTTCCGATGACGGTAAAGAAGCACCTGCGCGCGCAGGAAATCGCGGCCCAGAACAATCTGCCCTGCATTTACTTGGTGGATTCGGGCGGCGCGAACTTGCCGAATCAGGACGAGGTCTTTCCGGATCGCGATCATTTCGGCCGGATATTCTACAATCAGGCCAATATGTCGGCGGCAGGAATTCCACAGATCGCCGTCGTCATGGGCTCGTGTACGGCAGGTGGTGCCTACGTGCCTGCCATGTCCGACGAGGCAATCATCGTCGAGGGGCAGGGGACGATCTTTCTCGCCGGCCCGCCGCTGGTGAAGGCCGCAACCGGCGAAGTCGTTTCGGCCGAGGACCTTGGCGGTGGCGATGTGCACACAAGGCTCTCCGGTGTCGCAGACCATCTTGCGCGAGATGACGCGCATGCCCTGGCATTGGCGAGGCGCGCCGTCGCCAATCTCAATCGATCCAAGGGGGGTGGCGTCGAGCGCCAGGCGGTTGAGGCACCACTGTTCGATCCCTCGGAAATCGCAGGGATCGTCCCGGCCGACCTGCGCGTGCCCTACGACGTGCGCGAAGTTATCGCCCGTATCGTCGACGGCTCGCGTTTCGATGAATTCAAGGCGCGCTACGGGACGACGCTGGTCTGCGGCTTTGCACATGTCCATGGTATCCCGGTGGGCATTGTCGCCAACAACGGCGTGCTGTTCTCCGAGTCGGCCCTGAAGGGCGCCCATTTCGTGGAGCTCTGCTCGCAGCGCAGGATACCGCTCGTCTTCCTGCAGAACATCACCGGCTTCATGGTTGGCCGCAAATACGAAACCGAAGGCATCGCGAAGAATGGTGCGAAGCTCGTTACCGCAGTCGCAACGACCGGGGTGCCAAAGGTGACGATGCTGGTTGGCGGTTCCTTCGGTGCGGGCAACTATGGGATGGCCGGTCGTGCCTTCTCGCCGCGCTTTCTCTGGACATGGCCGAACAGCCGCATCTCGGTCATGGGCGGAGAGCAGGCGGCCGGCGTGCTTGCGACTGTGCGGGGCGAGGCGCTCTCCCGTGCCGGCACGCCATGGACACCGGAGGAGGAGACCAGTTTCAAGCAGCCGGTGCTCGATCTTTTCGAACGGCAAAGCCATCCGCTCTACGCGTCGGCGCGGCTATGGGACGATGGGGTGATCGACCCGGCCAAGAGCCGCGACGTGCTCGGTCTCTCGCTGTCTGCGGCGCTGAATGCACCGATTGAAGAGACGCGCTTCGGCCTGTTCCGGATGTGAGGTAGCGATGTTCCAGAAAATTCTCATCGCAAACCGTGGCGAGATTGCTTGCCGGGTGATCCGAACCGCCAGGCGCATGGGGATCGCCACGGTGGCGGTCTATTCGGATGCCGATGTTGGGGCGCTGCACGTCGAGATGGCCGACGAAGCGGTTCGGCTGGGGCCCGCGAGCGCGCAGGAGAGTTACCTCTCGATCGAGCGGATCCTTTCTGCGGCGCAGCGAACTGGCGCCGAAGCCATTCATCCTGGTTACGGGTTTCTCTCGGAGAATGCAGACTTCGCCGCAGCCGTAGAGGCCGCCGGCATTGTCTTCATTGGGCCGCAGCCGTCGTCCATTCGTGCCATGGGATTGAAGGATGCCGCAAAGGCGTTAATGGATCAGTCGGGCGTGCCGGTCGTTCCCGGCTACCATGGCGAGGAACAAGACGACGGGTTTCTCGCCGATCAGGCGACCCTGATCGGGTACCCCGTGCTGATCAAGGCACGCGCGGGTGGCGGCGGCAAGGGCATGCGCCGCGTCGACAGCGAGGAGGATTTTCCCGAAGCACTTGCTGCTGCGCGGCGAGAGGCGAAGGCCGCATTCGGCGACGATGCCGTTCTGATCGAGCGCTACCTCATTCGCCCGCGCCATATCGAGGTTCAGATCTTCGGCGATCGGCACGGCAATGTTGTGCATCTTTTCGAACGTGATTGTTCGCTCCAGCGCCGCCATCAGAAGGTGATCGAAGAAGCGCCGGCGCCGGGAATGACGCCGGAGATGCGTCGTGCCATGGGTGAAGCCGCGGTACGCGCGGCGCGTGCCATTTCCTATCGTGGTGCCGGAACCGTCGAGTTCATCGCGGATGTCTCGAACGGCCTCTGGCCGGATCGTTTCTATTTCATGGAGATGAATACCCGTCTTCAGGTCGAGCATGCCGTTACCGAAGCGATTGCCGGGGTCGATCTCGTCGAGTGGCAATTGCGTGTGGCGTTCGGCGAGCCGCTGCCGAAGAAGCAGTCGGAGCTTGAGATCTATGGCTGGGCCTTCGAGGCCCGGATCTACGCGGAGGATGCGGCCAAAGGCTTCCTGCCCGCGACGGGGACGATCAGGCATCTGGATTTTCCGGAGGTTACGGCGCGGATCGATGCCGGGATCCGTCCGGGCGATACCGTCTCGGCTCACTACGATCCCCTGATCGCCAAGATGGTCGTACACGGGCCCAGCCGGAGTGTCGCCCTGTTGCGACTGACCAGGGCCTTGCAGAGCTCGCATGTCGTCGGTGTCACCACCAATCTCGACTTCCTCGCCAGATTGAGCGAGCAGGACGAATTTGTCGCTGGCCATCCGGATACCGGGCTGATCGATCGCAATCTTCAATCTCTGACCGCGCTTGAGCCGCCTGCGGACACGGTGATCGCGCTTGCCGGCGTGTTGTCACTGGGTACGCTTGCGCGATCATCGGATGGCGATCCCTGGCTCACGCTGGGACATTGGCAGCTTTGGAGCGAGATGCAGCGCATCGTCGTTCTGAACTATGAAGGAGGGCATTCAACGCTACGGATTGCGGCTAAGGGTTTCGATTTCTTCGCCGTGCATGATGGACGGCGGGTCATTCCCGTGAAGATCGTCAGCCGGCAGGACGATGGTTGCCGGGTGGAGGTCGATGCCCGGCAGGTGCAGGTCAAGGCCAGTATGGCGGCGCATCACCTGGTCGTCAGCGTCGACCACCGAACGCATGTGTTCCATCTCGGTAACCCGCTCGATTTCAGTGCCACGGATGTTGCTGATGGCAACAGACTGATCGCGCCGATGCCGGGCTTTGTGAAGATCGTGCGGACGAGTTCGGGGGCGGAGGTCGCCAAGGGTGATGCGCTTGTCGTCATGGAAGCCATGAAGATGGAGCTGACGCTTGTCGCAGCCCGCGATGGGACGGTGGAAGCCGTCGAGGTGAGCGAAGGGCAGCAAGTCGACGAAGGAGCCGTACTTCTGACGCTGCGGGTAGAGGAGACGTGATGCAGCCCGGAGAATCGTCATTGCTGCCCCGGGACGTCTCGATCGTCGAGATGGCACCCCGCGATGGCCTCCAGAACGAGAAGAACCTGATCCCGACGGCGACGAAGATCGCCCTCATCGACATGATCTCGGAATGTGGTTTCGAGCGGATCGAGGCGACGAGCTTTGTCAGCCCGAAGTGGGTGCCGCAACTTGCTGACGCCGCCGAAGTGATGGCCGGCATCAAGCGCAGGCCGGGGGTCCGCTATGCCGTTTTGACCCCGAATATGAAGGGGTTTGAGGCTGCAATGGCCGCGGGCGCGGACGAAGTCGCGATCTTTGCGTCCGCCTCGGAGAGCTTCTCGCAACAGAATATCAACTGTTCCATCGCCGAGAGTATCGAACGCTTCAAGCCGGTTGCCGAAGCAAGCCGTGCACGTGGCGTTCCAATGCGTGGTTATGTCAGCTGCGTGGTCGAATGTCCCTATGAGGGGCCCATTTCGCCGGATGCGACGGCGCGCGTCGTCGAGAGCCTGCATGCATTGGGCTGCTACGAGATCAGTCTCGGCGACACGATCGGCAAGGGACGACCGGAAGAGGTCGATCAGATGCTGGTAACGGTCCTCTCCTGTGCGCCGGCGACGATGCTTGCGGGTCATTTCCACGACACCGACGGCTGGGCCTTGGACAATAT
This sequence comes from Rhizobium sp. RHZ02, assembly GCF_014851575.1. Lineage (NCBI taxonomy): Bacteria > Pseudomonadati > Pseudomonadota > Alphaproteobacteria > Hyphomicrobiales > Rhizobiaceae > Rhizobium > Rhizobium sp. RHZ02. The sequence continues at coordinate 140,187 of NZ_JACUZX010000002.1, forward strand.
CGGGGTTTCCTTGAAGCACGGGCTGCGGGTTTTCGACGCGTCGGTCGGCGGATTGGGCGGTTGCCCCTATGCTCCGGGCGCAAAGGGCAATGTCGATACTTTGGCTGTCGCTGAGTTCCTTACCCGCAAGGGCTATCGGACCGGGCTCGCGCCCGAGAAGCTGGAAGAGGCCGCCGATTTTGCCCAGAGCCTAAGGAGCGAGGCATAATGCCGAAAACGCTGATGATTTCGATCGACGAACGCGGCGTTGCGCGGCTTACGCTCACCCGTGAGGACAAGCACAATGCCATGTCCGCCGAAATGATCGACGAGTTGACGGAGGCCGCAAGCGCGCTCGGGTCGGATGGACGGGTGCGAGTCGTCGTGCTTGCTGGAGCGGGCAAGAGCTTCTGTGCCGGCGGTGACCTGGAGTGGATGAGAGCCCAGTTCAAGGCGAGCAGGGCGGAGAGAATCGCCGAAGCGCGGCGGCTGGCGATGATGTTCAAGGCCCTGAACGAGCTTCCGAAGCCGCTCATTGGCTGCGTCCACGGGAGCGCCTTTGGCGGCGGTATCGGGCTGATCAGCGTCTGCGATACAGTGATTGCCTCGGAGGCGGCGCGCTTCGGCCTGACGGAAGTTCGGCTTGGGTTGATACCGGCAACGATCAGCCCTTACGTCGTAGCGCGGATCGGCAGCCCTGCGGCACGATCCCTCTTCGTCTCCGGTCGAACCTTCGATGCTGCCCATGCCAAATCCATCGGTCTCGTCGCCTCTGTTGTTCCCGCTGCGAACCTCGACCGTGCTGTCGACCTCGAGATCGCGGAATTCATCGCGGCCTCACCGGAGGCAGCGACACGCGCCAAGGCCCTTGCGCTGTCTCTTGCGCCGCCCATCACGGAAGAGATCATCGAGAGCGTGATTTCCAAGCTTGCAGACAGCTGGGAGACCACAGAGGCGCAGGCGGGCATAACCGCCTTCTTCGAAAAGCGGCGGTCGAATCGATAACGGGAAGCTTCGAGACCGGTCAGTGGCGGCACGGTGAAGGCGGCGTGTGAGGTCGGATGGCCGCGAGGGCGCGCCAGTTATCCGACATTCGAAGCCAGCTGTGTGTGTACTGGTGCCGTATCCTTCGCCGCTGGAGGAACTGAAACTCGTCCGCGCGGTCAAGTGCGATTGAAAACGGGACTTGTTCCAGCCAATGTGCTCCCTTCCAGCCTCGAAGAGATACCTTCCCGGGACACCTTTGCGTCATCTGCAAAACGACATAGCTCATCGTTGAACCTGGTAGGGTTCTCCAAAAAAGGTGCGTGCCCCGTTGCCGCATACCACGATGCCGTGGCTTCAGGACATAACGCTAGAAGGTGCCGCCCCATCGCCGGCAGGATCACCGTGTCCTCTTGGCCGTGCGTGACAAGGATGGGCACCGCAAGAGCGGTCAGTACATCGTCAGAATCGATCTCGCGGGTGAGCAGCGCAGCCCGGATTTTCGCTGGCACGGCCATGTTCCAGCAGATCGCCGTTTCGAATACCTCGGAAGGCAGTTGCGAATAAGTACACCCGCGCACGAAATTGCGGATTGCTTCGATGTTGCCAGGCAGGTCCTCGCTCGTGGCACCAATGACATGATCAAGGAAGCCCGGGCCAATCAAGGTGCCGAATGCTGCCTTATTGAGCGTGGTCGCCGCGCCTACAAAGTTGATGCCCGCAACCTTCGCCGTTCCATGGGCTCGGAGGTAGTCGCAAATAATGAAGCCGGCGTAGGACCAGCCCACAAAAACGGGACTGCGGAGGTTGAGTTGATCTACGACAGCGGCGATATCGTCGGCCCAAAGCTGCGGCTCAGTATAATACTCCGTTTCGAGCGGGGCCTCCGACATGCCGTGACCGCGCAGGTCCAGGGCTACGAGGCGAAAGTCCTCGGCAAGCATGCTCTCATACTGGTTCTTCCAGCAGAGATGGTTCTGTGACCACCCGTGGATGAAGAGGATCGAAGGAGCGTCTTCTTTTCCCCACTCGCGAACATGCAGTCGCAATCCTGCGCCGCCGGTTACAGTGTGAACCTTCATCGTCGTGCCTCCTCGTCAGCGTCGAGAACTGTAGGAAGCACTTTATTCTGCCGGCGTGAGAAGGAGTGTGGGAGGAATCGTTGAAAATGCCGGGCGGATCGTTGAAAAGGCGCCCCTCGGGTGCGATCGCGCTTGAACGAGAGGCGGGAGCCAAACTCGGTTGATAGCGTCTCCAAGACCGTCGGGCGCGCCAAGGCACCAGTCACAAGGCTACGCTGTTTCGGCGACGAAGCGCGTTACTTCACGAACAAACCGCTCAAAGGCGGGTTCGTTGGCGAGGAGAATGTGGTTGGCGCTATCGAGATCGACAAATCGAGCCCCGGGGATGCCGGTCGCAAACTCCCTTCCGCACTGAAAGGGAACGACCATGTCTTTTCTTGCGTGCAAGACCAGCGTCGGAATCGTCACCTGCGACAGGACATCCGAAACGTCGATCTCTCCGAACGCCTCGTGCAGGCGACCTGCGTTGCTGGGCGACACAGAAATGTGCTGCAATTCGTCAAACCAATCCATCTGCACCTCGTCCGCCCCTGGAATGAACATTGCAGTGAACAGATGTCGAAAAACCGGATTGTTCTGACCCCATCCTTCCCTGATCAAAGCGGTCATTGCCTCATGCGTTGCCACCTCATGGCTGTCGCTTCGCTTTCGCCAGCCTTTTACAAATCCTCCGTACAGGATGAGCCCCGAAATCCGTTCGGGGTGTCGGACAGCGTAGGCAACGGAGACGGCACAGCTTTGCGATACACCCAGCAGCGTGAACCGATCGAGGCCCGCCGCGTCGACCACGCTCTCCAGGTCCGCAATCATCGCCGCAAACGAGATATCCTCGGCAATCCAGTCCGAGAGTCCGGTGCCGCGCTCGTCGTAGCGTATCAGCTTCGTCTTCTCCGACAGGGCGTCGATCCAATGCGTCCACACCGGACTTTCCCAATCATACTGGAGATGCGACATCCAATGTGCGGCTCTTACGATCGGTGATCCCCGCCCACACACCGCGTAAGCGATTGTTACCCGATCCGCGGTTTTGCAGAAGCGAATTTCCTGCGATCTTTTGCTGGGCGTCACTGCTGGCCACGGGACATCCGTTTCAAAGTTCCGCGAGATGAAAGCTGATCCAGGCTGTGAAGGTGGAAGTGACCGGAGTGGGACATCGCGAGACCCGTTGCTCACGCCGGAGACTGAAGGCTCCGGCCACTGTTCGGGGCGATCGACGGCGGCAATCTCGTTGGTAAGGCGATCGAGCACCAGGGAATAGACGTTTACTCGCTCAGGTCGGTCTTGCAGGCGTCGAACAAGGGCGCGCAGAATCTCCATGTGCACCCGAAGCGTAATATCCCGGTGACATAGCCGCCACGCTTCAAAGTTTGGGCAGTGCGGGAGGCATAGGCCATCGAGAAATTCACCACGAAATGTCGCGGCAAGCGACTCCAATCTCTCCGTGTCCAAGCGGTCGAGGTCCGCGGGCCTCAGAGAAGCCATACCCTTGAAGTCCACCTCGACCGTCTGGGGGCTGAGGAGAACGGAATTGTGGTCCGCATGCAGACGCACATGACCTTCCGTATTCACGATTGGCCTCAGCTTGTGAAGGCTCCACCTTAGGGAAGCCCGAGGGTCGTCCGGAACTTCCCAGAACATCTTGCAAAGATGCTCGCGACGTTGGGCTCTTCCGACGACAGCCAAATAGGCAAGAAGGGCACGGGTTTTCTTTGACTGCGGCAGAGGCAAAAGCTGTCCCTGCTGCGTGACGTTAAGTTCGCCCAATACCTTGATGGTTAGCTGGCCGACCATGATACACCAACCCAACGGAGTGCTCAGCCGACAGCTTAGAGCAATGCAGCTCAAGATAAAATCGGCTTCGCCTACCGTTCGGCGAGCTACGAGCGCGGGCCGCCGCAAGTGTATCCGATGGGGCCGCAGGCAGTCACGAGAACTCGCTTGCCGAACTCGGTTCGGTTTATCGCCTGCCACGCCATCGGATAGAGCTATTTTCCGTCGGTGCTTCCCGATAGTTTTGCGGCAGTCTTTGCCTTCCCTTGTAAGTCCGCCTCATCGGCAAGAATGGCGGCGGTCTCGTTCAGCAAGACGTCTTTTGCGTTCTTGCGGGCATTTTCCATAGCAATATCAGCGCTCAGGCTGCGCTCGTTTGACTGCAGTCCATCATCTGAACCAGAATCTTCGCTATCGCTTGCTTGCGCTTGAGACTTGAGCCGCTCCTCGCGAGCAGCCGCTTCCTTGCGACGTTCGGCTTCATTCAAGGAGATAACCCCTTTCTCGCGCTGCGCCTTCAGGTCAGCAATGTCTTTCAACAGTCGTTGGAAGTCCGGGTCGCTCTCGACCCGTGCATCATGGCGGCTTTGCAACGTCGGCAGCGATGCCGCTACAACCTTTGCCGGCGTATAGTTCGCAGGCTTGATTTGCGCCCAGGGCAGGGCGTTATCATAACTGGTCTCGCCGAAGCTTGTCGGATCCGAGAACCCCGGCAAGCTGATATCAGGCGTCACGCCCCGCAGCTGCGTCGTACCGCCGTTAATCCGGAAAAACTGGGCAATCGTCACTTTCAGCTCGCCGAATTCCGGTTTGCTGTTGCGAACCATGTCATCAAGATCGACGACGGTTTGAACGGTACCTTTACCGAAGCTTGGTTCGCCGACGATCACGCCTCGACCGTAATCCTGGATCGCCGCGGCAAAGATCTCCGACGCCGATGCTGATCCGCGATTGATCAGGACGCCCACGGGGCCTGTCCAGACTGGCGCCTTAAAATCAGCGCGTCTCACCGCGACCTTGCCGTCGCTGCCGCGTTGTTGAACGACCGGACCCTTGCCGATGAACAGACCGGTCAAATCGACCGCTTCGTCTAGAGAGCCGCCGCCATTGTTGCGCAGGTCAATAAGAACGCTGTCGACCTTTTCTTGCTCCAGTTCGCCGAGAAGCTTTGCGACGTCGCGGGTTGCGCTTTTATAGTCCTTGTCGCCTTTGCGCTTGGCTTCAAAATCCTCATAGAATGCCGGTAGGGTGATCACCCCGACTTTACGCGTGGCGTCGCCCACTTTCACGGGCAGCACGGTCTTGCTGGCAGCCTGCTTCTCGAGGCTGATTTTGTCGCGCACCAGGCTGATGGTGCGATGGGTGGCATCTGCTCCGGCATCCGCCGGCAGGACGTCCAAGCGCACGACGGAGCCTTTCTTGCCTCGTATCAATTGCACGACTTCATCGAGGCGTGTACCCATCACGTCCTTTATCGCCCCGTCCTTGCCTTGACCGACACCGGTGATGCGGTCTCCGACCGAGAGCTTACCGGATAGCTGCGCCGGCCCCCCAGGCACGAGTTCACGGATTGTCGTGTAGTCGTCGCGTTCCTGTAGCACCGCACCGATGCCAACCAGTGAAAGCTTCATCGCGATATCGAAGTCGGCGGAAGCGGTCGCGCCGAAATAGTCCGTGTGCGGGTCGACCGAGGTCGTATAGGCGTCCATGAACGACTGGAAAACGTCGTCGCTCTTGTACTTGTAAGCGCGCTCGAGCGTGTTTGCGTACCGTTTGTCGAGCGTCTCGCGAATAGCCGCGTCGGCTTTACCGCCTAGTTTCAACCGCAACCAGTCGCTTTTGACGCGCTTGCGCCAAAGCTCGTTGCTGTCGGCTTCCGACTGCGGCCAAGGTTCCTTATCGCGCAGGACGGAAAAATCTTCCTTCGCACCGAAATCGAAGTCCTGCTTAATCAAGGTGCGCGCGTAGTTCATGCGGTCGACAACGCGTTTCTCATACACGTTGAAGATCGCAAACGGGATCTTCAAGTCCTCCCGTTTGATGGAATCGTCGATCTCGTTCCGTTCAGACATGAACTTGTCGATATCCGTTTGCAGAAAGAGCATGTGGTCCGGATCGAGGGACTTGATGTACCGATCCAGGACCTTGGCCGACAAGGCGTCGTCAAGAGGAATGGGTTTATAGCTGAACCGCGTGAGGAATTGCGCACTTAGCTGAGCGGCTTGTGCCTGTTGCTTTTGCGGCTGCAAAACAGGCGGAGACGCGACGTCAGCATATGCAGGCTGTACGATTGCAAGAACTGCACCAAGGAAAACATAGGTTATGCGCATTCAGCGTTGATCCAATTCTTAAGGCCGAGAGTCAATGTGCGATCTAGGTCAAGCAAATTATGGTTTTTTGACAATCGAATCGATCAAATCGCCAATTTCCTGCGGCGGAAAGTCCGTTCGACGGACAGTAAGTGCACCCGTCGCCGGGGTATTGCTGGGAGGAGCCGGAGATTCTGGCAAGCTTTTTTTGTGAGAAAGGTGAAACCATGCTGGTGCACCTCCGCCCCTCCGCAACCGTTCATCTTCGTCACAGTGGAGATCGTAAACCAGCAGATCCGATAGAGGACGGATTCCACAAAGAATGAGTTGACCGTTTTCGATGGCGGGACGACACTTGCAACCTGCAGCAAGGCGGGAGAGAGAGAACGATGGACGAGCAAGACCGCTGGCGTCACATGGCAAGCGCGCCGAAAGACGGCAGTCGGATCCTCGTCACGATCCGCCAGTCCGAACAGGGGCCGGCAGAAGTCGACCTCGCCTATTGGTCGAATGGCGATCAGTTCGGTGCGGAAGGCTGGCGTGCCTCTGATTCCTCGCCAGGCCGAATCATTGAATATGCCGAGCCCGAAATGAAGTGCTGGATGCCGATGCCCTCGGCCAATCTCAATCGTGCGTCGATGCCCTCACCCTGGGAAGGCGACGACGCACAGGAGCTCGACGGGTCAGGGATTTGAGAGCTCGCGCCAGGATCGCTAACGCTTCTGTTGTGGCGCTGGCATCAATTGTATGGGGGCAGCCAGACTCCGCGTCCGCATGACCTTCAGGATGGTCACGACATCCTCGCGCTATCTGGTAGCGTTTGGCCGCTTCGGCAAAAAACGCGACGCGTGGGAACCGACCCGTCGCCCGATTTCGTTGGCGATAGCCTTTAGATCGTGCGGCTTGGGAAAGAAGCTCGCGTCCCAATCCAGGTCAGTAAGATCGATTTCACGACCAGACGTCACCAAGACGTGGATGAACGGCTTTGTCGCCTTGATGAGCCTCGCGAGATCCAGGCCGTTGAGTGCCCCAGGCATCTCCACGTCGGTCACGATCGCATCAACGTCATCGTTCACTCCAAGTGCCGCGATCGCCTCAAGCACGTTCCCGCATTCGATGACGCTGTAACCTTCCTCAAGCAGTTGGTCTGCCAGCACGAAGCGAATGAGGGGTTCATCTTCCACGATAAGGATCTTTGCCACTACTCGCATACTCCGTTTCGGATGCCGGTCTAACGCGCCAGGAGAGCAAATCGGTCCTCAAGGAAGAATGCGATTTGGTTACATGTTTAATAAAATGCAAATCAGTTTCGCGAGGTGATTTCGCAGTCTATCCAGGACGATCGACACACCGTGTTCAACGCCAGACGGAGAACACCGCGAGGATCGGAATCCGTCGACGACGTTGCCGGACAGCTGCACCGAGTGCCATTCCCTTCCCAGATCAACACTCGCTGTCGCACATTAACTAGGGGTTAACCATAATCGTCGTTTACCATAGGTAGCGGCCTCAAGGGTCGTTGATTCGGAAGTCCAATGCGTAATCTCGCATGGACGTGAGGAAAGACGATTGCGGCGACCCGAAACGTCCAGTGTACTGAAGGCGTCATGCTTGGCACTGCTTGCCGGGCTTGTGGTCGGATGTCAGTCGTCAGGAAATGTCAGGCGCCCAAACGTCTCCGAGACGGTGCCTGCCGAAAGGGCGCTGGCCTTGCCCCCGCCTGGTGGTCCCTCGATCGTCAGTGTCGTCGAGCGCAAGCGTGGCAATGGCACAGAGCAGACGATTTCGCTCTACACGTCGTCTTCCGTGTCCGGTCAGAATTTTCTCGGGGTGCAGTTTTTTGGGGCATCAGGAGCCAATCCTGGCATCGGAAACGCCTCCTTTAGGATGGTCAGCGAGGACGGGATAATCCGCGAAGCCTTTGCGGCCGTTCCCGGCGTGCAGATGACGCGCTCGGCGACTTATCTGCAAAACAGCTATGGACCGTTCGGCTATGCCTCGGGCCTGAGCGGTTCGGGCGATACCTGTATTTATGGCTGGCAGCAGATCCGCTCAAGCAGATCCGCGCAGACGCAAGCGCGCAACTTCGGAATGATCCAGGTGCGGTTGCGCCTCTGTGATGCCCGGGCAACCGAAAGACAGTTGCTCGGAATCATGTACGGCTACACGATCGTTGGGATGCTGGATGGAGAAATCTGGAATCCGTTCGGGCATCCGCAGGGCACTGATCCGACGCTCGGGCGCCCCGGCAATCCGATCTATCCAGACGAGGGCGGCTATAGAAACACGCCGATGGCTTTTGGCTATGAACCAGCCCGTCCGGAAATCCAATCTCGTGTCGTTCGCGTACGCAGCGTTCAGCCGAGAGTCGAGGAGGCGCCCGTGCAATTGCCGCCGCCGACCGGCCCTCGCGTTCCGTTGCCTGATGGCTCGAGCAGTCTGCCGCAGCCAGACATGTCAGCCGCGCCTTCGGCCGAACAGATGCAACCGAGAACCGCGGTGGCGAGCGGCCTGACGGTGCCGTCACCGGAGTGCATAGGGGATTCGGCCATGACGGCCGCGTGCCAGAAGAAGTAGACGTGAGACGGCTGCGGTGTTCCTAAGCGCCCGGCCCGCATTGTCAAAGGGATGTTGATGCATAAAGCCCGAAGCATCATTACGTGGGCCTTCGTTTCTCTGTGCGTGATCGTTCTGATCACATTGCCTGTGAACCTGCAGACACAGCTGATCGCGAGCTTTGTTGTCGTCGCCGTGATGGCGATCATCAAGGGGCTGAAGGCTGAAGGCACCTGGAGACTGATTGCGCTTGCCTTTGGCACCTCCATCGTTCTTCGCTATGTCTATTGGCGAACGACCAATACGCTGCCGCCGATCAACCAGCCGGAAAATTTCATCCCTGGCCTGCTGCTCTATCTCGCGGAAATGTATAGCGTGGCGATGTTGGCACTCAGCCTGTTCATCGTCGCCACGCCCTTGCCTCCGCGTCCATCGCGCGCGAGCAAGGAAGAGCGGTTTCCGCATGTCGACGTGTTCGTCCCCTCCTACAACGAGGACTCCCACCTTCTCGCCAACACGCTGGCCGCGGCAAAGGCCATGGATTATCCGGCCGAAAGACTGCACGTCTGGCTGCTGGATGACGGTGGTACACTGCAGAAGCGCAATTCCAACAAGCTTCTCGAAGCCCAGGCCGCGGTGGCGCGCCATGACGAACTCAAGAAGCTTTGCGAGGATCTCGACGTCCGCTACCTCACGCGTGACCGCAATGAGCATGCCAAAGCGGGCAACCTCAACAACGGAATGAAGCAATCAAGCGGCGAGCTGATCGCCGTGTTCGATGCGGACCACGCGCCGGCACGCGACTTCCTGCTCGAAACCGTCGGCTATTTCGACGACGATCCGAAGCTGTTTCTTGTCCAGACCCCGCATTTCTTCATCAATCCGGATCCGCTCGAACGAAATCTTCGAACCTTCGAGAGGATGCCGAGCGAGAACGAGATGTTTTACGGCATCATCCAGCGCGGTCTCGACAAATGGAATGCCGCCTTCTTCTGCGGTTCAGCCGCCGTCCTTAGCCGGAGGGCGCTCGAATCCCAGGGAGGCTTCAGCGGCATCAGCATCACCGAGGATTGCGAAACTGCGCTTGCGCTTCATGGCAGTGGATGGAACAGCATCTATGTGGACAAGCCGCTGATCGCCGGGCTGCAGCCCGCAACATTTGCGAGCTTCATCGGCCAGCGCAGCCGCTGGGCGCAGGGAATGATGCAGATCTTGCGTTTCCGTTTCCCGCTGCTGAAGCGTGGCCTGACACTGCCGCAACGCCTTTGCTATATGTCGTCGACGCTCTTCTGGCTCTTCCCCTTCCCGCGTACGATTTTCCTGTTCGCGCCGCTTTTCTATCTCTTCTTCGATCTTGAGATCTTCACGGCATCGGGCGGCGAGTTCCTGGCCTATACGCTTGCCTATATGCTCGTGAACCTGATGATGCAGAACTACCTCTACGGGTCCTTCCGCTGGCCGTGGATCTCGGAGCTCTACGAGTATGTCCAGACGGTCCACCTGCTCCCGGCGGTGGTTTCGGTCATGCTCAATCCGCGCAAGCCAACCTTCAAGGTGACGGCGAAGGACGAGTCGATTGCCGTCAGCCGCTTATCGGAAATCAGCCGGCCGTTCTTCGTGATCTTTGCTGTCCAGCTGATTGCTCTGGCGGTGACCATCTATCGCATCTATGCCGAGCCATATAAGGCCGATGTGACCTTGGTGGTCGGTGGCTGGAACGTCATCAACCTCATTATGGCCGGCTGTGCCCTCGGGGTCGTGTCCGAACGTGGCGAGCGGGCTGCGTCCCGACGCGTGCGTGTGAACCGGCGTTGTGAATTCGGGGTCGGTGGCAAGTGGTACACGGCATCGATCGAAGACGTGTCGGTGCACGGCGCGCGACTGCATGTTTTCAACAAGCAGCTGGATCCCATGGTGATCGGGACCGAGGGGGAAATTCGCTTTCAGCCTCATAGCGGCGCAAGCATGGAAACACTCCCCCTAATCGTCCGCAATATCCAGCCGTCCGGCGAGATCCTGGCCGTTGGCTGCCAATACATTCCGAAGCGCGCGCTCGACCACCGCCTGATCGCCGACCTGATCTTTGCGAATTCCGATCAGTGGACACAGTTCCAGCAGGCGCGACGCCATAACCCAGGCCTCATTCGAGGAACAATCTGGTTTCTCGGCCTTTCGCTCTATCAGACAAGCCGTGGCCTCGTGTACCTCTTCCGGAGCACGAGATCTGAGCGCGAGCGCCCGCATCAGGTCGCGAAGGCAGGAAACTGATGAGGAAGATCACATCAATCCTGGCGTTTCTCCTTTCCGCCTCCGCGGTTGCCTATGCACAGACCGCGCCCTTCGACATGTCGGGCGAGCGTGAGCAAGGGAGCGCCCCGATGGTGCCGCGCCTGACATTACCGGCCACGCCTGCGCCGGCGACCGGCCCGCAAACACCCTCCACGCCGCCTACACCCGCTGCTAACCCGACGCCACCATTCGCCATCGCACCCGCCTCACCGCCAGCCGCGGCTCAACCGCCGCCCGCGCAGGTGGAAGCGCCTCGCCCACAAACTGCCACGCCACCCCCTCTGCCTGCCGTCCAGTCAAGCCTAAGCGCCGCGCTTCGGAGATATGTTGTTCCGTTCGCCAAGCTCGGCCTGGATGGCGAGTATGATCGCAAGTCGTGGTCGGTCTACATCACGCCGGAGCAGGCCGCCGCGCCTGCAAAGTTCAACTTCGCCTATCAGAATGCGGTTGTTGTCGCCCCGGAGGCGTCACAACTGACCGTTCTTCTGAACAATCGGATCGTCGGCCAACAGGCGATCGCCTCACCGGATGCACCATCGAATGTCTCCTTTGATGTCCCAGCGGGACTGCTGCAACCGGGCGCAAATCTTCTGACATTCGAAGCCACACAACGCCACCGCACCGATTGTACCATTGAATCGACCTACGAGCTTTGGACGGATATCGACCCGGCCAAGACCTATCTGAGCTTCAGCGGTCAAGAGGCAGCGAAGTTTTCCAGCACGGACGCCATTCGCGCGATCGGCGTCGATGAAACCGGCAGGACGCAGTTCAATTTTGTCGTACCGGCACTCGAGCAGCCAGGCACGACAAAACCTCTTCTGCGCCTTGCCCAGGGACTCTCGGTTCTGAGCGGCATGCCGAACGAGACATTCTCCTTCAGCGCGGATGCACTGCCCCAGACTGGTCCCGGGCGCATGACTGTGGTTGTCGGAACGCCGGCAGAGCTCCAACCATTCTTCGCCCCCCCGCCGGCCGCGCAAGCGGCGCCGCTGGCCTCCTTTGTGACCGACCCGAAGTCGGGGGCACCCGTTCTTTTGATCAGCGGCCCGTCCTGGCCCGCAATTTCGGCCGCGATTGAAACCATTGTGTCGACGGTGGATCGGCCCGCGACCGCCATTCGCGATACGTTGGTAACCCAGCGTTGGAGCGCACCGGATGCACCGCTTGTTCTCTCGGCCACAAACCTGACATTTGCGCAGTTGGGCGTGAAGACAACGGAATTTTCGGGACGACGCTTCCGGACCAGTTTCAACATCGCCGTGCCGTCTGATTTCTACGCGAACGCCTATGGCGATGCGACGGTACTGCTGGACGCCGCCTTCACGCAGAATGTCCTGCCCGGCAGCCATATCGACATCTACGTCAACGGCAACATCGCTTCAACGGTGCCGATTTCATCAACGGGTGGGGGCATCTTCCGGCACTTGCCCATTCGCGTGACGATGCGGCATTTCAAGCCGGGCTTAAACACACTGTCTCTCGAAGCCATCCTGATGACGAAAGAGGACGACATATGCGTGCCGGGCACGACGGCCGGTACCACGCCGCGCTTTGCGCTCTTCGACACCAGCGAGATTCACATTCCGGACTTTGCCCGCATCGGGCAGCGACCAAACCTCGCCGGACTGTCAGGGACTGGCTATCCCTACAATCGCGCGACACAGCCCATTCCGCTGTTCATCGACCGGATTGATAGCGACACGCTGTCGGCGACGGCCACGCTACTCGGGCAAATGGCAGTGGTTGCCGGCCGCCCGCTCGACATTGAACCGGCCGCGACACCGGGCGCCATCGGCGAACGGGATGCGATTTTCATCGGCTCGATCTCGCAGATGCCGCCGGCCGTGTTGACGCAGTTGAATGTAGCAACGACCAGTCAGGCGTCCTGGCGACCGCCCGCCGCCGTCCAATCGAACCAGACCGAGCCTTCTGTGACCTTTGACGATTGGCGCGCCAAGGTCAGCGGCGGGGTATGGCGCGGGCAGATCACATCATTTCAGGAGTGGCTGCGCCGCAACTTCGACATTTCGCTGAGTTCACTGCAGTTCGTACCAGGGTCCGAGGAAGTCTTCACGCCCTCGAACGACGACAGCTTCTTGATCGCTCAGGGCAAAAGCGCTGCCGGGGGATCCTCCTGGACGATTGTAACGGCTCCTTCCGCCAAGGACCTGCGCGAGGGCGCCGAAGCCGTTACCACACAGGTCAACTGGCCGCAGATCGCAGGTCATATCACCACCTATTCCAGCAAGACCGGCAAGGTCGAAAGCGTCCCGGTCGGTCGCTTCGATTTCGTGGCCTCTCAGCCCTGGTCTCTCTCAAATTATCGCCTGATCGCTGCGAACTGGCTATCAACGAACATACTGTCCTATGCCTTCCTTCTGGTCGTCCTTTCGCTGCTGATCGGTGTTACCACGGCAAGCATGCTTTCCCGGCTGGGCAGGCGCGAATGAAGAGGTTGCTGAAACTGCTCTGCGCCGCAAGCTTCGCGGTTGTTGCTGTCTGCCAGCCCGCGCAGGCGCAAGGTCCCGGAATTAGCCCGCAGGCATGGGGCGCCTACAAGGCGAAGTTCCTGGATGCCAGCGGCCGCATCGTCGATGATGGCAACGGCAATATTAGCCACAGCGAAGGCCAGGGTTACGGCCTGCTGCTTGCCTACCTTGCCAACAACCCAGCTGACTTCGAACAGATATGGTACTTCACGCGCACCGAACTGTTGCTGCGCGATGACGGCCTGGCCGCCTGGAGATGGGATCCTGCCGTCACGCCGCATGTCACCGATAGCAACAATGCATCGGATGGCGATCTGCTGATCGCCTATGCGTTGGCCCTTGCGGGGTCTGCGTGGAACAAGACCGACTATATGGAGGCGGCTGCGAAGATGGCTCAGGCCCTTCTTTCGCATGTCGTCATCAGTTCAAACGGACACACCCTGTTGCTCCCTGGCGTCAGCGGTTTCAATTCCCCTGATCGCAAGGACGGCCCCGTCATCAATCCCTCCTACTGGGTGTATGAGGCGATCCCGGTCATGGCGCTCCTGGCCCCGTCCAACGCCTGGCAGAAGCTGTCGGACGACGGTCTGCAGCTGCTGCAGGCCATGCAGTTCGGACCACGAAAACTGCCCGCCGATTGGGTGAGCCTCAATCGCATGCCGGAGCCCGCAGCCGGCTTCGACGCGGAATTCGGATACAACAGCCTGCGCATCCCGCTCTATCTCGTGCGCGCGGGAGTTTCGGACAAGGCTCTGCTGTCAAGATTGCGAAAGGGAATGACCGCCGAGGAGGGCACTCCGGCGACAATCGACCTCTCGTCCGGCAAGCCGAAGGCGCTGCTGTCGGACCCGGGTTATCGAATTGTTAACGATGTCGTGGCCTGTGTGACGGAAGGAACCAAGCTGCCTGAGTCGTCGCAGCATTTTGAGCCGTCGCTCTACTATCCATCGACCCTTCATCTTCTTGGGTTGGCATTTGTCGGGGAGAAGCATCCGGAGTGTCTGTGAAATCCTCATCCGTTGCAATTGTCGTTGCGGTGGCGGTGGCTGGTCTGGTGACCGCCCTGAGGGACCGCGTGGCACTTCAGGAGATGCTGGGCTTCGGGCAGTCGGGTCACGCAGCTGCGCCACAATTCATGCTCATGGGTCGTGTCACGGGACCGGAAACCAGTCCCAAGCCGCAGATCGACGTCCAGGCCATTGCCGATCGGCTACACGCAGCAACACTGGTTCCGCCGCTTCCTCAACAGGGTGAGACCGCCGGTGACGAGGCCGAAAAGTCGTTGATGGTCGCGCAGGCGCCTCAACAGCAGCCTACGGCGGCTCAGCCAGCCAAGTCAGCCCAGCCGAAAGTCGATGAGAGTGCCTTGCGCTATTTCGCCAGCCGCGGCGACAAGGCGCGCCTGCAGGCCGAGATCGCGCGGCTTCAGGCGCTGTACCCGAACTGGGTGCCGCCCGCCGATCCTCTGGCCGTTCCGCAGAGTGGCGACAGGCAGCTGGAGCAGATGTGGCAACTGTATTCGGAGGGACGCTACGCGGAACTCCGCAAGGCGATTGCCGACCGGCAGGCGTCCGAATCGGGATGGCAGCCGCCGCCTGACCTGCTTGACCGGCTGGATGTCGCCGAGGCCCGCGCGCGCCTCGTCAATGCGTCGGACCTGAAGCAATATGCAACCGTCGTCCAGATCGGCGCCAATACACCGAGCCTCCTGACATGCAGCGACATCGACGTGCTATGGCGGGTTGCCGAAGCTTTCGCGAAGACCGATCGCGCACCGCGCGCCCGGGATGCCTATGTCTATATCCTGAAGAATTGCACAAATCCGCAAGAGCGTGTGGCGACCATTCAGAAGGCGGCCGCCTTGCTTTCCTACGCAGTGATGCAGGATCTCCTGGCGCTTGAACGCCCCGATGGCAACGGCGGCCGCGAATTCGATGGCATTCGCAATGAGCTTGCCCGCCGCTTTGTCGCCGCCGGCAACGATGACCCCGATCTGGCTGTGGCGCCGGCTTATCTTTCAATCGTGCAACGACTTGCTGAAACGGAGCGGCTGGCATCCGACAGCCTTCTTCTCGGCTGGTACCAGCTTCGCCGGGAAAACTATCCCGATGCGGAAAGATGGTTTCGGGCAGCGCGGGAGAAGGAAGACTCGGCAATCGCTTCCCAGGGTCTGGCGCTGGCGCTGATTGCCGAGAAGAAACCGCAAGAGGCGGAGGACGTCATGTACAAGTGGCGTGGTGCCTCCAAGGATGCGACCGCGACATATCTTGCTGCGACGGCGAACCTGATGGCCCTGCAGCCGCCTGCCAACCTCAGCGAAGAGGTACTTTCGCGCATCGCCAGCGAAATCATTGCCCAGAAATATGTGCCGACGGCACAGCAATTCGGCTGGTTTGCCCGCACTCTCAATCAACCGCAAACAGCGGCGCGCTGGTTCGAGACGGCGCTACGCTGGAAGCCGGATGACGAACCGTCCGCTTACGGATTGGCCATCACGCGCCAGCAGTTGCAGGACCGGGCGGGCGTAGTTGAGATCCAGCGCCTGTGGGCTGGCAGGTCCGAGCGCATCGCACAGTTGGGTGAGGCCACGAACCAACGGACCACAACACCTCCCCTGCCCGCCCCTCCCGGGCAGATGGTGCCGCAAGGTCCAACGGCCGCGTCACCGGAGATCGTCCGGGCACCGCCGGAGCGCATCGAAAGTGCAAATCCGCCAGCCATCACAGAGGTCGTACGCCAGCCTCCGATGCAAACCGTTACGGTTCGTCGCGGTGCACGGCAACTGCGCGGATGTACGACCACGGTCAATGCGCAACTGCTCGATCCGGAAACCGCACTGTCACGTGGCTGGTGCCTGATGGACATCAATCGTCCGATGGAGGCAGCCAAGGCTTTCGAGGCAGCGCTCGCCAGTCCAAACCGCAAGACGCGCGAGGACGCAGCCTATGGCCAGAGCCTCGCCTTCCTGCGCGCCGGCCTATCCAACAATGCTGCCGTAGCCGCGACGAAGGCACCGCAGACGCAACAGCGCGCGGCCGAATTGCAGATTGCGATCCTGGCCGACCGAGCTCTCGCCGCCTTCGATGCAAAGCGCTATCGCGAGGCCTTGATATATCTCGATCAGCGCGCCCAGCTTCGCCAGGAACCGATCGATCTGATGGTGCTGCGCGGATATGCCTACCTGAACATGAAGATGTACGGCGATGCCGAGCGGATATTCACTGCCGCGGCCTCGACCGGCAACAAGGATGCAAACCGCGGTCTGGCCGATCTGAAGGCATCGACGCATCCTGATACCGTCGATTAGCGATAACGAGGATTGCTCTGCTGGCGCATGCATGTTGGCGTGAGCGGTGCCATTCAGCGTGCAGCTCACGCGGTCGCCGCGAGCATGGTCGCCGGGCGCACTTCACGCGCTGGATCCGACTCGTTACCAAGACGGGCTCCGCCGCCGGAGTTAGAGAAAACCACAACAAGGCAGCTAATTGGGGAAAATGGCGGAGAGGGTGGGATTTGAACCCACGATACCCTTGCAGGTATGCCGCATTTCGAGTGCGGTGCATTCGACCACTCTGCCACCTCTCCGCGGTCAGGTCGGCGCTTATTCGGCGCGGGGGGCTACATAGCGACAGAATGACGGGCTGGCAAGACGAAATCTCAAAGCTTTTCATCCTTTTGCCTTGACAGTTTTTTTATGCTCGCGTATCTCGGCTGCGCAATAGGTGTGGATAAGTCCGCGCCTTGCATGCTTCGCGCTCGCGAGGCACATCACCGGCAGCGAGAGTTCTGGGCTAAAGCCTTTGAAATCCCTGCTTAACCTCGACTGATAAAAAGACGGCCACCTGCTGATTGGCGGGCACGAGCCGGAACGAACATGAAAGGATAAAAAATGTTCGCAGTCATCAAGACCGGCGGTAAGCAGTACCGTGTGGCGGCAAACGACGTGCTGACCATCGAGAAGCTTGAAGCAACCGCTGGCGACGCAATTGAATTCACCGAAGTCCTCGTAATCGGCGAAGGCGCCGACGCTGCGATTGGTGCTCCCTTCGTCAAGGGCGCTTCCGTCAAGGCCGAAGTGGTCGAGCACAACCGCGGCAAGAAGGTCATCGCCTTCAAGAAGCGCCGTCGTCAGAACTCGAAGCGTTCGCGCGGCCATCGCCAGCACCACACTGTTGTCCGCATCACGGACATCGTGGCTGCTAAGTAAGATCACGGGACTTTAAGGTTTAAAGGAGAACACCAATGGCACACAAAAAAGCTGGCGGTTCATCGCGCAACGGTCGTGATTCCGAATCCAAGCGCCTTGGCGTGAAGAAGTTCGGTGGCGAAACCGTCATCGCAGGCAACATCATCGTGCGTCAGCGCGGTACGCAGTGGCATCCGGGCGCCAACGTCGGCCTCGGCAAGGACCACACCATTTTTGCGCTTACGGCCGGCAATGTGAACTACCGTACGAAGGCCAATGGCCGCGTGTACGTGTCTGTAATGCCGAAAGCGGAAGCAGCGGAATAAGCCGGTAGCGCTCTAAAACAGCCGGCGTCTCATCGACCCGGCTGAGCGTATCAGGTTCAGTCCAGAAAACAGGGGAGATGGGGCGCCATCTCCCCTTTTTTCTTGTCCAACGAAGGAGGACTGAACATGCAAGGCGAACTATTGAGGGAAGGCCAATCGCGGTCTTTCAGGGAAGACCAGCGGTCTCCCAAGGAACGGCTGAGGCCGGAGCGGTTAAGGACCGATTGCCCTGTCTTACTCTCGGAGCGGCTCGTCATGCGCGCACCGCACGAAGAAGACATCGACGCCCTTGCCCATCTTGCCAACAACGCCAAAGTCGCCACCATGGTGTCGCGCATGCCGCACCCGTATACGGCCAATGATGCCGCCGACTTCGTGCGACGCACGAAAAATGGCGAGATTGGCAAGTGCGTCTATGCGATCACCAAGGCCGAGAACGGCGCCTTTGTAGGGTGCTGCGGGGTCGAACCGCATCTTGACGGGCGGACCGTCGAGATCGGGTACTGGCTTGGAGAACCGTACTGGAATCAAGGCTTTATGACCGAGGCATGCCATGCTTTGGTCGATATGGTCTTTCGCACGCGTCAGGATGTCGATCAGATCGATGCTCGTTGCCGGGTGATGAACGTCGCTTCGCGGCGGGTCATCCAGAAGTGCGGTTTCCAGTTCCAGGGATCGGGGTTGGCGGCATCGCTGGCTCTCGGCAGCAATGTGCCCGTCGAATGGTACAGGCTCGACCGCAAGACCTGGATGTCGCTGAGAA
The DNA here is from genome assembly GCF_014851575.1 of Rhizobium sp. RHZ02. Taxonomy (NCBI): domain Bacteria; kingdom Pseudomonadati; phylum Pseudomonadota; class Alphaproteobacteria; order Hyphomicrobiales; family Rhizobiaceae; genus Rhizobium; species Rhizobium sp. RHZ02. The sequence continues at coordinate 158,923 of NZ_JACUZX010000002.1, forward strand.
GCTGGGGGAGCGTCCTATGAACGCGATCAGCCTTCAGAGACCCAGGAGCCAGTCGATGACGCCCGGCCCATTGCCGGTCATCACCACCGACCGGCTGGTGCTCCGCCCGCACAGGCTGAGCGATGCCGATGCGATCGCGGACACGCTGTCCGACTTCGCCGTTACCCGCATGCTCGCGCGCGTTCCTGCGCCTTATGACAGGCAGGACGCACTCGACTGGCTGGTTCCGGTGACGGCGGGTGGCATGGCCGACTGGCAGTTTGCCATCACGACTGGCGACGACGCTCATATCGGCGTCGCCGCCATCGAGCTTCGCCATGGCCTTTGGCACCTCGGTTACTGGCTGAACCGCTTCTACTGGCGGCGCGGCTATATGAGCGAGGCGGTAACGGCGGTGCTGGAGCGCTTTTCGCGCCGTATGCCGGAGACGACGGTTCATTCCGGGGTCTTCGCGGACAACCCGGCTTCGTTGAAGCTGCAGGAAAGGCTCGGCTTCCGCATGACCGGTTGCAGCGAAATCTACAGCTTCGCCCGCAACACCATGGTCACGCATGTCGAGACGATGCTGAAGCCGGGTGCCCTGCAACAGGCCAGGATTGCTTGAGACGAATGCGAGGCGTCCCGATCGTCGGGGCGCCTCAACCCCAACTACCGAATAACGACCCAGATGCGGAAATGGTCGGAGCTATGTCGATCTTCGCGGATTTCAGGTTGCTGGATGCGATGATGTTGCCGAACGGTCGAGGTCGTAGATACCATCAAGACCGCAACCGTACTGTATGCTATAGCTCGCAAACCTCACGATAATCCTTTGACCTCCGATTGAACCGCCTATATCGAAAGCGGCAAGAGGAGCGATGAACGGCCACAATGGAAGTAAGATGAAATTTCTCGACGAAGCAAAAGTCTACATCAAGTCCGGAGACGGCGGCGCGGGCAGCGTCTCGTTCCGACGCGAGAAGTTCATCGAGTTTGGTGGCCCCGATGGCGGTGACGGCGGACGCGGCGGTGATGTCTGGGTCGAGGCGGTCAACGGTCTCAATACACTGATCGACTTCCGCTACCAGCAGCACTTCAAGGCCAAGATCGGTACGCACGGGATGGGCAGGGACCGTACCGGCGCCAATGGTGAGCACGTGACACTTAAGGTGCCCGTCGGCACGCAGATTTTCGAGGAAGACAAGGAAACGCTCATTTGCGATCTCACCGAGGAAGGCCAACGCTACCGGCTCGCTACCGGCGGCAATGGTGGCTTCGGAAATGCGCACTTCAAATCCTCGGTCAACCAGGCGCCGGACTGGGCCAATCCCGGTCTTCCCGGTGAGGAAAAGACAATCTGGCTGCACTTGAAGCTGATTGCAGACGCTGGCCTTGTTGGATTGCCGAATGCCGGCAAGTCCACGTTCCTTGCAGCCGTCACCCGTGCCCGGCCGAAGATTGCAAATTATCCCTTTACGACGTTGCACCCGAACCTGGGTGTCGCGACCGTTGACGGTCAGGAATTCGTCCTTGCCGACATTCCGGGGCTGATCGAAGGCGCGCATGAAGGCGTCGGGATCGGTGACCGCTTCCTCGGCCACGTCGAGCGTACGCGCGTTCTGTTGCATCTCGTTTCCTCGCAAGAGGAAGAGGTCGGCAAGGCCTACACGACCGTCCGGCGCGAACTCGAGGCCTATGGCAGTGATCTTGGCGAAAAGGTCGAGATCGTCGCCCTGTCGCAGATCGACGTTCTCGATGACGCCACCTTGAAGAAGAAGACGAGGGAACTGGCCAAGGCCTGCGGCAAGACGCCGTTCCAGATTTCCGCGGCGACGGGCAAGGGGATGACGGAAGTGCTGCGAGCCTTGCGGGATGTCATTGTCGAGGCGAATGCCGGCGGGGCGGAAAAGCTCGCCAAGGCACCGAAGCTCCGCCATCGCGATACGGTGTCGGATGATGAAGGCGAGGCCCATGACGACGCGTAAGTCGCTTGAGCGCTATCGCCGCATCGTCATTAAAATCGGCTCGGCTCTCCTCGTCGATCGCAAGACCGGTCTGAAGAAGGCGTGGCTCGACGCAATGTGCCGCGATATTGCGGCCATGAAGGCCAAGGGCGTCGACGTCCTTGTTGTTTCGTCCGGCGCGATTGCTCTCGGCCGATCGGTCCTCGATCTCCCTTCGGGAGCCCTGAAGCTCGAAGAAAGTCAAGCATCGGCGGCCGTCGGCCAGATCGCTCTGGCGCGTGCCTGGTCGGAAAGTCTGTCCCACGACGAGATCGTTGCTGGTCAGATCCTTTTGACGCTCGGCGATACGGAAGAGCGCCGTCGCTATCTCAACGCGCGTGCCACCATCAATCAGCTCCTGAAGATCGGCGCCGTGCCGATTATCAACGAGAATGATACCGTTGCTACCAGCGAAATTCGCTACGGCGACAATGATCGCCTGGCTGCGCGGGTCGCGACCATGACCGGTGCTGATCTGCTGATTCTGCTGTCCGATATTGACGGTCTCTATACGGCGCCGCCGCACCTCGATCCGCAGGCGGAATTTCTTGCCACGATCGCCGAGATCACGCCTGAAATCGAAGCGATGGCGGGTGGCGCTGCGTCCGAGCTGTCGCGTGGCGGCATGCGCACCAAGATCGACGCCGGCAAGATTGCGACGACGGCCGGCTGCGCAATGATCATCGCCTCAGGCAAGGCGGACAGCCCGCTCTCGGCGATCGAGAATGGCGCGCGCTCCTCTTGGTTTGCTCCTTCAGGGACGCCCGTCACGGCGCGAAAGACTTGGATTGCTGGTCAGTTGCAGCCGGCGGGCGAACTCCACGTCGACGAGGGTGCCGTTGTTGCGCTCGGCGCCGGCAAGAGCCTGCTTCCTGCCGGGGTTCGCAAGGTTGTCGGGCTTTTCAGCCGCGGCGATACGGTGGCGATCGTCGGCCCGCATGGCCGGGAGATCGCGCGCGGACTTGCTGGCTACGATGCCGAAGAGGCGCGGCAGATTACCGGCCGCAAGTCGACGGAGATCGAGGCAATCCTCGGCTACGCGGGACGTGCGGCAATGATCCATCGCGATGACATGGTGATGACGTCGCAGATCAGTTCAAAATCGGAAAGGCAGAAGAAGGACACAAGCTATGCTTGATACAGTTGCGCCGAGCCCTGACATTGACGCGCTGATGAATGACATCGGCCGCAAGGCCAAGGCTGCGGCGCGACCGTTAGGCTTTGCGTCCACTGAAGCCAAAAACAAGGCGCTGAACGCCATGGCGGATGCGATCCTCGCCACCAAGGATCACATCCTCGCCGAGAATGCCAAGGATCTGAAAGATGTCGCCGGCACGGACATGCTCGCATCCTTCGTCGATCGTCTGACACTGACCGACAAGCGCATTGCCGAGATGGCCGAGGGTATCCGCGCGATCGCGGCGCTGAAGGATCCGGTCGGCGAGGTGATCGCCGCCTGGGAACGCCCGAATGGACTGAAGATCGAGCGCGTTCGGACGCCGCTCGGTGTCATCGGTGTGATCTTCGAGAGCCGTCCGAACGTCACGGCGGATGCCGGCGCGCTCTGCCTGAAAGCCGGCAATGCGGTCATTCTGCGTTGCGGCTCGGATTCCCGGCGCTCATCGCACGCAATTCATGCCTGCCTCGTGCAGGGCCTGAAGGCCGCGGGACTTCCAGAGCATGCCATTCATCTCGTGCCGACAACCGATCGAGCTGCCGTCGGCGCGATGCTGCGCGGATTGGATGGTGCGATCGACGTTATCGTTCCGCGCGGCGGCAAGAGCCTTGTTGCGCGTGTCCAGAACGAGGCGAGGGTGCCCGTCTTCGCGCACCTTGAGGGGCTTTGCCATATCTATGTGGATGCATCGGCCGATCTCGGCATGGCCAAGGAGATCGTCGTCAACGCCAAGATGCGGCGCACCGGTATCTGCGGTGCGGTGGAAACGATTCTCGTCGACAGCGCCGTGGCCAAGAGCCATCTTCGCCCGCTGCTGGAGGCCCTTGCTGGAGCCGGTTGCGAAATCCGCGGTTCGGCTGCGGTCGTCCAGGCAATGCCTGGCGCGAAGGCGGCCACCGAGGAGGACTGGTCGACCGAGTATCTGGATGCCATCGTTTCGGTTGCTGTCGTCGATGGCATTTCGGGTGCGATCGAGCACATCCAGACCTATTCCTCGAACCACACCGAGGCGGTGATTGCCGACGATCCCGATGTGGTGCAGAGGTTCTTCACCGAGGTTGATTCCGCGATCCTGCTGCACAATGCATCGACGCAGTTTGCCGATGGCGGCGAGTTCGGGATGGGTGCCGAGATCGGCATTGCGACCGGCAAGATGCATGCCCGCGGCCCTGTCGGCGTCGAGCAGCTCACCTCCTTCAAATACCGCGTGCACGGCACCGGACAGACCCGGCCCTGACGTGATCAACGACGAAATCGACCGGCGCCATCTTCGCATGCCGCATAGCGAGCGGGGCATGGTGGTCGGTCTTTTCGGCGGTTCCTTCAATCCGCCGCATGACGGACATGCGCTGGTCGCCGAAATCGCGATCAAGCGGCTCGGCCTCGACCAGCTATGGTGGATGGTCACGCCCGGGAACCCGCTGAAGGATCGGCGACATCTGCTGCCGCTTGCCGAGCGCATCGCTCTGAGCGAGCGGCTAGCCCGACACCCTTCGATCAAGGTCACCGCGTTCGAACGCGATTTCGCGACGAGTTTCACGGCAAACACGCTGGCGCGCGTCAAGGCGCGCAACCCACATGTCCATTTCATCTGGATCATGGGGGCCGACAGCCTGAAGACTTTCCATCAGTGGCAACGCTGGCAGGATATCGTCAACACATTTCCGATTGCCGTGATCGACCGCCCGGGCTCCACGCTGTCGTTCCTGTCATCGAAGATGGCGAGGACGTTCGATTTTGCCCGCGTTGACGAAGATGATTCCCGCGCGCTCTGGAAGCGCCAGGCACCAGCCTGGACCTTCATACACGGTCCGCGCTCCAGTCATAGCTCGACGGCTATCCGCGCTACGAACGGCACCGTAAAATAGTTCGACTTTTCAGGGAAGACGTACAAATGAAAAGCCCGACGGGGGAGGAGATCCGTCGGGCTTCGTAAACTCGATCGACAACTGGGAGGAGGAGTGTTGTCGATCCTATCCAACGGCTTTGGGAGGAGGAGATCGCCGTTCGATGAGTGTGTTGTACCATAGTGCCCGGATTCTTGAAGCGGGTCCATTGCATTGCAGCAATGCGCTACAAGCATGGCCGTAGCCAAAACCCTCCTCTATTTTGCCCAATTCTTTGGCATTCGAGACGATTTTCGTCGAGATTTCAAACTCCTGTCGGTTTCCCCCCTAAAATGGCGGGGAATTTTCGCCGTTTTTGGAACTGGGATCTCCGCAGTCATGCGCATCACGAATGTGTGAAGTCTGAGACGCGCAGACGGTTATGCTTGCCAAAATATAGCGCTAGCCAAGTCGCAAGCGACGTTATATTTCTACAGATATTTCCAAAGCTTCGGGAGAGATCATGCACAGTCGTCGCCAATGGATGAAGTTTGCCGTCACAGCCATTTCGGCTGTCTTCTTAGGCGTTGCCGCAACGCCAGCCGCCGCTGCGGAAAAGGTCAGCGTTTTTGCAGCGGCCAGCCTGAAGAACGCCCTTGATGCAGCGAATGCCGCGTGGGCGAAGGAAGCCGGCAAGGAGGCCGTCGCCTCGTATGCTGCGAGCTCAGCGCTTGCAAAGCAAATTGAAGGCGGCGCACCCGCCGACATCTTCATCTCCGCCGACCTGGACTGGATGGACTATCTTGCGAAGAAGAATCTGATCAAGGCCGACAGCCGGTCCAATCTTTTGGGCAACCGAATCGTACTTGTCGCAACCAGGGACCACGCCAAGCCGGTCGAGATCAAAAAGGGCTTCGAGCTCGCCACGCTGCTCGGTGATGGCAAGCTCGCCATGGGTGAGGTGAAGTCGGTTCCGGCCGGCAAGTACGGCAAGGCTGCGCTTGAAGCGCTGGGCGTCTGGCCCTCGGTTGAGGCGAAGGTTGCCGGAGCTGAAAGCGTTCGCGCCGCGCTCGCGTTGGTATCGCGCGGCGAGGCGCCCTATGGCGTTGTCTACCAGACCGACGCCTCCGCGGACCCGGGCGTTGCCGTTGTCGGCACCTTCCCGGCGGATTCGCACCCGCCGATCATTTATCCGGTCGCTATTCTGTCCGAGAGCAAGAACCCAGACGCCGCGGCATACCTCGACTTCCTGAAATCGGAAAAGGTGGCTCATTTCTTTACCAAGCAGGGCTTCACCATCTTGAAATGATTGCGAATTCTCGCACGAAGACATAGCGTGAGAAGGCCCGTCGATACGGGCCTTCTATTTTTGGAGAGAATGGCTTGGACGCACTCGGCCTGAGCGATGATGAATGGACGGCAATCTTGCTCAGCCTGCGCGTGTCGGTGGTGGCGATGCTGGCCAGCCTGCCATTCGGCATCGGCGTTGCGCTGCTGCTGGCGCGGGGGCGGTTTTGGGGTAAGTCCGTTCTCAACGGTGTCGTTCATTTGCCGCTGATCCTCCCGCCTGTCGTCACGGGCTTCATTTTGCTGATCCTTTTCGGGCGGCGCGGACCGATCGGCAGCTTTCTCGATCACTACTTCGGCATCGTGTTTTCGTTTCGCTGGACGGGTGCCGCGCTCGCCTGCGGGGTCATGGCCTTTCCGTTGATGGTGCGCAGCATCCGGCTGTCGATCGAAGCGGTCGATCGAAAGCTGGAAGAGGCAGCCGGCACCTTGGGAGCCAGCCCATTCTGGGTTTTCATGACGATAACATTGCCGCTTACCCTGCCTGGCATCATAGCAGGAATGATCCTTTCCTTTGCGAAGGCCATGGGGGAGTTCGGAGCGACCATCACCTTCGTTTCCAACATCCCGGGGGAAACGCAGACGCTTTCGGCGGCGATCTACTCCTTCACGCAGGTCCCGGGTGGTGATGCCGGCGCCCTGCGGTTGACGCTCGTCGCTATCGTGATTTCAATGGCTGCCTTGCTTGCCTCGGAATTGCTGTCGCGCATCGTCGGCCGGAGGATTGATCCGGAATGACGCTTGTCGTGAAAGCAAAACAGCGGCTTGGTGCATTCGCGCTCGATGCCGCGTTTACCTCGGGGCGCGGGATCACCGCGCTTTTCGGCCGTTCCGGCTCTGGTAAGACCTCTATGATCCGTATCATTGCCGGGTTGGCGCGGCCCGACGCGGGCCAGGTCGTCCTCGATGGCGAAGTCCTGACAGATACCGAGCGGCGGATCTTTGTCGCCAAGCATCGACGGAGGTTCGGTTATGTCTTCCAGGAGGCGCGGCTGTTCCCGCACCTCAGTGTCCGTCACAACCTGTCCTATGGCCGGTGGTTTGCCAGAGCCACCGGTTCGGCAGAGGGATTGGATCATATTGTTTCGTTGCTGGGCATCGAAAGCCTGCTCGAGCGAAGGCCGGAAAAGCTCTCCGGTGGCGAGAGGCAGCGCGTTGCCATTGGGCGAGCCCTGCTTTCGGCTCCCCGTCTGCTGTTGATGGACGAGCCGCTGGCGGCGTTGGATGACGCCCGGAAAGCCGAGGTCATGCCCTATCTCGAGCGCCTGCGCGACGAGATGGACATTCCGATCGTCTATGTCAGTCATTCGATCGCCGAAGTCGCCCGCCTCGCCAATCAGGTCGTGGTCATGCGCGACGGAAAGGTGGAAGCAGTCGGCTCAGCCGTGGATGTGCTAAGCCATCCGCCTGCATCATTCGAGCGGCGTGATGCGGGGGCTCTTCTTGAAGGGACGGTGGAGAGCCTCGACGTGCAGCACCGCATTGCGACAATTGCCCTGAAATCAGCTCGGCTTCACGTCCCGGGAGCGATGCTAAACCTCGGTAAGCCCGTTCGCGTCCGCATTCCATCTCGCGACGTGATGCTGGCGATGAGAAAGCCGGAAGCGCTGAGCGCGCTCAACGTGCTTGAAGGTACCGTTCAGAACATGACGCAGGCAGACGACGCGACCATTGACGTTCTCGTCGATTGCGGTGGGGACACCATTCTTTCCCGGATCACAAGCTTTTCGGCAGAGCGGCTGGGCGTGCGGATTGGGTCGCCTGTTTTTGCTGTGATAAAGACGGTCGCGCTTGAGCCATGATCAGCGATTGCTTTCAGGCGATCGGTTGGCCTCCAGCCATGCCAGTTCTTCCGCAAGAGTGGTTTTCATCATCTGCTCCATCTTGCGAAAGCGGGCGAGGAGCTCATCGCCGAACGGCGTCAGCGCCGCACCTCCACCTTTTGGGCCGCCGCGCTGGGACTCGACGACGGGCTCGCGAAACATCCGGTTCATATCGCTGACAAGCAACCAGGCGCGACGATAGGACATGTCCATCGCCCTGCCTGCCGCGGAAATCGATCCCGTTTCCCTGATATGTTCGAGCAGTTCCATCTTGCCGCGCCCGAGGCGGTCTTCATGAGGAAAACTGATGCGGAGTATCGGTGTGAGCGTATCAACGGCGGGGCTTTTCATCGGCAAGTCTTCTATAGTCGAAAACGATCTTACTTTACGTGTGGTTGCAAGGACTGTACACAGCCGGGCCACATTCGGTCTTTCATCCACAGATGATCTATCGCGTCAAATGGTCGTTCACGCTTTGTGATTGTGCGCGTCTTGAAACGTTAATGGTTTGGTGCCTATCTTAACTATGATTTGGTCACCAAATCAGTGATGTGCATGTTTTGTCATTCCGAGAAAGGGAAAGCACTGACAACAGTACACGCCAAGGGAAAAACGCTTGCCGTTGTCCCGAAGAGCCCGGAACGTGGCGCCGATGCTGCCGCCCGCGCCCTGCACGCCGTCCTCACTAGCCTTGAGGACTCTAAGGCTGAAGATATCGTCACCATCGACATTGCTGGAAAATCGGCACTGGGAGACTTCATGGTCGTCGTCTCCGGGCGCTCGAGCAGGCATGTCATGGCGATCTCGGACCACCTGCTGTCTGATCTCAAAGACGAGGGCCTTGGAAGCGCCCGCGTCGAGGGTCAGGAAGGCGGCGATTGGATCCTGATCGACACCGGCGATGTCATCGTCCATGTCTTTCGTCCAGAAATACGCGAGTTCTACAACATCGAAAAGATGTGGGCCGCGCCCGATATGGACGAGGAAACGGTGCACTAACAGGCTGCTGGACGCTGTGTCCGCGGCCTGATAGACGGCATTTATTGGCCGGACGAATCCGGCTGGCGGCAGGTGTGTGCCGCCGGTTGCCGAACTGCGGGAGCGGATGATGCGTGTTGGTCTTTTTGCGGTGGGGCGGCTGAAGTCCGGCCCCGAGAAGGATCTTGCGGCCCGCTATTTCGATCGCTTTGCCAAGGCCGGTCCTGCGGTCGGCCTCGAATTCTCCCGCGTGGCCGAAGTGGCTGAAAGTCGTGCGTCGAATGCCGATACGCGCAAGCGCGATGAAGCGGCGATGCTGCAGAAGTCGTTGTCCGAGGGGAGTGTTCTCATCCTGTTGGACGAGCGCGGCAAGGCGCTGGACAGTGAAGGCTTTGCCAATCTCCTTGGAAACTATCGCGACCAGGGCAAGCGCGACCTGATGATTGCCATCGGCGGTGCCGATGGCCTCGATCCGTCGCTATACGACGTTGCCGATGCAACCCTCTGTCTCGGCAAGATGACTTGGCCGCATCAGTTGGTTCGCACGCTCATCGCCGAGCAGCTTTATCGAGCCGTCACGATCCTTTCCGGCCACCCCTATCATCGCGTCTGATGGATTGCGTTGCTCACGTGAGCGTGTCCGTCCTGGTGTGCTCAGTCCCTCAATCGATCTGGCAAAGAATGTCAAATCAGCTTAATCTCCGCGCGATTTGAAGGGATTTCGAAGCTCGTATGCCGACACGCGCGTTCAAGCCAAAATACGTCATTCTGTCGGCCTTGGCTGCAGGCTTGAGCGTGTCTGTGGCGGCAGTTGCGAACCGCCCCTTCGCTTCCGGCGCCTTCGCGCAGGATGCGCCGGAAGCTGCGCGGATCTCGCCGCCCGAGGCCCCTGCCCTGGCAAGTGCAACGGTTGCCCAGCCGCCGCCCGATCCGGCGGCCGACCTTGCGAAGAAGCGAGACGAGACGCGCGCAGAGCTTGAAGCCCTATCGAAGACCATCAGCCTCTCGTCCGATAAGGTTGCGGAGCTTCAGAAGAGCATCGCGGATCTGGACAAGAGCACCAGCAGCGTTCGCCAGGCGCTGATCGATTCCGCGGCGCGGCGCAAGTCGCTCGAGAAGCAGATCCTGGAGAGCGAGAAGAAACTGGCCGATCTCGGCGTCAAGGAAGACGCGGTCCGCCGGTCATTGCATGAGCGGCGTGGCCTGCTGGCCGAGGTGCTGGGTGCCCTGCAGCGGATGGGCCGCAATCCGCCGCCGGCCCTTCTCGTGACACCTGACGACGCGCTCGCTTCGGTTCGCAGCGCAATCCTGCTCGGCGCGGTGGTTCCCGGTATCCGAAAGGAAACTGACAAGCTCGTCGCCGATCTTGCCAACCTGTCTGCGTTGCAAACGGCAAGCGCTGCGGAGAAAACGGCGCTCACCACGACGATGACCAATAGCATCGAGGAAGAGCGCCGGATGGACTTGCTTCTCGCTGAAAACGAGAAGCTGAGCCGCAGCAGCGTGGCGGAACTGGATGCGGAGAAGAAGCGGTCGGAGGATCTTGCCAGCAAGGCAACAAGTCTCGAGGGACTGGTGGCATCGATGGAAACCGAGATCGCATCGGTTCGCGACGCCGCCGCCGCGGCCCGCCAGGCCGAGGAAAACCGCAAGCTCTTAACCGACGAGCAGCGTGCCCAGGCCAAGGCCCTCGCGGAGAGCGGCGTGCCTGATAAAAACCGCATTGCGCCCGCATATCCCTTCGGAGAATTGAAGGCGAAGCTGGAATTGCCTGTGGCAGGCGATATCCTCCGCCAGTTCGGCGATGCCGACGGAACCGGCCATGAGGCGATGGGAATGACGCTTGCCACCAATCCGGAAACGGTGGTTACCGCTCCCGCAGATGGGCTTGTCGTTTACGCGGGTGCTTTTCGCAGCTACGGCCAGATGATCATCCTCGATGCCGGCAACGGCTACCACCTTGTCCTCTCCGGAATGGAGACGATCAGCACGCGCCAGGGGAAGTTCGTCTTCTCCGGCGAGCCACTTGCAGCCATGGGCGCGAAAAGAGTGGCGAGCGCGACAGCATTGGCGCTGGAAACCAACCGTCCGACGCTTTACATTGAATTTCGAAAAGATGGAAAACCGGTCGATTCCCGGCCTTGGTGGACCGCTAAAGACACTGGAAAGGCACGCAATGATTCGTAGGGCTTCTCTTGTTCTGGTCGGCGCATTGATGGGTGCGACCGCGATGAGCGTCATCTATTCGGCAGGCGTGCCTGCGGAAGCAGCCGGAGCCTCCACCTACAAGGAGCTTTCCGTTTTTGGTGACGTTTTTGAGCGTGTGCGCGCACAGTATGTGACGCCGCCGGCCGAGGACAAACTCATCGAAAATGCCATCAACGGCATGCTTTCTTCGCTGGATCCGCATTCGAGCTACATGAATGCCAAGGATGCGGCTGACATGCAGACCCAGACGAAGGGTGAATTCGGCGGTCTCGGCATTGAGGTCACCATGGAAGACGAGCTCGTCAAAGTCATCACGCCGATCGACGACACGCCGGCGGCAAAGGCTGGCGTTCTTGCTGGCGACTACATTTCCGAGATCGACGGTCAGTCCGTTCGCGGCCTGAAGCTGGAAGACGCGGTCGAAAAGATGCGTGGCCCGGTCAACACGCCGATCAAGCTGACGCTGATCCGCAAGGGTGCCGACAAGCCTATAGAGCTGACGATCGTTCGCGACGTTGTGGCTGTGCAGGCCGTGAAGTCGCGCGTCGAGGATGATGTCGGCTATCTGCGCGTCATCTCCTTCACGGAGAAGACCTACCCCGATCTCGAGAAGGCGATCGAGAAGATCAAGAAGACGGTTCCGGCTGACAAGCTGAAGGGCTACGTCCTCGACCTTCGTCTGAACCCGGGTGGTCTGCTCGACCAGGCGATCCAGGTGTCGGATGCGCTGCTGCAGCGTGGCGAAGTGGTTTCCACCCGCGGCCGCAATCCCGATGAGACCCGCCGCTTCAACGCTGGTCCGGGTGACCTCACGGACGGCAAGCCGGTAATCGTCCTGATCAACGGCGGTTCGGCATCTGCTTCGGAAATCGTTGCCGGCGCGTTGCAGGACCTGCGTCGTGCTACCGTTCTCGGAACGCGCTCGTTCGGCAAGGGCTCGGTTCAGACGATCATCCCGCTTGGCGAAAACGGCGCGCTGCGACTGACGACGGCGCTCTACTACACGCCGTCGGGCCGCTCGATCCAAGGCACCGGCATCACGCCGGATATCAAGGTCGAAGAGCCGCTGCCGGACGATCTGAAGGGCAAGATGACCACCGAAGGCGAGTCCAGCCTGCGTGGGCACATCAAGGGCCAGAGCGAGACGGACGAAGGCTCCGGTTCGGTTGCCTATATTCCGCCGGATCCGAAGGACGACGTTCAGCTCAACTACGCGCTTGACCTGCTTCGCGGCAAGAAGACGGACCCGTCCTTCCCGCCCAATCCGGACAAGGCCGTCAGCGCCAAGTAATTGCAATTTGAGGCGTCAGGCCGGATGGTGTATCCGGCCTGACGCCTTTTTGCTGTCCTGATTCTGAAGCGGAAACGAGCTTGAATACCGATCTGCACGCACCACTAGGACAGGGCCGTAAGGTTAAGCGGCAGCGGCCGGGTATTCTGCGGACGGGCCGTGTCGTCGCCGGGATTTGCCTCGTTCTGATCGGGGTTTCGTCGCTTTATACGGCATTCCGCGGAGATGGGCTGAAGCCCGAGAAGCCGCCAGTTCAAGACCAGGCGGCTTTGCCGCCATCCGATACTATTCAGAATCAGGTGCCGTCGCGGTCTTCGACCCCTGCCGCTCCAAATGGTATGGTGCCATCCGATCCCCGATCGGGTGCCAATGTGGAGCAGATGGTCACGGGCGATGGATCTGTCGTCACGAAATACTCCCCGAGACAACGCGACGGAAATGGCCCGGTGCTAGTTGATGCCTCGCAGGTCGGGCAGGACCCACGGATGGCGGCGTTGCCGAACGATGCGCTTCTGGAAAATACGCCGTTGGGGCGGCTCCCGATCGTCGGGCCGGACGGACGTCGCCCGATGGACCAGTACGCGCGACCATGGTCCGGTGCACACGGAACACGTATCGCGATCGTTGTGAGCGGATTAGGGTTAAGCCAGACAGGCACGCAGCGGGCGATCCAGCAGTTGCCGGAGGAGGTCACCTTCGCTTTTGCCGCCAGCGGCAACAGCTTGCAGCGCTGGATGCAGGAAGCGCGCCGCGGCGGCCACGAAATCCTGCTGCAGGTTCCATTCGAGCCTTTTGATTACCCGGCAAACGATCCCGGGCCGGATACGTTGCTGACGTCGACGTCGGCTGCGAAGAATATTGAAGGCCTGCACCGGGCGATGGGCGAGATCACCAATTATACGGGCATCATGAATTATCAGGGCGGGCGCTTCCTTTCCGACCCCAACGCCATGGAGCCGGTGATGCGGGATATCGGAAAGCGCGGGTTGCTGTTTCTTGACGACGGAACGTCGGCCCAGTCCAAAACCGCGGCAGTCGCAAAAGGAACGGAGGCGCCCTACGCCTTTGCTGATGTGCAGTTGGACAAGCAGCTTGATGTGAACGCCATCATCCAGAAGCTGGACGAGCTTGAACGCGTCGCAAAGCGCAATGGCCAGGCAATCGGTGTTGCCGCCGCCTTCGATGAGAGTATTGATGCCATCGCGCAATGGACGCAGGAGGCCGCGATGCGAGGCATTGAGATCGTCGGTGTCGCTGCGCTGACCAACGACCCGAAGAGACCCTGAAATAGAGAGAGCTGATGAGCAAGCTGATCGTCAACGCCGAAGACCTGCCGTATCGCCCCTGCGTCGGCGTTATGATCCTCAACCGCCAGGGTCTCGTATGGGCGGGGCGGCGGATTCCGGAAGAGAATTCCGAATATGATGGATCGCCGCAGCTTTGGCAGATGCCGCAGGGCGGCATCGACAAGGGCGAGGATCCGCTGGATGCCGCCTATCGGGAACTCTACGAGGAAACGGGCATTCGCACGGTGACGCTGCTTGCGGAAGCCAGGAACTGGATCAACTACGATTTGCCACCCCAATTGGTGGGCATTGGGCTAAAGGGGAAATTCCGGGGTCAGACGCAGCGCTGGTTTGCCTTCCGTTTCGATGGAGATGAGAAGGAGATCGCAATCAATCCGCCGCCCGGCGGCCATGCGGCGGAATTCGATGCATGGGATTGGAAGTCGATGGAAAGCCTGCCCGGTCTCATCGTGCCCTTCAAGCGGGCGGTCTATGAGCAGGTGGTCGACGAGTTCAGGCACTTGGCTGGCCTAAGCGCCGCAGAGTGAATGACCGGCGGCCAGGGCTGCCGGTCATGTCAATCGTTATTCGGCCTCGTTGGCGGAGTCGGCATTGAGCTGGCCGTACTTCGATTCGCCGATCTTGCCGAGCAGCTCCAGCTGTGTTTCGAGGAAGTCGATGTGACCTTCCTCGTCTGCCAGGAGCTCCTCGAAAAGCTTCATCGAGACGTAGTCCCCGGCCTCATGACAGATGTCGCGTGATTTCTTGTAGGCCGTGCGGGCATCGTATTCGCCGGCGAGGTCGGCTTCCAGAACTTCCTTGACGTTCTGGCCGATCCGAAGCGGGGCAAGAGTCTGAAGGTTGGGATGACCTTCGAGGAAGATGATGCGCGCGACCAGACGATCGGCATGATGCATCTCCTCGATGGATTCTGCCCGTTCCTTCTTGGCGAGCTTGGTGTAGCCCCAGTCTTCAAGAAGTCGGTAATGGACCCAGTATTGGTTGACGGCGCCGAGCTCGAGAAAGAGGGCCTCGTTAAGCCGCTCGATGACTTTTTTGTCGCCTTTCAATGTCCGCTCTCCTGTTTTCTTCATGGAATTCTCTGAGGCGGGACATGAAATCAAATATTTCGGCTTCCGTCGAGTGGTGACGGGCGTGATATTCCTCGGTCGTCTGGATGATGATGTCGACCACGTTCGGGAAGCAGCCACAGCAGCGGCCCCGTTTCCCCATGGCGTGGTATACCTTTGCAGGCACGATAAGCTGCCAACAATCCTCATCGAGAAGTTCTTTGATGACTTCCCGGATTTCGTGATCGGTTATGTAGTTGCAGCTGCAGACAAGCACGGCGTCATTCCAAACATGACATTCACTATCCCCTTTTCTGCAAAAGAAGATGATAGGTGTCAAGAAAAAATCGACTCGCGGAATAGGCCATTCGTCGCACATTGTGGGACTGTCGAAGGTACTCTCCGCTACATTGCAAAGCCTCAAATCCGGCGTTCTGATGCACGTTCTCAATGGAAATTGCGGCCCTTTGGCATGATCTGAGCTGTTTCCCGTGCTCCATGACTGCCGGAGATGAGGCTCTTCTCCATCACGGCGTTCTCAACTGAGTTTGCGAGTTTCCTTTGACGCGGATCCATCGTCGGATTGAGCGCTTGATCCGAACGATCGCTAACGCCAAAACGACGGGCTTCCTTCTGCAGGATGCCGAGCGCGGGGGTCATATCCTCGATATGATCGACGACGGTGTGGATCACGCCGCTCTGGCTCTGAAGCCTGCCATGAATCTTCACGAGTCGTGCTCCCATTACGATCGGGCGATATTTCTCGAAGACCCTTTGCCAGACAATGGCATTGGCAACGCCCGTTTCGTCTTCCAGTGTCATAAAGATGACGCCCTTGGCGGAGCCCGGGCGCTGACGCACTAAAACCAGGCCGGCGATCGTCACCCTTCTGCCGTTCGGGACGGTGAGAAGATCGACACTCCGCACGACCCCGGCTTTGCGGAATTCGTCGCGGAGGAACGAGACCGGATGACCTTTCAGGGAAAGCGAGAGGTAGCGATAGTCCTCGATGACTTGTTCGCCAGGCAGCATTTGCGGCAGCCGCGTCTCAGGCTCGACCTGCAAGTCGATGTGGCTCACCTGGTCGAACAGAGGAAGCTTTTCGGCAGCGCTCTTCGCATCAAGCGCCCGCACCGCCCAGAGCGCTTCCCGCCGCGACAGTTTTATGGAACGAAAGGCATCCGCATCAGCAAGCCGCTCTATATCCGCTTTCTGCAGGCCTGAGCGTAGCCAGAGATCGCGAATGGAAGAATAGCCCCTGCCTCTGTTGGCGACGAGTTGTTCCATACTCGCTTCCGAAAGGCCCTTTATCTGCCGGAAACCAAGCCGAACGGCTCGCTTTGTCTTGATGACATCCCGCATGCTGGCATGCCGGAAATCGACTGAACGCTTGTTAAATTCTGCCTCCTCAAGCAAGCAATCCCAGTTCGATTCATTGATGTCGACGGGCCGGATATCAACCCCATGCTCCCTTGCATCCCTGACGAGCTGCGCGGGGGCATAAAAACCCATTGGCTGCGAATTCAGCATCGCAGCACAGAAGACATCAGGATAGTAGGCTTTCACCCAGGAAGAGGCATATACCAGTAGTGCGAACGAGGCCGCGTGGCTTTCCGGGAAGCCGTATTCGCCAAAACCCTTGATCTGGTTGAAGCATTGCTGGGCAAAGTCGCGGGGGTAATCCTTCGCGACCATGCCTTCGATGAACCGCGTTTCGAAATTGCCGATGGTGCCTGTTCGTTTGAAGGTCGCCATGGCCCGCCTCAGTTGGTCTGCTTCGGCCGGCTTGAATCCCGCAGCGGTGATTGCGATCTGCATGGCTTGCTCCTGAAAGAGCGGCACGCCGAGCGTTCGCTCCAGAACTCCCTTCAGTTCCTCGCTTGGATATGTCGTTGGGATACCGCGCGCTTTTTCCTCCCGGCGTTTCAGGTAGGGGTGGACCATGTCTCCTTGAATGGGGCCTGGCCTGACGATGGCGACTTCGATGACGAGGTCGTAGAATTTTTGGGGTTTTAGGCGCGGCAGCATGCTCATCTGCGCTCGGCTCTCGATCTGAAAGACGCCAAGCGTGTCGGCCCGGCACATCATCGCATAGACGGGCTCCTCATCCTCATGCTTATCGTTGCCGAGATCGGCGAGGGTCTTCTTCACGTCGTAATGCAGGAGAAGCAGATCGAATGCCCGCTTCAGGGCGGTCAACATTCCGAGCGCCAGGATATCGACCTTGAGGATCTTCAGATTGTCGAGATCATCCTTGTCCCATTCGACCATGTAGCGTCCGGGCATTGCCGTCTTCATGATCGGAACGACTTCATCCAGCCTGTCCCTAGTGATGACGAACCCCCCGACATGCTGGGTGAGATGGCGGGGAAAACCGAGAAGCTCGGATGCATATTTCAGCACGTTTTTGGTCATGGGATCGAAAATGTCGAGCCCGGCCGCCTTTGCTTCCCGTTCGGATAGCTTCTCATCCGACCAGCCCCAGACCAAGCTGCCGATCGCGGACTGGACATCTTCTGAGAGACCGAAGGCTTTGGAAACCTCACGTCCGGCGGACCGGGTGCGATAAGTGGTCACCCCTGCGGTGAGACCCGCATGCTCCTTGCCGTATTTCTCATAGATATGCTGGATGACCTCTTCGCGCCTCTCATGCTCGAAATCGACATCGATATCCGGCGGTTCGTCGCGGTCCATCGACAGGAAGCGGTCGAAAAGCAGGGTGCTTTTCTCGGGATTCACCTCGGTTATCTCAAGGCAGTAGCAAATGACGGAATTTGCCGCGGAGCCGCGACCCTGACAGAGGATTTTTTTCTCATGCCTGGCGTACTGGATGATCCTGTGGACCGTCAGGAAGTATGGTTCATATTGCTTACGACGAACGAGATCCAACTCGTATTCGATGTTATTCTGAACTTTCTCAGGCACGCCGTTGGGGAAGCGCTTTGCTGCACCTGAATTGGCAAGGCGTTCCAGTGTTTCATAGGGTGTTTCCCCCTCGTCATTCTCGGAGGGATAGTTGTGCTCCAGTTCGTCGAGCGAAAAGGAAAGGCTTTCAAAGAACTTCCCTGTGTTTGTTACGGCGTGCGCATAGTCTCTGAAGAGGCGCAGAATTTCGTTGCCACTCTTGAGATAGCGTTCGGCATTCGGAGCCAGGAGAAAGCCAGCCTCGGGAATGGGAATATGCTCCCGGATCGACGTAACGATATCGGCGAGGGGGCGGCGGGCCGTATCGTGGTAGAGTGGCTGGTTGGTGGCGATCAGCGGGATGCGGCTACGGTCAGCTAGCATGGAGATGGTCGCAAACATGCGCCTATCGCGGCCGTCATAGGCGGGAGCGAGCGCCATGTGGATGTTTTTCCGGAAGCGTTTTCTGAAGCGCTCCAGACAGGCTTCGAACGCGGCGTGATTGTTATCGTCGGCAATGGACGGGTGCGGAATGATTGCAAGCATCATGTCGTCGCCCCATTCCATCAGATCTGCTTCCGACAGAATGCACTTACCCTTCTCGGCTCTCAGGTTTCCAGCGCTCAGCAACCGGCAAAGATGCGCCCAGCCCTGGCGATCTCGGGGGTAGGCAAGAATGTCAGGCGTTCCATCCGCAAAGACGAGGCGGGCTCCCGGCTGGAAACGGATCGGGTCGGGAATGATGTCCTTCTTCTCGCGCTCCTCCAGAAGCCCGGCTTTCATTCGTTCGAACTTCTTCCGGATCGCCTCTGCCTGGGCATGGGCCCGGACGACACCTGCAACTGAGTTGCGGTCGGCAATGCCAAGGCCTCCAAGCTTCATAACGGCAGCCTGAACGACCATTTCCTCGGGCTTGGAGGCGCCCTCCAGAAACGAGAAATTGGTCTTGGCGCCGATTTCGAAGAAGGCGGACATCAGGCAATGACCCCGTGCATGAACCAACTCTGTGTTGTGTCACGCTCATAATGACCCTGGCGATAGATCCAGAAGCGGCGCCCCTTATCGTCTTCGATCCGGAAATAGTCCCGATCCCCAGCATCCTTTCCATCTACGCCATCGAGCCACCATTCCATTGCCAGCCGCTCCGGGCCCTCGCTCTTCAAGACACGGTGCTGCATGCGCCGCCAGTGAAAGCTCGCTGGTGCGCCATCAGGGATTTCGATGGCAAAGGCATCCATTGGCTCCGCTTTCCGCAATAGCCGGATGGGCCGTTCGCTCCTGGCTGGTGGCAGATGCCCCTCCCGGGTTTTCGGGGCGGACAGATGTTCGATTGCCGGCACTGTAGTGTAGGCTCTTTCCGGTATGTGGCTCTCCCGCAATTGGAAGGTTTGCAGGCAGTCTTCTCCGAGGCGAGCTGAAACCCGATCCACGAAGGCAGCAAGAGACGCGTCCTTCTGCTGGCGGTGTTCGAAGTCTCCCTGTGACGTCACGAAATCTTCGTGCAGGAGTACGTTGAGACGAAGGATCTCGAATCCGTAACCCGCATCGAAATCGTCGTGAATTGCCTGCAGGCGTTCGGCAAAGAGGGCGGCAATGCGCTTGGGCTCCCGCAAGGGCTGCGCGGTCCCGGCAGAAATGCGAAAAACCTTGCCGTCGACACGGAACAGGACCAACTCGAAGATACGGCCGCCGACACCGCGGGCTTCCAGCGAGGGCTTCAGGGAGACGGCAACCTGACCCGTGAGTGCGAGGATATCGTCTTCGGCTCCGATCGGCTCAATCAGGCGACGTTCGACCGAGAGGCTTGCGACCGGCAGGCGTGGAGAGACCGGCTCTTCATCGGTCCCAAGCGCCTGATCGAGCCTCAAGAGCACAGCTCCCCCAAAGCGGCGGGCGAGGGGGGCGCGGGGCGCGGTCAGCAAATCGCCGACATATTTGAGGCCCATCTTGTCCAGGCCCCCTATGGTTTCGTCCTCGAGACGCAGGGCCGCGACGGGCAGGGGAGCCAACGCCTGTTCTGCCTCCCCATGCTCGATGATGCCGCCTTGGCCAAAACGGCTGATGGCCCAGGACAATCCAGGCGAGGAAGAGATGGCGCCGCGGGCGTCAATTCCCATCTGGAAGAGCCGTGCGAGAATATCCTTGAGAAGGGGCGTCTCACCGCCAAACAGATGGGCGCACCCGGTAATGTCAAGGAACAAGCCATCGACGCCGTCGAGAGCAACAAGCGGGGTATAGCGATCGCACCAGTCGGCGATCGCTTCCAGGAAGCGCCGGTTGGCGGCTGGGTCGTCCTCGATCACATCAAGCGTGGGGTAGATGGCGCGGGCTTCGGCGACACCCATATGCTTTCGGAGATTGAGTGTTTCGGCAGCCTCGTCCAGTGCCGTCAGCCGCATCGTATTGTTGAGGCGGCTGGAACAGACGATCGGTGCGGCTTCAGGACGTCCGTGCGAACGCCAGGAGAGCCCCCATTTCTTTCTTGCGATCCGGTCGGTTGGAAGGTGCGGAAAGTGGAGTGCCAGAATGCGTTGCGCGTTCGTCTGGAAGGCGAGGGTTGGCTGATTGGGAGACGGCGAAAAAACGGCGGTCATGGGGGTTCCACTCCAGTAGAAAGGAGAGGGGAGCCGGGTTGCGGCTCTTCTCCAGGGTGAGATGAAAAACCGGATTGCCGATGCTACCGCCCAGCATCGTGCCATCCGGCAAGGGGCGCGCCTGTGCCGGCGCGGGTGCTGCAAGGAAGCGGAAATAAGCGCTGCTGGCTTCTTCCTCTCCAGCCTGCCGCAACAGGAAAAGCGGGCGTTTCGATGCTTTCGCCCGCAAGCTCAAACGACGGCTCTCCGTCAGGCCGAAGGGCTTTGGGTTGCCGCGGATCTCCAGAACCGTCGCAGGAAAAACGCCGCTTTCGACTGCAGATTCCGCAAGCCAGAGAGCGTCTTCAAGCTTGCGCGGACTGGCATAGAAGAACTGGTCCGGTTTCAGACCGAAATCTCGTAACCCTACGGCGTAGGGGACGCCTGCTTCCATCGTGGAAACCATGTCCGCGATCCACAGGATCGGTAGCGGCGCACTGTGGCTCTCCTCGACTTGACGCTGCAGCATGGCGGCAAGCGCCAGCACAAAGCCGCTGCCGGCACCGGCCTCCCGCAAGAGGTCGGTGCGAGCCTCGGTGATCCCGTCGAGCGGCAAGCCGCCATCGATCGCCTCGTCGAGTGCGGGTATTCCAAGAGGAAGACGCGGGCCGCTGTCGTTCTTGGCGGCGAGGCCTTTGTCGGCCAAGGCTTCGCTTTGCGCGGCCGCCAAGGCCGGCGCGGGCTTCCCTTCAAGCTTTGCAATGGTTTCGCGGAGCGCAAAAAGCCGCTCGCGCGTCACGGCCGACTGTGCCATGACGTTCTCCAAGTCTCAGATGTTCCTGTTATGTTCTTATGGATTCCAGAGGCGGGCGAAAGAGTCAACAGGCATTTGATGTGAATTTATTCCTGCCTTTGATTCCGCTCTCGAAAATCGTGCGCAAAGGTTCTATATGGGCGGCAAAGGAAGGAATATTAATGGCCCGCATAGACCAGAGCGAGGATTGGCGGGATCGCCACGCGCCGACGATCAGTACCTTCGAGTCGTTGGCGATGGAGGCATATAGCCACCTGCCGGAAGAATTCCGCTCGCTGACCACCAATCTGACCATCGAGATCGAGGATTTCCCTGACGACGACGTGTTCGAGGACATGGCGCTGGAAACGCCATTCGACCTTCTCGGCCTCTTTGAAGGCCGGGGCATCTCGGAGCGTTTCACGATGGAAACCGGCGAACTGCCGAACCGTGTCCGCCTCTACAGGCGGCCGATCCTCGACTACTGGGCCGAGAACGACGAGACGCTGGGCGATATCATCACCCACGTCCTCATCCACGAGATCGGCCACCATTTCGGTCTCAGCGACGACGACATGGAACGGATCGAGGCAAGTGCCGAAGAGGCGGCCGAACGCTAAGCCTTCGCTTACTGTTCGGATAGCTTCATGTCCGGGTGGTAGTCCTTGCCTTCGACTTCCTTGACGATCGCCTGAGCGCACATCACCTGGCCGGTCTGGGTGTTGAAGGTCAGCGACGGCGAGCCGTTCAGCGACCAGCCCTTGTTGAGGGCGTCGGTTACGCGATGACAGAAAGCGGCATCATCCTGGCCGGTCAGAAGGCGATAAAGCTTCATCTAGAGTCGTCTTTCACTTCGCCGTTTGGCGCTCAGTAATCAGGCGGGCTTTATGAACCAGACTTTCCGCCTGGACAAGATGCAGCCGCTCGATCATCCGTCCGTTGACATTGATGACGTTCAGACCTTCGGCAGCCGGGTCGGCAAAGGCGGCGATGATTGCCTCCGCCTCGGCAATTGCCGCATTGTCCGGGCCGAAATGCCGGTTTGACGCTTCGATCTGAGCAGGATGGATCAGCATCTTGCCGTCGAAGCCCATGGCCCGGGCATGCGCGCATTCGGCGTCGAAGGCATCTGCGTCCTTGAAATCATTGAAGACACTGTCGATCGCGTCGAGGCCATAGGCACGCACGGCAAGTACCACCTGCATCAGCCAGGGCACGAGATAGGTGCGGCCGGGCTGCGGCAAGACACCGGTCTCTTTGCGCAGGTCGTTGAGGCCAACGACGAAACAATCGAGTCTTGAGCCCGGCGTGCGTCCGGCTTCGGCGATCGCCGCCGCGTTCAGAATGCCGCGGGGCGTTTCGATCATCGCCCAGATGCGGAGGCTTTCCGGCGCATCGGCATCGGCAAGCCGGTCGCTGATGGACATCACATCCTGAGGCTCGGCCACTTTCGGCAGAAGCACGGCATCCGGTTCCAATGCCAAGACCAGCTCCATGTCGGCATTGCCGAATGTGGAAGCCAGCGCATTGATGCGGATGATCCGCTCCTTGTTCACCAGAGGAGGGCCCGAAAAAAAGGCTTTCAGATTGTCGCGGGCTTCCGCCTTTCGCTCCGGCGCCACCGAGTCCTCGAGATCGAAGATCACGGCGTCGCAATCGAGCGCATGGGTCTTTTCCAAGGCGCGTGCATTGATGGCCGGAACGCTTAGCACCGAACGGCGGAGATTCAAGGAACGAGTCGGAGAGTTGCGGGTCATCACAAATCTGTGCCAAGCTTTGTGATGGGTGGCAAGACAACAAAAAGCCATGCTCACCTTGCAGAGAAAGAAATGAAGGACCACATTCCTTTCCGAAGAAAGGTCTAAACCATGCAAAGCATTCGTTCCGTCTTCCTCCTGCTCGCAGGCATCACAGCCTTCATTGCGTTGGCGCTCCTCACATTTTCTGTGACGCTCGCAGTTGGCGGTATCCTGACGGTGCTCATGGTTGGCCGCGCGCTTTCGCTGAAGATGAAACCGGCCCCCGTTCGCGCCACCGCCAGAACGAAGTCACATTCCGGCGAGAGCATGCGTATCTGGAATGACGGGCGCGGCACGATCATCGACCTCTGACCGTCGGGTCGTTTCCAGAAAAATTTCGACATCGCTGTCGGCTCGGCTGATCTTCCCGCGTCTTTGAAAGGCCAGGGCTTTTGCCCAAACCAAATCAAACAATGGAGGACAGAATGGATACCGCAACGGAAACCGGCGCAACGAAAATGCCGCCGGTGAAGAATGGCTTGTTGCCTTATGTCACCGTCGACGGTGCTTTGAAGGCGGCGGAATTCTACAAGCGTGCGTTCGGCGCCGAGGAGGCTTTTGTCGTTCCTCCTGACGAAAACGGGCGGACGATGCATGTTCACCTCTACGTCAACGGAAGCTCGCTGATGCTCTGCGATGCCTACCCCGAGCATGGTCATCCCTTCGAAAAGCACCAGGGCTTCAGTCTCCAGCTTGTTATCGACGATATCGATTTCTGGTGGGAGCGCGCGGTTCAGGCTGGCGTAGAGGTGATCATGCCCGTTCAGCTGATGTTCTGGGGCGATCGGTATGGCCAGCTTCGCGATCCGTTCGGGGTTCTCTGGGCAATGAATGCGCCAGCGAATGCAAGTTGATCTCACGATATCCATGGATGGCTGCGCGTCGAATCCGCGCGCAGCCTTTTCCGCGGTGTAAATTTTCCTTCATTTTGGCCGAAATCTGGACTAAACGCTGATCAACAAAACTACGTCTGCTGACATTGGAGCCAGGCCATGGACAAATTCGTAAAGCTGACGGGCGTTGCTGCCCCTCTGCCTGTTGTCAACATCGACACCGACATGATCATTCCGAAGGATTACCTGAAGACGATCAAGCGCACCGGTCTTGGCAAGGGTCTTTTCGCCGAAGCCCGTTACAATGAAGACGGTTCTCCGAACCCGGATTTCGTGCTGAACAAGCCGGCCTATCAGAATGCGAAGATCCTGGTTGCCGGTGACAATTTCGGTTGCGGCTCCTCGCGCGAGCATGCGCCATGGGCGCTTCTCGACTTCGGCATCCGTTGCGTAATCTCGACCAGCTTCGCCGACATCTTCTACAACAACTGTTTCAAGAACGGCATTCTGCCGATCAAGGTCAGCCAGGAAAACCTCGACAAGCTGATGGACGACGCCTCGCGCGGCTCCAATGCGATCCTAACGGTCGACCTGGAAAACCTTGAGATCACCGGTCCGGACGGCGGTTCGATCAAGTTCGATCTCGACGAGTTCAAGCGCCACTGCCTGCTGAACGGCCTCGACGATATCGGCCTGACACTCGAGAAGGGCAAGGCAATCGACAGCTTCGAAGCCAAGAACGCGGCATCGCGCCCCTGGGCTGCTTAAGTCTTAAAAACATAGCATTCGAGAAAGCCGGGTTTTCGCCCGGCTTTTCTTTTGCTGCTTACAGCAACCGTTCTTTCCAAACCTTCAGCTTTTCCAGCGAGACACCGATGCCGCCGCAGACTTCGATCAGCGGATTATTGAAGCGGGCGAGAATATCGGAATGCACGTCGGCCACCGCCAGGGCGGCCCCGCAGGCGGGCTCGACCAGAATGCGATAGGCATCGGCGAACTTCAGGCAGGCGGTGACCGCCTGCGCATCCGTGACCGTGACGCTTTCGATCGGGTGGTGCTTCGGCAGATCGAAGACGTGCTGCGCCACCTGACGTGCGCCAAGCGAACTGGCGATTGAGGTGATCGCCGGCAAGGTAAGGCGCTCGCCTGCAGCAAGGCTGGCATAAAGCGAAGCGGCCCCTTCGGTCTCGACGGCAATGACCGGCACATCAGACAGGCCGTTTCGCTCGAGACCGGCTACGATGCCCGCCAGCAAGCCGCCACCGCCGACGCTCGTGATGACGCAATCAAACTCGGCGCCCTTTGCGACAACCTCGTCGATCAAAGTGCCGTGCCCCTCCCACAGAAGGGGATGATCGAATGGGTGCACGTAGGCTGCGTTTCTGGCCTTCGCGTGTTCTATTGCGAAGGCATTCGCTTCGTCGAATACCGATCCATGCACGAGAACCGTGGCGCCGGTTGCTTCGATCGATTGGCGCACTTCCGGCGACGTCGTCTCCGGTACGACGATCGTCACCGGAATGCCGAGCGCCCGTCCCGTATAAGCGGCGGCGATCCCCGCATTGCCGCCGGAGGCGCAGAAGATCTCCCGTGCGCCGTTCTCGATCTCGTGCTGGCAAAGCCTGCCAACACCGCGAAGCTTGAAGCTTCCAGAGGGCTGCAGCGCGTCGAGCTTCAGCCAAAGCGGCTTGTTGCTTGCGCTGTAGTCGGCGGAGGTGCGGAAAAGCGGCGTGTCGAGGTGGAGCGGTGCAGATGGCATGATGGTGTCCGATGACCGTGGCGATGGAGGCTCTTCTTGTGGACCCGCATGCGCCGATCGGTCAACGAGGGATCGCGGCAGTAATTCCGCAACCGTACCGAATCGGCCGCCCACTCGCTTGAAATGCCGTTTTTGCAGGTCTAAGAAGCCGCAACTTGTTTTTCCGCGGAGGGTTTCATGACAGCGCGCAATCTTTTCCTGCTGCCGGGCGACGGCATCGGCCCAGAGGCCATGGGCGAGGTCCGCAAGATCATTGCCTATATGAACGAGGCAATGAATGCCGGCTTCGTCACCGACGAAGGTCTGGTCGGCGGCAGCGCCTATGACGCGCACGGCGCGGCGATCTCCGAAGGCGACATGCAGAAGGCGCTCGCAGCCGACGCCGTTCTCTTCGGCGCCGTCGGCGGTCCGAAGTGGGATGATGTTCCCTATGAAGTACGCCCCGAAGCCGGCCTGCTGCGCCTGCGCAAGGATCTGGAGCTTTTCGCCAACCTGCGTCCGGCCATCTGCTACCCGGCGCTCGCTTCCGCTTCCTCGCTGAAGCCGGAGCTGGTCGAAGGCCTCGATATCCTGATCATCCGCGAACTGACAGGCGGCGTCTATTTCGGCGAGCCGAAGACCATCACCGATCTCGGCAATGGCCAGAAACGCGCGATCGACACGCAGGTCTACGATACATACGAAATCGAGCGCATCTCGGCCGTGGCCTTCGAAATGGCCCGCACGCGTCAGAATCGCGTCTGCTCGATGGAAAAGCGCAACGTCATGAAGTCGGGCGTGTTGTGGAACCAGGTCGTCACAGCGACGCACAAGGACAAGTATTCCGACGTCAAGCTCGAGCACATGCTGGCGGATGCCGGCGGCATGCAGCTGGTGCGCGCGCCGAAGCAGTTCGACGTCATCGTCACCGACAACCTGTTCGGCGACATGCTGTCCGACGTTGCCGCCATGCTGACGGGCTCGCTCGGCATGCTGCCTTCGGCTTCGCTTGGCGCCCCGGATGCCAAGACCGGCAAGCGCAAGGCGCTCTATGAGCCGGTGCATGGTTCGGCTCCTGACATTGCCGGCAAGGGCATCGCCAATCCGATCGCGATGATCGCTTCCTTCGCCATGTGCCTGCGCTATTCCTTCAACCTCGTGAAGGAAGCCGACAACCTCGAAAAGGCGATCGCCAACGTCCTCGACAAGGGCATCCGCACCGGCGACATCATGGCCGAAGGTTGCACGAAGGTTGGAACCATTGAGATGGGCGACGCGATCCTCGCCGAGTTCAAGGCGCTTTCTGCCTGATATTTCACGTGAAACACGCTTTTGGCCCTTCGCATCTGTTGATGCGGAGGGCCTTTGCTTGAAGGCAGTTATTGTCGCCCCTATCTCCCTTCTGCATTGAGGAAAGAGCGGAGTGGAATGAGCGGGACCGTCGATCGCAAGCCAAGTTTCTGGAACTATCTGCGAAGGCGTTACGAGGCGCGGCGTACGATCCATCGGCGGGTTCCCTGGAAGGGCTTCGTCTTTTCGGCCATCAACGCGGTTGCCATCGCTTTCTTCGTCTTCGACCGTCCGCTCGGACAGGCGGCCAAGGACCTGGCGCCGCGGCTGATCACCGTTGCCGGGGACATTACCGATATCGGCAGGCTCGCCTGGATCCTGGCAGGCCTTTGCACAATCTTCGCCACCAGCTATCTCGTTCGCCGCCGGCTCTGGAAGGTGCGCAGGCAGTTCCGCATGATCTATTTTGGACAGATGACGGCTTATGTCGGGCTGTCCGTTCTATCCACCAGCATCGTCGCCAACGTGCTGAAGTTTGCAATCGGCCGGGCCCGACCGCTGGTCTATGAGCAGGAGGGTATCTTCAGCTTCGCGCCTTTCAATGCTGACTTCCTGCATCAGAGCTTTCCGTCGGGCCATTCGGCCAACATCGGCGCGCTGTTCGTGGCGCTCGCACTTCTCTTCCCGCGCTTTCGCCTTGGTTTTATCGGCATAGGCCTTTGGCTTGGCGCCACACGCGTCATCATCGGCGTGCATTATCCAAGCGATGTCGTGGCCGGCCTTGCGTTGGGCGCCTGGTTCGCCTTTGCCACCTCGGTCCTCTTCGCGCGCTTCGGCTTGGTGTTCTCCATCGATCGCGATGGCGGCTGGCCGACGCCGCGGCTGAGCCGTCTTCTCTAGCCTTCCATAAATAAAATACCCGGCGCCTTGAGAGCGCCGGGCAGATGTTTGCAGTCCTCAATCGGCTCAATCCATGGCGTGGATATCGCGGTCCTTCGTTTCCGGCAGGAAGATCAGGCCGATGACCAGCGTGATGGCTGCGAAGACGATCGGATACCAGAGGCCGAAGTAGATATCGCCCTTGGCCGCGCTCATTGCAAAGGCCATCGCCGGCAACAAGCCGCCGAACCAGCCGTTGCCGATATGGTAAGGCAGCGACATGCCGGTGTAGCGGATGCGGGTCGGGAAGAGTTCGACCAGCAGGGCTGCGATCGGGCCATAGACCATCGTCACATAGAGAACGAGCACGAACAGAATGGCGATCGTGCCGATCCAGTTGACACGGGCAGGGTCGGCTACCATGGAGAAGCTGCCACCCTTGGCAATGTTATAGACCGCCATGTCGGTGGCGCCCTTTGCTTCATCGGCCGTCAGCAGCTTGTCGGCAACCAGCTTGTCGACCGGTACGGTCTGTTTTTCACCGGCGCGTACTGCGTCAGCGTTGAGGGCAAGCTCAGGGTTGGCCGCGATGAAGGGGTCCAGCTTCGCATCCGGCACCTTGATGGCGCCGCGGTTCAGCGGGTATCCGGCATCATGAAGGGCGATGTTGACGCCCTTTTCGAACGCGCCCGTCATTGCCTTTGCCTTGTCGCCGGCGGCGACGACGTCGAAGCTGGGGATGGTTTCGTCACCGATCTTGATCGTGGCAGGCTGGCCTGCCGGGCCGGGCACGACATCATAAGGCACCGAGTTCTTGGTCAGGAAGGCAGTGGCCACATCGCAAGAGTTGGTGAACTTCGACGTTCCAGTTGGGTTGAACTGGAATTTGCAATCCGCCGGATCGGCCGTCACGGTTGCACGGATAGAAGCCTGGGCTTCCGCAAGCGCCGGATTGGCAGTCCAGGTCATGGCCTTGAACAGCGGGGTGTAGGTAACGGCGGCGATCAAGAGGCCGGCCATCAGGATCGGCTTGCGGCCGATCCTGTCGGACAGGGCGCCGAAGATGACGAAGAAGGGCGTGCCCAGGAAGAGCGCAATGGCGACCATGATGTTTGCCGACTGCAGATCAACCTTGAGCACGTTCTGCAGGAAGAACAACGCATAGAATTGGCCGCCGTACCAGACGACCGCCTGACCCATCGTTGCGCCGAGAAGCGCGATCAGGGCGATCTTGGCGTTCTTCCACTGACCGAAAGCTTCCGTCAGCGGTGCCTTGGATCCCTTGCCTTCGGCCTTCATGCGCTGGAATGCCGGAGATTCGTTCATCTTCAGTCGAATCCAGACGGAAATCCCGAGGAGCACGACGGAGACGAGGAACGGAATGCGCCAGCCCCATGCCGCAAAGGCTTCCTTGCCCATCAGGAACTGGACGCCGACGATGACGAGAAGTGACAGGAAGAGGCCGAGCGTAGCCGTGGTTTGGATCCACGACGTGAAGTATCCGCGGCGTCCATGCGGGGCATGTTCGGCCACGTAAGTCGCCGCACCGCCATATTCACCGCCGAGCGCAAGACCCTGCAAGAGGCGAAGTCCGATCAGGATGATCGGTGCTGCGATACCAATCGTCGCCGCACCCGGCAGGATGCCGACGAGGAAGGTGGAGAGGCCCATGATAAGGATCGTCACCAGGAACGTGTATTTGCGTCCGACGAGATCGCCGAGACGCCCGAAGACCAGTGCGCCGAACGGACGCACGAGGAAGCCGGCAGCGAAGGCCAAAAGCGTGAAGATGTTTCGCGTTGCTTCCGGATACTGGGTAAAATAGGTCGCGCCGATATAGGTTGCGAGCGAACCGTAAAGGTAGAAGTCGTACCATTCGAAAACGGTGCCGAGCGATGAAGCGAAGATAACCTTCTTCTCCTCGCCCGTCATCGGACCGGCCTTGGGGCCGTCGACGCTTGCGATATTTGCCATTTTCTGTCCTCCACAGAATGATGTGAAACGCGGCGCGCGACCACCATGCTCTCCTCAAAGCATACCCTCGGGTCGCGGTTCGCCTGACAAGAGTGTGACAGAAAAGCTCATCCATACAGAGAGCGGCTTTGGGATTATGACTTTAGTCTAACACCTTCGCGCGAATTGCCGCTGGATGGCGCAGCGCGTCCCGCCCGAGGAGTCGGGCGTTGCCGGCTTCACGGTCTATGAGAAAGAATATTCACGATTGTTCCAAAGGGGTCGCGCACGTAGAAGCGCCGAACGCCCCAGGGCTCATTGGCCGGCCCATAGATGATTTCGAAGGCTGATGCACTCATGGCTGCGAAGGCCTCGTCAACATCGTCGACCTCGATCGAGAGGCCTGGAACCGGTGTGTCTGAGCCGCCCTCGCTCGCAAAGCCCACCTGGACCCGCATTGATTGGTTTGAGCCATAGGTGGAGATCCAGTCGTGATCCATCAGTACGTCGAGGCCAAGGATATCCTTATAGAAGACCTTGGCAGCGGCCGGATCGGCTGTTTCGATGTTCGCTACGATTCGCAGGACCTTCATATCGCCTCCGGCAATACCGTTTCCCTTAAGCTATGCGCGAGCTCCCCGCGGGCAAGAAAAAAGCCGGGCGGCAGGTACCGTCCGGCTTCTGTTTTTCCCTTGAGCGATCCGTCTTATGCGGCCTCGGTCGTGTGTGCCTTGCGAACTTCTTCGTCCGTGAGGATGCCGCTCGCGCGCAGCAGCGCCGCGAACCGGCCGTTGCTATGGCTGAGCTCATCGAAGCTGCCTTCTTCGACGACACGGCCACCGTCCAGGAACAGGACCTTGTCCGCTTCGCGAACAGTGGAAAGACGGTGCGCGATGATGAATGTCGTGCGGTTCTGGCGCAGGTTGTCGATTGCGGCCTTAACGCGATTTTCGGTTTCGACGTCAAGCGCGCTTGTCGCTTCGTCTAGCACGAGGATCGGGGCATCCTTGAGGATGGCGCGGGCAATCGCCACACGCTGACGTTCGCCGCCGGAGAGCCTGTTGCCGCGTTCGCCGACATGGGTGTCGTACTGCTCTTCGCGCGTCTCGATGAAGTCGGCGGCAGCGGCCGCTTCAGCTGCTCGACGCATGTCCTCATCCGAGGCGCCTTCCCGGCCGAGGCGAATGTTGTCGCTGATCGAGCGGTTGAGCAGGCCGGCATCCTGGAACACCGTCGCGATATAGCGGCGCAGCGACTTGCGGGTGATCTTCGTCGTGTCGTGACCATCGACGAGGATCTGGCCGCTATCCGGGTCATACACGCGCTGCAGCAGGTTGATCATCGTGGTCTTGCCCGAACCGGTCGGACCGACGATCGCAACCGTCTGACCAGCCTTGGCGGTAAAGGACACGTTGTGCAAGCCCTGCGCGGTGTTGCCGAAGCGGAACGACACGTTGCGGAATTCGACTTCACCCTTCACGTCGGCGATATCGTCATTGCCGGCAGGCTCTTCGCGTTCACGCACGGAGTCTTCGAGCGAGTAGAAATCCTCGAGCTTCGAACGGGCCTCGAAAATCTGCGTGGCAAACTGGCGCATCTGGTCGAGACGCGAGATCAGCAGGTTCGCAAAGCCGATGAAGGCAATCACGTCGCCGATGCGCAGCTCGCCGGACTGAACCATGAGCGTGCCGATGACGAGGATGATCATCATCGCAATGGTCGAAGCCATGCGGTTCATGGCGCCCGCGAGAGCCCACCAGTCGAGAACCGGATACTGAGCCTGCAGCAGGCGCTCGGCAAACGACTTCAGTGCCTTGGTTTCTGCTTCGATGCGATTGTAGCTATGGAGGACCGATACGTTGCTGATCGAGTCGCTGACGTGTGAGAAAACGGTGTGGTAGTGGTTTTCGACCGACGCCTGGCCATCCTTGGTGCGGCTCATGACGAGACGACCAATCAGCCAGTAGGCGACGCCGAGCACGACCAGCACGCCCGAAAGACGCAGGTCCATCGACATCGCAGTCGGCACCAGAAGCGCGATGGCAACGGCAGTCGCCAGGTGGTTGCGCATGAACTCGAGCCAAAGGCCAAAGAGCGTTTCGCATGCGCGCAGCAGCGTATGCAGCGCATTCGACGTGCCACGCTGATGATGCCAGGACAGCGGCATGGAGATGATACGGCCGAACGCTTCCGTCAGCAGTGTGGCGCGGCGGCCATGGGCCAGCCGGTCGGCCTCACGAGCGACAAGAACGAACGCTATGGTGTTGAAAACGGCAAAGCCGGCCCACATGAAAAGGATGGGTTTGACTTCGCCCTTGCCTGAAATTGCATCGATGATGCGACCGAACAAAATCGGTTCGGCGATTGTGATCGCGGCAAGCACGATGTTCGCAATAACGACCAGGGATACGCGGAGCTTGTAGGCGCCGAGATAGCGCAAAGCTCTAGCATAGACCTTGAATAGCGACACGGCGATACCTCTTGTGCATTTGCGAAATAATGGACGCTGCAACGCTACAAAAAGATACCTGAACCAGCGATTAACGAAGCGTTCAGACGAGCGGTCGCGGCAAGATTCTTTTACGGAGCGCACCCATAGCAATCCATTCCGAGGGACTGAACTTTTTTGGGACGTATCGCAAATCTCGCAATTTTCACTTGCGTTGCATGGTCGCGCTGGCACACCATAGATTGACGTCTAAATGCGTCGCAGGGGCGCCCAACCAAACACTTCCCTTGGTCGTGATCATTCGGCTAGGAGCCCAACTGGCGTAGGGGCATTTATTTTGAGTATTCATTCATTAATTCAATTGCTTGTCGTTCTGGAAGAGTGTCGAAGACCCGAAGGAGTTGTTGGCGAACTGGAGCATGTCATCCACGCCTACGGCTTCCAGTATTATGGCCTTTTGCGACACCTGAAAGCGACTGAAGATCCAATCAGTCTGATGTTTGCCGGTCATTGGCCAGAGAAATGGCCGCAGATCTATATTTCGAAAAAATACGTTCTCAGCGATCCGACGGTTCGCTATCTCGCATATGCGCAAAGGCCGTTTCGCTGGAAGGATAGTCTGGCGGCCTTCCGGAAGGACCCGCATCACCGCCGGATGGAGCAAATGATGGCCGACGCGCATAGCCATGGCCTGAAGGACGGCTACATTTTCCCCATCCAGGGCAGAAACGGCATCCTTGGTAATATGAGCATAGGCGGGACACCGGTAGACCTCTCTCCTGTCGAGATCTCGCTCTTTGATGCCGTTGCCCGAAAGGCTTTCTGGCGTCTTCTTGAGCTTAAGGGGGAGGCGGATGCGCTTGAAGAAGTTTCCGGCATCGACACGCGTTTGACGCGCCGGGAGATGGAAATACTTCAATATCTCGCGGAAGGCATGACCTCGGTTGAGATTGGCAAACGCCTCAAGATTTCAAACCACACCGTCGACTGGTACATGAACGGCCTGCAAGACAAGCTGAAGGCAAAGAATAGACAGCACGCGGTCGCTGTCGCCTTCCGGCATGGGCTGATCACCTAGTCTTAGAGAAATTCTATTTCGGACGGCTCCGGAAATTGAACTTTCCGTGACAGCGCGTTAAGACTTCTCTTCGCGGGTGCAGCATTGCCCGTTTCGATGCCGTGAGGAGACTGCATTGCCCATATCCAAGATACTTGTTGCCAACCGTTCGGAAATTGCCATCCGCGTGTTTCGCGCGGCCAATGAGCTCGGGATAAAAACGGTCGCGATATGGGCGGAAGAAGACAAACTGGCGCTGCACAGGTTCAAGGCAGACGAAAGCTATCAGGTCGGCCGCGGCCCGCATCTCGCCCGCGACCTCGGCCCGATCGAGAGCTATCTGTCGATCGATGAGGTGATCCGCGTCGCCAAGCTTTCCGGCGCCGATGCGATCCATCCCGGCTACGGTCTGCTGTCGGAAAGTCCGGAATTCGTCGATGCCTGCAACAAGGCGGGCATCATCTTCATCGGCCCGACGGCCGATACCATGCGCCAGCTCGGCAACAAGGTCGCAGCACGCAATCTGGCAATCTCGGTCGGCGTGCCTGTCGTGCCGGCAACCGAGCCACTGCCGGATGATATGGCTGAGGTCGCCAAGATGGCGGCGGTGATCGGCTACCCTGTGATGCTGAAGGCCTCCTGGGGTGGCGGCGGACGCGGCATGCGCGTCATCCGCTCGGAAGCCGACCTTGCACGCGAGGTGACGGAGGCCAAGCGCGAAGCGATGGCGGCTTTTGGTAAGGACGAGGTCTATCTCGAAAAGCTCGTCGAGCGTGCGCGCCATGTCGAAAGCCAGATCCTTGGCGACACGCATGGCAATGTCGTTCATCTCTTCGAGCGCGACTGCTCGATCCAGCGCCGCAACCAGAAGGTCGTCGAGCGTGCGCCGGCGCCTTACCTGTCGGAAGCCCAGCGCCAGGAACTGGCGGCGTACTCGCTGAAGATCGCGGGTGCCACCAACTACATCGGTGCGGGCACCGTCGAATATCTGATGGATGCCGACACCGGCAAATTCTACTTCATCGAAGTCAATCCGCGCATCCAGGTCGAGCACACGGTCACCGAAGTCGTTACAGGCATCGATATCGTCAAGGCGCAGATCCACATCCTTGATGGCTTTGCGATCGGTACACCGGAATCGGGCGTTCCCGAGCAGAAGGACATCCGCCTCAACGGCCATGCCCTGCAGTGCCGCATCACGACAGAGGATCCGGAGCACAACTTCATTCCGGACTACGGCCGCATCACCGCCTATCGTTCGGCATCCGGCTTCGGCATCCGTCTCGATGGTGGCACCTCCTATTCCGGCGCGATCATCACCCGCTACTACGATCCGCTGCTGGTCAAGGTCACTGCCTGGGCCCCGAACCCGCTGGAAGCGATCTCCCGCATGGACCGTGCATTGCGTGAGTTCCGTATCCGCGGCGTTGCGACGAACCTCACCTTCCTGGAAGCGATCATCACGCATCCGAATTTCAAGGATAACAGCTACACTACGCGCTTCATCGACTCGACGCCGGAGCTCTTCCAGCAGGTCAAGCGACAGGATCGCGCGACGAAGCTTCTGACTTACCTCGCTGATGTGACGGTCAACGGCCATCCGGAAGCCAAGGATCGACCGAAGCCGTCCGCCGATATCGCCGAGCCGATCGTCCCTTATACCAACGGTAGCGGCATCGCCGACGGCACCAAGCAGCTTCTCGACAAGCTCGGCCCGAAGAAATTCGGCGAGTGGATGCGCAACGAAAAGCGCATCCTGATGACCGATACGACGATGCGCGACGGCCACCAGTCGCTGCTTGCGACCCGCATGCGCACCTATGACATCGCGCGGATCGCCGGCACCTATGCGCACGCTTTGCCGAACCTGCTGTCGCTCGAATGCTGGGGCGGCGCGACGTTTGACGTTTCGATGCGCTTCCTGACGGAAGATCCATGGGAACGTCTGTCGCTGGTGCGCGAAGCCGCGCCTAACCTGCTTTTGCAGATGCTGCTGCGCGGCGCAAACGGCGTCGGTTACAAGAACTACCCTGACAACGTCGTCAAATACTTCGTCCGGCAGGCTGCTGCCGGTGGCATCGACCTTTTCCGCGTCTTCGACTGCCTGAACTGGGTGGAGAATATGCGCGTATCGATGGATGCGGTGGCCGAGGAGAACAAGCTCTGCGAAGCGGCGATCTGCTACACCGGCGATATCCTGAATTCGGCGCGCCCGAAGTACGATCTCAAGTACTACACCGACCTCGCCGTTGAGCTCGAAAAGGCCGGTGCGCATATCATCGCGCTGAAGGATATGGCGGGCCTGCTGAAGCCGGCTGCCGCCAAGGTGCTGTTCAAGGCGTTGCGCGACGCCACCAGCCTGCCGATCCACTTCCACACGCACGACACCTCGGGCATTGCAGCGGCGACGGTTCTCGCGGCGGTCGATGCCGGCGTCGACGCGGTCGATGCGGCAATGGATGCACTGTCCGGCAACACCTCGCAGCCCTGCCTTGGCTCGATCGTCGAGGCCCTGCGCGGCTCCGAGCGCGATCCCGGTCTCGATCCGGAATGGATCCGTCGGATCTCTTTCTATTGGGAAGCGGTGCGCCATCAGTACGCGGCCTTCGAAAGCGACCTCAAGGGACCGGCCTCCGAAGTCTATCTGCACGAAATGCCGGGCGGCCAGTTCACCAACCTCAAGGAACAGGCCCGTTCGCTCGGCCTCGAGACGCGCTGGCACGAAGTGGCGCAGGCCTATGCCGACGCCAACCAGATGTTCGGCGATATCGTCAAGGTGACGCCGTCCTCGAAGGTCGTCGGCGACATGGCGCTGATGATGGTCTCGCAAGACCTGACGGTTGCCGATGTCGTCAGCGCCGACAAGGAAGTCTCCTTCCCGGAATCTGTTGTCTCGATGCTGAAGGGCGATCTCGGTCAGCCTCCATCAGGCTGGCCGGAGGCGCTGCAGAAGAAGGCACTGAAGGGCGATGCGCCCTATACGGTGCGTCCGGGTTCGCTGCTTGCCGACGCTGACCTCGATGCCGAGCGCAAGACGATCGAGACCAAGCTGGAGCGCGAGGTCAATGACTTCGAATTCGCGTCCTACCTGATGTATCCGAAAGTCTTCACCGACTTTGCGCTGGCCTCCGACACCTACGGCCCGGTCTCCGTCCTGCCGACGCCGGCCTATTTCTACGGCCTTGCCGATGGCGAGGAACTGTTTGCCGATATCGAAAAGGGCAAGACGCTTGTCGTCGTCAACCAGGCGATGAGCCAGACCGACGAGCAAGGCATGGTGACTGTCTTCTTCGAACTCAACGGCCAGCCGCGCCGCATCAAGGTGCCGGATCGCGCCCATGGTGCGACCGGTGCCGCCGCCCGCCGCAAGGCGGAACCGGGCAATGCCGCGCATGTCGGTGCGCCGATGCCAGGCGTCATCTCGCGCGTCTTTGTCTCGCCCGGGCAGGCGGTCAATGCCGGTGACGTGCTTGTTTCCATCGAGGCTATGAAGATGGAAACGGCGATCCACGCCGAAAAGGACGGTGCGATCGCGGAAGTGCTTGTCAAAGCCGGCGACCAGATCGACGCCAAGGATCTGTTGGTCAGCTACGCGGGCTGACGAAGATGCGAAGGACAAAAAGAGGGCGGCCTTCGGGCCGCCCTTCTGCTTTTTATGCGCGAATTGATATGAGCAAGCTCAAGATTGTCGGGGGAACGCGCTGCGCGCTGTCGCTCGACGCGCCCCCTAAATATCGTAGGTATGGGCGGCGTTGATCGTCGAGATGAAGCGTTTGGTGCGCTCTCGCTCCGGCGCCGTGAAGATGTTCCTTGCGCTTCCCGTCTCGACCACACTGCCGGCCTCGAGGAAGACAACGTCGTTGGCGATCTTCGAGGCAAGGCGCAGGTCATGCGTCGCCATCACCATCGTCGTGCCCTCGCGGGCGAGACGGCCAAGAACATCGACGACTTCGGCGGAAAGCTCGGGGTCGAGCGCCGACGTCGGTTCATCGCAGAGAAGAACTCGCGGAGAGGGAGCGAGCGCGCGGGCGATTGCGACGCGCTGCTGTTGTCCACCCGAGAGTGTCGAAGGCCAGGCGTCGGCCTTGTGCGCCATGTTGACCTTTGTCAGCAATTCCATCGCCCGTTCACGCGCCTTTTCCTTCGGCCACTTGAGCACGGTGATGAGGCCCTCCATTACATTCTCGATGGCCGTCTGATGCGGAAAGAGCTGGAAGTTCTGGAATACCATTCCGGTCTGCCGGCGGATCTTCTGGATCGCCTGCCAGCCGGTCTTCTGGCCCAGCGTAAAGCTTATTTTCTCGTCGCCGAGGCGGATCGTGCCTGCTGTCGGGATCTCCAGCAGGTTGATGCATCGCAGCAGCGTGCTCTTGCCTCCGCCCGAGGGGCCGACGAGTGCGGTGACGCTGCCTTCCGGAATCCGGATGCTGATGTCTTTCAGGATGACGGCGTCGCCGAAGCGCTTTTCGATATGGGAAAGCTCGATCATGCGTTTGCCTCCAGCATGCCGCCATAGCGCGCGAAGCGACGCTCGAGGCGAACCTGCAACGCTGATAGGACGGAGCTCAAAGCAAGGTATATCAATGCGGCCTGGATGTAGAGGATGAGCGGCTCGTAAGTGGTCGCGACGATGCGCTGCGCAGCCTGGAACAGCTCCGGGACCGTAATGGCGGCCGCCAGCGACGTGTCCTTCACCAGCGAGATGAACGTATTGGAGAGCGGCGGTACAGCAACGCGCCCGGCCTGGGGCAGGATCGTGCGGCTCATCGCCTGGCGCCAGCTCATGCCGATCGAATAGGCCGCTTCCCACTGCCCCTTCGGCACGGAGGAGATGACGGCGCGGATGATTTCGGAGCTATAGGCGCCGATGTTGAGGGTGAAGCCGATCAGCGCTGCCGGAAAGGCGTCGAGCAGGATGCCGATGCTCGGCAGGCCGTAAAAGATGACGAAGAGTTGCACCAGCAGCGGCGTGCCCCTGATGGCCCAGACATAGAAGCGCGCGATGGCGGCGACCGGCGCCGGCGCGAAAAGCCGTGCGATTGCCGTCAGCAGTCCAAGGATGAGACCGAGTGTGAATGACAGGAGCGTCAGCGGGATCGTGAAGATCAGGCCGGCCCAGAGGAGCGGACCAAGCGACTCCGCCATCAGTTGAAGCCAGTGCGGCAAGGTTCAATCCTCAAAGAAGATGCGTCCAGCGAGGTTTCGCTGAACGCTTTCTCGGGAACATATAAAGGATGTGGCGGCGGCAGCAAGCCGCCTGCGTTACGAGTTACTTCGAAACGTCCTGACCGAAGTACTTGTCGGAGATCTTCTTGTAGG
The DNA here is from genome assembly GCF_014851575.1 of Rhizobium sp. RHZ02. NCBI lineage: Bacteria > Pseudomonadati > Pseudomonadota > Alphaproteobacteria > Hyphomicrobiales > Rhizobiaceae > Rhizobium > Rhizobium sp. RHZ02. The sequence goes on from NZ_JACUZX010000002.1 coordinate 197,498, forward strand.
TGCCGTCGGCCTTGATGTCGGCCAGTGCCTTGTTGATGGCTTCCAGTAGCTCCGGCTCACCCTTGCGGATGATGATGCCGGAAAAATCGGCATTTTCCTGCTGGGCGACGATCTTCACCGGAGCGTCAGGCTTGTGCTTCTTGAAGTCGAGGAAGGAGAGGCTGTCGTTGATCGTCGCGTCTGCACGCTTGGTCAATACGAGCTGGATCGACTGGTCGAAACCATCGGTACCGACGAGTTCTGCGCCGGACTGTTCGGCAAGCTTGCCGAAGTTGCTGGTCAGCGACTGAGCCGACTTCTTGCCCTTCAGGTCCGCAAAGCCCTTGATGCTGTCGTCGCCGTCGCGAATGATGAGAACGGCCTTGGATGCGATGTAGGGCTCGGAGAAATCGTACTTCTGCTTGCGGGCTTCGGTGATACCGACCTGGTTGATGACCGTGTCGTAGCGCTTGGCATCAAGACCGGCGATCAGGCCGTCCCATTTGCCTTCGACGAATTCGGCCTTGACGCCGAGCTTGGCAGCAACCGCCTCGCCGATCTCCACGTCGAAGCCGACCAGCTTGCCGCTATCGTCATGATAGGTGAACGGGGCGTAAGTACCCTCCGTGCCGATCTTGAAGACACCCGCAGACTTGACGGCGGCGAGGTTTTCGCCGGCAACGGCGGGAAGAAGGGCGGCGGCCTGGATCAGTGCTGCAGCGGCGATGGTCTTCAGGAGGTTCATTTTTTTATCCAATTCACAGGGTGTTTGATGCACGAAAAATCGCAGAAAAGCTGATCGCTGCGAAGCGTAGAAAACTGCGAAGAAAATCGGCATCTGCGAATATTTTTCTCATTTATCACAGATTTGGCGCGCCCTGTTTCAGTTTGTGAAGATCGAGATAGCGCACCACACTTGCGTGCACGTTTGTATCCGTTTATGCATGTTTTTATCAGTTTTTGATCAACCAGGCTGAAGTCGGCATGAACATGAACGAACTTCTCCTGCAGGAGCGCCAAAGCGTCATCCTGCGGAAGCTACAGAGTGATGGTCGGGTGCTAGCCGCAGATCTTGCAGTTGAATTCCGTGTATCCGAAGACACGGTCCGCAGGGACCTGCGCGAGATGGCAGCTGCCGGCCTGTGCGAGCGCGTCTATGGTGGCGCGTTGCCGGTTGCGCCCGCCGGCGGGAGCCTTGGCCACCGGGCAGGGATCGCGCGGGATCGCAAGCAGGCGCTCGCCGTCGCCGCTGTGTCGCAGATCGTTCCCGGCTCGACCGTGTTTTTCGATGCGGGCAGCACCAACCTCGCAATTGCGACGGCCCTGCCAATGGATTTGACCCTGACGGCAGCGACCAACGCGCCAGCGATCGCCGCCGCCCTGATCGAGAAGCCGGCGGTTAACGTGATCCTGATCGGCGGGCTTATCGACCGGCAGGTCAGCGGTGCGCTCGGCGCGAAGGCCATGCGCGACATGGAGTCCCTCTCGCCCGATCTTTGCATCCTCGGTGCTTGCGGGATAGATCTGACGGCTGGCGTGACGACTTTCGGCTTCGAAGATGCTGAATTCAAGCGTTTTGCAGCATCGCGAAGCAAGAAGGTTTTGGTCGCCGCGACGTCCGACAAGTTCGGCACTGCCGCGCCGCACAGTGTACTTCCGGTGGCGCAGTGCGAATGCCTGGTGGTCGAGCAGGACGCCGACCCGGCCATGCTGGCGCGCTATCGCGACAGCGGCTGCAGGACGATCGTGGCTGGCGGAACGACGTAACTATCATTCAATAAACGCGTCGGGCGCGAGTGCCGACGTCGAGACACTGTGGGAAGAGACATGGATAACCACGTTAACACAGCGCCGATGGTCAGAAGCGGCTACGTAACGAAGAACAGGATAGCGGTTTCGCTGCTGTTTCTCGTCAACGGCTTCATCGTTGGCTGCTGGGCGCCGAAAATTCCCGAATTCGCAGAGCGCCTGCAGCTGAGCAAGTTTCAGTTGGGTCTGATGATCCTGGTTCTTGGTGTCGGTTCGCTTACCCTGATGCCAATCGCGGGGGCGCAAATCGCGCGCTATGGCTCGAAACTTGTCGCGCAGATCGCCGCGGTGTGCCTTCTGCCTGCGCTGCTTGCACTGACGCTTGCGCCGAACGTTGCGACAGGGGCGATCTCGATCTTTCTGTTTGGCGGCTTCATGGGCGCCATGGACGTTGCCATGAATGCGAATGCGGTTGCGGTCGAGCAATCGATGCGGCGGTCGATCATGTCCTCGTGCCACGCCTTTTGGAGTTTGGGCGGTTTGATCGGTGCCAGCCTCGGTGGCCTGCTGATCGCCAAGGTCGGCGTGATCTGGCATGCGCAGATTGCGACTGCGCTTGCGGCGATCGTTTTGGGTATCGCCTGGAGGATGATCCTTGCGGACCCTCCGCATCCCGACGAGAAGAAGGAAAAGCTCCGGCTGCCTCTGGTGCCGCTGCCATGGCTGATCGGATTGATGGCGCTGTTCTCGATGGTTCCCGAGGGCGCTGTGCTGGATTGGGGCGCGCTCTACCTGCGTGAGGAACTGGGAGCATCGGTGGCGCTTTCCGGCTTCGGCTTTGCGGCGTTTTCGCTGACGATGTCGGTCATGCGGTTTGGCGGCGATCTTGTTCGCGACCGGCTTGGCGGCGTGATGACGCTTCGGATCTGCACGCTGTTTGCAATATCAGGCATGCTGCTCGCCGCCTTTGCGCCCAATGCGGAAATTGCGATCCTAGGCTTTGCGCTTTGCGGGATCGGGATCTCGAACATGGTTCCGATTGCCTTTTCGGCTGCCGGCAATATTCCGGGCCTGCGCGCCGGCATTGGCCTCTCGGTGGTAACCACCATGGGCTATTCCGGCATGCTGGTGGCTCCGTCGGCAATCGGTTTCGTGGCGGAGCATATCGGCTTCAGCGTCGTCTTCATGGCTTTGCCGGTGTTGCTGGTCGTCGTGCTGCTGTTTTCGAACCTTGCACGCTATGCCGACGGCATATCGGGTGGCGGTCACTGAGACGGCTCCAAGCAAAAGTGATGTGCGGGGCGGTTGACAACAAAGCGGGCATGATCCACCTGAAAGACACGAAATTCAGGGGTTCAAGAACTCTATATGTCTTCTGCTGCAGATTTTGATCCGAAGCCGCGCCGCGCATCCGTTGCGGTCGATGTTGGTGGCGTCATCGTGGGTGGTGGTGCGCCTGTTGTCGTCCAGTCGATGACGAATACCGACACTGCGGATATAGACTCCACCGTTGCGCAGGTGGCGGCTCTTTTCAAAGCGGGGTCCGAGATTGTCCGCATCACCGTCGACCGCGACGAGAGCGCTGCCGCGGTTCCGAAGATTCGCGAACGGCTGCTGCGCCTTGGCATGGACGTCCCGCTCGTCGGTGATTTTCACTACATCGGCCACAAGCTTCTTGCCGACCATCCGGCCTGCGCCGAGGCACTGGCGAAATACCGTATCAATCCGGGCAACGTCGGCTTCAAGGACAAGAAGGACAAGCAGTTCGGCGACATCATCGAGATGGCGATCCGCTACGACAAGCCGGTGCGCATCGGTGTGAACTGGGGTTCGCTGGATCAGGAGTTGCTGACGGCGCTGATGGACCAGAACGCCGAGGCTGGCTCACCGCTTTCGGCGCGTCAAGTGACGCGTGAGGCAATCGTGCAGTCCGCCTTGATCTCGGCCAATCTGGCCGAAGAGATCGGCCTTCCGCGCAACCGCATCATCCTGTCCGCCAAGGTCAGCCAGGTCCAGGATCTGATCGCCGTCTATTCGATGCTCTCCGAACGCTCCGACCACGCCCTGCATCTCGGCCTTACCGAAGCCGGCATGGGCAGCAAGGGGATCGTCGCTTCATCGGCTGCCATGGGCTATGTGCTGCAGCAGGGAATCGGCGATACGATCCGCGTGTCGCTGACGCCGGAGCCGAATGGCGACCGGACGCGCGAAGTGCAGGTTGCCCAGGAGCTGCTGCAGGTGATGGGCTTCCGCCAGTTCGTGCCTGTCGTTGCGGCTTGTCCCGGCTGTGGGCGCACGACCTCGACCGTATTCCAAGAATTGGCGCAGAACATCCAGAACGACCTTCGCAAGAACATGCCGGTCTGGCGCGAGAAATATCCGGGTGTCGAAGCGCTGAACGTTGCGGTCATGGGCTGCATCGTCAACGGACCAGGTGAAAGCAAGCACGCCGACATCGGCATTTCCCTGCCCGGCACCGGCGAAACGCCGGCTGCGCCCGTGTTCATCGACGGCAAGAAGGCGTTGACCCTGCGCGGGCCGAACATCGCTTCTGACTTTGAGGCGCTCGTGGTCGACTACATCGAAAAGCGCTTCGGGCAGAAGACGGCCGCCGAATAAGCGGCAATCGAAAACGCTCAGATTCGGCTGGTCAGCAGCTTCAGCCCCGCGACACAGTAGAAGGCGGCCATGGCCCCCTCGATCCAGCGGCGTATGTTGCGGTAGATCTTCAACGCATGTGGTGTCGAGAACAACACGGCGTAGCCCATGAAGACGGTAAAGCCTGTCACCATGCACACTCCGATGATCAGGCCGGCGACGGGTGCCGGCGCGCCCTGCGGCATGCCGAGGGCGATGATCGCCAGCCACGCGAAGATGGCCTTCGGGTTGGTGATGTGGATACCATAGCCGCGCAGCAACTGGGCCCGCGTCGAAAGGTTTCTCTGCACGACAGCTGTCGGCAGGTCATTGTTGGCGCGTACGGCCTTGAAGGCCTTGTAGGCGAGATAAAGCAGATAGAGGCCGCCGAAGACCTTCAGGATCTCAAGCGCGATGGCGTAGGTCTGGAGGATGGTCGCAAGACCGAGAGCGGCGGCGCAGGCCCAGGTGAACGAACCCGCGAAGATGCCAAGCGCGATGGTCATGCCTGCCTTCCGGCCGTGCGTCATCGACGTCGACACGATGGCCATGATTGCCGGACCAGGGCTGATGACGGCGATCAGATAGGCGACGTAGGCCGGCAGGATCTGCGGCAGGTAGGTCAGGATCTCATGCATCTTGCGTCTCTTGTTCGGCCACTCGGCTATTGCCGGTTTTTTTGCCCCGGCTCCACGCGAACGACAAGGGACTGCATCTCGTCAGGTGGCGGAAATATTGTCTCGGTGACGCTTTTTCAGCTCTTGCGTCCGGCAATGAAGCGAGCTGCTTCAGTCAGAACTGTGCCGCGCCCGGCATAGGGAGACAGCAGTGCTTCGGCCTCGCGCACATGCTCGGCAAGCTTGGCTTCCGCCCATGCCATGCCGTGCAGTGCCACCAATGTGCCCTTGCTGCGACCGGCGTCCTTACCCGTCGCCTTGCCCATTGTGGCTGCATCGGAGGTGAGATCGAGAATGTCGTCCGCGAGCTGGAAGGCGAGGCCGATCCTCTCGCCGAACTGACGCAGTCGTGTACGATCCTCCGGCGAAGCGCCGGCAATGATGGCGCCGGCTTCGCAGGCAAAGCGGATGAGCGCGCCTGTTTTCATGGCCTGCAGCGTCACGATGCCTTGTTCGTCCGGCGCCTGCTTCTCGGCGGCAAGGTCGAGTGCCTGACCGCCTGCCATGCCCCCGATGCCTGCGGCTCGCGCCAGCGCGAGCGTCAACGCCACTTTGGCGGCATCAGGCAATTTCGTTTCGGGCGCAGCGATGATGTCAAAGGCATAGGTGAGCAGACTATCGCCAGTGAGGATGGCGGTCGCCTCGTCATAGGCGATGTGCACGGTCGGCTTGCCTCGACGCAGGTCGTCGTCGTCCATTGCCGGCAGATCGTCGTGAACCAGCGAATAACAGTGCACGCATTCGAGTGCCGCGCCCACACGCAGCGCCGCGTCTCTGTCCCCGCCGAGCAGCGATGCCGCCTCGATGACCAGGAAAGGGCGGAGCCGCTTGCCGCCGTTCAGGCTGGCATAGTGCACGGCTGAACGCAGCCGTTCCGGACGGGCGATCTCGCCGTTCAATACGGATGACGACAGCAGGGTGTCGAGCACAGCCTCGACCTCGCGCGCGGTGGCCGTCAATCTGGCTTCGAATGTTTCAGAGCTTGCGTCCATGGCGCGCTGTTTGGCATGAGCTGCCTTCCCTCTGCAACGGAATTGTCGATCATCCGGCGAAGATTTCCTTTGTCTCTGGCAATGCCAGTTCGCAAACGGTATGGAGGAGAAGGGCAAGAGACTGGGTCGGGGAATTGGACATCACGCCGGAGAGAGAGGAAAGCATGACCGTGCCGTTTCACAGGCACGCGTTGTTTTGGCTCAAGGGCCGGCCCGTGATCATGCGCATCGCTCTCGCACTGGCGGCGCTCGTCATTCTTCCCTATGTCCTGATTGTCCTCTATCTGCTGCCTTTCGTTCACCCCGTTTCCACGCTCATGCTTCGCGATCTGGTGCTGCTGCGCGGCTACGACCGGCAATGGGTATCGCTCGACGATATCTCGCCGGTTCTCGTCCAGTCGGTGATGATGTCCGAGGATGGACAATATTGCTTCCACGGCGGTGTCGATTGGGGCGAGATGCGGATGTTGTTGGAGGATACGCTGAGCGGCCAGGCGACCCGTGGCGGAAGTACGATCCCGATGCAGACGGTGAAGAACCTGTTCCTCTGGAATAGCCGGTCCTTCGTTCGCAAGGCGATGGAGCTGCCGTTGGCTGTGACCGCAGATTTCGTCTGGTCGAAGCGGCGCCTGATGGAGATCTATCTCAACATTGCCGAATGGGGGCCGGGGGTATACGGCATCGAGGCCGCGGCACGTCACCATTTCAACGTGCCGGCATCGAAGTTGACCAGTCGGCAGGCCGCTCTTCTTGCCGTGTCGCTTCCCAACCCCTTCGATCGCAACGCCGGCAAGCCCGGGCGTGGCTTGCGACGGCTCGCCGGCCTGATCGAGCGCCGCGCGCGAGGGTCGGGCGATTACATCAGATGCATTTATGATTGATATCGCAATAAGTCGTTGGTGCTCATGAGTGTCATCTGGCATTCGTGCTTTAAAATTATGGACGGAAATCCCTCCATCAAAGACCGGATTACCAGCGATGATTTCTGCCCTTTCGCCCAGCCTTCTGACCTATTCCGCCATTCATAATCCTGTCCCGCCGAGGCATCTCGGGACCCGCTACGACGCAACTGGGACGTTTCTGCGCGAGCCCGGCAATACGGTAGTCTGTCATCTGGTCGAGGGATCGCGCTCGCAGCGGGCGATCGTTGAAGCGCGTGAGACGTTTCTGGCGATGCCGGAAGCTTCGCAGTTCGCCTTCACGCCGATCTCCAGCCTGCACATGACCCTGTTTCAGGGTATTATCGAGTATCGCCGCACGCCGCCTTACTGGCCGGAGGACGTGGCGCTTGATACCGGGATCGAGCGCATGAGCGAGATCTTTCTGGATCGGCTGCAATCCTACGAGCCACCGGGCCCGTTTGAGGTTGAAGTCACCGAGGTCACGCCGGTCGGACTTACGGTGGACGGCACTACCGCAGCGGACCGGCGGATCATGAAGGACTGGCGGGACGCGTTCGCCCCTGTGTTCGGCTACCGGCACCCGGATCATGACACCTATGCGTTCCACGTCACATTCTGCTATCCGATCGCAAGGCTGCCGGAAGCGGCGCTCCGGGCATGGCAGGCGATGCTCGATGGCGCGCTTGCCACACTGCGCGAAACCGCTCCGGTGATAGAATTGAAGCCTCCGGCCTTCTGCTCTTTCGACGATATGAACCATTTCGAGGAGCGGCTTGTGTTCGCGCCTGCAGCGTAAAGGGAGATTTCATGGACAAGCTCACGCTCTATATCGGCAACAAGAACTATTCGTCCTGGTCGCTTCGGCCATGGATCGCCATGACGGCCGCCGGCATTCCCTTCGAGGAGGTGCTGGTTCCCTTCGATTTTCCCGCCGGCAATCCTCGCTTCAGGGAGTTCTCGCCAACGGGGCAGGTTCCTGTGCTTCTGCACGGCGAGGTTCGTGTCTGGCAGTCACTGGCGATCATCGAATATGTTGCCGAGCTCTTCCCGGAAGCCGGGCTATGGCCAAGGGAGCGTGGGAAGCGAGCGGTCGCGCGCGCTGTTTCCATGGAAATGCTTGCGGGTTTCGGAGCCCTGCGGAACGCCTGCCCGATGAATATCCGGCGGCCGAAGGGCAAGATCGCGCTTGCTGATGGGGTCATGGCCGATGTCGCCCGCATCGAGACGATCTGGCGCGACCTGCGCGCCCACTCCGGCGGGCCGTTCCTTTTTGGCGGTTTTTCAGGCGCCGACGCGATGTTCGCGCCAGTTGTCAGTCGTTTCGATGTATACGACCTGGTATCTGCCGGCGACACGCTCAGTTATATTGCAGCCATCAAGGCGCATCCCGCCTGGAAAAAGTGGGAAGAGGCGGCGCGATCCGAGCCCTGGATTGTCGAGGAAGACGAGGTCTGACCCTTGAATCGCAGGAATCTCAAAAAATAAGCTTGGGGACTGGTCAAGCCCCCTCAAGGCATGTATAAGCGCGCAAAATTTCCGAAATCGCGATACGTCGTTTCGGCCGCCAGTCTGGCCGTAGGATGTGTTTGCCCGTGAAGTGGAGTAAGAGAAATGGCTGTACCGAAGAGAAAAACGAGCCCGTCCAAGCGCGGTATGCGCCGCTCTGCCGACGCGCTGAAGGCTGCGACCTACGTTGAAGACAAGAACTCCGGCGAACTGCGCCGTCCGCACCATATCGATCTGAAGACCGGTATGTATCGCGGCCGTCAGGTTCTGACGCCGAAGGAAAGCGCATAATACATTTGCGCTCTGTCTGAGTAAGACTTGCGAGGTCGGCCATGTGCCGGCCTTTTGCTTTTTCCGACGACAAATACATTCTTTGGATGGCTTGAAGTCACGCGGCGATTTACGGCACTATTCTCTCGCTGGGGGAGATTTGCCACATGTTCAATGCTGTGCCGCTGATGGTTATTCCGTTCATTCTCTACAATATGTCGATGCTGGGCTTGATGGGCGGCGGCGGGCTTCCATCGCTCGAAAACGATGTCATCGTTTTGTCGATGATTTCGGGGGCCATGTGGAGCATGTCGCTCGGCGACCTCTTCATCGTCATCGCGCTTGCGGTTCTGTTCTTCGAAATACTGAAGGCGACCCGCAATGACGGCAGCCTTACCAATCACATATTGTCGATGCTCGTCTTTATTGCCTTCCTGGTCGAGTTTCTCCTCGTCCAGGATGCGGCCACCCAGGTTTTCTTCATCCTGATGACGATTGTGTTGATCGATGTGATTGGCGGCTTTGCCGTATCTATTCGCACCGCCAGGCGCGATGTTTCGATCGGGCTCTGACGCTTAGAGACTATCGAGTTTGTTCTGAAGGGCGCGCAGCTGTTCCTTCAGCTCGTCGATGTCCTTTGCTTCCGCCTTGCGGCTCTCCTTGGCCGGCGGCGTCATGAACGGTGAAAACATCTGCATGGCCTGCTGGAACATCTCGGTATTGCGACGGACCTGGTCTTCGACCAGCTGCATCGGCAGTTGCAGGTTCTTGCCGATCGGCGTTTCGCCGAAAGCGCGCGTGACCTGCTCGCGCATCTGCGCCTGCTGTTCGGTAAAGGCGCGCATGGAGTGTTCCAGGAAGCTCGGAACGACCATCTGCATCTGGTCGCCGTAATAGGTAATCAGCTGGCGGAGGAACGAGATCGGCAGGAGCGTGTTGCCCGTCTTGGATTCCTGTTCGAAAATGATTTGTGTCAGTACCGAGTGGGTAATGTCGTCCCCGCTTTTTGCATCCTGGACCGTAAAATCCTCCCCCTTCTTTACCATCTCCGCCAGGTCTTCCAACGTTACGTAAGTGCTGGTGCCTGTGTTGTAGAGGCGGCGATTGGCGTATTTCTTGATTACGATCTGCCCGTCATTCTTCGCCATATCAGTCTCCCGAAGCCCGTCTGATTGTTATGGAAATTCCTCCACGGAGGAATGTAGACGCAAACGAAGCCCAGTGACAATCTCTTTGTGCGATGCGGCAACCCCTTTTGCAGCAGAGATAATTTGCCCCAGCGTAAGCAGTGCCTAAAATTGAATGTTAGCGTCTTGTCGTTTGACTTGGCGCTGAAGCTTTGTCAGTTTCCTCTGTATCTGATGGAGTTAACAGGAGATCGTCATGTCGAGTTCATCCATCGTCATCGCTAGTGCAGGCCGCACAGCCGTTGGCTCATTTAATGGCGCGTTCGCCACCGTTCCGGCCCATGAACTGGGTGCGGCCGCGGTCAAAGGTGCGCTGGAGCGTGCAGGCGTCGATGCCAGCGAAGTCGATGAAGTCATTCTCGGCCAAGTTCTTCCGGCTGGCGAAGGCCAGAACCCGGCCCGCCAGGCCGCCATGAAGGCGGGCGTTCCCAAGGAGGCGACGGCATGGGGCGTCAACCAGCTCTGTGGCTCCGGTCTTCGGGCGGTGGCGCTCGGCATGCAGCAGATCGCGCTCGGTGACGCAAAGATCATCGTCGCCGGCGGTCAGGAGTCGATGTCGATGGCGCCGCATGCTGCGCATCTGCGCGGCGGCGTCAAAATGGGCGACATGAAGATGGTCGACACCATGATCAAGGACGGCCTGACGGACGCCTTCTACGGCTATCACATGGGCATCACCGCCGAGAACATTGCCCGCCAGTGGCAGCTCTCCCGCGAGGAGCAGGACCGCTTTGCCGTCGCGTCGCAGAACAAGGCGGAAGCCGCGCAAAAGGCGGGTCGCTTCGCCGATGAAATCATTCCGTACGTTATCCAGACACGAAAGGGCGACGTCACTGTCGATGCCGACGAGTACATCCGTCATGGTGCGACGTTCGAATCGATGGCCAAGCTGCGTCCTGCCTTCGACAAGGAAGGCACGGTGACCGCGGCGAATGCCTCCGGCCTGAATGATGGCGCTGCTGCAGCCGTGCTTATGACTGAAGCTGAGGCCTCCCGTCGTGGTATCCAGCCGCTCGTCCGCATTGTTTCCTGGGCTACGGCAGGCGTTGATCCGCAGGTCATGGGAACCGGACCGATCCCAGCGTCGCGCAAGGCGCTGGAAAAGGCGGGTTGGTCTGTCGGCGATCTCGATCTGGTCGAAGCAAACGAAGCCTTTGCCGCGCAAGCATGCGCGGTCAACAAGGACCTCGGCTGGGATCCTTCGATCGTCAACGTCAACGGTGGCGCGATCGCGATCGGTCACCCAATCGGCGCGTCCGGCGCGCGGGTGCTCAACACGCTCCTCTTCGAGATGAAGCGCCGTGGCGCCAAGAAGGGATTGGCGACGTTGTGCATCGGTGGCGGCATGGGCGTCGCGATGTGCTTTGAAGCTCTTTGAACAGCAGGCAATCCAACCATAACCTGAGCCCCGCAGGATAGCGGGGCCTTCAAATGAGGGAGCTGAACATGAGCAGGGTGGCTGTTGTCACTGGTGGTACCCGCGGCATTGGCGCCGCGATTTCCGTCGCACTGAAGAATGCAGGCTATGCAGTTGCCGCCAACTACGCGGGCAACGACGAGAAGGCGAACGCCTTTCACAGCAGGACAGGCATTCCCGTCTTCAAATGGGATGTTTCCGACTATGCATCATGCGGTGAGGGCATCGCGAAGGTAGAGGCTGAACTGGGTCCGGTCGACGTCCTTGTCAACAACGCCGGGATCACCCGGGACGCAATGTTCCACAAGATGACGCCGCAACAGTGGCACGAGGTCGTCAACACCAACCTCACCGGACTCTTCAACATGACGCACCAGGTCTGGGGTGGCATGCGCGACCGAAGCTACGGGCGGATTGTCAACATCTCTTCGATCAACGGCCAGAAGGGGCAGATGGGGCAGGCGAACTATTCGGCGGCCAAGGCCGGCGACCTCGGCTTCACCAAGGCACTTGCGCAGGAGGGTGCAGCCAAGAACATCACCGTGAATGCGATCTGCCCGGGCTATATCGGGACGGAAATGGTTCTCGCAGTTCCCGAGAAAGTCCTCAATGAACGGATTATTCCGCAGATTCCGGTCGGCCGCTTGGGCGAGCCTGAAGAGGTTGCCCGCTGCGTCGTCTTCCTGGTTTCCGATGATGCGGGTTTCATTACCGGATCGACGCTCAGCGCCAATGGCGGCCAGTTGTTCGTTTAGCGGATGGAGGCTGTAAGGCCGTTATCGTGGCTCTCGATCTGCTGCGAATAGCGGCCTTGCTGGCTGCGCGTATCGTACGGATTCAAGTATGCCGCATAGGTCGCCATGGCGATCGTCAATATTGCGGCTGCGCCGATAATTCTGGTCATGCCCTGCACTCCGAATTCCCCACGGCCCATTGGTCGTTCAAACCGGTGTCGATATTGGGGCGGATCTGAGGAATTATTAGGCTGTCTTTCAGCCCTTTGGGTGACGCCTTGCCTTAGCCCTGACCGGCACCTTTTGCATTGCGCGATCTTCGCCGCGAAGAGCGGCAGCGGCCGTTGTCACGAATGCAGCCGCAATCAGGATGGCGACCGCGGAATTCAAGATAATCTGCGTCATGGGACCGTTCCTTTCCAAGTCGGCGGGACGTAGCTTGCCGCTGTTCTTGAAAGAAATATGCGCCTCACTCGCACGGTCCGGTAGATTGAACTTTGGCGACCGACTGTCGGCGTGGCGTTGACAATCGGGCGCCGCGCTCTCCTAGAGGTGCGGATTGCGCGGTCGGTATTTTGACACCAGCCGCTGGTTCACCGCTGCCGCGCCCGGCATGTTGGCGCTGAGATAGATCGGTGCGTCGCCGCTCTTCGCCAGCTCCGAAGCAACCTCTGCGAAGATCGCGTTGAGGACCGTTGCACCGATCGCCGTGGAAACCGGCCCGACTTTTAGCTCCGTGCCCGGGAGCGCTATCACGGCATCGCCAGGGGGAAGACCGTTGTCCAGTACGATATCGGCGATGTCGGCCAGCCGCCGCCGGCCGTTTGCAATCGCACTCGAATAGGAGACCGACGTGATGGCGATCACCTTGGCGCCGATTTCGTGGCCATAATCGGCAGCTTCGATCGGCGCTGCATTCACGCCGGAGTTCGATGCGATGATGATGACGTCGCCGGGCTGCATCCCATAGCGCTCCAGTACCGGCCGCACCAATCCTTGCGTACGCTCGTAAACGGAACTGATTACGGCGCCTTCGTGCAGCATTGCGGAGCCGACGAGGACCGGGATCGTCAAGGCGAGGCCGCCTGCTCGATAGTGGAGCTCTTCCGCCAGCATATGCGAGTGCCCGGTGCCGAACACATAGACCCGCTTGTCGTTGTGGGCGGCTTCCAGGATCGCTCTGGCCGCCAAAGCCATGGGCTCGGCGAGTTCCGTCTTCAAGGCCTCGAGCCGGCCAATCAGATTGGAGAAATAAGCATCGGTGATCGCGGTCATCACATCCTCGCTTTCTAGGCGGCTTCACCGCTGATGAAGGTCCGTGTGACCTCCAGGGCGTCGGTGAGATGCACCAGGTCGGCCCGGGCGCCCGGTGACAGGTGGCCGCGGTCGTCAAGGCGCAGGAAGCGCGCCGGGTAGAGCGTCGCCATGCGAAGGGCCTCGGCGAGAGTCAGTTCCAGATAGGTAATCCCGTAGCGGATGGTGGACGCCATATCGACATCGGAGCCCGCGAGCGTGCCGTCCGAAAGAACCAGCTTCGAGCAGAACCCGCCCCTTTCGCGCCGAACCGTACGACCGTTCAACGTGAAAGAGTCTTGCTCCGATCCAACCAGCGACATCGCGTCGGTGACGAAAAAGAGCTTGCCCTCGCCCCGCTTGGCACGAAGCGCGGTTCGAAGCGCCTTCGGATCGACATGATGGCCGTCGGCGATGATGCCGCACCAGACCGAGGGGTGATCGATGGCCGCACCGACCAGACCGGGCGCCCGGTGGCCAAGCTGGCTCATGGCGTTGAAAAGATGGGTGACGCCACGTGCGCCGGCATCGAACCGTACCTCTGCCGCCTCGCTGGAGCAATCGGAATGACCGATGCTGACGGTGACGCCGGCTTCGCTGAGTTCGCGCACCTGTTTCGACGTGACCTGTTCGGCCGCCATCGTTACCAGCAGCGTGCCGATCGCCTCCTTGGCCACAATGAACGCCTTCACGTCCCTGTCTTCGACCGGGCGCATGAGCTCGGCAAGGTGTGCTCCCTTGCGGGCAGGCGCCAGATGCGGGCCCTCGAGGTGCAGACCCGCCACGCCGCGGTTCGACTTGACGGCTTCCTTGGCTGCCTCGATTGCTGCTGCTGTCGCGTCCGCGGTATCGGTGATCAGCGTCGGCAGCAATGCAGTCGTTCCGTAAGGGCGATGACCTTCAGCAATCATGTACATGGAGGCTGGCGACGGCTCGTCGTTGAGCATCCGGCCGCCACCGCCGTTCACTTGCGCATCGATGAAACCTGCGGAAAGCACGCCGCCTTCAAAGCGCGTGTGCTCACCGTCAGGAAGGTCGCCTGCCGCCGCAATCGCCTCGACACGGCCGTTCGAGACAATGAGCGCCTTGTCGTCGTGGAAGCGCTGACCGTCGAAGATCCGCGCGCCGGAGAAGATCTTGCGAACCATCACATCGTCTCCGTGACCTTGAGCAGGTTGGCCGGCTTGTCGGGGTCGAATCCTTTCCGACGGGTGACCGACTCGATCAGGCGGTAGTAGACGAGCAGCGAAACAAGGGGATCGAGCAATCCGCTGCCGGTCGTGGGCACCTGGACATTGATGCCGGAAACCGGCTTGGCCGAGAACGGCACGGTGGTGGCGCCCAGCTTTTGCAGTCGCTCCAGAGCCTGCACGTTATTGCCGAAGGCCGGATCATCCGGCGTGAAGGCGACGATCGGGAAGCCTGGCTGAACAAGGCGCATCGGACCATGCATCAGCTCGGCAAGGGAGAAGGCTTCTGCATGCAGGCCTGCCGTCTCCTTGGCTTTCAAGGCTGCCTCAAGGGCGATGGCGAAGGCAGGACCGCGACCAGCGGTGTAGAGTGAGCTGGCGTTGAATAGGACGTCCTCTGCGGCCTTCGTATCGATGCCGCTGGTTGCCTGGAGGGCATCGGGCAGCTTTTCCAGGGAGGCATGCAGATCGCGCTTGCCGCTGATGGCGGCCGTGACACCGGAAAGCGCGGCGACCGAGGCAATGAAGGACTTGGTCGCAGCTACGCTCTTTTCGGCGCCCGCATTGAGCCCGAGAACGATGTCGGCCTGCTTGGCAAGCGGACTATCGGTGACGTTGACGACAGCGATCGTCGTTGCGCCGCCGCGTTTTGCCGCATCCTGCAAGGCAACGATGTCGGGGCTCGCGCCGGATTGCGACACTGTGAAGTGGATGCCACCCTTCAGATGCAGCGATGCGCTGTAGACCGAGGCGATCGAAGGGCCAACCGATGCGACTGGCACGCCACAGGTGATCTCGAACAGGTATTTGAAGAAGGTCGCGGCGTGGTCCGAAGAGCCGCGCGCCGCGGTCGTCACGACGCTCGGAGCGCCCGATGCAAACAGCTTTGCAATTTCGTCGAGGACGGGCCTTTCTTTCTGCAGCAGCGTTGCGACGACCTCCGGCGACTGGCCGGCTTCCTGCAACATTAGCGACGGGCTTTCACTCATAGGTCATCTCCGATTCTCAATTCCGCAACAAAATCATATGCATCACCACGATAGTGGGAGCGGGTGTATTCAACGACACGCTGGTCCTCCAGACGCGACACACGTTCGATCAGCAGTGCGGGCGCGCCGGCATTCACGTTAAGCGCAGCGGCCGACGACGGATCGAGTGTGACCGCCGTCAATCTCTGCAGCGCTCGGACCGGGCGGTGGCCGTTCGCCGCGAGCGCTTCATAAAGAGATCCCTCGCCGCCACCGCCTTCGCCGAGAAACTTTATCGGCACGACAGCGCGTTCGATGGCAAGCGGCAGCCCGTCGGCAAGGCGCAGACGATCGAGGCGAAGAACCGGTTCATCAAGCCCAAGGCCAAGCAGGAACGCCTCTTCCGGAGATGGCGTGTTGACCGTCCGAGACAAGATCCTTGCGGCCGGAGCGCGGCCGCGCGAGCGCATGTCGGCAGAAAACGACGAGAGCCGCCACAGCGACTGTTCCATTCGCTCGACCTTGGCGGAAACGAAGGTGCCGCTTCCGTGCCGCGACTCGAGCGTGCCTGAATTCATCAGGTCGCGATAGGCGGTCCGAACGGTGACACGCCCGACCTTCAAGGCTTCGGCCAGATCGCGCTCGCCGGGGAGCGCCGTTCCGGGCTTCAGCAACCCTTCCTGGATCAAACCGGTCAGCGCCTGTGCCAGCCGCTTGTAAAGCGGCCCGGTCAACGCCTCGTCGCGCAGGCCACGGCTGTTCAGTTCCGCTATCAGACTGGTTCTATCCATCTCGCAATAATAGAACCTATTTAGAACCAATCGCAAGCAAGAAATGACGCGCAAAAAAAACCCCCGCAGGAAGCCTGCGAGGGTTGGCTCATTCGAGAACAAGGCGAGAGCGTTAGCTCTTCGAGAAAATGTAATCCGTTTCCTGACGCAACACTTCACCCGGGCGCAAAACGGCATCGGGGAAGCCCTCGTGGTTGATCGCATCCGGCCAGATCTGTGTTTCCAGGCAGAAGCCGGCGAAGGGACCATACTTGCGTCCATCGAGGCCTGGCACAGGCACGTCGAGTTTGAAGCCGGCGTAGAACTGTACGCCGGGCTCCGTGGTGCGAACTTCCAGCGAAACGCCTGAGTTCAGGCTGCGGGCAAGCGCGACGGAGCGCTTTGCGGTGCGTTCGGTGGAGAGGCAGAAATTGTGATCGTAGAGCGCCTGTTCACTACCGTCGAACCGCTTCATGGGCGACATCTCGCGGAAGTCGAAAACCGTTCCGGCGACGGGCCGTACCTCTCCGGTCGGGATCTGCAACTCATTCGTCACGAGGTAGCCGTCGGCTGCAATCATGATGTCGTGGCCGAGCGCATCGTCGCGGCCGTCGAGGTTGAAATAGGCATGCTGGCAGACGTTAGCGATCGTCGGTTGATCGCTCGTCGATTCGTAGGTCACGGAAAATTCGCCGTTGCCGTGTACCCGGTACGTCGCCTGGATGGTGCAGTTGCCCGGATAGCCGCCGCGACCGTCGGGATCGACGATCTTCAACACGACGCGGTCGGCATCATGCTCGACGATTGTCCAGTTCCGCTTGGCGATGTTGTCCTTGCCGCCGTGAAGATGGGTAACGCCCTTCTCGTTGAGATCGAGTTGATAGTTCTTGCCATCCAAGGTGAACTTGCCGCCGCCGATGCGGTTTGCGCAGCGCCCAGGCGTCGCTCCAAAATAAGAGGAGTGGGCGGGGTAGCTGTCAAAATCGTCGAAGCCAAGCAGCAGCGGCGCATCGTGACCGTCAAGGCGGAGATCCTGAATGACGGCGCCCCAGGTGATGATCTTGGCGGTCAGCCCGCCACCCTTGATCTCGACACGAAAGACAGTCTCGCCCGACTGGGTTTGCCCAAAAACTTCCCGTTTCAACATTTCCGCCATAGCGACCATCCAGATATATCTTTAATTGAGGCAGGGAACCTGCCCCCATTTGCCGCAAACCGCAACGGGTGTCGTAAAAAAGAAGCACGGTCAGACTAGGCGCGGCCGCTTAGCATCGGCTTCTGTCAGTTGCCCTTGCCGATGTCGTTGAGATCGTAAGGTGTCGTCTGGTAGATCTCGTTGATCCAGTTGCCGAACAACAGGTGCGCGTGGCTGCGCCAGCGATTTTGCGGCGCCAGCGACGGATCGTTGTGCGGGAAATAGTTGTGCGGCATCTTGATCGGCACGCCGGCATTCACGTCGCGGAAGTACTCGTCCGAGAGCGACGTTGAATCGTACTCCACATGATTGAACATATAGAGCCGCTTGCCCTTGCGTTCATGCACCAGGCAGACGCCCATTTCGCTGGATTCCATCAGGATCTCCAGGTCTGGTGACTTTTCGATATCGCTGCGGCGAACCTCGGTCCAGCGCGACACGGGCACTTCGAAATTGTCGGAGAAACCGTTCAGGTAGACCGACGACGGCTTCAGATTCCGGTGTCGGTAGACACCGAAGGCCTTCTCCTTGAGTTCGTACTTCGGAACGCCGTGGAAATGATAGATCGCGGCCATCGCGCCCCAGCAGACGTTCATCGACGAATGGACGTTGGTTTCCGTCCAGTCGAAAATCTGCTGCATTTCACCCCAATAGTTCACGTCCTCGTAGGGCAGTGTCTCGATCGGCGCGCCTGTTGTGATGAAGCCGTCGAACTTGCGGTCCTTCACTTCCTCCCACGTCTGGTAGAAGGCGAGAAGATGGTCTTCCGAGGTGTTCTTTGCTTTATGGTTGCCCACGCGGATGAGCGAAAGCTCCACCTGCAGCGGCGAAGCGCCGACCAGGCGGGCCATTTGCAATTCCGTCTTGATCTTGTTGGGCATGAGGTTGAGAAGCCCGATCTGCAGCGGCCGGATGTCCTGACGGATTGCCGCCGTCTCGGTCATCACGCGTACGCCTTCCTGAACCAGGGTTTCAAACGCAGGCAAGGTATCGGGGATCTTGATGGGCATTGCGGTCACTCGATCACAGAAACGAATATATCGCTATCGGTCCGCACGCGGCCCTTTAGCAACTTCTTTAACGTGGCTGCAAGCCGGCCGGCCAAATCACCACGGAGTGCCTTAAATAGCGCCAGTCGGGCTCCGAATCAATTGCTCATACGAAGAGTGGGGTCGATGCGAAGTCACTCACACGTTAAAGGTTGCTAGAATCTGTTGGTGGACACAGCGAATCACCACGTTTATTGAAGTAGAATGACGACTAGGGACGCGTAATGGCAGATGACCTCAAAGGCAGGCCAAGCATTCAAGGGCAGGACAGAGTAGGATACGACCTGAGCCTGGGCTATCGCTTGAGGGTCATGTTCTCGGCTTTCTGGCATTCGCCCGTGCGGGGAAGGGTCTTGGTGATCGCTACTGCGCTGATCGCCATCATTCTTGCGACCGCCTATGCCACCGTCATTCTCAACCAGTGGAACGCGCCATTTTACGACAGCATCGCGCGGCGTGATCTGCCCGGCTTCTTCCATCAGTTGAAGGTCTTCGCGTTGATCGCCGGCATGCTGCTGCTGCTCAACGTCGTGCAGGCCTGGCTCAATCAGATGACCGCGGTCTACATGCGCGAAGGCCTGACGCGTGATCTTGTCAACCAGTGGCTTCAGCGCAAGCGTGCGCTTCGGCTTTCGGCCAGCGGCCTCATCGGCGTCAATCCCGATCAGCGCTTGCACGAAGACGCCCGCAACCTCGCGGAAAGCACCACGAGCCTGATGATCGGGCTGGTGCAGGCGACGATCCTGCTGATCAGTTTCATCGGCGTTCTGTGGGATCTCTCAAGCGGCTTTATCTTCCGTTTCGGCACGCATTCCTTTTCCATTCCGGGCTATATGGTTTGGGCTGCGATCTTTTATGCGGCGTCCGCATCGATTCTCAGCCAACTGGTGGGCCGCAAGCTTGTAAAGCTCAATGCGGATCGTTTCTCGAAGGAAGCAGAGCTTCGCTTCGCGCTGATGCATGCCAACGAGAACATGCCGGCGATTACCGTGGCACGCGGCGAGGAGAATGAGCAGAAACGTATCGACACCGACATCAGTGCGGTGCTTGCCGTCATCAAGCGGGTGGCGATGGCCAACGTCAACCTCACCTGGGTATCGGCCGGCTACGGTTGGCTCGTCGTTGTCATCCCGATCATTGTTGCCGCACCCGCCTACTTCTCCGGCGGCCTGACGTTTGGCCAGCTGATGGTGTCCGTGGGCGCCTTCAACCAGGTCAACACGGCCCTTCGCTGGTATGTCGCGAATTTCGGTCCCATCGCCGAATGGCGCGCCACCCTGATGCGCGTCACCGATTTCCGGCAGGCGCTCACCAGCATGAATGACGAGATCAATATGAAGGGAACGATCAAGTACGAACGGAACCCTTCCGGAAACCTGACGCTGGAGCATGTCCGGATCGCCGCCAAGATCGGTGAGGACATCGACCAGTGCGGTGGTTTCCGCATGCACGAAGGCGCGGTGACGATCAAGGCCGGCGAAAAGGTCATGATCAACGGCGACCACAACGTGAATCGCAAATTGCTCTTCCTTGCGCTTTCCGAGCTTTGGCCGTGCGGCGGCGGCAAGATCGGCTTGCCGCCCACGGACGACATGCTTTTCGTCCCGCAATCGGCCTACATTCCGGGTGGTACCCTTCGCGAAGCATTGGCGTTTCCGGAACCCGTGGACGCCTATCAGAATGCCGATGTCGTTACGGCGCTGGAAAAGGCAGGTCTCCAAAATCTGGTTTCCCGGCTTGATACCCGAGCCCGCTGGGACAAGCTGCTTGACTCAGACGAGCAGCGGGCGATCGGTTTCGCTCGCCTGCTTCTCGTGCGGCCGAAATGGATTGTATTCGACGAAGTGCTGGAGGGCATGGAGCCGGAATGGCAATCGACGATGATGCAGGTCCTCGCTTCCATGCCTGAGGCAACGATGATCTACATCGGTCGGTCAGACACATACGTCGAGACTTTCAAGCCACGCGTTCTGCATCTTGAAGCGCTGCACGCGAAGCCTGAGATGAAGGTCGTGGCAAAGGCGCCGAACGCGCCGGCACCAGCACTCTGATCACTTACATCGGCGGTACGGCGCCGTTTGTGCCGACCGTGACATTCGCCGAGGACACAGTGCCGTCCGCAGCTTTTTCACCCATTACGATCACGCGCGCTCCTGCGACAAGATCCTTCTTTCCCGCAGGCGCGATGGTAACGATGGGTGTATCGTCGGCAATGGATATCGTCTTTTCCTTGCCCTGATAGGTGAGCGTGATGGTGTGGCCGTCGACTGCCTTGACGGCCTTAGCCACGGTTGCGTTGGTCATCGTGCTGTTCGGCTTCAGGTCCCAGGGGCGACTGCCTTCTCCGGTGCCTTTCATGGCTGCTGGAAAGATCAGCACTTCGAGAGCACCATCGCCGCCATCGGCTTTCGGCAACGAGGCGACGCCAACGAAATCCCCTGGCTTGATGTCTTCCACGGAAGCCTTCCTGATGCCGCGGACCTTCCAATCCGGCTTCAATTTTACCGTCTGCTCGGTGCCCTCTCGCGTTTTCACCACCAGCGTGTTGCCGTTCAGGCTTTCGATCGCACCGCGCACGCGTTGCGCCTCCTGGGCAAGCGCGCCGTGTGACGCCATAGTGAGGAAACCCGCGGCCCAGACGAGCCCGGTCAATGCGTTGAGATTGTGTGGCATGATCTGCATCCTTGCCGTCGTACGAACTGCGGCTACGGGGCGCAGCTTAGTCCCGCCGGTCGAAGGCTGACGAATCAATGAAAAGTGAAGCCAGATTGCCCAGCAACAGATGGGGCGGAATGGGAGGGTGTGCTGTCTCAGCCCTCCAACTCCTCCCGCAGCATCTCAAGCTCCAGCCATTCCTCCTCCATCTTCGTCAGGCTGTCGCGGAATTTCTCCATCTCGGCCGCTAGGCGATTGAACGTGGTGGGGTCTTTGCTGAACAGGCTGGGATCTGCCATCCGCTCTTCGCGCTTGGCGATTTCGGCTTCCGCCTTGGCCATTTCCTTCGGAAGATTTTCGAGCGCGAACTTCTGCTTGTAGGAAAGCTTGCCTTTTCCTTTTGCCGTTTCGGCGGAAGCGGCTGCCTCCTGCGGCTTCGCTCGTTCCGCCGCCTTCTCGGCCTTCCGTCGCTCGTCGATAGCGCCCTTTCGTTGTGCCAGCATGTCCGAATAGCCGCCGGCATACTCGATCCAGCGACCGTCAGGTGCATCCGGCACAGCCGGCGCGATTGTCGACGTCACCGTGCGGTCGAGGAAATCGCGGTCGTGGCTGACGAGAATCACGGTGCCGGGGAAGCCGGCGACGATTTCCTGCAGCAGATCCAGCGTCTCGATATCAAGGTCGTTGGTCGGCTCGTCGAGGATCAACAGATTCGCCGGGCGCGACATGATGCGGGCCAGCATCAGCCGTGCGCGCTCGCCGCCTGAAAGGTTCCTGATCGGCGTGCGTGCCTGCTCGGGCTGGAACAGGAACTCCTTCATATAGCCGGTCACGTGCCGCTGCTCGCCGTTGACGAGGAGGTTCTCGCCGCGGCCATCGGTCAGGTAATGGGCGAGCGTCTCTTCCGGATTGAGGTCTTCGCGCTTCTGATCCAGCGTCGCGATTTCCAGATTGGTCCCGAGCTTGACCGTGCCGCTGTCCGGCAAGAGCTGCCCGGTCAGCATCTTCAACAGCGTGGTTTTGCCGGCGCCGTTCGGGCCGACGAGACCGATGCAATCACCGCGATGCACGCGGATGGAAAAGGGAGCGACGATCGGCCGGTCGCCGAAGGTCTTCGTGATCTTCTCGGCCTCGATGACGAGCTTGCCGGACTCCTGCGCATCGGAAACCGTTGCCTGCACGGTGCCCTGCGGACCTTTGTGGCCGCGATACTGAGTACGCATGGTCTGCAGTTCGCCAAGCCGGCGCATGTTGCGCTTGCGCCGGGCCGTGACGCCGTAGCGCAGCCAATGCTCTTCGCGCTCGATCGCCTTGCCGAGCTTGTGCTGCTCGAGCTCTTCCGCCTCCAGAACCTGGTCACGCCAGGCTTCGAAATGGGCAAAACCCCTGTCGAGCCGCCGCGATGCGCCGCGGTCGAGCCAGACTGTTGCCGTTGAAACCTTCTCCAGGAAACGGCGGTCGTGGGAGATCAGGACGAGCGCACTGCGGCTCTTCTGCAGTTCGCCTTCCAGCCATTCGATGGTCGGCAGGTCGAGATGGTTGGTCGGCTCATCGAGCAGCAGGATGTCGGGTTCTGGCGCGAGTACGCGGGCGAGGGCAGCGCGGCGGGCTTCTCCGCCCGAGAGGTTTTGTGGATCTTCCTCACCGGTGAGGCCGAGATGCGAGAGGAGATAGGTGACGCGATAATGATCGTCACCCGGGCCGAGGCCGGCTTCGGCATAGGCCTGCACCGTCTTGAATCCGGTGAAATCGGGAGCCTGTTCGAGATAACGCACGGTCGAGGAGGGGTGGCGGAAGACCTCTCCCGACTGTGCTTCGACGAGACCGGCAGCAATCTTCAGCAACGTCGACTTCCCGGAGCCGTTGCGGCCGACGAGACAGATCTTGTCTCCGGGCTCCACCTGCAGGGCGGCGCCGGCAAGCAATGGCGTGCCGCCGAAGCTGAGAAAGACGTCGTCGAGTTTCAGAATGGGAGGCGCCAAAGATCAGACTCCGGAAAGATCATAGGGGCGGGCGAGCACAATGGCGCGGCCGCTCTCGAGCGAAAAGCGCACTTTGCCTTTCGCGACATTGGAAATGGTGCGTGACGAGCCGAAGGGCAAATGGAAGTCGGCAAGCGGGTAGCGCGCGTTTTCGATTGTCAGGCCGCGAAGTTCGCTGAAGCCAGGCACCGAAAAGAGACTGCCTGGTGGCAGGTCCAGTTCGATTGCGCCTGAAATCAGCGGCACAGCCTCTTCGCTGCCAGACGTGAGCAGTACGTCATAACCCTGCTCCGCCAGGCTGACGGCATAGAGCAGGTGCTGGATGGCATGATCGGAACGTTCGCCTGCAAGGGCGCCGGCCAAGACGAGGCGTTTCGCGCCGCGGGCGACCGCTTCCGCAACCGCAATCTCGCCGTCGGTTGAGGCCTTGGCAGCGGGATAAGGTTGCCTGGGGACGTCAGGAAAAGCGGCTTCGAGATCCGCCGGCGTGGAATCGAAATCGCCGACCCACAATTCCGGAACGACGCCGAGCGCTGCCGCATGACGCATGCCACCATCGGCGGCTATGAAACGGCTGCCCGACATGGCATGTCGCAGGCGGTCGGTTATCTGCAACTCGCCGCCAAGCAGAATGGTGAAGGTGGATTGGCTCATGGGCACTGCCCATAGCGCAAACCAGGGGGGAAGGGAAAGGGCCGCCGCTCAGGCTTCGTCAGCGATATCCTTGACGCGAGCCTCAAAAACACTTTCGAAGCCGGAAATGAACTTCTCGAATAGCTCTCCGAACGCCTCGATCTCTTCCGGCTTCCAGTCTTTGACCACTTCGGAAACGAATGCGAGCTTCTGCGCGCGTATTTCCGACAGCAACCTCTGCCCGAGCGGCGTCATCACGACGATGATCCGCCGCGCATCCGCCTGAGATGCCTTTCGCCGCAGAATATTCCGCCCCACCATTTCCGCGACGATGCGGCTTGCGCGCGAGGGGTCGATCCGCATCATCTCGGCAATCGTCCCAACCGTTACGTCGCCAGCCTCTTGTGCACGCCGCACAGCGTCCAGCACGTCGAGGTGTGACAGCTCGAGGCCCGGTGCGACACTTTGGATCGCGAGCCGACCGATCAGTCTCCGCCCGGTCATGAGACGCATACGGGTCATGCTTTGCCCAATGCGCAGGATGTCCGGCTCATGCGTCTCGGCGTCAGTCTCGGTCGGATTCGTCAAGCTCTCGTTCATTGCGGTAACATAGCATCTCAGGCGTCAATTGAGAATATGCCAATGTCAATCAAGTGACGTTGACAAATATATGCTAACAGCACATAAATGGCCACTCTCCAATTTGGAACGACGCTTCATGGATACTCAAATTGCCGCAGCGCCGCTTGTGACGGATCACCGCCGGCGGTTCATCCTCTTCCTTTTCCTGATGGCAGCCATGTTCATGGCGACACTCGACAACCAGATCGTCGCAACGGCTTTGCCGACGATCGTCGGCGAGTTCGGCCACCTCGAGCGGTTCAGCTGGGTCGGCTCCGCCTATCTTCTCGCCGTGAGCGCGGTGATGCCGCTTTACGGCAAGCTCGGTGACCTCTTCGGCCGCAAGTATGTGATGATGGCCGCGATCATGATCTTCACGGTCGGTTCCGCCGTTTGCGGACTGGCGGTATCCATGAACACGCTGATTGCGGCCCGCGTGCTGCAGGGGCTTGGCGGCGGCGGCATCATGGTGTCGATCTTCGCCGTCAACGCCGACCTCTTCGAACCGCGCGAACGGGCGCGTTACCAGAGCTATTCCAGCCTCGTTCTGATGGCGTCGGGCGCTATCGGACCCGTCCTTGGCGGGGCAATGAGCGATCTCTTCGGCTGGCGCTCGATCTTCCTCGTCAATGTTCCGATCGGTTTCGTCGTCCTTGTCGGTCTGGCCTTGATGCTGCCCTACCGGAAGCCCAACCGCCGTCCGAAGATCGATTACGCCGGCGCCCTGCTGCTCGCCTTGACGACGGCTAGCATCGTTCTTGCCGCCGATGGCTCTCAGGTTTTCGGCTCGCTTGTTGCTCCTCAAAGCCTGGCGATCATGGCGCTCGGTGTAGCGGCGGCCATCGGTTGGATCTTCGTCGAGCGACGCGCCGCCGAGCCGATCGTTCCCCTGTCACTGTTTCGCAATTCGACATTCAGCCTGTTGCTCATCATGTCGATCATGAGCGGCGCGATCGGCATCGGCATGGTCAATTATTTCGCGTTGTTCCTGCAGACGACGACCGGCCTCTCGCCATCGGCGGCCGGAGCGTTCTTCATTCTTCTGACCGGCGGCATCGTCTGCGGGTCGCTGTCGGCCGGTCGCATCATCTCCATCACCGGGCGCTACAAGCCCTTCGCGATCGCAAGCCTGACCTGCAGTGCCATCGCGTTTGCGCTGCTCACTCAGGTTCATGTCGGAACACCGGTCATGGTGATCGGGGCGGTGATGGCTCTCCACGGCTTCGGCGTCGGCCTTGCACAGCAGGTCCCGGTCATCGGCGTCCAGAATGCCGCTCCGGCGCGCGACGTCGGCGCCGCAACGGGATCGGTGACGCTGTCGCGCATGGGCGGCGCATCGATCGCCATCTCCATTTATGGCGCGATCATCGGCTCGCAGCTCGGCAAGACCGGACTCTCAATTCCCGGCGTGACCGATATCGAGCAACTGACGCCAAGGATGCTGGCGGCGTTGCCGGAACAGGCGCGTCAAGCCGTCGCCGACGCCTATGCCAGCGCGTTCACGCCGCTTTTCATGGCATCCTGCGCGATCGCTCTCATCGGCCTTTGTGCCGCCTTGATGCTGAAACCGACGCAGTTGCCCCGCGTGGTAGAGGTGCGGCCGGCGGCAAGGGCCGAAGCCGCCGAGTAAATGCCGATGGCGGCCTAAGGCCGCCTCTTGCAAGACGCCAAGCGTGGCGATACATCTCAAGCGCTCTAACGGGGTGCCCGTGCCATAAGGCGCGCGGCTGAGAGGCTGAAAGCCAACCCGCGGAACCTGATCCGGCTAACACCGGCGGAGGGATTAGACGCGTGACATCTGGCACCGCCCTTTTCCCCTTCAAGCAAACCAGAGGAGAGGTGCCATGTTCAAATTCAAATTCCCGAGCCGTTCGTTGCTTGCCACGATCTTCATCGCGACTACCGGCCTGGCCGGCGCCGGTGCACAGGCGGCAGGCAAGACGCTTACCGTCTACACCTATGAAAGCTTCACATCCGAATGGGGTCCGGGGCCGAAGGTCAAGGAAGCGTTCGAGAAGACCTGCGGCTGCAACGTCAGTTTCGTCAGCGTGGCGGATGGTGTGGCACTGCTGTCGCGTCTTAAGCTCGAAGGCGCCGGCACGAAGGCAGATGTCGTGCTTGGCCTGGACACCAACCTGACCACGGAAGCGAAGGCGACCGGCCTGTTCGATGCGAGCGGCATCGATGTCGGCGGGCTCAAGGTGCCGGGCGGCTACAAGGACGATGTATTCGTGCCGTACGACTATGGCCACTTCGCTGTCATCTACGACACGCAGACGATCAAGAACCCTCCGCAAAGCATGAAGGATCTGGTCGAAGGTGACCCTTCGCAGAAGATCGTCATCGAGGACCCACGCACCTCGACGCCCGGGCTCGGTCTCCTGTTATGGGTAAAATCCGTCTACGGCGACAAGGCGCCGGAGGCCTGGGCAAAACTCAAGAAGCGGGTGTTGACGGTAACGCCCGGTTGGTCAGAGGCCTATGGGCTGTTCACCAAGGGGGAAGCACCGATGGTGCTTTCCTACACGACGTCGCCTGCCTATCACATGGTCGCGGAGAATACGGACCGCTACCAGGCGGCTGCATTTTCAGAGGGCCATTACATACAGATCGAAGTGGCCGGACTGCTGAAGAATGCGCCTGACAAGGAACTTGCGCGCGATTTCCTGAAATTCATGGTGACCCCGGGCTTCCAGGACACCATTCCGACCAACAACTGGATGATGCCGGTTTCCGCGACATCGCAACCACTGCCGGATGCGTTCGGCAAGCTCGTGAATCCGTCAAAGACCTTTCTGATGAGCTCGGACGAAGTTGCCGAGAATCGCAAAGCCTGGATCGACGAGTGGCTGGCTGCCATGAGCATGAACTGATGCTTTTGACCAAGGCCGAGATGCGACGGGCGATGCTCGGCGGGGCCGCGAGCCTCGCCGGCATTATCGCTTTCGTCGGCCTTGCGGTCCTTGCTTTGCTTCTCTCGAGCGGCGGTTCGTCGATTCTTGCGACCGTGTTTGAACCGTACATCCTGCGGATATTGTGTTTCACGCTGTTGCAGGCCGTGCTCTCCACCGCGCTCTCCATCGTTTTTGCCATTCCGGTCGCGCAAGCCCTGGCGCGTCAACGGCATTTCCCCGGCCGTATCTGGATTATCAGGCTGATGGCCGTGCCGATGGGGCTTCCTGTTCTGATTGGGGCGCTCGGATTGATTGGTATCTGGGGGCGGCAGGGCATCATGAACTCGGCGCTGCTTGAGTTCGGCCTGGCGGAACCGGTCAGCATATACGGGCTCTCGGGGATCCTGCTGGCACATGTCTTCTTCAACATGCCACTGGCGGCCCGCCTGATGCTGGCCGCACTGGACCGTGTGCCATCGGAATATTGGCTGATGGCGAGTGGCTTGGGCATGCGCTCCGGCTCGACTTTTCGCTTCATCGAATGGCCGGTCCTGCGCTCGGTCGTCCCCGGTATCGCCGGCCTGATTTTCATGCTGTGCGCCACGAGCTTCACGCTTGTGCTGATGTTGGGTGGTGGCCCTGCGGCAACGACGGTCGAGGTTGCCATCTATCAGTCCCTGCGCTTCGATTTCGACCCTGGCCGGGCCGTTACGCTTTCCCTGCTTCAGATCGTACTTACATCAATGATCCTCGGGGCGCTGTCGCTTCTTCCCGCTCCGGAGGATGAGGGCATGACAGTTGGCAAGCCTGTCAGGCGTCCGGATGGGCGACTGCCGGGCGCGCGGCTTGTGGATGGTGGCGTCCTGCTGCTTGCCACGCTGTTTCTAGCGCTCCCTTTAATGTCCGTGGTCCTGGCCGGCCTGCGGTCCGATCTGATGAAGCTCTTGCGCGAGCCCATCTTCTGGCAATCGGCTGCGACCAGTCTGGTTATTTCGATTTCGGCGGCTGCTCTCGCTTTGCTGATTTCGATGACATTGGTGAGCGCGCGCCGCGCGGCGCTTCTCCAGGGTTCAGGTGCCTTCGGCAGGAGGTTTCTTTTTGCCGCCTTGGGCGGCGCGTCGTCGCTGGTGTTGCTCGTGCCGCCAATCGTCCTTGCGACTGGCTGGTTCCTTGCCTTGAGAAATCTCGGTAACGTGAGCGCCGTCGCTCCGGTGCTGATTGTCGCCATCAACGCGTTGATGTCGCTGCCCTTTGTGATGCGCGTCCTTGAACCGGCTTTCATCGTCCACAAGCATCGGACGCAGAAGCTTGCGGCGAGCCTCGGTGTCACAGGTTGGGCACGGCTGCGCCTCATCGACACGCCGGCACTGTTCAAGCCGATGCTTACGGCATTTTCGTTCGCGATGGCGCTGTCGCTCGGCGATCTGGGCGCGGTTGCGCTGTTCGGTTCGGACAGCTTCGTCACCCTGCCATGGCTCGTCTATAGCCGCATGGGCAGCTATCGGACGAACGATGCCGATGGGCTGGCGTTGATCCTTGGTGTCGTCTGCCTGTTGCTCACGATCGCCGGTACGATGGGCCCAGCGCGCCTAGAGGTTGCCGTCCATGGTTGATCCTGAGTTCGCGATCGAGATGCAGCAGGTCGGTCTTCAGCTCGGCAATCAGAATTTTCAGTTTGATTGCCGGCTTCCCACCGGTGCCGTGATTGCCGTGACGGGGACGTCCGGGGCCGGCAAGTCAACCTTCCTCAATCTGCTTGCCGGCTTCGACACGGCTCTCAAGGGGCGGATCCTGATCGCCGGAAAAGATGTGACCGAGGTTTACCCGGCGCAGCGGCCGGTCTCCCTGGTCTTCCAGGACAACAATCTGTTCGCGCACCTCGATATCTTTACCAACATCGGCCTTGGCATTAGCCCGTCGTTGAAACTCACGACCGCAGATTGCCGAACCATCTCGTCTTCGCTTGAAAAGGTGGGGCTCGCCGGTTTCGAGCGGCGGATGCCAGGGACGCTCTCCGGCGGGGAACGGCAGCGGGTAGCCTTTGCACGCGCGCTTGTTCGCAACCGGCCGGTGCTGCTGCTGGACGAGCCCTTCGCGGCCCTCGACCCCGGTCTGCGAAACGGAATGGCGGCGCTGCTGCTCGACATGCATCGTGAAACCGGCAATACCGTCGTCGTCGTCTCGCACGATCCGGACGAGGTCAAACGCATCGCAGACTTCGGTCTTTTCCTTGAAGACGGCAGGATTGTCGTGGCGGCTCCAATTGACGAATTTCTGGGCCGATCGGACCATCCAGGATTGACGCAATTTCTCCGCAGTTGACGAATCTGGCAGTCGCAACGGCACTTTCGCCATAATTTGAGGCGACCGAGGAAACTCAAAGCACGTTAGGCTTGCTAAAATACAACGGCGCCACATTTACTTAGAGTCTCGCTATGCAACCGATGCGGAAATCAGTTACAGCAAAGACTTGTGTCCCCGATTGTGCAGTGCAAGAGCGGGGACGGACGCCTGTTGAATCACGATGAGACCGGCCGGGTCGCGGAAGCGGACCGGTTGACACGCAAGATGACTTGGAGAGCCAGACTGGACAGTATGCCGACGTGGAAATTCCCCGCGCCTTCCAGTGATGTGCTCTCGTCTGCGTGCCGTCTGGTGCGACGAGCCTCGGTCGTCTGTGCGACGAGCATGGCGCTGTACGGTTGTCAGTCCATTCTCGAGCAGTCCTATCAGCCAAGCGTTGCGCCGTCCTCCAATCCGCAGATCGTCGATGAAGTCCAGAAGAACGATCCGCGCGCGGCCATGGGTGCGCGCGAACATCCGCGCATCGTTGCGAGCTATGGAGGCGAGTACAAGGACGCAAAGACCGAGCGCCTGGTCGCCCGGATCACGGGCGCGCTGACAGCCGTCTCCGAGAACCCGAGCCAGTCCTATCGCATCACCATCCTGAACTCCCCGGCTATCAACGCATTCGCTCTGCCGGGCGGTTATCTCTATGTGACACGCGGTCTGCTGGCGCTCGCCAACGATGCATCCGAGGTCGCTGCCGTTCTCTCGCATGAGATGGGCCACGTTACGGCAAACCACGGCATCGAACGGCAGAAGCGCGAGGAGGCGGAAGTCATCGCCAGCCGCGTCGTTGCCGAGGTGCTGTCGAGCGATATTGCCGGCAAGCAGGCTCTGGCGCGCGGCAAGCTCCGATTGGCTGCTTTCTCGCGGCAGCAGGAATTGCAGGCCGACGTGATCGGCGTCCGTATGCTTGGTGAAGCAGGCTATGATCCCTATGCCGCTGCGCGGTTCCTGGACTCCATGGCCGCCTATAGTCGTTTCATGTCGGTCGATCCTGAGGCGGATCAGAGCCTCGACTTCCTCTCCAGCCACCCGAACTCTGCGCAGCGCATCGAACTCGCGCGCGATCATGCACGTGCCTTCGGCCAGGAAGGCAAAGTTGGCGATACGGGCAGGGACTATTATCTCGATGGGATCGATGGCCTGCTCTACGGCGACAGCCCGGAGGAAGGCTATGTCCGCGGCCAGACCTTCCTGCATGGCGGGCTTGGCATTCGCTTCGACGTACCTCCCGATTTCAAGATCGACAACAAGGTCGAGGCGGTTATGGCGACCGGTCCGGGCGACATCGCAATCCGCTTCGATGGTGTTGCCGATAACCAGAACCAAAGCCTGACCAACTATATCTCGAGCGGCTGGGTTACCGGTCTCGATCCGTCGACCATTCAGCAGATCACGGTCAACGGTATGGAGGCCGCAACGGCACGCGCGAGTGCAGATCGTTGGGATTTCGACGTCACGGTGATCCGCAACAATGCGCAGATTTTCCGGTTCCTGACGGCCGTCCCGAAGGGAAGCCCGGTCTTGCAGCAGACGGCCGACGTCTTGCGGGCAAGCTTCCGCCGCATGACCCCGGATGAAACGGCTTCCCTGAAGCCTCTGCGGGTCCGGGTCGTCAAGGTACGGCCGGGCGAGAACATCACGACGCTTGCTTCGCGGATGATGGGCACGGATCGAAAGCTCGATCTTTTCAAGCTTATCAATGCCCTGCCGACCGGCGCCGCTGTCTCTCCCGGCGACCGCGTCAAGATTATTGCAGAATAAAAAGAGGCCCGGTTTTCACCGGGCCAATTGCATCACTGGGGGAGTAAGCTCTTTCAGGCCGATGCGGCCATATACGGGTCAGCACTCACGAGAGCGCTGCGGAGTTTTTCCATCGCCCGGCTTTCGATCTGCCGGACGCGCTCCTTGGAAATGCCGAGATCTGCACCGAGTTCCTCAAGCGTAGCGCCATCTTCGGCGAGCCTGCGGGCGCTGATGATCTTCATTTCCCGCTCATTGAGGTGCTTCAGGGCCGAAGCGAGCCAATTGCGACGGCGCTCGCCGTCGATCATGTTCGATACCTGCTCGTCAGGCAGAGGATCGTCGCTCACGAGGAAATCCATCTTCTCGGCGCTGTCGGCATCACCCGAGACTGAGGGCGCCTGGAGCGAGGCGTCATTGCTCGAGAGCCTGGCGTCCATTGTCTGGACGTCTGAAAGGCTGACGCCGAGGGCTGCCGCGATTTCCTGGTGGATGGACTGGAGCGTGAGCTGCGTGTCGCCCCTGGCAAGCTTGGCGCGCAGACGGCGAAGATTGAAGAACAGGGCCTTCTGGGCAGAACTCGTACCGCCGCGAACAATCGACCAATTGCGAAGGATGTAGTCCTGGATAGAGGCGCGGATCCACCAGCTTGCATAGGTGGAGAAGCGGACATCGCGCTCGGGCTCGAAGCGGGCCGCGGCCTCCAGCAGACCGACGTATCCTTCCTGGACAAGGTCGCTCATGGGCAGGCCGAAATTGCGAAATTTCCCGGCCATGGAGATAACGAGACGCATATGGGCCATGGCGA
This sequence comes from Rhizobium sp. RHZ02, assembly GCF_014851575.1. Taxonomy (NCBI): domain Bacteria; kingdom Pseudomonadati; phylum Pseudomonadota; class Alphaproteobacteria; order Hyphomicrobiales; family Rhizobiaceae; genus Rhizobium; species Rhizobium sp. RHZ02. The sequence continues at coordinate 229,698 of NZ_JACUZX010000002.1, forward strand.
TCTGGTTGCGGGCACCACGATCATCATTGTTCTTCCAGCGGATTGCGAGATCGTGTTCCTCTTCGCGAGCAAGGTAGGGAGCCGCCATGGCGATTTTGATCATGCGCCGGTCTGCTGACATGTTCTTCATATCGGTCTCCTGAGGCGTGACGCCAAAAAAGGGCAAAGAAATCTTGCTTCCGGACATTGGCTGCCCAGATCAAATTCATGTCTTGAACGTATAAAGGCCCCGAACTCTGGACGTTTCCAGATGGGGCCCTAGCTTAGGGTTATGCGCCGGTAATACGGCCGGGTAGGACCAGTTTCTTCAAGTTGCCGGATAGGCAGAACGTGGAAGGCATGATCCGCTCCTCATCGATCGTTTCCAGGATGCGAGCGTTCGAGGAGGGTAATGTCAGTTCCCGACGCGGTCCGCAGCTACATCTTTAAAACGCGCCACGTCGGAAAAAGTTCCAATAAAAAACCCGGCACAAGGCCGGGTTTTTTTGCAGGAAAAACAAGGAGAGCTTATGCAGCTTCATCCTGAGATTCGTCTTCCTCGATTGCCTTGCCGCGCTTCGGACCCTTGTTGAGGTTGGTCTCGACGAGGCGAACGGCTTCGGTTTCCGACATCTTGTTCACGGCAGCGATTTCGCGTGCCATGCGATCAAGTGCAGCTTCATACAGCTGGCGTTCGGAATAGGACTGTTCCGGCTGGTTCTCGGCGCGATAGAGATCGCGGACAACTTCAGCAATGGAAATGAGGTCGCCGGAATTGATCTTCGCATCATATTCCTGGGCGCGACGGGACCACATGGTACGCTTGACGCGCGCCTTGCCCTGCACAACCTTCAATGCACGCTCGACGAAATCGGTTTCGGAGAGCTTACGCATGCCGATGCTCATGGCCTTGGCGACCGGCACTTTCAGACGCATCTTGTCCTTCTCGAAATCGATAACGAAAAGTTCAAGCTTCATGCCTGCTACTTCTTGCTCTTCGATGGCGCTGATGGTACCGACGCCATGTGCGGGGTACACGATCGATTCACCGGTCTTGAAGCCGTGACGTGCGGAAGAAGGTTTTTTCTGCTGGGTCGTCATTCTATTCAAACACTCCCTGTTACGCTCCCGGCTGCAGCCGGAGCCGGGTCAGTCAAGCCCGGATGAGACGGTCGGATCCGTCGGGTGACTTACTTCTGGTCCCACCGGACAAAAACAAACATCTCCATGCGCACAAGCTTAGAGCCTCACAGCTCAAGGCGTTGATATGTCACGGAAACCGCGTTTTTGGATTTGTTTTGCTTTCGTGGTGGTTTGGGCATACTTCATGCCGCAAATGGATCAGTGTCGGCAAGCTATCACAAAAATATGACGAAATCAATAATTTGCTGCACCTGAGTCATGCGCGCAACACATGACACCCATATGCTGCAGGCACGCTTCAGGCATTTTCTACGTCACTGAACCCGGTTTTCAGGCCGAGGTTTGGGGCCGGAGGATCAGTCGCCCGCTCCGGGCTTCTCCGAGAAGTACTTCTCGAACTTGCCGGTTTCGCCGTCCATTTCCTTGGCTTCCGGCATGGCATCCTTCTTGATCGTGATGTTCGGCCAAATGCTCGCATATTCGGCGTTGACCTTGAGCCACTTGTCGAGGCCCGGCTCCGTATCCGGCTTGATGGCTTCGGCAGGACATTCCGGCTCGCAAACGCCGCAGTCGATGCATTCGTCAGGATGAATGACGAGGAAGTTCTCGCCTTCATAGAAACAGTCGACGGGGCAGACTTCCACGCAATCGGTATATTTGCAACGAATGCAATTGTCGGTCACGACATAGGTCATGAAGAACTCCAGGACTTCCACACAATGGGGCCGGGCAACCTGGAACGTCGCGCCTTTCCCCTAACCGGAAAGGAAGCAGTGAAATGCGGGGGAGGCATTTACGCTATCCGGCAAGTTGATTGTGACGTATCGGCTTTGTCTGCGGATTTCAAGAATAAAGACGTCGCAAAACCCGGCTGTTCGGACAGAGTTTTCTAATCGTCGTCCGACATCAGCTTGTCGATTGCACGGCGGTCCTTTTTCGTGGGTCTGCCCGTGCCCGTAGCGCGCATCGCCTGTTCGTAAGGTGTCAGGCGCTTTGCCTCGTCGGGTGGCGGAGTCAGGTCCTCATAGAGCAGTCGGGCTTCCTCGTAGGGACCACGTCGCTCGCCGCCCGATTTGACGATGAGGACAACATCGCGGCGCTCCAGCGCCAGCTCGACCCTGTCGCCCGTCTTGACCATCTGGCTCGGTTGAAGGGCGCGCTCGCCATTGATCCGCACATGCCCGGATTGAATGTGGCTTTGTGCCAGCGAGCGCGATTTTATCATGCGCGTGAAGAACAGCCACTTGTCGATGCGCTGCCGCGAACCGCTTCCTGGCTGTGTCTCACTGCTCATCCGCTTACTTCTTCATCTGCTCCTTCAAGGCAGCGAGCTTGGCGAAAGGAGAATCCGGATCGATCGGCTTTTCCTTGCGCGGTGGCTTTGCCTCGAAGCGCAACGGCTGTGGTCCGCCACGGTTGTTGTTGCGATCCTTGCGGTCGCCACGGTCCTGACGGTCGCCACGCTGTTCGTTGCGGTCACCGCGTCCCTGCTGTGGCTTGCCGCCATCCTTGCCGCGATGCTGGCGGTTGCCGTCGCGGCCCTCGCCATTCGCAGCACCCTGGCGGCGATGTTCGGACCCCCGGTCCTGGCCGCGATTGTTGCCGCCACGGCGTTCGCCCGGGCTGCGAGCCTGACGCTGGTTGTCCGTACGGCCACCAAGGCGCCAGAGAAGGACCGGCTTCGGCTCCTCGGCTTCTTCGGAATTTGCGATGACCGGCTGTTCGGCTGCCACTGCTTCAACAGCAGCTGGGGCTTCGGAAGGGGCTTCCTCCGATGCGCTGTCGGCATCGTCGTGATCTGCCTTCTCTGCATTATCCTCAACCGCCGTCTCGGTCGCCGGCGCTGCGGCAGCGTCCTGAGCCGACAGATGGGCAGCTGCCTCTTCCGCCTTGACGGCATCGGCGCGATAGCCGAGCCCCTTCAGGATCTCTTCCATGTCCTCCAGCGTTGCGCCGAGGATCGAAAGCATGGCGGTTGTCGTCGTGAAACGGCGACCGTCATAAGCGCCTTCGGGACGATTGGCCTGGCCCGGCTTCCACTGAAGGAGCGGGCGAATAATGTCGGCCAGGCGCTCCAGAATGTCGATACGGACCGCGCGTTTGCCAAGGAACCGGAAGCCGGCCAGCTTGTAGAAGGTGCGCTCGAAGCCCGGATCGGTAACGACCGAGGTACGGCCTGCCGCCAGCACGGGAATGAGATCGCCATAACCTGGCTTGTCGAGGCCATCATTCTTCAACGCCCAGAGGAGCGTGATGAGCTCTGCCGGGGCGGGCTTGAGAAGTGCCGGAACGAAGATGTGGTAGGCGCCGAAGCGGACACCGTAGCGGCGCATTGAGGCCCGCGCATCCTGATCCAGCGACTTCACTTCTTCGGTCACGTCGCGCCGGAACAGTACGCCGAGGTTCTCGACAAGCTGGAATGCCAGGCCCTTTGCAAGGCCCTGCAGGTCCTCTGCGCGGGACAGATCGTCAAGCGGCTTCAGAACGGTGCTGATGTGATGATTTACGAAGCGCTCGATCCGAGCGGCCACGTGGTCGCGGGCATTGCCGGTCAACTGCTCGTCGGCGAGAATGATGACACGCGGGCGCATGACATGATCGCTGCCTGCCAGGCGCGCCACCGGGTCGCCCAACCAACGGATCGAACCGTCGGAGCTGATCGCGAGATCGCCATTGCCGGCCGCATGGAGGCGAGCCGCACGTGCCTCGAATTCCAGAGCGAGCGCCTTCTGCGAAGCAGACTGGACAGCCTTAGCGTCCGGTCCCTCCGCTCCCGAAATGGGCGTGAACCGGAATCCCGACAGTTGCCCCACATGATGTCCTTCTACGAAGACATCGCCATTTACACTGATTTCAGCTTCCAGCATCGCATTCTCTCTCAGGCGCTTCATGAGCACAGATGTCCTGCGATCAACAAAGCGTTTCGTCAACCTTTCATGTAACGCATCGGACAATCGATCTTCGATTTCCCGCGTCTTTTCCTGCCAGTGTGTCGGATCGGCAAGCCAATTGGGCCGATTCGATACATAGGTCCAAGTCCTTATCTGCGCGATTCGCGCCGAAAGCGTGTCAATCTCACCGTCTGTTCGATCCGCGCGATATACCTGCTCGGCAAGGAAGTCCTCGTTTACCGTGCCATAGCGGACGAGATCGGAAAAGAGGGTGGAGATCAGATCGGCGTGTTGGGCCGGTGTAATGCGGCGATAGTCAGGAAGCGCGCAGGCTTCCCACAGTTTCTCGACGCGCGCCGGATTGTTCGCAAGGTCGATGATCTCGGGGTAGCGCGACAGCTGTTCCAGCGCTTGCTGGTCGACGGCGGGGAGCGCGCGTGTCAGGCCAGAAACCGTAGGGCCGGTCTCAAGGCTCACGCGGAGCGCATGCAGGGAGCTGAAGTCGAGGTTCTTCGTGCGCCACTGCAGCACTTTCACATTGTCGAACTCGTGGCCTTCGATGCGTTCAACCAATTCCTCATCAAAGGGATCGACCTGACCGGTGACGCCAAACGTCCCGTCGCGAACATGTCGACCGGCACGGCCGGCAATCTGCCCAAGTTCGGCGGGGTTGAGGTTACGAAACTGATAGCCGTCGAATTTGCGATCCTGCGCGAAGGCGACGTGGTCGACGTCGAGATTGAGGCCCATGCCGATCGCATCCGTGGCGACCAGATATTCCACATCGCCGGCTTGGTAGAGTGCCACCTGCGCATTGCGGGTGCGCGGACTGAGGGCCCCGAGAACGACGGCGGCCCCGCCGCGCTGCCTGCGGATCAACTCGGCAATCGCATAGACTTCGTCGGCAGAGAAGGCGACGATCGCCGAGCGCTGCGGGAGGCGGGTAATCTTCTTCTGTCCGGCATAGAACAGGTGGGAAAGCCGGGGACGCTCGACGATGGTAATTCCAGGGAGCAGTTGCTGCAGGATCGGACGCATTGTACCGGCGCCGAGCAACAGCGTCTCGTCGCGGCCGCGCAGATGAAGGATCCGGTCCGTAAAGATGTGCCCTCGCTCGAGGTCGCCGGCGAGTTGAACCTCGTCAATGGCGACGAACGCCGCCTTCGTCTCGCGTGGCATTGCCTCGACGGTGCAGACCGAAAAGCGGGCGTTGGGAGGCGATATTTTCTCTTCGCCCGTTACCAGCGCAACGTTTTGAATTCCGACCTTTTCGGCGACGCGTGTATAGACCTCGCGCGCCAGCAGCCGAAGCGGCAGCCCGATCACGCCGGTGCCATGGGCAACCATGCGCTCAATGGCATAATGCGTCTTGCCGGTATTGGTTGGTCCGAGCACCGCGGTTACTCCGCGCCCACTCAGTATCATCGGCTGCGATGTCAGTGTCATGGTCCTGCAGATGAGGCGAGGGTGCCCCAGGTCAAGTCAGCTCCTCTCCGAGCAGCACACACATGGACAGCCGTTGTCTCAAACGCAAGGGCCGATTTGAATTTACTCTGCAGTTTTCTGTTGCGCGAATAGCTTGCAGATTGCTCGTTTTGCGATTCGGAACAGCTTGAGAACGAATCGGAGACGAATCGCAGACTCCGCATGATTCAGTGTTTGTTCACGGCTAAGTATTGATTTTGAATCACTTTTTCCCACAAGATGCTGAATCGCGAAATTCGCGGCATACGTGCAACGCGATCTATGTCCAGGCTGTCAATGTCGTTTTGCCCGAAAAAGACGAGCGACATCTGCCGTATCTTTTGTCATGGGTTAATATTACGCGGCGGGACGGAAAACGGCGCACGATGAGATCGTTTTGCCCTTAAATCCAAACATTTGATACAGATGGAACAAAAATCGGTGAGGTGTGTTTCTCGTCCATTCCAGGTGTAATGACCTCGAGGACTTGAACCATGCTTGGCACCATACTGCTCATTATCCTTATTCTGCTTTTGATCGGCGCCTTACCAAATTGGGGCTATAGCCGCGGATGGGGCTATGGACCTTCCGGCGGTTTAGGGCTAGTTCTCCTGATTATTGTTATTCTTGTGCTAATGGGTCGCATCTAAGCGACGAAAAAACTGGGAGTTATGTCATGATGAAGAAGATTGTGCTCATTGGCGCCCTCGTCGGCGCACTTGCTTCCTGCACGGCGACGGAACAGGGAACCGCAATCGGCGCGGGTTCCGGCGCTATTATCGGCGGTGCCGTCAGCCATAGCTGGGGCGGTGCTGCAATCGGTGCTGTTGCCGGCGGTCTCGCTGGCGCACTGATCGGCCAGTCCGTTGAACGTCGCGGCTACTGTGTCTACAGAGACCGCTACGGCCGCCGCTACGAGGCACGTTGCCCGCGCTACTAAGGCGATAGGATTACTATTTTTGAGATCGAAAGCGCCGGCCCGACCGGCGCTTTTTGTTTGAACACCCGCCGGATCAGCGTAACTGCCGACAACAAAAAAGCCGCCTCGTTTCCGAAGCGGCATAATTTTCTCAGTGCATGCGGTGGACGATCAGTCCTTCGCGCGCTCGACGTAGGAATTGTCTTCCGTGGCGATCACGACGCGCGTGCCGGCGTTGATGTGCGGCGGCACCATAGTGCGCACGCCGTTCGACAGCATTGCCGGCTTGTAAGAGGACGAAGCCGTCTGGCCCTTAACGACCGGTTCGGTTTCCGTGATTTCGAGGGTCACGTGGCGCGGCAGCTCGAGAGCCAGCGGAACGCCTTCATGGATCGACAGGATGCAGGTCATGCCTTCCTGCAGATAGGCCTTCTGATCGCCCATCGTTTCATCGTTCACGACCACCTGGTCGTAGGTCGCCGGGTTCATGAAGTGGAAGCCTTCGCCATCTTCGTAGAGATACTGGAAGTTCACGTCTTCGACGAAGGCGCGCTCGACCTGTTCGGTCGTACGCCAGCGCTCGGAGACCTTGACGCCATCGACGATACGACGCATGTCGACCTGCGTAACCGGCGTGCCCTTGCCCGGATGAAAGTTCTGGGCCGTCAGAACGACGTAGAGCTTGCCGTCCACGTCGAGAACGTTGCCCTTGCGGACGGAAGAGGCGATGACCTTGACCATTAAGACTTCCTTGTAACTCGGCTTTTGGCGTCGTAGAGGACTGTCGATACTGCCCCGAAGACGCGATTGATTGTTCTTTGGGGGCGCAACTAACCTAAAATCCGGCAAATAGCCAGCCCTAGCGTTGGAAGGCCGGTCAGGACGATGCCAATGAATCCCTCGATCGCCAAAGTATCGCCGTGGTGGACGCCGAGCGTGCATTTGGACCGCCGTCCGGTCCTGATCGGGCGCAATGCGATCCAGTCCGCGCTGCGCGGCTATTTCCTGCGCGAGGATTTTCTGGAGGTCGACACCGCGACGCTGCAGGTTTCGCCCGGCAACGAGGCGCATCTCCATGCATTTGCCACCGAAGCCTTGACGACGGACGGCCAGACGGCGGCGCCGCTTTACCTGCATACCTCGCCTGAGTTCGCCTGCAAGAAGCTGCTTTCGGCCGGCGAAAAGCGCATCACCTGTTTCGCCCACGTCTATCGCAACCGCGAGCGCGGCCCCTTGCACCACCCGGAATTCACCATGCTCGAGTGGTATCGCGTGGGCGAAAGCTATGAGAGCCTGATGATGGACTGCGTTCGGATCCTGGCGCTTGCTGCGGAAACCATGAAGACGACGCGGCTCACCTATAAGGGCCGGGATTGCGATCCGTTTGCCGGACCGGACCGGATCAGTGTCGCCGCGGCTTTCGAGCGCTATGCCGGCATTGATTTGTTGGCATCCGTTTCCGCCGATGGTGCGACGGACCGGGCGCATCTCGCTGACCAAGTGAAGCGGATCGGCATGCGCGTTGCAGACGACGATGGCTGGGCGGATTTGTTCAGCCGCGTGCTTGTCGAAAAGGTCGAGCCTCATCTGGGTTTCGACCGTGTGACCATTCTTGACGAATATCCGGTGTCGGAAGCGGCACTGGCGCGCCCATCGGCGCTTGATCCCCGTGTTGCGGAACGTTTCGAGGTCTATGCCTGCGGCGTCGAGCTTGCAAACGGCTTCGGCGAGCTCACCAATCCGGCGGAACAGCGCCGTCGCTTCGAGATCGAGATGTCTGAAAAAGCTCGCATCTACGGCGAGAGCTATCCCCTGGACGAGGATTTTCTGGAAGCGCTTGCCATCATGCCCGAGGCAAGTGGCATCGCTCTCGGCTTCGATCGGTTGGTGATGCTGGCAACCGGTGCGTCGCGGATCGATCAGGTAATGTGGGCGCCGGTCGCGGAGTACGGCAGATGAACAGTATCGGGCCTATCAAGACCGTCGAAGGGCTGGAACGCGCAGGGCTGCTGGGTCAGAGTGACCGGGACGCGCTGGCTGATGTCGCCGCACGCTACGCCGTTGCATTGACTCCGACCGTTGCAGGTTTGATCGACCGCGCCGATGGCTCGGACCCGATTGCCCGGCAATTCGTGCCTGACGCAGCCGAGCTGATCGTTGCGCCCGAAGAGCGCGCCGACCCCATCGGCGACGAAGCCCATAGTCCCGTGCAGGGGATCGTTCATCGCTATCCCGACCGGGTGCTGTTGAAGGCCGTGCATGTGTGCCCCGTCTACTGTCGCTTCTGCTTTCGCCGCGAGATGGTTGGTCCGCAAGGCTTGGGCACGCTTGACCCCAAGGCAATGTCTGCGGCCTTTGCCTATATCCGTGACCATAAGGAAATCTGGGAAGTGATCCTGACGGGCGGCGATCCGCTCGTGTTGTCGCCGCGACGGCTGGAAGAAATTCTTCGCGAACTGGCATCGATCGACCACGTCAAGATCGTGCGGTTCCATACCCGGGTTCCCGTGGTTGATCCATCGAGGGTGGATGCGGCCCTGATTGCGGCCCTGAGAGCGGGTGGCAAGACCGTCTACGTGGCGCTGCACGCCAATCATCCTCGCGAACTGACCGCCGAGGCGCGCGCAGCATGCGCTCGCCTGATCGATGCCGGCTTGGTCATGGTCAGCCAATCGGTGCTTCTGAAGGGCGTCAATGATGATCCGGCGGTGCTGACGGAGTTGATGAAGGCCTTCGTCGAGACGCGTGTGAAGCCGTACTATTTGCATCATCCCGATCTGGCGCCCGGCACGAGCCATTTTCGGCTGACGATCGAAGAGGGGCAGAAGATCGTCGCCGCATTGCGTGGCCGGATTTCAGGTCTTTGCCAGCCCACCTACATACTCGACATACCCGGTGGCCATGGCAAAGCAGTGATCGCTCCTCAGTCGATCAGTGAGATGGGCGAAGGCTGCTATTCGGTTTCGGATTATCGCGGCGGCGAGCACCTGTATCCGCCGGTCGCCTAGTCAAAAATGGGCGAAAGAAGTGTTGTTATTGGACAATGTGTCACAAGATCCGTTGGTCACCCAAAAATACAGCTCGCGAGCAAGATGTTGAAATCTAACACAAGCTCCCCTCTTCCCTGTTCCTTTCGTAGGAATTTAGCTGAGAAGCTTAGCTGACTTTAACTACGTCATTTAGGACAATTTTGTCTTTTCCAGACTACGCGTACTCCGAGAACAAGGCGGTTTCGCCACTCGAGATATGATCATCTTGGAGAAGTCATAATGAATACTACGATCCGTGAGCTCCTGGTCAAATTTGGAAAGCTCCCTGTCTCTGTCGACCAGGTCGCCGATGATGCCGACCTCTATGCGGTCGGCCTAACGTCTTTCGCTTCCGTGCAGCTTATGCTTGGCATCGAAGAAGCCTTTGATATCGAGTTTCCCGACAATCTCTTGAATCGCAAGTCTTTCGCCAGCATCGCGGCGATCGCAAGGACCGTTGACCAGATCAAAGATAGCCGGAAGGTCGCCTGAATGAACTTTCCGGTCAAAATCGCGCAAGAGGATCTTGCCGCCAGAGCCGCGCGCGTGTCAGCGATTGCGGCAAAGCATGCAGACTCCGTCGATTTTGAAGGGAGGTTCCCGCACGAAGCCGTGGAAGCAATGAGGGCCGAGCGCTTGCTAGGCGTTCAGATCCCACGCCATTTCGGTGGCGAAGGCGCGACGATCGCACAGATCGCCGAGTTATGCTCGATGCTTGGTCAGGCTTGTGCTGCGGCTGCCATGGTCTTCGCCATGCATCACATCAAGCTTTGCAGCCTTGTTGAGCACGGCGGCGAGAGCGAGTGGCATCGGGCCTTCATGCTACGTGTTGCTGCCGAGCAATTGCTGGTCGCGTCGGCAACGACGGAAGGCGGGATCGGCGGCAATCTCAGGAATAGCATCTGCGCGATCGAGGTGGATCGTGACATTTGCCGTCTGGAGAAAGATGCGACCGTCATATCCTACGGCTCCCACGCCGATGCGATCATGGTTACCTCGCGTGCCCACGCAACTGCCGCCTCTTCCGATCAGGTGCTGACCGTCTTTTTGAAGGAGCAGTACACGTTGGAAAAAACGCATACGTGGGACACGCTCGGCATGCGCGGTACCTGCTCGGATGGTTTCCTCTTCAAGGGCGAGGCTGCGGCCGAACAGATCCTGCCGAAGCCTTTCGCAGAGATCGCGGCGCAATCGATGCTGGCATCGTCGCACCTTCTTTGGAGCAGCGTGTGGTATGGCATCGCGGTCGACGCGGTTGGCCGTGCACAGGTGTTCGTGCGCGCCGCAGCGCGCAAGTCGCCGGGTACGCCACCGCCCGGAGCCTTGAGGCTCGCCGAGGTGTCAAACTTGCTGCAGATGGTTCGATCGAACGTTGTCGCCGGTCTGAAGGCCTACGAGGACGCCAGGAGCGACGCCGACAAGCTTTCTTCCATGGGCTTCGCCGTCACGATGAACAACGTAAAGATTGCCTCATCTGAGACGATCCTCGAGATCGTCAATCACGTGATGCTGATTTGCGGGATCATGGGCTACAAGAACGGCACGCCATTCAGCGTCGGCCGCCATCTGCGCGATGCCCACTCCGCGCAACTCATGATCTCGAACGACCGCATCCTCGGCAATACGTCGAGCATGCTTCTTGTTCACAAGCAGGACACTAGCTTACTGGGGTGACGATATGGACGTGCAGACAACGTTTCTGGACAGGCTCTTCGAATCGGGCCTCTTGATCGATACGGGCGTTGACGGTCTTTACGGGCGCAGCGGACAATTCGAAGACGTGATCGCCGCCTTCGAGCGCCTGATCGACAGGTTCGGCGGCGCCGATGGTGCGGAAGCGATGCGCTTTCCGCCCGGGATGAACCGCGCCTTCTTCGAGAAGAGCGGTTACATGAAGAGCTTCCCGCAGCTTGCCGGCACCGTTCACAGTTTCTGCGGCAGCGAACTCGACCACATCAGCCTCCTTCAATGCATGGAAGTGGGCGATGATTGGACCAAGGATCAACAGGCAACCGACATCGTGTTGACGCCTGCGGCCTGCTATCCGCTTTATCCGACTGTCGCTCGGCGCGGCAAATTGCCGATGAGCGGCGGCCTCTTCGATCTGCAATCCTATTGCTTCCGCCACGAGCCTTCGCAGGATCCTGCGAGGCAGCAGCTTTTCCGCATGCGCGAATATATTTGCATGGGGACCGAGCAGCACGTCACGGATTTCCGTCAACGCTGGATGGATCGCGGCGTCGAAATGATGCAGGCGGTCGGTCTGGACGTGACCATTGATGTCGCGAACGACCCGTTCTTCGGCCGTGCCGGCAAGATGCTGGCCAATAATCAGCGCGATCAGAACCTGAAGTTCGAGCTGCTTATCCCGATCACCTCGGTTGCCAAGCCGACGGCCTGCATGAGCTTCAACTACCACCAGGACGCATTTGGTGCGAAATGGGGCCTGTACCTCGAAGACGAGAGCGTTGCGCACACCGCTTGCGTCGGCTTCGGGCTTGAGCGCATCGCGCTCGCGCTGTTTCATCACCACGGGCTCGAGGTCAAGCATTGGCCTTCCAAGGTGCGTCAAGCGCTGTGGGGCTGAATGAAACGATGAGAGCCGTCTTTCCGCGGGTCCGCCCGGACGGCTATCAACCGCATCCGCTCCATTCCGGCGAGCGCATGTGGCCTGAAACCAATTGCTATGTCGACCTCTGGATCGAAGTGCTGAGCGGCTGCGGTGCAGTACCGGAGGCGATGCTCGGTTTCACGCTCACACAGGACTTCGAGGGCGATCAGTTCACCTTCTTCAAGGTGCCGCTCGAGGATCTCGAGTCACTCTATGACATCCGCGTCACTGAGCTTGCCATTTTCGACCGCGTCGAACGGCATATCGAGGTGCAGATCGCACGCGGGCGCCTTTGCCTGATCGAGATGGACTCGTTCTATATGCCGGATACGCAGGGTACCGCCTATCGGACCGAGCATGGCAAGACCACCGTGGCGATCAACAGGCTCGATCTCACCGGCAAGCGCGTGGAGTATTTCCACAATGGCGGCTATTTCCAGCTTGAGGGTGAAGACTTCGAGGGGCTGTTCCAGCTGCAACTGACGGCGGACGATCCGTCGTTCCTTCCCTACACCGAGTTCGCGAAATTTCCGGTTCGCATGCCGGATACGGCGCATGTCAGCACTATGGCACGCAGGCTTCTAGGAACTCACTTCGGTCGCCGCCCAGTCTCGAATCCGATTCGCGCCTTTGCCGAAGTGTTTCCGCAGCAGGTGGAAGCAGTCGCAGAGCGGCCGTTTGGCTTCTTTCACAAGTACGCATTCAATACGCTGCGCCAGTTCGGTGCCAATTTCGAGCTTGCCGGAGATCACCTGGCTTGGCTTTCTGCGAGCGAATTCGCGTCCGCAATTGAAGACGCGTGCCGAATTTCCGAAGTCGCGAAGTCCGTGCAGTTTCAGCTCGCCCGGGCGGTCACCCGGAAGAAATACGAGCCATTACGCACGGCGCTTGATCCGGCAGCCGATGCGTGGGATTCCATGATAGCTTCTCTCAAGGAGCGCTTGTGAAGCCGGGAGTCTAAGCATGCGGGGACGGTTGGCGAGTGTCGGTGCGGAGGAAACTCTGCTCGCCGAAGGTTGGAATCTGGTTCTGACGGAACCGGGCGCTTGTGCGACGCCGCATGACATTCCGTTGTCCGCGCAGTTTATCGCCGCCGAGGTGCCGGGGACCGTTGCCGCGGCATTGGAGAAGGCCGGGCACTTCGATCGTGAAAACCCGGAGCCGCTCGACACGCGCGATGCGTGGTATCTTTGCCGACTTTTTGACGTACAACCCGGCGACGCGCTTCTTCGCTTCGAGGGCTTGGCGACGCTGTGTCATGTTTTCCTCAATGGGCAGGAGATCCTGTCATCGGGAAGCATGTTCACCATGCACGAGATACCGGTGACGCTTTCCGGTGGCGACGAACTGGCGCTTTGCTTCCGGGCGCTGGCACCGCGGCTTGCCGAGCCCGGCCCGCGCGCTCGTTGGCGGCCGCAGATGATCACGCCGCAAGGCTTGAAGAATATTCGAACAACGCTGCTCGGGCGCATGCCGGGTTGGTGTCCGGAAGTTCATGCTGTCGGTCCGTGGCGCCCCATCACGCTTGTCCGGCGCGATGTCGTTTCGATTGACAACGTCTCTGTCCGCGCCGTGCTCGAGGCGGATAACACCGGGCGACTGAGCGTTTCGCTTCATGCAAATGTCAACAATCCGGATCTAGTGCTCCGGTGCGGAGGCGTTCAGCAGACATTCGAGAAGATCGGCGAGAATCACTATTCGGCAATCGTCAGGCTGGAGAACGTCGATCTCTGGTGGCCCCATACTCACGGCGCACAGTGCCTCTATGATTTCTCGATCCTCGTCGACGGCGTTGAGCATCACGCCAGCCGAATCGGCTTTCGGCGCATCGACGTCGACCGCGGAAAAGACGGAGAGGGTTTTGCGTTGTTGATCAACGGCGAGCGCATCTTTTGCCGCGGTGCGGTCTGGACCACGGCGGATATCGTCCGGCTGCCGGGTGGCAAGGCCGACTATGAGCCGTTCCTGCGCCTTGCCGCGCAGGCAGGCATGAACATGCTCCGCATTGGCGGCACGATGGCCTACGAAACGCGGGAGTTCTTTGAGCTCTGCGACGAGCTTGGTCTGCTCGTCTGGCAGGACTTCATGTTTGCCAATTTCGACTATCCGAAGAACGACAAGGCTCTCACTGCGCAAGTCCACGCGGAAGTCGAGGAATTGTTGCATGCCGTTCAGGGGTGCCCGTCGTTGGCGGTGGTTTGCGGCGGCAGCGAGATCTATCAGCAGGCCGCGATGCTGGGATTGCCGCAGGACTATTGGTCGGGTCCGATCACGGAGGAGATTATTCCGGCGATCGCCGGGCGTATGCGCCCCGACGTCCCCTATGTGCCAAATTCGCCTTCGGGCGGCGCGATGCCGTTTTCTCCGAATGCGGGAGTTACCCACTATTACGGGGTCGGCGCTTATATGCGCCCGCTTGACGACGCGCGCCGTGCCAACGTTAGCTTCGCGGCCGAGAGCCTGGCTTTCGCCCATGTTCCACAGCAGCGAACGCTGCAACGCCATCTGGACGTACCGCCGGTCCATAGTCCGCTATGGAAATCACGTGTCCCCCGCGATCGCGGCGCATCGTGGGATTTCGAGGACGTCAGGGATTTCTATCTGGCGGAACTCTATGGCGAGGATCCGGCGCGTCTCCGTCGTGAGGATCGTGATCGATACCTCGATCTCTCCCGCGTCGTCACCGGTGAAGTTGCGGAAGCGACGTTTGCCGAATGGCGCCGGAAGGGGTCGAGCTGCAACGGCGCGCTGGTCTGGACCCTGCAGGATCTAATGCCCGGAGCTGGTTGGGGTGTGATCGATTCAACCGGCGAGCCCAAGCCGGTGTGGTATGCCCTGCGCCGCGCTTTCCGGCCTGTGCAGGTCGTCGTGACCGACGAGGGCACAAATGGCCTCGACGTTCACGTCCTGAATGAGACCGAGCATGCTCTCCAGCTTGATCTCGAGCTGGTTTGCTTGCGGCATGGCAGGCAGCACGCCGTCAGCGGCGGCCGCATTCTGACCTTGGCGCCGAGAAGCTGTGAGACCTTTGCCGCCACTGATCTCTTTGGCGCCTTTTTTGACACGACTTACGCCTTCCGCTTCGGCCCGCCGTCTCACGACGTCACCGTCGCGCGCTTGCGTCTGCCGGACGGAGGTCCTGTGGTCGCCGATGCCTTTCATTTTCCGTTGGGGCGCTCCAAGGCCCTCCACGACGCCGAAATCCAAGTGTCGGTGGCGCCACAGGACGAAGGGTGGGTCGTCGATCTCGCAGCCGACAGGTTCGCCCAGTCGGTCCACCTCAACGTCGATGGCTATCGGCCGGAGGATGATTGGTTTCATCTTGCGCCTGGCGCTAGCAAACGCGTCAGTCTGCTTCCGACGGCTGGAAGGACAGACGGAGAGGCACCCTCGGGTGAGGTCACAAGCCTTGGCGGCACGCGGGCGCTTTCCTTTTGACACCTCCAGCCTGCTCCTTGTTGAGCGGACTGGAACGGCAGTTCAGAAGGCCTTGAAGGTCAGTGTCGTCAGGGAACGCACGATGCCGGGGATGTTGGCGATGTTATCGTTGATGAACTTGCCAATGTCCTGCCCCTCTTCGATGTAGACCTTGAGCAGGAGATCATAGTCGCCGCTCGTCGAATAGAGCTCCGAAGCGCGCTCGGTCTGGTAGATGGCATCGGCGACTTCGTAGGTCTTGCCTGGCGCGCACTGGAGCTGAACGAAAATTGGCTTCATCGGAGTTTCCTGCATCATATTCTGGTTCGGCGCATAATGATCGAAAGCGCCATGTCGGCGCAAGGCTTCAGATCGCCGCTTCTCGAACGATCCAGTCGCGAAATGCATCCAGCGGCGCGTAGTCGGCCCGTTCTGGCGGATAGGCAAGATAGTAGTGCTCGCTGCTTTCCGCTTCGCGATCAACGGCTGCAACAAGGTCGCCGCGTTTCAATTCATCTTGAATCAGGAACGTCGGCAGCAGCGCAACGCCGAGACCGGCCATCGCTGCTTGGGCTGCCGTCGCGAACTGATCGAAGAGCATGCCGTGCACGGTTTGAAAGCTCACGCCGTTGTCCGCAAACCAGCGCTCCCATGCATCCGGGCGCGTCGTCAGGTGCAGCAGCGGGGCTTCGAGTAGATCCTGTGCCGCGTTGATCGCATGTCGGCTGCGGAATTCGGGGCTGCAGGCCGGAATTGTCTTCTCCGACATTAGAAATGTCAGCTCCGCGCCCGGCCAATGAGCGTGGCCGAAGTGAATGGCCGCGTCGATCGAATCGAGCCGGAAGTCGAAGGGTGACAGCCGGGTGACAAGATTGATCGTCACTCCCGGATTGGCGGCAAGGAAACCTCCCAGCCGGGGTGCCAGCCAGCGCGTCCCGAAGGTGGGAAGAATCGCCAGGTTGAGCGTACCACCATGCGGATTGGCACGAAGATTGAGTGATGCGCTCGAAATGCGCCGCAGCGCCTCGCGTATCTCGCGGGCATAGCCGTCGCCGGCCAGCGTCAACCGCACGGTTTGGCGCTCGCGCACGAAGAGTTCGACCCCGAGCTGCTCTTCCAATGCCTTGATCTGGCGGCTGACAGCGCTCTGAGTAAGGTCGAGTTCGCGCGCGGCGGCCGTCACGCTGCCGGTGCGGGATACAGCCTCGAAGGCGATAAGCAGGGATGTCGACGGAAGAAAACGTCGTGATGGCAGCATCAATCATTCCATTTCAGAATAAGCTATTTCCTAAATGTCGATATTTACGCCTTATTCGGCTTTGTAAAGTCATCCATCTGACAGAATCGGAATGAACTGAAAATACGATCGAACTGCCTGTTACGCACTCCTGGCTACGATCGGCAACCTGATCAGCGGTTTAACAAGCAATCGCACGGCGCTAGAATGCCGCCTGCTTAATGGATGGATTTTGATCGATGCTGAACGATCCCCGCTCCCACGGCCTCTGGGAAAAAACCGCTCCTCAGCCGCCCGTGACACCGGCGCTCGCAGGCGCTGTGAACGCCGACGTCGTAGTCGTGGGCGGAGGCTATACAGGCCTTTCCTCAAGTCTCCATCTGGCGGAAGCGGGCTCGAAGGTCGTGTTGCTGGAAGCCAAGGAAATCGGCTTCGGCGGTGCGGGCCGCAATGTCGGCCTCATCAATGCCGGCATGTGGGTCATGCCTGATGACCTTCCCGGTGTTCTCGGCCCGGTCTATGGCGAGCGGTTGTTAGACCTGTTGGGCAACGCGCCGCGGCTCGTGATGGAGTTGATCGACAAGCACGGCATTGCATGCGAGCTTGAACGAAACGGCACGCTTCACGTCGCCGTTGGCGAAAGTGGCTTGAAGGAAATCGAGGATCGCGCGCGGCAATGGGCGGCACGCGGCGCTCCGGTGACGCTGCTGGACGCGGCGGAGACGGCCAAGCGCGTCGGCAGCAGCGCCTATACCGGGTCGTTGCTCGACATGCGCGCAGGCACGCTGCAGCCGCTCGCCTACGCCCGCGGGCTTGCGCATGCGGCCGTCAAGGCTGGCGTTTCAATCCACACGTCGAGCCCGGTCATCGGAACTGAGCGGAAGGGCAATCGCTGGACCGTGAGGACCGCAAAGGGAGAGGTTACGGCCGACTGGATCATCGTGGCGACGGACGCCTACAGCACCGGCCCTTGGGAAGCGGTACGCAACGAGCAGGTCCATCTGCCCTATTTCAATCTTGCAACCCGGCCGCTCAGCGACAATTTGCGCCGCTCGATCCTTGCCGGGCGCGAAGGCGTTTGGGATACGAAGGAAATCCTCTCCTCCTACCGCATGGACCAGGCGGGACGCTTGGTCTTCGGCAGCGTCGGTGCGCTGCGCAACACCGGGCTTCAAATCCACACGGCCTGGGCCAAACGGTCCTTGAAAAAGCTCTTTCCGCAGCTTGGCGATGTCGAGTTCGAATGCGAGTGGTACGGCAAGATCGGGATGACCGACAATGCGCTGCCCCGCTTCCACAGGTTTGCGCCGAATGTTGTGGGCTTCTCCGGCTACAACGGTCGCGGGATCGCGCCTGGCACAGTGTTTGGCCGCACGCTCGCCCAGCTCATCCTGGGGCAGACGACGGAAGCGGACTTGCCACTGCCCCTTACAGCACCGTCCGAACCTAGCTTCCGCGCGGTGAAGGAAATGTGGTACGAAGCCGGCGCCCAAGTGGCCCATTTCGCAGACGCCCGATTTTGAGAACCGAGGTTGACCCCATGACCATCTCTGCACTTGATCTCGCCACTGAGACGAAAAAACTGCTCACGGAACTGGGCGTCCGCGCCGACCGCTATACCGGCGGCACCCTTCGCGTTACCTCGCCGGTAACCGGCAAGGAGATCGGTGCGCTGAAGGAGCATTCTGCCTCGGAAGCAAAGGACGCCATAGAGGCGGCACACAAGGCATTCCTCGAATGGCGGGCTGTCCCGGCTCCGAAGCGCGGCGAACTCGTCCGCCTGCTCGGCGAAGAACTCCGCGCGGCAAAAGCCGCACTCGGCCGCCTGGTCTCGATCGAGGTTGGCAAGATCGCCTCCGAGGGGCTCGGCGAAGTCCAGGAAATGATCGACATCTGCGACTTTGCCGTCGGCTTGTCGCGTCAGCTCTACGGTCTGACCATTGCCACCGAACGCTCAGAGCATCGGATGATGGAAAGCTGGCACCCCTTGGGCGTGGTCGGCATCATCTCGGCCTTCAATTTCCCGGTCGCCGTCTGGTCCTGGAATGCTGCCCTGGCGTTGGTTTGCGGTAACTCGACAGTCTGGAAGCCTTCTGAGAAGACGCCGCTGACAGCGCTTGCCGTTCAGGCACTGTTTGAGAAGGCATTGAAGCGGTTCGTTGCCGAAGGGGGCGTAGCACCTTCGAACCTGTCGACGTTGCTCATTGGTGGCCGCGATGTCGGGGAAGTGCTCGTCGACCATCCCAAGGTGCCGCTCGTCTCGGCGACCGGTTCGACGGCCATGGGCCGCGTTGTCGGTCCCCGCCTGTCACAGCGCTTTGCGCGATCGATCCTCGAACTCGGCGGCAACAATGCAGCGATCATCTGCCCAACGGCCGATCTTGACCTGACGCTGCGTGGCGTTGCCTTTTCGGCCATGGGCACGGCCGGTCAACGCTGCACGACGCTGCGTCGCCTGTTCGTGCACGAGAGCGTCTATGACAAGCTCGTTCCACGCCTGCAGAAGGCCTATGGCTCGGTGTCGATCGGCAACCCACTGGAAACGGGGACGCTTGTCGGGCCTCTGATCGACAGGCAGGCCTTTGCGAACATGCAGTCGGCTCTTGAGCAAGCGAAGGCTGCCGGTGGCAAGGTTACCGGTGGCGAGCGCGTCGAGAACGGTGCGGGAGACGCCTTCTACGTCCGGCCGGCGCTCGTTGAAATGCCTGTTCAGGCCGGCCCCGTCGAGCATGAGACATTTGCGCCGATCCTCTACGTGATGAAGTACACGGATTTCGATGAGGCTCTGGAACTCCATAACGCGGTGCCGCAGGGATTGTCTTCTTCGATCTTCACGAACGATATGCGGGAGGCCGAGACCTTCGTTTCTGCTCGCGGTTCGGACTGCGGTATTGCCAACGTCAACCTCGGTCCGTCCGGGGCCGAAATTGGTGGTGCCTTCGGCGGTGAAAAGGAAACTGGCGGCGGTCGCGAATCTGGTTCGGATGCCTGGAAAGCCTACATGCGCAGGGCGACGAACACGGTCAACTACGGCAAGACGCTGCCGCTTGCCCAGGGCGTCAAGTTCGACGTCGAATGATCATTGCTGCATTGCAGCCGAAAGGGTGATGACATAACACGTCATCACCCTATTTCGTTTTGCAGGTTGCCATGCATTTCACCCTAGCTGCAGCGGAAACGCTCGTTGTCGATGCCTTGACGCGCAATCGTGTGGACGAGGCCAATGCGCGCTCGGTCGCCAGGGCACTCGTTGCCGCCGAAGCTGCCGGACAAGGCGGTCATGGCCTGCGCCGGGTCGAGGCCTACGCAAAGCAGGCGAGGGCAGGCAAGGTCGACGGATTTGCCAGGCCGCAGCTCGAACGGCAGTTTCCCGCCGTCGTGCGCATCGATGCCTGCCATGGCTACGCCTATCCAGCCTTTGATCTTGCCGCTGCGGCGCTTCCGGAGATCGTCAGGGAGCAGGGTATCGCCTTGGCAGCGGTTCATCGTTCGCACCACGCCGGCGTGCTTGCCTTGACCGTCGAGCGCTTTGCGGACATGGGGTTTGTCGCTCTGATGGTTGCCAACGCCACGGCGTCCATGGCCGCCTGGGGCGGGCGCAAACCCGTCTTTGGAACGAATCCGATCGCGTTCGCCGCGCCGATCCCGGCAGCCGACCCGCTCGTTATTGACCTGGCGCTTTCGCGCGTCGCCCGCGGCAAGGTGATGGCTGCGCGCCAGAAAGGCGTCGCTATCCCTGCGGATTGGGCCTTTGACCGCAATGGCCAGCCGACGACGGATGCGGTTGCGGCACTCGAGGGGACGATGGCCCCATCCGGCGAAGCCAAGGGGGCAGCGCTGGCTATGATCGTCGAATTCCTCGCCGGCGCACTGACCGGGGCCAATTTCTCTTTCGAGTCCTCCTCGCTTTTTGACGACAAGGGTTCGGCGCCCGGCCTCGGGCAGATGCTTGTCGTGATCAACCCTGTCGCCAGCGGTGGAAAGGGCGTGGCGGAACGGCTGGCCAGGCTGGTGGACGAGATTTCATCCGACCCCGGAGTGCGGCTTCCGGGGCGTCGCGGCCAGACTGCCCGACGCCAGGCGCTGGAGCATGGCATCGATGTCGAGGACGAAGTGATTGCGACGATCTGCGAGCTCTAGAACGATTCTAAAGTTGATCAATGGTTTCAAGTATTTGTGATATTTGTGCCATCACTAAAACTTGAAATTCCAAATCAACAAAAATATACGGCTCATCATCCCGGGATCCCCGGTGAAACAATGGAGGGCTTCATGACAACTTCCCTTAATCGCCTTTCCGGCGCGCTGGCGCTTGCCGCCTCGCTCGTTGCCGCAACTTCGCTGGCCACCGGCGCCGCTGTCGCGCAGGAATCCGAAGGTATCGTCGTCTACAATGCGCAACACGAGAGCCTCGGGCGCGAGTGGATCGATGCGTTCACCAAGGCAACCGGCATCAAGGTAACGGTGCGCCAGGGCAGCGACATGCAGCTCGCCAACCAGATCGTCCAGGAAGGCGACGCGTCGCCGGCCGACGTATTCCTGACCGAGAACTCTCCGGCCATGACGCTGGTCGATGCCGCCGGCCTATTTGCACCGGTCGACAAGGAAACCCTCGAGCAGGTTCCAGAGCAATATCGTCCGTCTGATGGCATGTGGACCGGCATTGCCGCCCGTTCGACGGTTTTTGCCTACGACAAGACGAAGCTGACCGAAGACAAGTTGCCGAAGTCGCTGCTCGACCTCGCGGATCCGGTCTGGAAGGGTCGTTGGGGCGCTGCGCCTGCTGGTGCTGACTTCCAGGCGATCGTCAGCGCTTTGCTCGAGCTCAAGGGCGAGGAGGCGACCGCGGCCTGGCTCAAGGCGCTCAAGGAAAACTCCACGCCATATAAGGGCAACAGCGTCGCCATGAAGGCGGTCAATGCCGGCGAAGTCGAGGGTGCGGTGATCTATCACTACTACTGGTTCGGCGATCAGGCGAAGACCGGTGAGAACAGCAAGAACGTTGCCCTCCACTACTTCAAGAACCGGGATCCCGGCGCCTTCGTCAGCATTTCCGGCGGCGGCGTTCTGAAGTCGAGCCAGCATGCCAAGGAGGCTCAGGCCTTCCTCAAGTTCGTCACCGGCAAGCCGGGCCAGGACATCCTCAAGAACGGCACGTCCTACGAATATGCGGTCGGCAAAAATGCAGCATCGAATGAGAAGCTCGTTCCGCTGGCTGATCTCGATGCACCGACGGTCGATGCAGCCAACTTGAACAGCAAGAAGGTGACGGAACTGATGACTGCCGCCGGCATCATCTAAGTCTTTCTGTCACGGGCCCGGGGGTTAAAACTGTTGCTTTTGGCTCAAGAAAAACGTAGGGCATGACGAAATCGGCAACCGCCTTTCATAGGCGGTTGCCTTCCTTTTTCAGCGTATAAAGGCGGCAGGCCTTGCTGCAGGACAACAGATTGCTTGTTCCCGGTCATGAAAGGCCGATGGTGCGGCCGGTGGCGGGAATAGATCGGCTGCGGGCGCGTTTGCCCCACGCTTCCGTCATCCTCTTTGCTTCCGTCGTGGCGCTGTTCAGTTTGGTTCCGCTTGGTTTCATCGGCTGGATAACCTTTGATGTCGGTTGGCAGACCGTCAAGGAATTGGTGTTTCGTGCGCGCGTTGGCGAACTGCTTGTCAACACGGTGCTGCTGGAAGCTTTTACCATTCCGCTGTCGATCGCCCTTGCCGTAACGCTGGCCTGGTTGGTCGAACGGACGGACATCCCCTTCGCCCGGCTTTGGTCGTGGTTGGCGGTTGCGCCGCTGGCGGTGCCGGCCTTTGTCCATAGCTACGCCTGGATCAGCGTCGTTCCCGGCATGCGTGGGCTGCAGAGCGGTGTCTTCGTCTCCGTACTGGCATACTTTCCGTTTCTTTATCTTCCGGTCGTCGCTGCCTTGCGCCGGCTGGATCCAGCCATTGAGGATGCGGCCTCTTCCCTTGGCCTCGGCCCCTGGCGTTTGTTCTTCCGCACCATCTTGCCGCAGTTGCGTTTCGCCATCTGTGGCGGTTCGCTGCTGATCGGGCTGCACCTGCTCTCGGAGTACGGCCTCTTCGTGATGATCCGTTTCGACACTTTCGCAACCGCGATCGTCGACCAGTTCCAATCCGCCTATAATAGCCCGGCCGCCAACATGCTGGGTGGCGTTCTCGTCGCTTGCTGCCTGCTTCTGCTGGGTCTCGAAATCCTGTTGCGCGGCAATGAGCGGTATGCCCGCGTTGGATCCGGTTCTGCGCGGCCCGCGGATCGCCGTCGGCTCGGCGGGTTCATAGTGCCTGCGATCATACTGCAGGTGGGTCTGGCGGCTTTGACGCTCGGTGTTCCCTTGGTGACGCTGGTGCGGTGGCTCTATCTCGGCGGCCTCGAGGTCTGGCGCGTCGACACGGTCGGCAATGCGTTTGTGCAAACCATTATTCTTGCGATCGCCGGCGGCGTGCTTGCCACGATTGCCGCCGCGCCGATGGCCTGGCTTTCGGTCCGGGCGCCAGGGCGTCTGCAGCGCCTGCTCGAGGCCTGCCACTACTATGTCGGTTCGCTGCCGGGCGTGGTCGTCGCGCTCGCGCTGGTGACGATTACCGTCCGGCTTGTTCTGCCCCTGTACCAGACCTTCGCGACCCTCGTTGCTGCCTACATCCTGCTGTTCCTGCCGCGCGCCATGGTGGGCCTGCGCGCCAGCATCGCCCAGGCGCCCGTGGAGCTTGAGCGTGCTGCAATGGGTCTTGGCCGGACACCTGCCCAGGCCGTGCGACAGATCACCATGCGGCTGGCCGCGCCAGGCGCGGCCGCCAGCGTTGCGCTCGTCGGTCTCGGCATTACCAATGAGCTCACCGCGACATTGATGCTGGCGCCAAATGGGGTGGAGACACTTGCGACGAAGTTCTGGTCGCTGACCAGCGAGATCGACTACGTGGCGGCGGCGCCTTACGCATTCATGATGGTCGTGCTATCGCTGCCCCTCACCCTTCTTCTCTATGCCCAATCGAAACGGACTGCCGGACAATGACGCTGCTTACGATCGATCGCATCAGCAAGCGCTATGGGCATGTCCAGGCATTGCAGGACATCTCACTCGATGTCGCCGCCGGAAGCCGCACGGCCGTTGTCGGGCCATCAGGGTCGGGCAAGACGACGCTGCTGCGCATCATCGCCGGCTTCGAGCAGCCCGACGAAGGTCGTGTGACGCTTGACGGCGAGCTGCTGGCGGATGGACCGGTAGCGGTGCCTGCGCACAAGCGAGGCATCGGGATCGTGTCGCAGGACGGGGCGTTGTTTCCGCATCTGAGCGTTGCCGACAATATCGGTTTTGGCTTCGAGCGCGGCGCGCCCGATCGCGAACGACGCATCATCGACCTGCTCGATATGGTCGAGCTTGACCGCAACATGCTCACCCGTCGGCCACACCAGCTTTCTGGCGGCCAACAGCAGCGTGTGGCACTTGCCCGCGCGCTCGGCCGCAAGCCGCGTCTGATGTTGCTCGATGAACCGTTTTCGGCGCTCGATACCGGTCTGCGTGAGAATATGCGCAAGGCCGTGGCCCGCGTTCTTCAGTCCGCAGGCATCACCGCGATCCTCGTCACGCATGATCAGGCGGAGGCTCTCTCCTTTGCGGATCAGGTTGCCGTCCTGCGGGAAGGGAAGTTGATCCAGGCAGGGTCGCCGCAATCGGTTTACCTGCAGCCCCTCGATCGGGAGACAGCTCTGTTTCTCGGAGACGCGGTGATGCTTCCAGCCATCGTTCGCGACGGCTTTGCCGATTGTGCGCTCGGCCGGGTCGCCGTCGACGGCGGCCATAAAGGCAAGGTCGAGATCATGCTGCGGCCCGAACAGATTAGGGTCGTTCCCGATGAAAGCGCGCAGACCTATCGCGGACGGGTCGTCGAAGTGGAATTCGGCGGGGCGACCTGCACCGTCGCCGTGTCGCTTGAAGGCGTTGCCCTTCCGCCGATCATGATCAAGACGTCAAGCGTGGCGCTTCCCGAGCGCGGAGATCATGTCCGCCTCGACATCGCCGGCAAGGCTCATGTTCTTGGAAGCCGCTGATCAGGCGATCTTACGTTCGGAACTCTCGCCTTCCGACAACCAGCCACCGCTAAAGCCTGCCAGTTCGAGGCCGCGGCGGATGACCGGTGAGCGTCGCATCAGACCCCAGATGAAGTCCGAGCGGTCATTCTCGATCGTCATGACCAGTAGGCCTTGGTCGATGCCGACGCAGCGATCGTCGACCCAACCTTCAGGTCGCTTGGTCTTGACAGTCGGGTTGAATCCACCGGGGAAGCGATCCTCGTAGAGCAGGTTCGGATAGGTGGACATCAGGGCGCGAAGGCCATCGAGCGAGGCCTGGCGGTCATATGGGAGCGATGCAAGCGCTGCCCACGGTGCGATTGTGCCATCATCGGGCCCGAGCGGTGCGCCACGCGCGGCATAGCCGAGCACGCGCGGATGGCGACCGCCGCGCATGTTGCGGGTCGGAGGCGGACCATCCGAAGCGGACAGTCCCCAGATGTCCTTGTTGTAGCCGACGAAGTGGCTGGGATTGCGCTCGGCGTAGTCCCGCTGCACGGCGATCGATATCTGCGTGTTGCGGAAATAATCCCAGTTTCGTTCGGCCATCGCCTTGTCCTGGATTCCACGGAAATCGATCCAGGCATGCGAGAAGAAGTGAATGAAGAGCGGGCCGGCATAGACATAAGGTTGGTCGCCGAACAGCATCCACGAATAGCTCGCGGTAAAGGCATCGTAGCTCGACGCCGGGATCGGATGTGTTGGGGAAGCGAGGGCCAGCGTATAAAGCAGGATCGCTTCGTCGTAGCCCTGCCAGCGCCAGCGCAGGAAGCCGCTGCCCGGCTTCCAGCCCATGCAGACGGTCTGGCCCTTGTTCAGCGCCCAGTGCCAGTCGATTCTCTCGTAGACCAAACTCGCGAGCCTGCGGATCTCCGTCTCGTCTTCGGTGTTGCGGTCGAAATAGGCCGCCGCGGTCAACATGCCTGCGACGAGAAGCGTGGTGTCGATCGTCGACAACTCGCTGTTCCAGGCGCGGTGGCCGGTGTCCATGTGCAGGAAATGATAGAAGAAACCGCGATAGCCGATCGCGTGCCGCTCACGACCTTGGTGGCCGTTGGCAAAGAAGCATAGCGTCTTCAGCGTGTATTCGATCGCGTCGGAACGCTGCATCCAGCCGCGCTCGACTGCGACGGGATAGGACGACAGGGAAAAGCCGACCGCGGCGATGCTGCAGGGAACGCCCGCGATGGAGGTGTCCGCGACCAGCCCGTTTTCGGGATTGTAGTGCTTCGGGAAATAATTGAATGCGCCTTGCTGAAGCCTGTCGATCAGCGCGGCATCCGTTTCCTCGGTCCGTTGTAACATACGTGCCAAGCCCAACTTGTTGTCCAGTCCCCGGTTCAACATGGTGAAGCACGATCCGCAAATCAATCATTTTTGAAGGTGTTGCGACCGAACGATCCATCGACCGTTCTATTCTGCAACCGACCCAATGGCATTTCCACACTGCGCCAAGGTGCGGTGGCAGCAAGCCACTGCCGCGTTCGTGTCTCCGGATCGGGGTTCAGGGTAATATCGGTCACGACGGCAGCGCTGTCGGCGCCCTGAGACAAAACGCCCTCGATTCGATCGA
Organism: Rhizobium sp. RHZ02; assembly: GCF_014851575.1. Lineage (NCBI taxonomy): Bacteria > Pseudomonadati > Pseudomonadota > Alphaproteobacteria > Hyphomicrobiales > Rhizobiaceae > Rhizobium > Rhizobium sp. RHZ02. The sequence continues at coordinate 256,053 of NZ_JACUZX010000002.1, forward strand.
CGTTCAACCCGCCGATGGCGACGAGCGGCAGGTCGCCGAGGCGCGACTTCCATAGGCGCAGGCGTTCCGGTCCTTGCGGCGACCATTTCATCTGCTTGAGAATGGTCGGATAGATCGGACCGAGCGCGATGTAGTCCGGCTTTGCCGCTAGCGCCGTCGCAAGTTCCGCATCGTCGTGGGTGGACAGCCCAAGCTTCAGGCCGGCGGCACGAATGGCGCCGAGATCGGCCGCTTCCAGATCTTCCTGACCGAGGTGGACGAAATCGCATCCTTCTTCGACGGCAAGCTGCCAGTAGTCGTTGATGATGAGCTGACAGCCATGCTTAGCGCAAATCGCCTTCGCGGTTCGGATTTCGGTGCGCAGCTCGGCCGTCTCTTTATCCTTGATCCTGAGCTGCACGAGCTTGACGCCGAGCGGCACCAGCCGTGCGATCCATTCGGCGCTATCGACGATGAGATAGAAGGGATCTAGCATCATGCAAATACGGCCTTTCCGATGATGGGTGTCGAGGGAACCGCGACATCGCGCGGTTCGAGCATGCCCGCACCGAAAGCCTCGCGGCCGGACTCGATCGCCTTGGCAAACGCGCCCGCCATGGTAGCCGGGTTGCCGGCACCGGCGACGGCGGTGTTCAGGAGGACGGCATCGAAGCCGAGCTCCATGACGGTCGCCGCATGTGATGGCCGCCCGATCCCGGCATCAATAATGAGCGGAATGTCAGGGAAATGTGCGCGCATTGAACGCAACGCCGAGAGGTTGAGCGGTCCCGCCGCACTGCCGATCGGGGCGCACCATGGCATCAATACCCGACAACCCGCTTCGAGCAGCTTCTCGGCCACCACGAGGTCGTCGGTCGTGTAGGGAAAGACCTCAAAGCCCTCGGCGGAAAGGATGCGGGCGGCTTCCACCAAGCCGAAAACATCAGGCTGAAGCGTATCGTGATTGCCGATCACCTCCAGCTTGATCCAACTGGTGCCGAAGAGCTCGCGCGCCATCTTGGCTGTCAGCACGGCCTCGGAGACGCCATGGCAGCCCGCGGTGTTCGGCAGAACTCGAACGCCGAATGCCCGTATCATCTCGAAGAAGGCACTGCCGCTCCGTCCGCCCGCGGTCTCGCGGCGGAGCGAGACGGTGACGATCTCCGTTCCCGATCGCTTGACGGCCTCCGCGAGGGTCGCAGGTGAAGGATACCGTGCGGTGCCGAGAAGCAGGCGGGAGGAGACTACGGTGTCGTAGAGCGTCAGCATGGTCAGCCTCCCTGCATCGGCGACAGGATTTCGATCCGGTCGTTGTCGTTGAGCGCGTGGTCGGCGCGGTCCTCACGGTGGACGATTTCGCCGTTGACGGCGGTCGCCAGCCAGTCGCCTTCGTATTCCATCAGCGTCAGCAGTTCGGACAAGGTTGGCGCAGCGAGGTCGTGATACTCGCCGTTGACGATCAGTTTCATCGGCAATTTCCTCCTGGTTCGGTTCTGGAGAAGACAAGGTCCACAGCTTCCTGCGCCATGGTAGGCGCCAGCAGGAAGCCGTGGCGATAGAGGCCGTTGAGCACGACCGCCTCGGCCTCGCGGGTCACGCGTGGAAAATTGTCGGCGAATGCCGGCCGGATGCCCGCGCCGGTTTCGATAACGGTAGCGTCCGCAAAGGCGGGATGCACAGCGTAGGCGGCGTTCAGCAGTTCCATCATCGAACGCGCCGAGATGGGACCGGCGAACTCGGTCTCGATCATGGTGGCGCCCACCATGAACAGGCCATTTCCACGCGGAACGATATAGACGGGGAAGCGCGGATGCAGCAGGCGAACGGGTCTGGCGAGGTCGACCTCGGGCGTGTGTAGATAGAGCATTTCGCCGCGCACGCCGCGAAGCCCACTCGTTCGCCCAATGCGTGCTGCGCCCGTGCAATCGACGATGTCGTCGTAGCCGGTGGTCTCGGCCACTTGGTCGATGAATGCTACGCCCCGAGCGGCGAGCTTTTCTCGCAGTAGACCCAGCACTCGTCTCGGATCGAGATGTCCTTCCAGCGGGAAGAACAGAGCACGCCTGAAGCGGCCTGCGAGAGCCGGCTCCAATGGGCCGATCTGCTCCTCGCCCAGCCATTCATGGCCGCTGGTGCGGCTGGCAAAGCGATCGAGTTCACCCTGGTCGCGCGCGGGGGCAACGACCAGCGTGCCGTTTCGGTGTACCTCGCCGGGCAGCATCATGTCCCACCGATCGATGGCACCGCGGCCACGCAGCAAGACGGCTTCGTCCGCGCCTTCACGCTCACACCACGGTGCCAGCATGCCGCCCGCGAGCCATGATGCTGCCTGGCCGAAATCTGGATTCGGATCCATAACGGTGACGTCAGCACTTCGAAGAGTGAGTTCGTGCGCGACCGTGAGGCCGGCAACGCCGGCCCCTTTGACGAGGACGTGCATCTCAGTCACGCGACTCTTGGATGGTATCGATCGGCATATAGAGATCGCCACCCTCGCGGTATTTCGCCGCCATGGCGTCGAGCCCTTCTTTCTGCGCTTCAGCGCGGATGTCGTGCGAAATCCGCATCGAGCAGAACTTCGGGCCACACATGGAGCAGAAGTGCGCCACCTTGTGCGCTTCCTTCGGCAGCGTCTCGTCGTGGAAGCTGCGGGCCGTCTCCGGATCGAGCGACAGGTTGAATTGATCCTCCCATCGGAATTCGAAGCGGGCGCGCGACAGCGCATCATCGCGCGATTGAGCTGCCGGGTGACCCTTGGCGAGATCGGCGGCGTGGGCGGCGATCTTGTAGGTGATGACGCCGGTCTTCACGTCGTTGCGGTCGGGGAGACCCAGATGCTCCTTCGGGGTGACGTAGCAGAGCATCGCCGTACCGAACCAGCCAATCATCGCAGCACCGATGCCCGAAGTGATGTGGTCATAGCCCGGGGCGATATCTGTCGTCAGTGGTCCCAGCGTGTAGAAAGGCGCCTCGCCGCAGACGGCGAGCTGCTTGTCCATGTTTTCCTTGATCTTGTGCATCGGGACATGGCCCGGGCCCTCGATCATGACTTGGCAGTCCTTGGCCCAGGCGATCTTCGTCAGTTCGCCGAGGGTCTCCAGCTCGGCGAATTGTGCGGCGTCGTTGGCGTCGGCAATCGAACCCGGACGCAGGCCGTCGCCGAGCGAGAAGGAGACGTCATAGGCGCGGCAGATGTCGCAGATCTCCTCGAAATGCTCGTAAAGGAAGCTTTCGCGATGGTGATGAAGACACCACTTGGCCATGATAGAGCCGCCGCGTGAAACGATGCCGGTGACGCGGTTGACCGTAAGTGGGATGTAGTGAAGCCGCACGCCGGCATGGATCGTGAAATAGTCGACGCCCTGCTCCGCCTGCTCGATGAGCGTATCGCGATAGACCTCCCAGGTCAGGTTCTCGGCGATACCCTCGACCTTCTCCAGCGCCTGATAGAGCGGCACGGTGCCGATCGGCAGCGGCGAGTTGCGGATGATCCATTCGCGGATGTTGTGGATGTTGCGGCCGGTGGAGAGATCCATCACGGTGTCGGCGCCCCAGCGCGCGGCCCAGACCATCTTCTCGACCTCTTCGGCCATCGAGGAGGTGACGGCGGAGTTGCCGATATTGGCGTTGATCTTCACCAGGAAGTTCCGGCCGATGATCATCGGCTCGGCTTCCGGGTGGTTGATGTTGGCGGGGATGATGGCGCGGCCGGCGGCGACTTCCTGTCGGACGAATTCCGGGGTGACGTGATCGGGAATATGGGCGCCGAAGCTCTCACCGTCGCGCGCAATTGCCTCGGCCTTAGCCTTGCGGCCGAGATTTTCGCGGATGGCGATGAACTCCATCTCGGGCGTGATGATACCGGCGCGCGCATAGGCGAGCTGGGTCACGGCCTTGCCGTCCTTGGCGCGGAGCGGTTGGCGCTTGGCGGGAAATTCCGGCGTCAGCCGCTCGCCGCTGGCAAAGCCGTTATCCTCGGGGCGCACCTGGCGACCCCGATAGGCTTCGACGTCGCCGCGCGCGAGCACCCAGCTGCGGCGCAGTTCCGGAAGCCCCTGCTCGATGCTGATGTCAGCGCCTTCGACCGTATAGATGCCGGAGGAATCATAGACCGTGACCGGTGGCTCGCCCGATGTCGGGTGGACGCTGATTTCGCGCATCGGCACGCGGACATCGGGGTGAATGTCCCCAGGGATGTAGATTTTCCGAGAGGCCGGTAGGGGGCCTGTTGTGACGGTCGGGGTGATGGTCTTTGCGGCAATATTCATGGTTTGAGGCTCCAAGTTTTAAGTTTGGAGACCCAGTCCTCAGCCGGAATGATGAAAAGACGCCGGCACGGATTCCACGCGTGAATCCAATGCTTTCGAGCGCTTGCACCGTCCCTACGCCAGTATGAACTGGATCAGGTTCAACGGGTCACTGCGCACGATAGCAGTATCTCAGCCCCTTGCCGGGACCCCCCTGGTGAATGTCAAAAGGTTAGAGCCAGAGCAGCAAAGCTGTCAAGCCGACTGCCGCAACTACATGGAAAGGTCCAGAGCGCGGCCTTCGAAGAGGCGGCTCTGCGAACCCTCAAGATGCGCCTTCATCAAAGCCCGCGCGTCTTCCGCACGTCCTTCGACGATGGCGAGGTAGATCTTGTTGTGCTCCTCGTAGACCTGCTCGAGGCCCTGACGCGGACCAAGCAGCGATAGGCCGTGAAGGTGCATGCCGACGGCGATGTGGGCCTTCAGGGCATCGATCGAGGCTGTGTAATAGTGGTTGTTGGCGGCTTCGGTGACGGCCCGATGGAAGGTGAAGTCGGCGTCGGTGCGATGGAGCTGGTGGCTGGTCGCCTCGCGCAGATCGGCGAGCGCTGCGGCAATCCTCTGGATCGCCGCTTCGTCACGGCGCTTGGCAGCAAAGTAGGCGGCGGCAGGCTCGATCGTCAGTCGAAACTCGTAGCAGCGCTGGATATCGGCGATCGTCTTGACCGGCGAATAGGAAAGCTGCGTCGTCGGCGAACCGTGGGCGCTGACGAAGGTGCCGGCTCCCTGACGGGCATAGACGATGCCTTGATCGCGCAACCGTGCCAAGGCGTCGCGCACGATCGGACGCGACACGCCGAGCATCGATGCAAGCTCATGCTCACCGGGAAGCCGCGAATCCGGCGGATAGTTTCCCGAGCGGATACGCTCCTGCAACTGGTCGAAGACGCGATCGACCAGCTTGACGGCCTTGCCGCGCTCCGGCTTTGCCGCAGGCGCCGCTTGCGCATTCGCCGGTACACCGTTTGCTTCGTCCACCTTCACTCTCCCCGTCGGCATGTCCTATGCCGCCTGATTCTGCGCGATCAGTCTTACCAAACTATCCGAATTACCGAAGCCCCCGGACTTCACCGCGCAGCGCAGACGCAGGCCGTCTGCCGTTACGACGTCGAACCACGGAATACCCGCCTCGATTTCGCCCTGCGGCCTCAGAACCCGAATGCCGAGCTCGCGAAAAACTGCCAGTGCCGTATCGCCACCGCCGACCATCAGCATGTCCGGGCGCGTCATCTCTATGATGGATTTTACGCCTTTTGCGAAGCGGTCGGCAACTGCCACGGCTTCGCCGCTGATTTCGCCAGTACAGCGGACGAGTAACGGCAAGCCAACTTGTGCGTCGGAAGGCACTGCTCCCATGGATGCATCGATGGCAGCGGCGAGGCAGCCGGTACCCTCCAGCCTGGCCATTTGTGCTGTTGTGATCGGGTCGCGGGAGCCGAAGGCAAAGACGGTCCGGCTCGATGCGGCAAAAGCGTTGCTTGTCCTGTTCGACTGTCCGATCTTGCGGGCAAGTGCAGCTCCGATACCGCGGGCGCCGACAGCAAGGGCCCTCTTCCAATCGCGTGCCTCAACCACTTGGTCGAGATCGCTGTCCGTTTCGGCATCGCGGACCAGCACTTCGGTTCCACCACTTGCATCGAAAAGCTCGGCAATCGGCAGCGGCTTGTCGACACCACGACCGACGACGTGACCGTTGTGGGTCAAACGGTCCTGATCGGGAATGGCCGGCGCCACCACGATTGTCTCGTGACCGAAGACGGCAGCCAAAGCTACGCTTTCCGCTGCAACGTTCCCCTTGAGCCGGGAGTCGATCTTTTTCAGAACGATTTGAGGCGAGGCGGCAAGAAGGGCCTTCGCCGCAGCGCTGACCCTTCCTGCCGCTTCCTCCTCCGGGAGAGCTCTCGAAGCCGTGTTGACCACCACGACCTCGCAACCGGTCGCAAGCGTTTCCGATATGGCACTGACGTCGATCGCGACAGCGACGGAAAGTCCGGCGTCGACAAAGGGGGTTCCCGTGTCGAGCGCGCCGGTCAAATCGTCAGCGATGATCGCGACCTTCACCGTCATGCAGTCTGTCCTGAGTTGACAGCGTGGCAGGCGACGAGATGGCCAGGCTTGGCTTCCTTCCATTCCGGCACGACCTTGCTGCACACGTCCATGGCGATCGGGCAGCGCGAGTGGAAGCGGCAGCCGCTCGGTGGGTTGAGCGGGCTCGGCACGTCGCCCTGCAGGATCTGGCGCTTGCGCGTGCGCTCCAGCTCCGGATCGGTTTCCGGAACGGCTGACAGCAGTGCCTTGGTGTAGGGGTGCAGCGGGTTCTCGAACAGCTCCTCGCGCGTCGCAAGTTCCGCCAGGCGGCCGAGATACATGACGCCGACGCGGGTACTGATATGTCGGACAACAGCCAGGTCGTGGGCGATGAAGAGGTAAGTCAGGCCATACTTCTCCTGCAGATCGAGCAGGAGATTAATAATCTGCGCCTGTATCGAGACGTCGAGCGCCGAGATCGCTTCGTCGCAGACGATGAATTTAGGCTGGCAGGCAAGTGCGCGAGCGATGACGACGCGCTGTCGCTGGCCGCCGGAGAGTTCATGCGGATAGCGCTGCGCAAAGCGCGTCGGCAGGCCGACGTCGGTCAGCAGGTTGGCGATCTTGTCCTTGAGCTCCGCCTTGGTGCAGAGCTTGTGGAAGAGGATCGGTTCGCCGACTGCCTCACCGATCGTCATGCGAGGGTTGAGCGTCGAATAGGGATCCTGAAAGACGATCTGCAGGTCGCGGCGGAACGGCCGCATCTGCTTTTCATCAAGGGTCGCCAGGTCCTGGCCCTTGTAGACGACCTTGCCTGATGTCGCCTTGTAGAGGTTGAGGATGGTGAAGCCGGTGGTGGACTTTCCGCAGCCGGATTCGCCGACGAGCGAGAGGGTTTCGCCTTCCATGATGTCGAGATTGACGTTGTCCAGCGCATAGACGGTCGCCGAACGCTCGCCGAAGGCGCCGAGCTTGACGTGGAAATGCTTGACGAGGTTTTCGACCTTGAGCAGCGGTTGTGCACCCATCACGCTGCCTCCTGCATTTTCTGGACGACGAAGCAGGCCGTACGGTGGTTTCCGGCGCCTGACAGCGGTTCGAGTTTCGGTACGCGCTCGTGGCAAATGGCTTCCGCCAGCGGACAGCGTGGGGCAAAGGGGCAGCCTTTGGGGCGGCGACCCGGCTCCGGCGGCGTACCGCCGATGGACGAGAGCCGGCTTGCGGGCGCATCCGAGAGCTTCGGAATCGAGGCGAGCAGACCGCGCGTATAGGGATGGCTTGGGCGGGCATAAAGCTCGTCAACCGGGGCATCCTCGACGACGGTTCCGGCATAAAGCACGGCGACACGATCGACGAGACCGGCAATCAGCGCCAGGTCATGGGTAATCCAGACAACCGACATGCCGAGCTTGGCGCGCAGATCCTTCACCAGATCGACGATCTGCGCCTGAATGGTGACGTCGAGCGCCGTCGTCGGTTCGTCAGCGATCAGCAGTTTCGGATTGCAGGCAAGGCCGATCGCGATCATCACGCGTTGGCGCATGCCGCCGGAGAGTTCATGCGGATAAGCTTGCAGGCGCTCTTCCGGCCCGGGAATGCCGACGAGGCGCAACAGTTCGACAGCGCGGACTCGCGCATCGGCCTTCTTCATTCCACGGTGATAGATCAAGGGCTCGCAGATCTGGTCGCCAATGCGCATCACCGGGTTGAGCGAGGTCATCGGATCCTGGAAGACGAAGCCGATGTCGCCGCCGCGCACCTTGCGCAGTTCCTTGTTCGACATCTTTTGCAGGTCGTGGCCGTCGAAGCTCGCGGATCCCTTGGTGACCTTGATCTTGTTGGGTAGAAGCCGCATCAGGCTCAGCATGGTCAGACTCTTGCCGCAGCCGGATTCGCCGACGACGCCAAGCGTCTCGCCCTTGTTGACGTGCAGATCGATGCCATCGACCACGACCGCCGGGCCGTTTCTGCCATCGATTTCGACCGTCAGGCCGCGGACATCGAGGAGTTTTTCGTTGGATCGGGTGGTGTTCATCACTTCGAACCCCGCGGATTGAGTGCGTCGTTGAGGCCATCGCCGAGGAAGCTGAAGGCGACCGAGGCAAGGCCGAGAACGGCTGCCGGGGCGGCCAGCAGATGCGGATAGTGCTGCCAGACGCGCAGACCGTCCGAGATCATGTTGCCCCAGCTTGGGGTCGGCGGGTTGACGCCGATGCCGAGGAAGCTGAAGGCGCTTTCCAGAACCATCGCGGTGCCAAGGCCGGCGCTGACGGAGACGATCAACGGGCCAAGCGCATTCGGAACGACGTAGCGCTTCATGATGATCCAGTTCGAAAGGCCGAGCGCCTGCGCGGCCGTGATGTAGGGCCGGCTGCGGATCGACAGCACCTGGGCGCGAACGAGACGCGCATAGGGCGGCCAGGAGATCAACGCCATCGAGCCGAAGACCAGAATGAAGTCGACCCAGATGGTCTGGCGATAGAAGGGATTGAGCGTCGCCAGATACTGCGCCTCCATCCATTTGGTGATGGGGGACTTCAGCGATGCATTGATGACGACGACGAGGAGCAGGTTCGGCACCGACATGGTCATGTCCGTCAGCCACATGATGACGCGGTCGAACGGATTGCCGAAGAAGCCAGCGATCGCGCCAAGGATCGTGCCGATAAATACGGCGATGACTGTGACGATGACCGCGACCAGGAAGGCCGTGCGGGTGCCGAAGACGACACGGCTGAACACATCGCGGCCGAGGTCGTCGGTACCGAAGAGATGTTGCAGCGATGGAACGGCGTTGCGGGCCTGCAGATTCTGGCTCAGGTAGTCATAGGGCGTCAGATACGGGCCAAAGATCGCGGTGAAGGCGAGGATTGCCACGACGATCAGGCCGAAGACGGCAAGCTTGTTGCGCTTCAGGCGATACCAGGCGTCGCGCCACAGGCTGACGGGTGCTTCTTCCTGAGCTGCGACGGGAGAGAGAGGGATGGCGGACATGGTCAGCGGCTCCTTCTTGCATCGTTGGCACGCGGATCAAGCAGCGGATAGAGAACGTCGACCAGAAGGTTCGAGATCATCACCAGGAAGGATCCGATGAGCGTGATCGCCAGAATGACGGGGTAGTCGGAATTGGTCAGCGCCTGCACGGTCAGGCGACCGAGGCCGGGAAGACCGAAGACGAGCTCAACGAAGATCGCGCCGTTGACAATGGTGATCATGATCAGGCCGAGCTGTGTCACGACGGGCGTCAGCACCGGGCGCAGGATATGGCGCAGCGCTACGACCATCTCTGGCACGCCCTTGGCGCGGGCGGTGCGGACGAAATCTTCAGACAGCACCTCGATGACGGCGGCGCGCGTTTGGCGGACGATCAGCGCGATTGGTTGAAATGAGAGCACGATGAGCGGCAACAGGATGCGCACATCGAAAACACCACCCCAGCCATACGGCACCTTGACCATCGGCAGCAGCGCGATAAGGCCGACCATCAGCAGCGGGCCGGCGACATAGGCCGGGATCGCCCACAGAAAGAGCGCGCTGCCGAGGATCGTATAATCGAGGCGGCTGTTCTGGTTCATCGCGGCGATCATGCCAAGCGGAATGGCGATAACAGTCGTCAGGATGATGGAACAGAGCGCAAGCTTGAAAGAAACGGGGGCTGCAGCCGACACCATCGCCCAGACCGAGCGGCCTGATGTCAGCGAATTGCCGAACTGGCCATGCAGCAGGTTCCAGATGTAAAGGGCGAACTGTTCGATGAAGGGCCTGTTCAGGCCGGCACTTTCGCGGATGGCTTCGATGCGCTGCGGATTGTAGGCGACATCGCCGGGTGCGCGCAGAAAGATCAACTTGATTGGATCGCCGGCGCCGTAGAAAGCCAGCGCGTAGACGGCCAGCATCACGATCAGCACGGACGGAATCCAGATGGCAAACCGGGTCAGCACGTAGCGTAGCAAGGTCATCTCCCACCGGTTGGCAGACACCTTCCGCGTCAAGGCGGACATGCGATGTCTTCTTGAAACTTGCGCGAAGGCCTTGCGGTCTTCGCGCGGTTGCTAATATGCCAGAGGGCTATCTGTTTCAGAGTTTCGTGCCGGCTCAGCCGATCGAAATGTCCCAGGGCGCCACGACCTGCCAGTCGAGGTTCTTCTCCATTCCCTTGACCTCTTTGGTGGCCCAGCGGGACATCGCCTGAGAATACCACGGAATGAATGCCCAATCGTCGCGGAATGCCTTCTGGGCATCCTGGGCGAGCTTGACGCGCTGCGGATCATCGACGGCTTTCGTTGCCGCTTCGGCAAGTGCCGCATCGACCTTGTCGTTCTTGTAGCCGCCAAGCTTGTTCTGCGCGTTCGACGAGGTCGAGGCGATGCAGCCGGCGAGATAGGAAACGGCATCGGGAACACGAGTGCCGACGTCGTCGCGGAAGATCTGGACGGCGTTCTGGTCCGGACCGGCATAGGAGTCCTGCTGCGGCTTCATGTCGACGGCCGTGATGCCGAGGTTCTGGCGCCACTGCTCGGCAATGAACTGGGCCGCAGCCTCGATAGCCGGGGCGGAAATGCCGACGAAGAGGATCTTCGGCAGGCGCTCCGGACCACCGTAGGTCGATTCGGCAAGCAGCTTCTTTGCCGCGGCCGGATCGTACGGATAGGGCTCGAAGCCGGAATTTTCGGCGCCGGGAACGGAATTCAGGATCTGGTCGGCCTTCTTGTGCGGACCGTCAGGATAGGAAGCCTTGAAGAGGCCGTCGCGATCGATCGCCATGATCAATGCCTGGCGAACCTTCGGATCGTCCATCGGTGCGCGGGTGACGTTGAACCAGAAGTGCTGGCTGGTCGGGATCAGCGGACCGGCGGAGAATTCGGGGCCGAGGTCCTGGATAATCGTCGAGGTGACCAGTTCCGTATGTGCGTTGAACTCGCCGGACTTGATGAGCGACGTCGCGGTGACGTTGTCTTCGATCGAGGTGATTTCGATGCGCGCGAGCTTCGGCTTAGGCCCGAAGAAGTTCTCGTTCGGCTCGAACACCAGCTTGCCGGCGTCGATGTCGATGCTCGTCAGCTTGAACGGGCCGGAATAGACGGCGCTGCTGTCGGGCTTGTACCAGTCCGCCACTTCCTCGCCGTCACTACCACGAGACTGCGCGGCCTTGGTGATCGGTGCGATATGGTTGGCAAGGCGCATGAAGAAGATCGGGTCGGCTTCCGCCAGCGTCACAACGACGGTGCCTTCGTCAGGCGTGGCGACGCCCGTCAGTTCGTTGCCGGAACCGGCGCCGATTTCCTTGTAACCCTGAACCTTGCTCAGTACCTGGTCGGCACGCTGGCTCTTGGTGTTGGGCATGGAGGCCACTTCCCAGGATCCCTTGACATCAGCCGAGGTGATCTTGCTGCCATCCGAGAAGACAGCCTTGGGATCGATCTTAAAGGTCCAGACCTTGTTGTCTGGCGACTCCCAGCTGGTGAAGACGTATGGCTTGATCTTGCCTTCGCTGTCGAAATACATCGGCGAGGCCCACCAGATCGAGTTCCAGCGGAACGGAACGCCGCCACCGCGCAACGGCGACCAATCCTGGTTGAAGGCCGGATTGGCAACCTTCAACACCTGACCGTCATCGGCCAGCACGATGCGAGCATTCATGCCGAAGATTGTGAGGCCGACGCCGGCGGCGAGGCCAAGCTTCAACGCGTCGCGACGCGACATCTGCGCTTTCTGCGCAATATTCCCTTCATTCCGATCAGTCATCGTGTCCTCCCATGACAAAATCAGTGACGGCACCACTTTCACTCTGTTCCCGAAAGTGCGTCACGACATGGCGCAGACACTCGCTCGATAATGTAAATATGTCAACATAAATTAATCGATGGCGCTCTCGGCAAAACGAACGAAATATTTTCTTTAGTTTTTTCAACATGTTAAAAAATCACAACTGACGCTCTCTGTATTGTCATATTGACAACAAAGCTTCAGGGGATGAAGAAAACGCCATCTTGCGGGCCGGATTTCCGGTCGCTGCCGCTTTTTTCGCGGCGTTCATCCGAGGAGGACGATATGAGCAATCACAAGATTACAGGCGTATTTAGCGCGGCCGCGACGCCACTCAATGCGGATGGCACCCCGGATCTCAGCCTTTTCACCGAGCACTGCCAGCGACTGTTGCAGGAAGGGTGCCACGGCATCGCCCTGCTGGGCACGACGGGGGAAGCAAACTCTTTCTCCTCGAGCGAGCGCCGTGCAATTCTCGAGGCAGCGCTCAAGGCGGGCGTGCCGGCCGACAAGCTGCTCCCGGGGACGGGTGTCGTTGCCATTCCTGAAACCGTCGAATTGACCAAGCACGCCCTTTCGCTCGGCGTGACGAAGGTCGTGATGCTGCCGCCCTTCTACTACAAGGGAGTCTCCGACGACGGATTATTCGCCGCCTACTCGCAGGTCCTGGAAAAGATCGCCGACGCCCGGCTGCAGGTCATTCTCTACCACATCCCGCAGGTTTCGGGCGTTCCGCTTTCGATTCCGCTGATCGGGCGATTGATAGAAGCCTTCCCCGACACTGTCGTCGGGATCAAGGAATCGGCCGGCGATTTCAATAACATGCAGGCGATCATCGGAGCTTATCCGGGCTTCTCCGTGTTGGCGGGCGCCGATCCGCTGCTCTTGCCGCTGCTGAAGGCCGGAGGTGCGGGCTGCATCACGGCAACCTCCAATCTCGTCGCGAATTCGCTGCGAACCGTATACGACAAGGTGCATGACGAGACGCAGGCCGGCGCCGTCGAGGCCGCCCAGGCTCGCATCAACGCCTATAGAACGCTTTCCAATTCCTACGTGCAGATCCCGACCATCAAGGCCATGGTCGGGCTGAAGACCGGCAACGCTGCCTGGAAGCGCACGCGTGCGCCGCTGATGCCGATCAGCGATGCCGACTACGTCGCGCTTTCCGAAGCCTACGCCAAGCTGCCGTAGGGAGCGCGACCATGAGTTCCACAGCTTTGCCAGCCGAGGCCGTTCCGGCGCTGATGACCGGAGAGATCGTCGCGAACGCGAACGAAAGGGGGCGCGCAGATGCCTATCTGCCCTCCCCTTGCATCCAGAACCATGCCGCCAACCTCGCCTTTCTGCCTGGCGGGACGCTCACCTGCGTTTGGTTTGGCGGCACGATGGAGGGGATGGGCGACATTTCCATTTACATGTCGCGGCTTGCCCCGGATGCCAATGTTTGGTCGCAGCCGGAGAAAATGTCCGACGACCCGACCAAATCCGAGCAGAATCCGCTGATTTTCACGGCTCCAGATCGAAAAGTCTGGCTGCTTTACACCTCGCAGACCTCGGGGAATCAGGATGGTTCTGTTGTCAAATGTCGGACCTCCGAGGATGGCGGCAAAACCTTCGGAGAGGTCCGCCTTCTCTGCGACATCCCAGGCACCTTTGTTCGCCAGCCGATCATCGTCAACAAGGCCGGCGCTTGGCTCCTGCCGGTCTTTCGCTGCATCGGATTGCCCGGCGAGCGCTGGACTGGCGACGTGGACACGGCAGGCGTGCTGATCTCCCGCGACCAAGGTGAGAGTTGGGCTATGACCGAGGTCCCTGATAGCATTGGGGCGGTCCATATGAACATCGTTCCGACAGACGATGGCAACCTTGTCGCCTTCTATCGAAATCGGTTCGCCGAATCCGTCTTGTGCAGTCGCTCGAGTGATGGCGGCGAGCACTGGAGTGTGCCGCAGCCGATCGATCTGCCGAACAACAACTCGTCAATTCAGGCGACAAAGCTCAAAAACGGCGTGATAGCAATGGTTTATAACCATTCCAATGCGTCGATGTCGGACGCTCGGCGCCTTTCGCTCTACGATGAGATCGAAGGTGACGATGAGATCAAGGCGGCGTCGGCACCGGCGATCGAGCGCCGCAAGGCCGTCTGGGGCGTTCCCCGCGCCCCGCTCAGTCTCGCCTTCTCCAACGACGGCGGCGCAAGCTTCCCACGTCGTATCGACCTCGATACCGGCGATGGATATTGCCTGAGCAACAACTCGAAGGACTCGGTGAATCGCGAGTTTTCCTACCCTTCGATTGTCCAGGGACCAGATGGCGCCGTGCACATCGCCTATACCTACTATCGCCGAGCCATCAAATACGTCCGGCTTTCGGCGGATATGATTGCCTGACGCCTTCACAGGTTGTCAGTTGTGAACCTCATCGATCCGACCCGGCTTCATCAGAGCATGAAACGCGTTGGATTGCGTGTTTTTTTTGACAACTTTTGCGCCCTACTTCCGACGATTCGGTGCTGGCTCTCTCGGCGCCGCCAAACAACGGATCGCATGAGTGTTATAATCAATTTCAATATGTTAGCTTATGCAATGTATCTTCTTTCCTGCGATGGTTTCGAGGAGAAATGCGATTTATTTCGACACTATCGAATGTGTCGCTTGCCAAATACACGATCATTGTATAACAAATTTACATCTTTTGCGACCTGATGTGTCGCTAGCACTTGCAGGGGAGGACTGGTCCGGTGGTTAGCTTGGATTCGCCTATCACAATCGTTCGGCCGCATCTGATCGAGTTCGGTGTCGGTACGGCGGAGCGGCTCGGCAAGTGGGCCGGCGAGAAGGGTTATCGCCGGACTCTCGTCATTTCCGACGCCTTCAATGCGACGCGGGTCGATGCGCTTGCCCTCAAGGGTGAGGTCACGGTGTTTGCCGATGTGACGCCCGAGCCCGACATTACCAATCTCGACAAGGTGCTGGCGGCGGCGAACGCGGCGGATGCGCAGCTTGTGGTCGGCTTCGGCGGCGGGAGCGCCATGGATCTTGCCAAGCTCGCAGCTGTTCTCGCCGGCTCATCGCAAACGCTTCATGACGTCGTAGGACCGAACAAGGTCCACGGACCGCGCCGCGTTGCTCTGGCGCAGGTGCCGACCACATCAGGCACGGGAAGCGAGGCCGGCATCAGAGCTCTGGTCACAGACCCGAAGACGATGGCGAAGCTCGCCGTCGAAAGCATGCACATGTTGGCCGATATCGCGGTTGTCGACCCGGCGCTTACCTTCAGCGTGCCTGCGCGCACGACCGCAGCGACGGGCGTCGATGCCATGGCACATTGTGTCGAGGCATTCACCAATCGCAAGGCGCATCCGATGATTGATCTCTACGCCATCGAGGGTACGCGGTTGGTCGGAAAGTATCTCGCGCGGGCGGTCAAGGACGGATCCGACGCCGAGGCGCGTGCGGGCCTGTCGCTTGCCTCGCTCTATGGCGGCTTCTGTCTTGGCCCGGTCAATACGGCTGGCGGCCATGCACTCGCCTATCCGCTCGGTACACGCTGGCATGTCGCGCATGGCGCGGCAAACGCCCTGATCTTTCCGCATGTTCTCGCATTCAACACCCCGGCCGTGCCCGCAAAGACCCGTGCCGTCATGGACGCGCTTGGTCGCGAGACCTCCGACGAGATCGCGTCGGTGTTCGATGCCGCCTACTCCTTCTGCGCCGAACTCGGGATTGAGATGAAACTCTCCTGCCTCGGCGTTCCGGAAAGCGATCTGGATGCGATGGCCGAGGATGCCTTTGCCATCCGCCGCCTGCTCGACAATAATCCGCGCGACCTGTCGCGCGCCGATATCCGCTCGATCTACGAAGCCGCCTTCTAAGGCGCGCTTCCATTCAAAGAGGACCGTGAGTGATGGACAGAAATGCGAAAGTCGCCGTGACGCTCGGCGATCCGGCGGGCGTCGGCCCCGAGGTGATCGTCAAGGCGCTCGCCACGATGCCGGAACAGGAGCGGCGCGATTTCGTCATCGTCGGTAACACGGAGGCGCTCGAGCGCGCCAATCGAACGGCAGCAACCGGACTTTCCTTTGCGCCGGCGGATGCAGCGGTCGCCGGCAAGATTGCCGTCGACGAGGTGGACCTCGGCGCACCGTTACCGGAGATCGGCAAGGTGAGCCCCGTGGCGGGCGATGCCTCGGTTCGCTACATCAGCCGCGCGGTCGATCTTGCGATGTCGGGCGACGCCGATGTCATCGTCACCGCGCCGATCAATAAGGAAGCAATGAACCTTGCTGGCCACCACTATGATGGTCACACCGGCCTGCTGGCGCACCTGACGGGCTCCAAGAGCTCGTTCATGCTGCTCGCCTCGGAGCGGCTGAACACCATCCATGTCTCGACCCATATTTCGCTGAAGGGCGCGATCGAGCGCGCGAGGACCGAGCGCGTGCTGGCGACGATCGAGGCAGGCCACAACCACTTCATGCGCCTTGGCAAGAAGGCGCGCATTGCGGTCGCGGGCCTCAATCCGCACTGCGGCGAAAACGGTCTGTTTGGCACCGAGGATACCGAGTTCCTGGCCCCGGCCGTCGAGCTGGCGCAGGCGAAGGGGATCGATGTCGTTGGTCCGATCTCGGCGGATACGGTCTTTGCCCGTGCCTATAACGGCGCCTTCGATCTCGTCATCGCGCAGTATCACGATCAAGGCCATATCCCGATCAAGCTCATTGCCTTCGACACGGCGGTCAACGTCTCGCTCGGCTTGCCGATCGATCGCGTGTCGGTCGACCACGGGACGGCCTTCGATATTGCCGGAACGGGCAAGGCCAACCACGTGAATATGCTCTCGGCCATTGCCTATGCGCGGCTGATGGCGCGGTCTCCACGCCGACGGGCGGCTTAACGCTTCGGGTGCTTGTTGCATTGTCAGCGGCGCAGCGTTGCGCCGCCTGCCGCTTTGCTCGTTGGAGGAAATGAGCGATGGAAAAGACTGTTGTCATTCTCGGTGGCGAACTGGCGCCGGAAGGTCGCTCGCTTCTGGAAGAGGCCGGAGCAAGCGTCATTGCCACACCGCCCTATATCGACCGGCAAGCCGTTATCGAAACAATGAAGGCCCACCGACCGGATGCCGTCATCGTGCGATTGCTGGCCGATCTTCTTAGTTCGGAGGAAATGCAGGCGGGCGGAAAGCTCCGGCACATCGCCAAGCACGGCGTCGGGACGAATGACATCGATGTGAAGGCAGCCACTGCGCTCGGCATTCCGGTGTCGATGGCTACGGGCAGCAACGGGCACTCCGTTGCCGAGCATGCGCTCGCGCTGATCATGGCGCTGGTCAAGGATCTGCCGCGCCAGGACGCGCTGATCCGGGACGGCATCTGGGACAAGAACCAGTACAAGGGACGCGAGCTGCGCGGCCAGCGGCTTGGCCTCGTCGGTTTCGGCTTCATCGGCCAGACGCTGGCGAAAATGGCCGGCGCGATCGGCATGAGCGTCTCAGCCTTCGATCCGCACGCGCCGGACAGCGCCTTTGGCGATGAGGTCAGCCGCGAAACAGATCTCGATACGCTTCTTGCGGACTCCGATATCGTCAGTTTGCACTGTTGACACCTGAGACGCAAGACCTGATCGACGCCCGCCGCATCGGCCTGATGAAACAAGGTGCGTTCCTGATCAACACGGCGCGGGGCGAAGTCGTCGATGAGAAGGCATTGGTCGCTGCCCTCGAAGATGGGCACCTCGCCGGAGCCGGTCTCGACAGTTTCGCCGTCGAGCCGCCGGGCATCGACAATCCCCTGTTAGAGCTTTCGAACACGCTCGTCACGCCACATGTCGCGGGCGTGACGCTCGACGCGAAACGCGCCGTTTCCATCATGTCGGCCGAGAACGTGCTTGCCGCGCTCGACGGTGTGACGCTTCACCCGCGCTTTCTGGCGCGCTGACCCGGCGGCCCGGTGCCGGCAAATAATGGAGTAAGCCATGGGCGGGACATCCGACATCCGCTATGCGCCGGATAGGCTGCGCCAATTTGCACGGGCGGTGTTTGCCGCTGCCGGGCTCGAGGAGGAGAAAGCGGCCGCCGTCGCCCACTATCTCCTCGAAGCCGATCTGATGGGACACACGACGCATGGTTTGGCATTGGCCGGCTGGTATCTCCAAAGTATCGCCGATGGCGTGATGAAGCGCGAAGGTCTGCCGGAGGTGGTCTCCGACCGCGGGCCGGCCATTGCGTGGCAGGGGCAGCGCCTGCCCGGTGCCTGGCTGACATCGGAGGCGGTGAAGCTTGCCTGCGAGCGTGCGGCGACCTACGGCACGGCGACGATCGCAATCGCCGACAGCCATCACATCGGTTGCCTTGCCGCATATCTCACCATCGCGACCGATCGCGGCTATATGGTCAGCATCGCAAGTTCCAGTCCATCGGGGGCGCAGGTCGCGCCCTTCGGCGGGCGAAAGGGCATCTACACGCCGAATCCCGTCGCCCATGGCATTCCGACGCCCGGCGATCCGATCCTGATCGATATCAGCGCCTCGATCACGACGGTCAACATGGCGCAACGTCTGGTCCGCGAGGGCCGACAATATGATCATGCGTGGCTGATGGACGAGAACGGCGAGCCCAGCCGTGATCCGCGAGTGATCGAACGCGGTGGCACGCTTATGCCGGTCGGAGGGCTCGATCATGGCCAGAAGGGCTATGGCATGGCGCTTCATGTCGAAGCCTTCACCCAAGGTCTTTCAGGGCTTGGCCGCGTCGACGGGCTGAAGGGTACCAATGCTGCTGTCACCGTCCAGGTTTTCGATCCTGACGCATTTGGGGGTCGCGATGCCTTTCTGCGGCAGACCGGCTGGCTCGCCGATGCGTGTCGCAGCAATCCGCCGCGACCCGGCGTTGCCCGCGTTCGGCTGCCCGGGGAAAACGGCCTGGCGCGCAAACGCTCTGCCCTGGCGGATGGGGTCGCCCTGCACTCCAACATCATGGCATCGCTCGCGTCCCATGCCGAGCGGCTCGGCGTCGCAATGCCCTAGCTTCGGGGCCAACGCTCATCTGGAACAAAAGCACGTGGAGAGTTCGATCGAGCCGTTTCGATCACCGCTCACAGCCGCTAAGTGTTTACAAAGCGTAAACAGTCGGAGGGATGAGGTGAGAAGTTTTGCAGCAGGTCTGACCGCAGCTCATTTGGAGCAAATGCTCGCACCCTACATCGCCGACCGGCAAGGTGAAGCGGATCGCGGCAATGCCGAGCGTGGTGACGAGCGCGAAACCGCCCCAACCAAGAAAGGCGCGGAGGATGCCTGGACATCGCCTCGCAACTAAATTCCGCTGGCCGTTTTTCGAGATCCGAGAACCGACGACTTTGGCGCGGCCGAACGTCGGGTTTTTGCTGCCCGGCGATCTCGCCAAGCCCCAGCACGCATTTCTAATGTCTTGAAAACACAAGCGATCGTCAGGCCAAAGCCTGAAAAAAGATCACTTGTTAGAAGGAAATTTGGAGCGGGCGAAGGGATTTGAACCCTCGACCCCAACCTTGGCAAGGTTGTGCTCTACCCCTGAGCTACACCCGCTCAATCCGCATCGGTCCGGGGTAGTTGTGAGGACCGTGGGCGCCACCTTGCGGCGACGGGCGCTATATCGCCCAAACGATTTTCAAATGCAACAGGGAAATGACGGAAATTCGAAGAAAAATTTGCCTGCCTCGTTCGGAGACATCGGAAGTGCCGCAAATGCAGGGCAAAGCGTCGACCGGGAGCGTTGCAAAAGATGATGGCGGGACGTAATCAGGCATGCATCCACTTTCCCGACCGCATGGATTTTCCGATGACCGACGAGACGCCGAAGACGAGAGACGACCTTTTTGCCTTTCTTGATGGCTTGGATATCAAGCACAGCACCAAAAACCATGCGCCTGTCTTTACGGTTGCCGAATCGGTCGCACTGCGTGACGAGATCCCCGGCGGCCACACGAAAAACCTCTTCGTCAAAGACAAAAAGGATCAGTTCTTCCTGCTGACGGTTGAAGAAAATGCGACTGTAGATCTGAAGACGGTGCACACGCTGATCGGCGCCGCCAGCAAGGTCTCCTTCGGAAAGCCGGAAAGGCTGATGGAGTATCTTGGGGTTGCGCCCGGTTCGGTCACGGCCTTTGGGGCCATCAATGACACCGGTGGAAATGTGACGTTCGTTCTCGATGCCGATCTGATGAAGGACGAGATCATCAATTGCCACCCACTGTCCAATGATGCAACGACTTCGATTGCAAGCGGAGATCTTATTCGCTTTATGGAAGCGACGGGACATAAGCCGCTTGTCTTGAAAGTGACGTCCTGACATACGATTTTAGCGCTAGAAAAGCCGGCTGACCGGCACGGCGGGAGATATCCATGAGCGGCAACGACAATCCTTACAGCAATTCCTTTGGCCAGATGACGGCAACGGCGAATTATGGGGCGGCCCCGGCTGCGGGCGCGGGCGGTTACATCAAGGATACGACGACCGCGAATTTCGCGAAGGATGTCATCGAGGAATCTCGCAACCAGCCGGTTCTGGTCGATTTCTGGGCACCGTGGTGTGGTCCCTGCAAGCAGCTGACCCCAGTGCTGGAAAAGGTCGTCAATGAAGCGCAAGGGCGCGTCAAGCTGGTCAAGATGAACATCGATGACCATCCGTCGATCGCAGGCCAGCTTGGTATCCAGTCGATTCCGGCCGTAATCGCCTTCGTCGGCGGTCGTCCCGCCGATGGTTTCATGGGCGCTGTGCCGGAGAGCCAGATCAACCAGTTCATCGATCGGATCGCCGGTCCGGCCGGCGCCGACCAGGCGGCCGAAATCGAAGGCGTCCTCAAGGAGGCGAACGAGTTGTTGGCATCGGGCGATATCAATGGTGCCGCACAGCTTTACGGCGCCGTCATGCAGGCCGATCCCGAGAATGCGAAGGCTTTGGCGGGAATGGCCGAATGCATGATTGCCGCAAACCAGCACGAGCGTGCGCGCGAGGCGCTGACTGACCTGCCTGAGGAGATGGCGAAGGACCCGGCGATCCAGGCTGTATCGACGAAGCTCGATCAGATCGAGGAGGCGCGCAAGCTTGGTGATCCCGTCGCTCTGGAGCAGGACCTAGCGCGAAATCCCGACGATCATGAGGCCCGCCTGAAGCTTGCCAAAATCCGCAACGTCGAGGGTCGGCGCGAAGAATCGGCAGAGCATCTGCTTTATATCATGCGCAAGGACCGCGCTTTCGACGACGATGGCGCTCGCCGGCAACTGCTGCAGTTCTTCGACGTCTGGGGCTTCAAGGATCCTGCGACGGTTTCGGCACGGCGCAAGCTCTCGGCCATGCTATTTTCGTAATTCGGGCTTCAAGTTTCGATCGCCCGCCCTTGCGTTTTCGGGGGCGGGCCCCACATTCCCGATTGTGCGGGCGCATCCTGTCGCGCCCGCGGGTGACGCAGGACCAGTCTCTATGCAAGTGGGGAATGCACGATACTTAAAGCCCGGTGATCTGCCCGACACGATCGCTGTCTTTCCGCTTGGCGGTGCGCTTCTGTTGCCCACAGGCCAGCTACCCCTCAATATCTTCGAGCCGCGTTATCTCGCGATGTTCGACGCCGCTTTGTCGGGAAATCGACTGATCGGCATGGTCCAGCCCGCGTTGGGGGACCAGGAAGGGCAGGGCGAGGTTCTGGCCCCGGTTGGCTGCCTTGGACGCATTACATCCTTCGCCGAAACAGGGGATGGTCGCTACATCGTTTCCCTCACCGGCATCTGCCGTTTTCGCCTTCTAGAGGAGCGCGAGACGCACAATCCGTTCCGGACCTTCCGCATAGCACCGTTCATTGCCGATCTCTCGGCACGCGATGAGGAGGACGCTGTCGATCGCGCCGCGCTTCTGGCTGCTTTCAAGGCCTATCTCGATGCAAACAAGCTCGAGGCCGATTGGGAAAGCGTCGAGCGCGCCAGCAACCTGACGCTCGTCAATTCGCTGGCAATGATGTCACCCTTCGGGCCTGCCGAGAAGCAGGCGCTCCTGGAGGCGCCCGACCTAAAGACACGAGCGGAAACGCTGATCGCGATCACCGAGATCGTGCTGGCGCGTGTCTTCGGTGACTCGGACACCGTTCTGCAGTAAAACGGATTCATGGACGAAAAACTCAGCCGCGTTGATCCGAAGCTTCTCGAACTGTTGGTATGCCCCCTGACAAAGGGTCGGCTAACATATGACCGCGAGCACAATGAACTCGTGTCGGAGAAGGCGCGCCTCGCCTATCCGATCCGTGATGGCATTCCGATCATGCTGGTCTCGGAGGCCCGTGGACTGGACGACTGACTAGATCGTCTGTCCTGCGAGCAGGCGAGGATTGTCCTTGGCTGTGGTGCCGGCCGCCTGGCCGATGAAGAACGACTTCAGGCCGGGAAGCCGATCGACGATGCCGAGGCCGAAATCGCGGGCGATGCGCAGCGGCGCCAGGTCATTCGAGAAGAGCCGATTGAGTACGTCGGTCGTGACGCCCATACGGAAGGTGTCAAAGCGGCGCCATGCCTGATAGCGCTCGAGAATGTTGATCGAGCCGATATCAAGGCCAAGCCGGTCGGCCTCGACAACGGTTTCGGCAAGGGCTGCGACATCCTTGAAGCCGAGGTTCAGGCCCTGGCCGGAAATCGGATGGATGCCGTGAGCCGCATCGCCGGCGAGCGCCACACGCGGAGCGACGAATGCCCGCGCCAGCGTCAATCCGAGCGGGAAGGCGCGCTTGTCACCGACAGTTCTCAACGTGCCAAGCTTGTGACCGAAGCGGCGCTCCAGTTCCTCTTCAAAGATGAGATCGTCGGACGTGACCAGACGGTTTGCTTCCGGCGTTGGCTCCGTCCAGACGAGCGAAGAGCGGTTTCCTTTCAGCGGCAGGATCGCAAACGGGCCAGACGGAAGGAAATGCTCTTCGGCGCAGCCGTGATGCGGACGCTCATGCTCGACTGTTGTGACAATTCCCGACTGACCATAGTCCCAGGACACGGTCTTGATGCCTGCCAGATCCCTTAAGTGTGAGCGGACGCCGTCGCAGGCGACAACAAGTCGGGCTTCCAACACGCTGCCATCCGAGGCGGTGACGGTTGCGTGCGTATCTTCCACGGAGAGACCGGTTGCGCTGAAGCCGTGGTGAATTTCGATGCCAAGGCGCTCGCATGCGCCCCGCAGCGCCCGGACGAGCGTGACATTCGAAATCATGTGCGCGAAGGGCCGTCCATCCTCCACTTCGCCATCGAAGGTCAGGAAAACCGGCCGTACGGGATCTGCGGTTTTCGAATCGGTAACGATCATCTTGGTGATCGGCTGCGCCTCGGGCTCGATCTCATCCCAGATGCCGAAAACCTCGAGCATCCGGGTGGCGGCGGCGATAATCGCCGAGGCACGCATGTCCTTCTGCCAGACGCCCGCAGGTGCTGCCTCGACGACCACGATATCGAGATGAGGTGCTGCCTGCTTGACCGCTACGGCCGCGGAAAGACCGACATAACCCGCGCCTACAACCAGCATGTCCCGCATGGAGTTCCGTTCCGTTTCTTGTGAATATCGTATTGATCTATATAGATCATCGCTGCCGCACTTCCTACCGTCCGGAGCTAAACAAAATGACGCGTGACACCGAAAAACCGACTGCGATGGAGACGCTGCTTTCCACGCTGGACCTTGAACCGATCGAGGTCGACATCTTTCGTGGACGCAGCCCGCAGGTTGGTTGGCAGCGTGTTTTTGGCGGTCAGGTGATCGCGCAGGCGCTGATGGCAGCACAGCGCACGGTGGCGCGCGACCGCATTGTACATTCGCTGCACGCCTATTTCATGCGCCCTGGCGATCCTTCGGTGCCGATCGTCTATCAGGTCGAGCGGATTCGCGATGGGTCGAGTTTCAATACACGCCGCGCCGTCGCCATCCAGCATGGAGAGGCGATATTCGCTCTCTCTGCCTCATTCCAGATCGAGGAGCCCGGCTTCGGCCACCAGATCCTCATGCCGGATGTTCCCGCTCCTGAGAAGCTGCTCGATGAACGGCAGATCGCAGCACAGTTTCTTGCCAACGCGCCGGCACCGATTCGCAAATATTGGGAGCGTGAACGGCCGATCGAGATCCGGCCGATATCGCTGACGCATTATTTCTCGGATGAGAAGCTCGATCCGGTTCAGCATGTCTGGGTGCGGGCGACGGGGCCGGTTCCCGACGATCGCTATTATCAGGCGGCGATCCTGGCTTATCTTTCCGACATGACCCTGCTCGATACATCGCTTTATCCGCATGGAACGTCGATCTTCGATCAGACGATCCAGGTTGCGAGCCTCGATCACTCGATGTGGTTCCATCGGCCAACCAAACTCGACGATTGGCTTCTTTATACGCAGGACAGTCCTTCGGCTTCCGGCGCGAGGGGCCTCACTCGCGGTAGCTTGTTTACGAGGGACGGTACCCTGATTGCGTCGGTGGCGCAGGAGGGGCTGATTCGTAAAAGGGCAAATGAATAAATTGTAGGCACATTTGTTCATTTGGGTATTTTTTGAGCGATTATCGGGCAGTCATTTGCCTGTTTATTAGTGCCGCTTTATATAACCATTATATTTCAATAGGTTAGCTTCCTCGTGGGAATCTGGCACGCTCCTTGAATGTATATCCCCGGTCGCTGTTCGTGAACGTCAGCGGCAAGGAGAGTCGGCTCCGCGCCGAGGATAACGAAGGATGGGAAACCAGATGAAAATTGTGATGGCCATTATCAAGCCGTTCAAGCTGGACGAGGTGCGCGAAGCCCTCACGGCGATCGGCATCCAGGGCCTGACCGTGACCGAAGTGAAGGGCTACGGGCGCCAGAAGGGGCATACTGAGATTTATCGCGGCACTGAATATGCGGTGAGCTTCCTGCCGAAGCTCAAGATCGAAATCGCGGTTGCTTCCGAACTCGTCGACAAGGCCGTTGAGGCCATCGTGTCATCCGCCAAGACCGGCCAGATCGGCGATGGCAAGATCTTCGTTTATTCGATCGACCATGCCGTGCGCATCCGCACCGGCGAAACCGACACAGAAGCGCTGTAAGAGCGGCAGAGCAAGGGAGCCTCTTTCAATGTCAATCTCGAAATTTTCCTCCACATATGCGCGGCTTGCTGCTGCGCCTGCCGCGCTGCTCGCGCCGGTTGCCGCCTTCGCGCAGGATGCCGCCACGACCGCTGCGCCTGCTGCCGTCGCTGCTGCTCCTGCGATGACGGTCGACAAGGGCGACAACACGTGGATGCTCATCTCCACCGTGCTTGTCCTGCTGATGACAATTCCGGGCCTCGCCCTGTTCTACGGTGGCCTCGTCCGCGCCAAGAACATGCTTTCCGTTCTCATGCAGGTCTTCATGATCACGGCCGTGGTCATGATCATCTGGGTTACCTACGGCTATTCGCTGGCCTTTACGGACGGCGGTTCGCTCAACAGCTTCGTCGGCGGCTTCTCGAAGGCATTCCTTGCAGGCGTCGACACGACCACCCTGTCAGAGACCTTTACGAAGGGCGTTGCAATTCCCGAGCTGACCTTCGTTTGCTTCCAGATGACCTTCGCCTGCATCACGCCAGCCCTGATCGTCGGCGCCTTTGCCGAGCGCATCAAGTTCTCGGCCGTCATGCTGTTCGTGGTTCTGTGGGTCACTTTCGTCTACTTTCCGATGGCACACATGGTCTGGTTCTGGGGTGGCCCAAGCTCCTACACTTCGCCGTCTGGCCTGATCTTCTCCTACGGAGCGCTCGACTTCGCCGGCGGCACGGTCGTCCACATCAATGCCGGTATTGCCGGTCTGATCGGCGCCATCATGCTCGGCAAGCGCACGGGCTATAAGAAGGAAATCATGGCACCGCACTCCATGACCCTCACGATGGTCGGTGCTTCGCTTCTGTGGGTCGGCTGGTTCGGCTTCAATGCCGGATCGAACCTCGAAGCAAATGCCTACGCCTCGCTCGCGATGATCAACACCTTTGTCGCAACGGCTGCTGCCGCTGTGTCCTGGTGCCTCGTTGAAAACTTCACCCGCGGCAAGGCTTCAATGCTCGGTGCAGCTTCGGGCGCTGTCGCTGGTCTCGTTGCCGTTACCCCGGCAGCTGGCTTCGCCGGCCCAATGGGTTCGATCGTTCTCGGCCTCATCGTCTCGCCGGTCTGCTACTTCTTCGTTGACGTCGTGAAGAACAAGTTCAACTACGACGACTCGCTCGATGTCTTCGGTGTTCACTGCATCGGTGGTATCCTCGGCGCCATCGGCACCGGTATCCTGGTCAACCCGGCACTCGGCGGCGCAGGCATTGTCGATTACTCGACGGCCGATTTCGCCGCCGGCTATCCGGGCACGGCGACGCAGGTCTTCGCTCAGCTGAAGGGCGTCCTGACAACGATCGCATGGTCGGGTATCG
Organism: Rhizobium sp. RHZ02; assembly: GCF_014851575.1. Taxonomy (NCBI): domain Bacteria; kingdom Pseudomonadati; phylum Pseudomonadota; class Alphaproteobacteria; order Hyphomicrobiales; family Rhizobiaceae; genus Rhizobium; species Rhizobium sp. RHZ02. Next base: position 282,544 of record NZ_JACUZX010000002.1, read on the forward strand.
GTTCCCTGATCCTCTACAAGATCGTTGATGTCGTTATCGGTCTGCGCGTCTCTGTTGAAGCCGAGCGCGAAGGTCTCGACCTTTCGACCCACGGCGAAGCCGCTTACCACGCGTAATCAAGGCATTGCGGCGCTGGCGCAAGCCGGCGCCGCTGAACAGCCCGTCGCGGCCTATTCATCCGAATAGACCGCTCTTGGCCCGGACCTCCATAGGTTCGGGCTTTTTTATTTTCCGCTGCAAGATGTGGGGGCGGCATGGTTAATACCGCTTTAACTGTCCTCTGATTAGGTGGGGCGAAGGTACTGAGCGCAGACGCTTGGCGATTCGAACGCTCTCACGCATTGGACGGGTACACACATGGCAAGAAGCACATCGCCAGCAATGGATGGCCGGCCGGACCGTTTTTCCCTCTCGGGTTTCATGTTCCGGCAGGCGCAGACCCTTTTTGGCTTCGCCATCTTCCTGCTGCTCGCATTGGCGGTCGCAGCGCTCGCGACCTGGAACGTCGCGGACCCGAGCTATTCCTATGCGACCGGGAACCAACCGACGAACATCCTGGGTTATGGCGGCGCCGCGTTCGCCGACATCGCCATGCAATTCTTTGGCCTGGCCAGTGTCGTGGCGCTTCTGCCGGTTGTCGCTTGGGCTCTCGCTCTGATCTCAGGCAGGCGTTTCAGCCGCATTCCCGCGCGCGCCGCAGCTTGGGGCTTGGGTTCCGTGCTCTCCTCCGCCGTTATTGGCTGCTTCCCGCCACCACTCACCTGGCCGATCCCGAATGGCATCGGCGGCGTTATTGGCGATATGATCCTGCGGTTTCCTGCCTTGTTCGTCGGTGCCTATCCGACGGGCGCTTTTGCGACCGCCGTCGGTTGCGTGTTCGCTGTCCCGACCGTCTGGATGATGCTGTTTGCTGCCGGCATCGTCGGTCGCAGCGAGGACGATGAAGAGGAGGCCGAGGAAGCCTACGCAAGCACTCGCTCCAAGCTGCGCTCGGTCGGCGACGAAGATGAAGATGACGATGAAGGCGGCTGGCTTGCCTTCGGTGCGCTGACGCACGCCTGGTACATGAGCCAGGCCCGAATGCGCCGGCTGCTCGGCATGGGTCCGCGCAAGCGCCGGCAGGATGATTTCGAGTCGCCGTACGACTTCAACGACGACGAGTTTGGCAAGCTGAACGAACCGGTTCGCGCAAAGGCGCCGGCCGGGCGCGGCGATCGCATGGAGCCATCAATGGAGCCGCGCGCTGCCTCGCAGCGCCGCATTGTTTCTACGCCGTCCATTTCGTTGAACAATGATGACGATGACGACGATCTGCCGTTCGACGACATGCCGCCGCGGCCGGCCGATATCCTGCCTGATGACGATGACTGGATGATTCGCGCTCCGGCCAAGGCGACCGGGCGCGCGGAACCGCGCGTCGTGCAGCCTCCGGCGCGGCCGAAACCTGGTGCGCGTCTCGAACGGGAGCAGCAGGGATCGTTCATTCGTCCCGAGGGCTTCCAGCTTCCGTCGATGCACCTTCTCGCGGAACCGAAGAATGTCGTGCGAGATTCAACACTATCTGCCGACGCGCTGGAACAGAATGCGCGCATGCTCGAGGGCGTGCTCGAGGATTTCGGCGTCAAGGGCGAGATCATCCACGTTCGTCCCGGTCCGGTCGTCACGCTTTACGAACTGGAACCTGCGCCTGGCATCAAGTCGTCTCGCGTCATCGGCCTTGCCGACGATATTGCCCGTTCGATGAGCGCGATCGCTGCCCGCGTCGCCGTCGTGCCGGGTCGCAACGCGATCGGCATCGAACTGCCGAACTCCACGCGCGAAACCGTCTATCTGCGTGAACTCATCGCTTCCCGTGACTTCGAGGGCTCCAAGGCCAAGCTTGCCATGGCGCTCGGCAAGACGATCGGCGGCGAGGCCGTGATTGCTGATCTGGCGAAGATGCCGCACTTGCTGGTTGCCGGTACGACCGGTTCCGGTAAGTCGGTCGCCATCAACACCATGATCCTGTCACTGCTCTACCGCATGACGCCGGAGCAGTGCCGCCTGATCATGATCGATCCGAAGATGCTCGAATTGTCCGTCTACGACGGCATTCCGCACCTTCTCTCGCCTGTTGTGACGGATCCGAAGAAGGCAGTCGTTGCGCTCAAGTGGACCGTCCGCGAGATGGAAGAGCGCTACAAGAAGATGTCGAAGATCGGCGTCCGCAATATCGACGGCTTCAACAGCCGCGTCGAGCAGGCGCTTGCCAAGGGCGAGGTGATCTCGCGCACCGTCCAGACCGGTTTCGACCGCCATACCGGCGAAGCGATGTACGAGACGGAAGAGTTCGACCTGCAGCCCATGCCTTACATCGTCGTCATTATCGACGAGATGGCCGACCTGATGATGGTCGCCGGCAAGGATATCGAAGGTGCTGTGCAGCGCCTGGCGCAGATGGCACGCGCGGCCGGCATCCACGTCATCATGGCGACCCAGCGTCCGTCCGTCGATGTCATCACGGGCACGATCAAGGCAAACTTCCCGACGCGCATTTCCTTCCAGGTGACGTCGAAGATCGACAGCCGCACCATCCTCGGAGAGCAGGGCGCCGAGCAACTCCTCGGCATGGGCGACATGCTCTATATGGCCGGCGGCGGGCGCATTCAGCGCGTCCATGGTCCGTTCGTTGCCGATATGGAAGTGGAGGAGATCGTTTCCTATCTGAAGACTCAAGGCTCGCCGCAATATCTCGACGCCATCACCGCCGATGACGACGAAGACGGCGACTACGGCGGCGGTCCGGCAGGGACGTCCAATCTCTCCGATTCCGACGATCCGTACGACCAGGCTGTCGCCATCGTTCTGCGTGACGGAAAGGCGTCAACGTCGTATATTCAGCGTAGACTTGGCATTGGATACAACCGCGCCGCATCACTGATCGAGCGGATGGAGCAGGAAGGCATCATCGGTCCCGCCAACCATGCTGGAAAACGCGAGATCCTGGTTCCGACCGAAGACGATATTCTCGACCGTTGAGGTCGACAGCGATCAAAATGATGCCGGGATCACGGAAACCTGATCGCGCTGAAACCGTTAGTTTATGCAGGTCTGCGAACTACGCCATGAAGGCGCCGCGTTTCCGCAGCATTCGAATTGCATAAAGGAGACATAGATGAACAACTCCGATTCCATCTTGGATCGCATCTCGCTGAGCCGGCGCCATCTTCTCGGCTCGCTGGCCGCCGCTGCGGCATCTGCGATTCCGATTGCTGCCTATGCGCAAGCGGCATCCGCTGCTTCAGGTGCCAGCACCGCGCAGGCGATCGCGGATCACTTTTCGAGCGTCGCTACGATGCAGGGCGAATTCGTTCAATTCGGCCCGCGTGGCGAGCAGACCGGCGGAAAGTTCTACATTCAGCGCCCCGGCAAACTGCGCTTCAACTATGACAATCCGTCACCGATCCGTGTCATCGCGGACGGCAAGAACGTTGCTGTTGGAAATATGAAGCTCAAGACGTGGGATCTCTACCCATTGTCGAAGACGCCGCTCAGCCTGCTGCTGGCGCAACGGATCGATCTCTCGGCCGGCTCGGTGAAGAGCGTGAAGCAGGAGTCCGACCTGACGACGATCGCCCTTGGCAACAACACGATCTTCGGTAACTCGACAATTACGATGATGTTCGACCCGAAGACCTACGATCTCCGCCAGTGGACGATTACCGACAACCAAGGCAAGGACACCTCGGTGATGGTGTTCAACGTCAAGACGGGCGTCCAGTTCGACGACAAGGTGTTCAGGGTGCCCTATGAAGTGATCCCGGGAACGGCCGCTTACCGAGATTGATTTCAGCTGTTTTATGAGAAGAACGCCTCGCGATCTCGCGGGGCGTTTTTCTTTGCGCGTATCCGTTCCATCGGCAAAGCCTTTGCTCTAAAGCCAGTTCGTCCGGTTTTGAAAGGCAAAGATGGAATGAGCTTCTCGGTTACGACGTGGAATATCAACTCTCTGCGGCTGCGCATGCCGATCGTCGAGCAATTCGTCCTCAAACATAAGCCGGACATCCTTTGCTTCCAGGAAACGAAGGTTCCGAACGACTTGTTTCCTGCCTCGCCGTTGCGCGCGATGGGCTACGAACACATCATCATCCACGGCCAGAAGGGCTATCATGGCGTTGCGATTGCATCGCGCGTTCCATTGGTCGAGGACCACCGGCAGGACTATTGCAACGTCGGTGACGCGCGGCACATCTCGGCCATCTTCGAGCGCGGTAGCCGGCGCATTCGCCTGCATAACTTCTACGTGCCGGCCGGAGGCGACGAACCGGATCGGGAGATCAATCCGAAGTTCGGCCACAAGCTCGATTTCATCGAGGAAATGAAGCAGCTCAAGGCAAATGGCGAGGCGAATACATCCTCAATCCTTGTCGGCGACCTCAACATCGCTCCGCTTGAGCAGGACGTCTGGTCCCACAAGCAGTTGCTGAAGATCGTCAGCCACACGCCCGTGGAGACGGAAGGCCTTCTCCAGGTGATGCAGCGCGGCGCCTGGCTCGACCTTATGCGGCAGCACGTGCCTGAGAACGAAAAGCTCTATACCTGGTGGAGCTATCGCGCCAAGGACTGGGAAGCGGCCGATCGCGGCCGCCGCCTTGACCACATCTGGAGCTCAAAGGATCTTGGGCCACACCTGCAGCGCATCGACATCCTGAAGGAAGCGCGCGGCTGGGAGCGGCCGTCCGACCACGTGCCTGTCACGGCGCACTTCAATCTCTGATCTGTCAGACAAAGCGGTGAAGCTGGGCCGCGGCTCTGGCCGCAAGCTCGGCAATATTGTCGCGGATACGGCTCTCGATCAACCGGGCTGCATCCGGATACTCCTCGATCAACCGATGGAAGAGTGAGCGCGTGATGCGGATGATGCTCGTGTCTTCCGTTGCAACGGCCGTAAACTTGCGCTCGACCAAGGTGATCAGGGCAAGTTCGGATAGAAGCGTGCCGGGTCCGACGGTGTTCTGGATCTCGGGCTGACCGTCGCGACCGGTGCGGCTGAGTTCGACATTGCCGCTGAGGATCACATAGGCGCTTTCTGCCGGCGAGCCCTCGCGGAAGAGCATCTGGCCGGCCGACATGACGCGGCGATCCGCACCAAAGGCGATCAGACGCAGCTGATCCTCGGACATGCCGTGGAACAGCGGCAGCTGCGACAGTAGCCTGATGTCGTCGTTTAGGGCCATGCTACGGTATGATCTTGTAGCCGCCGTTTTCCGTTACCAGAATCTCGGCGTTGGAGGGATCGCGTTCGATCTTCTGGCGGAGACGGTAAACGTGGGTTTCCAGGGTGTGTGTCGTCACCCCCGAATTGTAACCCCACACCTCTTCCAGCAGCACGTCACGGGTGACGACCTTTTGCTCCGCGCGATAGAGGTAGCGAATGATCGCGGCTTCCTTTTCGGTCAGACGGATCTTCTGCCCGCTGTCCATCGTCAGGAGCTTCTGGCTCGGCTTGAAGACATAGGGGCCGACATTGAAGGTGGCGTCCTCGCTCTGCTCGTGCTGCCGGAGCTGCACGCGGATGCGGGCAAGCAGGACGGCAAAGCGGAAGGGCTTCGCGATGTAGTCGTTAGCGCCAGCCTCCAAGCCCAGGATCGTATCCGAGTCCGTGTCATGGCCGGTCAGCATGATGATCGGGGCTTTCAAGCCGCCCTTGCGCAGCAGCTTCACGGCTTCGCGGCCGTCCATGTCAGGCAGGCCCACATCCATGATCAACAGGTCGATCGGCGTTGATCGCGCGCGCTCGACACCCTTGGCCGCTGTCGTTTCCTGGAGGACCGTGAATTCGTCATAGAGCGAAAGCTGCTCCGTGAGTGTCTCGCGGAGGTCGTCATCATCATCCACCAAGAGAATGGTGCGTGCGGTCATGCGGCTCTTTCCCTCGCCTACGGTCCCTCACTCCTACGCCAATTTTCCGGCATTGGCAAAGATCGGGCGACCGAGCTGTTGTCGTATACGATGCTATGTGATTTCAATCACAATCCTAGCAATCGCAAACACATGTGAGAAAAATGGAGAAAACAAGGCGTCCGACGCGGATAAAGTCGACGACCCTCCTCGTTCGTCCTGCGCCCGGCTAAAAAAGCAGGGCTTTGATCCAGTTCGGCGCCCTCAGGGTGCCTGCAGCGATCGGTCGTTCAGGCCGAACGGTTCTCAAGCGCGAGGGAGATGGCGCCACCCCAATCGCCTCGATGAAGCTGCTTTCCGGCTTCCGCCGTGGCGACCGGCCCACACATCTGGAGACGCCGCTTGCAATTCGCCGCATCCGTGAGGATATGCTCTGGTGCGACCAGCCGGACGACGCCAATTACAATCGCCTGGTCCGGGCGCCCTTCGGCCGCAGCCATGAGGAGATGAAGCGCAAGGACGGCCTCTACGACATCTGCCTCGTGCTCGACTGGAACGTCACGGCTCGGGCGCGCAATCGGGGCTCCGCGATTTTCTTCCATCTGATCAGGCCGGGTTACGAGCCGACCGCCGGCTGCGTCGCCGTTCATCCGCGCGATATGCAGCGTCTTCTGCCCTTCATGCGCAGAGGCAATGTCGTTCGTGTTCTTTGACGCTCGGGGGTGATAAACCAGTCCCGCTTACCTATATGCCCTTTCGACCGGCGCACGGCTGAAATGCGCGCAGGGAAATCCGCAAGAAGCGGATTCAATCATGCCCCGTCCAATTCTTCAAAATTACGGAGACATATTGTGGCACAGCAACCCATCATCACTTTCCATGACGGACATTCCATTCCCCAGGTCGGTCTCGGCGTGTGGCAGACGCCCCAGGAGATTGCGGCACCGACGGTGCGCACGGCCATTGCCGCCGGCTATCGCCACATCGACACGGCGTCCGGCTACGACAACGAGGAAGGCGTCGGCGAGGGCATCCGCTCGTCCGGCCTCGATCGCAAGGACATTTTCGTCACCACCAAGCTCCGCAACACCGACCAGGGCTACGACGCGACCATGCGCGCCTTCGAAGGCAGCCTGAGGAAGCTCGGTACTGATTATGTCGATCTCTACCTCATCCACTGGCCGTCGCCGCAGCGTGGGCTCTATCGCGAAACCTGGAAGGCCTTCGTGAAGATCCGGGAAGAGGGCCGCGCTCGTTCGATCGGCGTTTCCAACTTCTATCCCGACCATCTCGAACAGATCATCGGCGATACAGGTGTCGTCCCTGTCATCAACCAGATCGAGCTGCATCCGGATTTCCAGCAGCGGGCGGCGCAGGAAGCGCACAAGAAGCTGAACATTGCCACCGAATCCTGGAGCCCGCTCGGTCAGGGCAAGTTGATCGCCGATGCGACGATTGGCGAGATCGCCAGGAAGCACGGAAAGACACCCGCGCAGGTCATCATCCGTTGGCACATCGACAGCGGTCTCGTCGTCATTCCGAAGTCGGTGACGCCGTCGCGCATTGAGGAGAATTTCAAGGTCTTCGATTTCAAGCTGGATGCTGCCGACATGGCGGCGATTGCCAAGCTTGACGACAAGAGCGCCCGCATGGGGCCGGATCCGTACACGGCCAATTTCTGATCTGAACTTTGCGCTCCCTCCTCTTTATGCGGGGAGGAGGGAGACGCAGTTTTCACTCAGGCGAGCGAACGCGGCGTGACGAACCGCTCCAGCGTGCCGCTCTTTGGCTTTAGCCCTTTCCAGCGATCCACATCGAACTCGATGACGGCAAGTGCGGCTGTCGGGAATTTCTCCCTGATGCCAACACATGCCTCCGGGTCGCCTGCACCGATCAGGCCATCCGCAAGATCCTGAAAACCGGGATTGTGTCCGATCAGCATGAGGGTCCGGACCGATGGATCGATCGACTGTACGACGGCAGCGATCTTCGCCGCAGAGGCTTCGTACAAGTCCTCCGAATCTTGCTTTGCGATCGAGGGCGGCAGCTTTTTGGCGACGAGTTTCCAGGTCTGCTGCGTGCGGCGCGCGGACGATACAAGCACGAGATCGGGAATAAGCTTTTCACGCGCGAGGTAGCGGCCCATCAATGGCGCTGTCTTTTCTCCACGGCCGGCCAGCGGGCGGTCGTGGTCGGCCACGTCCTCCGGCCATGCGGATTTGGCGTGACGAAGAAGAAGCAGGCGTCGTTTGGTGGAGGGTTTTGCGGCGCTCATATGCTCACCTGAAAGGAGCCAGGGGGTCGAACGCGGCGATTGTCGCACCGAATACGTCCGGTGTCTGCTGAGATAGCCTCCCCCTCGTTTCCGAAGGGGAGGCCTTTATGCTTAGTTCCACTCGCGGATATCGACGAAGTGGCCGGCGATCGCCGCTGCGGCGGCCATCGCTGGAGACACCAGGTGCGTACGACCCTTGAAGCCCTGGCGGCCTTCGAAGTTGCGGTTCGAGGTCGAGGCGCAACGTTCGCCGGGCTTCAGGCGGTCGTCGTTCATGGCGAGGCACATGGAGCAGCCGGGCTCGCGCCAGTCAAAGCCGGCCGCCTTGAAGATCTTGTCGAGGCCTTCCTTCTCCGCTTGCTCCTTCACGAGGCCGGAGCCCGGAACGATCATGGCGTTGACGGTCGAGGCAACGGTCTTGCCCTCGACGACCTTGGCAACAGCGCGCAGGTCTTCGATGCGGCCGTTCGTGCAGGAGCCGATGAAGACGCGGTCGATGTTGATCTCGGTGATCGGGGTGCCGGGCTTCAGGCCCATGTAATCAAGCGCACGCCACTTGGAAGCGCGCTTCGTCTCTTCGGGGATTTCATCAGGGTTCGGAACGACGCCCTGAACGGAAATGACGTCCTCCGGCGAAGAGCCCCAGGATACGATTGGCGGCAGTTCGGCGGCGTTGAGCTTCACGACGCGGTCGAAATGCGCGCCTTCGTCCGACTTCAGGGTCTTCCAGTAAGCGATTGCCTGTTCCAGCGCCTCGCCCTTCGGCGCGCGCGGCTTGCCCTTGATGTACTCGAAGGTGGTCTCATCGGGCGCGATCAGGCCGGCGCGGGCGCCGCCTTCGATCGACATGTTGCAGATCGTCATGCGGCCTTCCATCGACAGCGCGCGAATGGCTTCGCCGGCGTATTCGATGACGTAGCCGGTGCCGCCGGCGGTGCCGATTTCACCGATGATGGCGAGAACGATATCCTTGGCGGTGACGCCAGCCGGCAGTACGCCGTCGACCTGCACCAGCATGTTCTTCGCCTTCTTCTGGATCAGCGTCTGGGTGGCGAGCACGTGCTCGACCTCAGACGTGCCGATGCCATGGGCGAGCGAGCCGAAGGCGCCATGCGTCGAGGTGTGGCTGTCGCCGCAGACAATCGTCATGCCGGGCAGGGTGAAGCCCTGTTCCGGTCCGATGATGTGGACGATGCCCTGGCGCTTGTCGTTTTCCGAGTAGTACTCGACATTGAATTCGGCGGCGTTGATGGCGAGTTGCTCGACCTGGATACGGCTCTCTTCGTTCTTGATGCCGAGATGGCGATCAGGTGACGTCGGGACGTTGTGGTCGACCACAGCCAGCGTCTTTTCCGGCGCGCGAACCTTGCGGCCAGTCATGCGCAGGCCTTCGAAGGCCTGCGGCGAGGTGACTTCGTGGACCAGGTGGCGGTCGATGTAGAGAAGACAGGTGCCGTCGTCCTGCTGATCGACCAGGTGGTCGTCCCAGATCTTGTCGTAAAGGGTACGCGGTGCGCTCATGGCGGTAGGTCCGTTCTTGGATGCGTATGGAAAAATGGAGTTGGTGGCGGTGAGGCCCGCCGGGCCGTCATTCGATCAACGAAGTCGGCTGTTGAGTGCACCGGAAACGGCCGCAAAGAAACGTGCCGGCAGGCGGTAGTGATCCTGCAGCACGAAAATATGCGCCCCAATGCAACTGAACTTGGATTCCATGCGCTGTCACATACCAATTTTTCGCGACGGCGGCAATTCGAATCATTCGGCCGCTAGCGCCGGTCTTTCCCGCGCATCCGTTTCTCCACCTGCCTCAGGGCAAGCGACAAACCGATCGTCAGGATGAGGTAGATATAGGTGACGATCGAATAGGTTTCAAAGAAGCGAAAGGAGCCGGAGGCATAGATCTTGCCCATCTGCGTGATGTCGGAGACACCGAGCACCGACACCAGCGACGAGTCCTTGACCATCGCTACGAAATCGTTCGACAGGGGCGGGAAGATCACCTTGATCGCCTGCGGAAAGACGACGAAGCGGAAGCGGTGATAGCGCGACAGGCCGAGCGCCTTGGCCGCCTCGATCTGGCCGTGGTCGACGGACTGAATGCCGGCGCGGAAGACTTCGGCGATGAAAGAGGAGTAGCCGATCATAAGGGCGATGATCGCTCGCCACATCAGCGAGAAGTCGCGCACCATCACTGGTTCGCTAAAGCCTGCCTGGATCAGCGGACTGGTCAGGAAGTTGTAGGCGGCGACGATGCCGGGGGCGCCGACGAAGGCGACATAGAAGAGCAGCACCAGCATCGGCACGCCGCGGATCACCTCGATGTAAAAACGCGAGATCTGGCGGAGCGCGACACTGTCGGACAATCCGAGCAACGCGACGCCGAGGCCGAGAAGGGTCGCCAGCGCAAAGCCCACCAGCGTCACGAAGATGGTAACGCCGACGCCATTGAAGACGGTGCGGAAGACCTGCGCATAGATGTCGTTGGCGATGATGACGACGGCAAGGACGATTCCGATCGCGACAAGGGCGACCAGCCACCAGGGGTAGTCGCCCTTCACATGCCCGCCAGGGGCTGGCTGCGGAGCCATCACGCGTTAACCGAAGACGGGATCATTCGCCCATCTTGTAGTCGAGGAACCACTTCTTGTTCAGCGCGTCGAAGGTGCCGTCGGCCTTCAGGCTTGCGATTGCGGCATTGACCGCGGCGACGAGATCGGAGCCCTTCGGGAAGATGAAACCGAAATCCTCCGTGCCGAGCGGGCCGCCAATGACCTTCAGGCCGCCGTTCGAGGCGTCGACATAGCCCTTGGCAGCGACGCTGTCGGTCAGCACCACGTCGACGTCGCCGGCCTTGAGCGCCTGGACGGTGGCGCCGAAGGTTTCGAAGAGCTTGACGCGCGGGTTTTGCTCGTTGCCGTCAAGGATTTCGTAGACGGCGGTGTAGAAAGGCGACGTGCCCGGCTGCGCGCCGACGAGGCCTTCATTGAAGGCGCCGAAGGTCTTTGCGTCGGTGAAGCGGCTTTCATCGCCGCGCACCAGCATGAACTGCTGCGAACGCATGTAGGGATCGGAAAAATCGACCTTGGCCTTGCGATCATCCTTGATGGTGATACCGGTCATGCCGATGTTGTACTGGTTGTCGGAGACCGCCTGGATCATCGCGTCCCAGCTGGTGTTCTGGTACTCGACCTTGAAATTCAGCCGCTTGGCGATCTCGTTCATCGCATCATATTCCCAGCCGATCGCCTTGCCCGACTTCGGATCGACGAACTGTAACGGCGGATAGGCGTTCTCGGTGACGACGACGACCGACTTGCCCTTGAGGTCGGGAAGGTCGGCGGCGAAGGCGGCCAGCGGCGACAGGACAAGGGCGGTCAGTCCTGCAAGGACAGTGCGACGGAACGGCATTAAATATCTCCCCGAAATATAGCTCGCGAAACCTGTCATAGTTGCGAAGCGGATGGCAAGAGAATTGCCGTATGTCGCCGTTCAAAATCAGAAAAGGCGGTCCAAAGACCGCCCTTCCATGCGAAGATTTTTGCGGGACAGATCGCAAATGTCGTCAGCGAGACGCGATACCATCCAGTTTCTCAATGGCTCCGGTGGGCAAGGTGATATCGGCGACCGCGAGGTTCTCCCTGAGGTGGAGACGTGACGAGGTGCCGGGTATGAGCAAGATATTCGGCGCGCGCTGCAGAAGCCACGCAAGAGCAACCTGCATCGGTGTTGCGTCAAGCTCCGCAGCGACATCCGACAGCGTGGACGATTGCAATGGCGAGAAGCCCCCGAGCGGAAAGAAAGGCACATAGGCTGTTCCTTCCGTCGCGAGCTGGTCGATCAGCGGATCATCCCCGCGATGCACAAGATTGTACTGGTTTTGAACGCAAACGATTTCGGTGATCTTTCTGCCATCCGCGACTTGCTTGGTGGTGACGTTGGAGAGGCCAACGTGTCTGACAAGGCCCTGGCGCTGAAGATCGGCGAGGACGGTGAGGGGTTCTTCCAGAGATCCCTCCGCCGGGCCATGGACATCAAATATGGCTCGCAGATTGACCACATCGATCACCTCGAGGCCCAGATTCTTGAGGTTGTCGTGAATTGCCAGCGTCAGCGCTTCTTTCGAGAAGGCCGGGTTCCACGACGCGTCTGGCCCACGCGTTGCTCCGATCTTCGTGACGATCACAAGATTATCCCGATAAGGATGCAGCGCCTCCCTGATGATCTGGTTGGTGATGTGCGGGCCGTAGAAGTCGCTGGTGTCGATGTGGTTGACGCCGCTTTCGACTGCTTCGCGCAACACAGCGATTGCCTCGGCGCGATCCTTCGGGGGTCCGAAGACGCCCTTGCCAGCAAGTTGCATGGCCCCGTAGCCAAGCCGCGCCACCGTGCTGTCGCCGAGTGTGAATGTGCCCGATTTTTCGAGATTGGACATGATCTGCTCCGTTTAAAGACAGGGCAGAAATAGGTCAGACCGGCTCTTGCGATAACGGCATGCATTCCGCACGGGCTGTTTGGAATTTCGGACAATGGCGGTGGGCGCGGCTGACGCGATCCGACCTGCCAGTGGCGCGCTAGCGAGCAACAAAAAAGGCGACCCGAAGGTCGCCTTCCCACAATCTCGAAGGATTGAAACTTATTCTGCTGCCGGTTCAGCCGCTGCGGCAGCTTCTGCTGCTGCCTTGGCTTCTGCAGCTTCCTGTGCTGCCTTTTCGGCTGCGAGCGCCTGAGCTGCTGCAACCTTTTCGGCTTCCAGGCGCGCCTTTTCCTCGGCAACTGCCTGACGCTCGGCGTCGTTGAGCTTGCGAGCGCGGGTGCCGGTGTTCTCGACGATACGAGCCGACTTGCCGCGACGATCGCGCAGGTAGTAGAGCTTCGCGCGACGGACCTTACCACGGCGAACGACTTCTACGCTTTCGATAGCAGGGGAGCAGACCGGGAATACGCGCTCGACGCCTTCGCCGTAGGAGATTTTGCGAACCGTGAAGTTCTCCTGCAGGCCGCCGCCGGAGCGAGCGATGCAAACGCCTTCGTAGGCCTGTACGCGGGTACGGTTGCCTTCCTTGACGCGGACGTTGACGCGAACGGTGTCGCCCGGGGAGAATTCCGGAAGCGTGCGCTGGGCTTCGATCTTGGCGACCTGTTCGGCCTCAAGCTGCTGAATGATATTCATGACTCAACCTCTTTGTTGGTTCAACAGCCAGAGCGCTCTGAACGATCTATCCTTGGTCGAGCCGCAGATATTTGCCGGTGAGGGCAGGAGCGAATTCGTCTGTTTTTCTTTACGTGGTTGATGGGAGTTTTCCCATTCCGGGCGTGCGCATACCGTATTGCGCAGGCTTTGTCACCCCTTTGGCCCGGAAATTTCGCAGCGCCGACCGCCAAACTGGGCTTTTGCCAGTGCTGCACGATATCAAGCCTGTGACTCATTTGATTAAATATTTGTCAAATGCACAACAGGGGAGCAGCATCGCCGGCGAGCCAGGCTCGTTTGCGGCTCTTGCCGCGGTTGCCGCGACATGGATCCCCTACTTTGCGGCTCTCTACCTGAATTTCTGCGATTTCTCGCGCTATACGAAGGACACCAAGACCTTGCGCAAGGGCAATCTCTGGGGCCTGCCGATCAACCTGCTCGCCTTCTGCCTCGTCGCGGGTGTCACAACGACGGCGGCATTCACCGTCTACGGCGAAGTACTGCTGCATCCGGAGGCGATCTCCGTGAAGTTCGACAGCTGGTTCTTGGCATTGCTTGCGGCGCTGACCTTCGCCGTTGCAACGCTCGGCATCAACGTGGTCGCCAACTTCGTCTCGCCGGCCTTCGATTTCTCGAATGTCTTCCCCCGCCAGATCAGCTTTAAGCGGGGCGGTTGGATTGCCGCCCTGATTGCGTTGGTGCTCTATCCGTTCGCGCCGTGGGAAACGGGTGCCGCGCACTTCGTCAACTTCATCGGTTCGACGATGGGCCCGATCTTCGGGATCATGATGGTCGACTACTATCTGATCCGGAAGGGTGAGCTGAACGTCGCGGATCTTTATCAGGAGTATGGCGAGTTCCGCTTCCAGAATGGCTGGCACACGAATGCCTTCATCGCCTTCGTGGTCGGCTCGCTATTCTCATCGATCCTGCCGACGTTCACGTCGATCTTGCCGGAATGGTGGGGGACCTATGGCTGGTTCTTCGGCGTCGGCATCGGCGGTGATGTCTACTACGCATTGCGCGCGAGCGCACGCGGCTCTGCGGTGGGCGCTACCAACTGACACCCAAAACTCGAATGCCCGGGATCGGCCGGGCATTTTTTATTCTTCCAGCAGATCCGGGCGTCGTTCCCGGGTCAGCTGCAACGCCTGCTCGCGGCGCCATTTCTCGATCGCGCCGTGATTGCCCGATGTGAGGATCGGCGGAATCTCGCGGCCCTCCCATTCCTGGGGACGGGTGTAGTGCGGATGCTCCAGCAGGCCGCCTTCGAAGCTCTCATGCAGTCCGGAAAGATCATTGCCCATGACGCCAGGCAGGATGCGGACGATCGCATCCAGTATGGTGAGTGCAGCCGGTTCGCCGCCCGACAGCACGTAGTCGCCGATCGAGACCTCTTCCAGCTCGCGCGCATCGATGACGCGCTGATCGACACCCTCAAAGCGACCGCAAACGATGATGACGCCATCGCCGGAAGCAAGCTCGCGTACGCGTTCCTGCGTCAGCGGTTTTCCGCGCGGGCTCATCAGCAGCCGGGGGCGGCTGTCGTTCTCGGAGGCGCTGTCGATGGCGCGGGCGAGAACGTCGGGCTTGAGCACCATGCCGGCGCCGCCGCCAGCGGGCGTATCATCGACGGTGCGGTGTTTGTCGGTGGCAAAGTCGCGGATCTGCAGGGTATCGAGCGACCATTGGCCACGCTCCATCGCCTTCCCGGCGAGGGAGTAGCCGAGATGGCCCGGAAACATTTCCGGATAGAGGGTCAGCACGGTCGCGCGAAACGCCATCGACGGCCTCACTTCTTCTTTTTCGGCTTGTCGGGCGTGAAGTTCGGTGCGTCATCCTCACTATCGACGAGGCCAGCGGCGAGCGGATCGATGGTGATCCTGCCGCTTTCAAGGTCGATGTCGAGAACCGAGGCTTCAGAGAAGGGGATCAATACCGGGCGCTTGCCGGGACCCTTGAGCTCCAGCAGATCGCCGGCGCCGAAGTCGAAAACGCCGGTCACGGTGCCATAGCTGACGCCCTGGTCGTCGAGCGCTTCCAGACCCTCGAGATCGGCGTAGAAGAATTCGTCTTCTTCCAGCTCCTCGTCCGGCAGGTTGTCGCGCTCGATGTAGAGCTCCAGTCCGTTCAGCGCCTCGGCGGCATTGCGGTCGTTGATGCCGCGGAATCGGACGACGACGACGTTCTTCATTTCCCGGATATCGAGAATCTCGAAGGTGCGGCCATCAAGGCTGTGCAGGTTGCCGTAGTCGCCGAGCGCGGTCGGATCGGCGGTATAGGCCTTAGCGCGTACTTCGCCGCGCAGGCCTTGGGCGCCACCGATCGTTGCCATCAGAACCGGATTTTCAAGCTTTGGCATGACGTCCTTCACATGAAGCCGCAAATCTGGGCTTCTCTTAAACGAAGTGCAGCGGAATGGAAACGAAAACGGGCGGCATGTCGCCATGCCGCCCGTTCGATAAGGGAAGGTTCCCGATTATTCTGCGGAAGCAGCAGCTTCAGCAGCGTCGGCGGCCTTCTGAGCCTTTTCAGCAGCGCGCTCCTGAGCCTTCTTGCCCGGCTTTGCCTTTTCCGGGTTGTTCTTGGCATCGCGCTTTGCGAGGCCGGCTTCGTTGAGGAAGCGCAGAACGCGATCGGTCGGCTGTGCGCCCTGATCGAGCCAGTGCTTGATGCGGTCGTTGTTCAGCGTGATGCGAGCGCCGTTGTCCTTGGCGAGCATCGGGTTCCAGGAACCGAGGTTCTCGAGGAAGCGGCCATCGCGCGGCGAACGGGCGTCGGCGAGAACGATGTGGTAGTACGGGCGCTTCTTGGAACCACCGCGTGCGAGACGAATTTTCAGTGCCATTTTCTTTACTCCTTGGACTTTTCTGGACCGCCTGATCCGGCGGTATGGTTCATTTTGCTGCGGCGCCGTTTTCGGCGTGGTCTGCAGCGATCTGCTCATGATGCCGGATGACTTCCTTGATGATGAAGTTCAGGAACTTCTCGGCGAAATCCGGATCCAGATTGGCATCCTTCGCCAGATGGCGGAGACGTTCGATCTGGTATTCTTCGCGCGCCGGATCGGCCGGCGGCAACTTGTACTTGGCCTTGAGAACGCCGACCTCTTTGGTGCAGCGGAAGCGTTCGGCCAGGATATGGACCAGCGCGGCGTCGATGTTGTCGATCGACTGGCGATAGTTCGAAAGTTGGGCTTTGATTTCAGGATCAATCATTGTCTACGCGACCCCTTCACTTCTTCTTGGGCAGGCCGGGAAGGCCTGGGAAACCACCGCCGAGACCCGGCAGCTTGGCGCCGCCCAGACCCGGCAAACCGCCACCGCCGAGGCCGGGCAGCCCGCCGCCCGGCTTTCCTAGACCGGCAGCTTCAGCTTGCTTCTGGAGCGCTTCGAGCTGCTTGGGGTCGATATTCGAAAGATCGGGCATGCCACCGCCAAGGCCACCAAGGCCCATCTTGCCGGCAAGGCCACCCATCATCTGCTTCATCAGGCCGCCCTTACCCTTGCCGCCCATCATCTTCATCATGTCCGCCATCTGGCGATGCATCTTCAGAAGCTTGTTGATGTCGGCGGCATCGGTGCCAGAGCCGGCGGCGATGCGCTTCTTGCGAGAGTGCTTGAGAATATCGGGGTTGGCGCGCTCGGCCTTGGTCATCGAGCCGATGATGGCGAGCTGACGGCCGAACAGGCTGTCGTTCAGACCGGCCGAGGCCATCTTGTCCTTCATCCCAGCCATGCCGGGCATCATGCTCATGATGCCGCCCATGCCACCCATCTTCTGCATCTGGCGCAGCTGGTCGGCGAGGTCGTTGAGATCGAACTTGCCCTTGGCCATCTTGGCGGCCATGGCAGCCGCCTTCTCGGCGTCGATGTTTTCAGCGGCGCGCTCGACGAGCGAAACGATATCGCCCATGCCGAGGATGCGGTCAGCAATACGGCGGGGATGGAACTCTTCGAGTTCGCCCATACGCTCGCCGACACCGATGAGCTTGATCGGCTTGCCTGTCACCGCGCGCATCGAAAGTGCTGCACCGCCACGGCCATCGCCGTCCATGCGGGTGAGCACGAGGCCGGTGATGCCGACGCGCTCGTCGAAGTTGCGCGCCAGGTTGACGGCGTCCTGACCGGTCAGCGAGTCCGCGACCAGCAGGATTTCATGCGGATTCGACTTCTTCTTGATGTCGGCCATTTCGACCATCAAGGGCTCGTCGATATGCGTGCGGCCGGCGGTGTCGAGGATGACGACGTCATGGCCACCGAGCCGGGCTGCTTGCACGGCGCGCGCGGCGATATCGGTCGGCGACTGGCCGGCAATAACGGGCAGCGTGTCGACACCAGTCTGGACACCAAGCTGGCGCAGCTGCTCCTGGGCGGCCGGACGTCGCGTATCAAGCGACGCTATCAGCACCTTCTTCTTCTCGCGGTCGGTGAGCCGTTTGGCGATCTTCGCGGTCGTCGTCGTCTTACCGGAGCCCTGCAGACCGACCATCATGATGACGACGGGGGCGGCCGCATGCAGGTCGACGCCGACGCCTTCGCCGCCGAGCATCTCGATCAGCTCGTCATGGACGATCTTGACGACCATCTGGCCGGGCTTGATCGACTTCAGGATCTCGGCGCCGACGGCCTTTTCGCGGACGCGATCGGTAAAGGAGCGCACGACATCGAGCGCCACGTCAGCCTCCAGAAGCGCGCGGCGAACCTCGCGCAGCGCTGCGGAAACATCGCTTTCCGAAAGCGCGCCACGGCCTGTCAGTCCATTCAGAATGGATCCAAGACGGTCCTGGAGGTTCTCAAACATCGGCTCTTCCTTGTGATTTCCTGAAGACGGAAACCTTGTGCTTTTCCTTGACGAAAACAAGACGCATAGCCAAAAAGCACCCGAGGGCGCATCGCGCTGTCGGGTGTGGACCTCCGGGATCTCTTTATACCTCTACGGGTCCCGGTCGGTGGCTCGAGTCTTGAAGCTCGTCGCAGATTGAGCGGCGGTAAACAGGAAAACGGACCGCGAGTCAAGGGAACGCCGAGAAAAGACGGCGTTTCGACCTTTCAAAAGCGCGCGCCCGATCCCAGATCTGCTTTCCCTGCAACGGAATCGCTTTGTATGCCTACGGCCAAAAGACGCAATCCCTACTATCAAGGGCCTGTCTCCGATCACTTCGACGGCACGCATTTCTTCAATCCGGATGGTATCGAGCCTCTCGGTTTTCGAGATCTGATGCGATGGCAGTTTGGCGGCAACCGCGATCGCTGGCCGAAGTCGGTTCCGAGCCCCTTCGTACCGGCCAAGCCGGATGCGCGCGTTGATGGCGACGATCTGCGGGTAACCATGGTCGGCCACGCGACGATGCTGGTGCAGGTCGCGGGGCTCAATATCCTGACAGATCCCGTATGGTCCGATCGGGCCAGCCCCTTCGCCTTCGCCGGACCGAAGCGCGTCGTGGCACCCGGTATCGCGTTCGACGACCTGCCGCCGATCGACCTCGTTCTCGTTTCGCATAACCACTACGATCATCTCGATGTCGCGACGCTCAGGCGGCTGCAGGCGAGGCATCGGCCGCATGTCGTAACGCCGCTTGGCAACGATACGATCATTCGTCGCGCCGTTCCCACCATGCAGGTGACGGCGATGGATTGGGGCGAGCGCATCCCGCTTGCCGGCATCCGCATCGATGCCGAGCCGGTGCATCATTGGTCGGCACGCGGCACCGGGGATCGTCGCATGGCGCTCTGGGCCGCCTTCGTCCTGTCAACGCCAGCCGGGAAGATCTACCATGTCGGGGATACGGGCTTTCATGGGGGCGTCAACTACAGGGCTGCCCAGCAGAAGCATGGTGCCTTTCGCCTCGCCGTCCTGCCTTTCGGAGCCTATGAACCGCGCTGGTTCATGAAGGGCCAACATCAGAATCCTGATGAAGCGGTGATGGGAATGGAGCTTGCCAATGCTGCCTATGTGGCCGGCCATCACTTTGCGACGTTCCAGCTGACCGACGAGGCAATCGAGACGCCGGTCAAGGCGCTAAAGGCAGCCTTGGCCGAGCGCGAAATACCGCAGGAGCGGTTCAGGCCGCTTAGAGCCGGCGAGGTATTCGACGTGCCAGCGGCATGATCAATGCGCGTGGGCTCCGGCACCATGCGCATTGATGATGGTGTCGGCCTCCTTGCCGTAGAGTTCTTCGAAATGATCGAAGGTCTTGGAGAAGTGGCCGATGCCCTGCGTTGCCGATCTGAGCGACCGGGCCAATTCATCAAGCACGCCGCCAGGCACGAGCGCTCGAAATATATCCCAGCCCTTCGCGTTCTCGTCCCGGTCGAAGCCGAGCACCTGTCCCTTGAGCGAGGAGACGAGCGTCACCATTCCGCCGGAATAGACCGAGGGGATATGGATCTCCACCCGCACCACAGGCTGCATGAGAACGGCGGAAGCTTGTGAAAGCGCTTGCTTGACGCCCATTTTCCCAGCGGTCCGGAAGGCGAAATCGGAGCTGTCGACCGAGTGATACTGACCGTCGGTCAGCACGACGTCGACATCGACGACCTGGAAGCCGAGCGGACCTTTCTCCATGGCTTCGCGGGCGCCGGCTTCAACAGCTGGGATGTAGTTTCGGGGCACGGTCCCGCCCTTGACGCTTTCGCCGAAGGTGAAGCCCTGGCCGCGCTCGTTCGGCCTGACGCTGAGTTGCACGTCTGCGAACTGTCCGGCGCCGCCCGTTTGCTTGCGGTGCCGGTAGCGCACATCCGAAGGTTTGGAAATGGTTTCTCGGTATACGGGGTTTGGTGCGCGTTCGGAAACTTCGACGCGGAAGACCTCCGACAGTGTTTTGCGGAGATCACGCAGATGGACCGGCCCCTGGGCGCAGATCAGCGCCGCGCCTGTGCCTTCCTCCTGCATCACCTTCAAGCCGCGATCGGTTTCCGCCAGTTTCGCCAGCGTCGCGGAAAGCTTGGTTTCGTCCCGTTCGCTGCCGGGAACGAGAATTCTTTCCAGCATCGGTGTCGGCGGTGTCGTCCAATCGGGCGGCTCGACGCTGGCTGTCAGCGTCAGCAGGGCAGTCGCTGGCAGATGGTCGGATTTGAGTGCGGCAAAGACGCTGCCAGCCTCCACGCTGCCACTGATTGGCTTTCCGTTGCCGGCCTCCTGCAGCGGACCCAGCGTGGCGCCGCCCAAGGGAGCGCCCTGCTTCAAGCCGTCGGCGAGCGCCCGCACCAGCACCGTCTTGCCGACATTAGCCTTGTGGTAGGCGTGGAAACT
Organism: Rhizobium sp. RHZ02; assembly: GCF_014851575.1. Taxonomy (NCBI): domain Bacteria; kingdom Pseudomonadati; phylum Pseudomonadota; class Alphaproteobacteria; order Hyphomicrobiales; family Rhizobiaceae; genus Rhizobium; species Rhizobium sp. RHZ02. The sequence goes on from NZ_JACUZX010000002.1 coordinate 303,144, forward strand.
CACGGCAGAAAGGGCCGCTTCTTCCACACTTCCTGCGAGCCTCGACCGCAGTGCCGTTGCCGGCGGCGCTTCGTGGCGAAGGGCCTTCATCAGGCGCATGATGCCGTTGCTGTGCGAGGCTGAGCCGAACAGCACGGGGATAACCCGGTTCTCCTTGAGAATTCGCGAAGAGATCGTAAACAGCGTATCGCTTGCCGGCTCCCGGTCTTCGATGAGCTCCTCGAGAAGCCAGTCATCGAACTCCGAGAGCTGTTCCAGCATTTCGGCCCGCGCCTCGTGCTCCCGCTCGACGGCATCCTGCGGCAGCTCGATCAGCGCGGACGGCTGACCTTCCCGATAGCGCCAGGCGCGTTCGGAAATCAGGTCGCAGCTGCCGACGATCCGGTCGCCTTCGCGGATGGGTACTTGCCGCAGGACAAGCGGATGGTTGGAATAGGTCTGAAGTGCGGCAATGACATCGCGCAACCGGCCGCGCGGCTCGTCCATCCTGTTGATGAAAATCAGGCAGGGCGTGCCGGAGGCCTCGATGGCGCGCAGATAGGGTGCTGCCAGCACGGCTTCATCAGGCGTCGGCGATATGCAGAGGATACAGGCGTCGCTGACGAGCAGGGCATCCTGCGCCAGGGCCAGTGCCTCATTTGCCCCGGGAGTGTCGATCGCACACCACGCTTCGTCCTTGAAGTCAAATTCCGTCAGGCTTGATCCATATGGAGAGGCTGACTTTCTGGGCGTTCCCTCGAGCGAGGCCAGCTTTGCGACGAGTGTCGTTTTTCCCGTCTGCGAGGGCCCAAGTACGGTGACGCAGCGCATCGGCGATCCTCCCTGCCAAAAGCACCATCCCAGAGCAAGAATGCCCCGAAGCGGCGAAAAGCGCTAGATATCTGCACTCATTCTTAAATATGAGGTCACGGCATTTGCTCTCTGGCAATGTGTGGCTCATCCACCGCCAGTCAAGCCACTGGTAATTCCCCCGCATTTCCGCCATATACAGCCCAAACAGAGACGGACATGACACTATGAGCGCAACGGTCGAATTCGCGAAGATGAACGGGCTTGGCAACAAGATCCTGGTCGTCGACATGCGCGGCCGCACAGACAAGGTAGCGCCTGCGGCGGCAATCGCGCTGAATGCCGCTGACGACACACAGTTCGACCAGATCATGGCGATCCATGATCCAAAGGCAGCTGGCACAGATGCCTGGATCGATATTCTGAACTCCGACGGCTCGAAGGCGCAGGCCTGTGGCAACGGCACGCGCTGCGTTGTGCAGGCGCTTGCTTCGGAAACCGGCAAGAAGGTTTTCACATTCCAGACGGTGGCCGGCATCCTCAATGCCACCGAGCATGAAGACGGGACGATCTCCGTCGATATGGGCAAGCCGGTCTTCGACTGGGACAAGATCCCGCTTGCGGAAGAATTCCACGATACCAGCCGCATCGAGCTGCAAATCGGGCCGATCGACAATCCCGTGCTGCATTCGCCCTCGGTCGCTTCCATGGGCAATCCGCATGCGATCTTCTGGGTTGACCGTGATCCGATGTCGTTCGATCTCGGCCGCTTCGGGCCGCTTCTCGAAAACCATCCGATGTTTCCGGAGCGCGCCAATATCACGCTGGCGCAGGTGACTTCTCCGAACTCGATCACGACGCGCACCTGGGAACGGGGCGCGGGACTGACGCTCGCCTGCGGTTCGGCCGCTTGTGCGACGGCCGTTTCCGCCGCCCGCACCGGTCGGACAGGGCGCGAAGTCGCGGTGAAGGTTGCAAGCAGCCCCAATCAGGGCGTTCTGACGATCGAATGGCGCGAACGCGATGCTCACGTCATCATGACGGGCCCGGCTGAATGGGAATGGTCGGGCACGCTCGATCCGTCGACGGGTGCGTGGTCGCGCGATGCGGCGCCGGGAGCCGAAGCGCGGTGAGCGGCGTCGAGGTCATCACCTTCGGCTGTCGTCTCAATACCTACGAATCCGAAGTGATGCGGGCGGAGGCCGAGAAGGCCGGGCTCAATAATGCCATCCTCGTCAATACCTGTGCGGTTACCGGCGAAGCTGTGCGTCAGGCACGCCAGGCGATCCGACGTGCGCGGCGCGACAATCCTCACGCCCGCATCATCGTCACTGGCTGCGCGGCCCAGACGGAAAAAGAAACCTTCGCCGATATGGCCGAGGTCGATGCTGTCCTCGGCAACGAGGAGAAACTGAAGAGCGCTTCCTATCGCTCCCTGCCGGATTTCGGCGTTTCGGCGGAAGAGAAGCTGCGCGTCAACGACATTATGAGCGTGCGCCAGACGGCGCCGCAGATGGTCAAGCATATCGATGGTCATGTGCGGGCTTTCATCCAGGTCCAGAACGGCTGCGACCACCGCTGCACTTTCTGCATCATTCCCTATGGCCGCGGCAATTCGCGCTCCGTGCCGATGGGGGCGGTCGTCGACCAGGCGCGAAAGCTCGTCGAAACCGGCTACCGGGAGATCGTGCTGACCGGGGTCGATGCGACCAGCTATGGCGCTGACCTGCCCGGTGAGCCGACGCTCGGGCTGCTTGCCAAGACGCTGTTGAAGCAGGTGCCGGATATTCGCCGCCTGCGGCTTTCGTCGATCGACAGCATCGAAGCGGACAAGCATCTGTTGGACCTCATTGCCGACGAAGCGCGGTTCATGCCGCATCTCCACCTTTCGCTGCAGCATGGCGACGACATGATCCTGAAGCGGATGAAGCGTCGCCATTCGAGCGCGGATGCCCTAGCTTTCGTCAACGACGTGCGCCGTCTGCGGCCGCAGATGAGCTTCGGCGCGGACATGATCGCCGGCTTTCCAACCGAGAGCGAAGAAATGTTCGCCAATGCGGTGCGGCTGGCGGAAGAGGCCAATATCGCTCATCTCCACGTGTTCCCTTACAGCCCGCGGCCGGGGACACCTGCCGCGCGCATGCCGCAGCTCGATCGCGCGCTGGTCAAGGAGCGGGCAGCGCGACTGCGCGCCACTGGACATCGCCTGCATCAGTCCCATCTCGACGGAATGGTCGGAACGCAGCAATGGCTGCTGGTGGAAAACAACGGTTTGGCGCATACCGAGAACTTCACGCTTGTCGCAGCGGCGGGACTTGCGCCCCGAAGCTTCGTGCAGGCTGTCATCACCGGACACAACGGCAAACACCTCGACATGCAATTGACGGCCGCCGACGCGGCCTGAGTTTACGGAATCCTCATGGCGTTCAATTTCATCAAAAAGGTCTTCACCTTCGGCCCCAAGCCGGAGGAAGAGCAGGCGCCGGGGGCGGTCGAGACGAAAGCGCTCGAAACCGAGCTGGAGCCGCATTCGCGCGAGGAGAACCTTCCGGTTGCCGCAGACCTGGTTCTGGCGGAAGAGGTGGATACGGCCGGCGGGCCTGCCGATGACGTAGCTGAGGACGCCTCGATCGAGGAGCTTGCCGAGCAGGCCGAAGCGTTCACACCCGTTGAGGACGACGTTTCCGAGGTCTTGCCGCCTGAGATGCAGGTAGGCGATGTGGGTCTTGTGCCGCTCTCGTTGCTTGAAGACGAAGCGGAGCTCGATACTCCTGCTGGAAGCACGCTGGGAGAGACGGTTCCTGTTGCGCCTTCCCTGCAGCCGGAAATCGGCGATGAGGCAGAGGATGATAGTGTCGCGGAACTAGCATCTCTCGGCGAAACCGAAGAGACGTCGGCTGCAGAGCTTACAGCTGAAGCCGATGTGGAACAGCAGCCTATCGCCGATCGGGCCTCTCCCGCCGAGCATGAGGTATCTACGCCGGCGGAGGATGATAGCGTTTCCGGAGATATCTCCGTGACTCCCGTTCTTCCAAAGGGATTTGCCACCGGTCCCGCGGCTTCCGAGTCCGCGCCTCTGGTGCCGGCCTCAAGACTTTCCTGGTTCCAGCGCCTGCGCGCCGGCCTTGCCCGCACCTCGTCGCAACTTACCGGCCAGATCGCGGCCCTTTTTACCAAACGCAAGCTCGATGACGACACGCTGCAGGATCTCGAGGATCTGCTGATCCAGGCCGATCTTGGCGTCGAGACGGCCATGCGCGTCACCGATACGCTGGCCTCCGAGCGCTACGGCAAGGACGTCACCGGCGAGGACGTGAGCCGCATCATGGCAAGCGAGATCGCCAAGGTGCTGAAGCCGGTCGCCAAACCATTGCAGCTCGATCTCACCCACAAGCCGCACGTCATCCTCGTCGTCGGCGTCAACGGAACAGGCAAGACCACGACGATCGGCAAGCTGGCGGCCAAGCTCTCGGGCGCTGGCCTCAAGGTGATGGTTGCCGCCGGCGATACCTTCCGCGCCGCTGCCATCGAGCAGCTGAAGATCTGGGCCGACCGCACCAAGTCTGAATTCATCGGCACCAAGCTCGGTGCCGATGCGGCGGGTCTCGCCTACGATGCCTTCGAGCAGGCCAAGGCGAAGAAGTGCGATGTGTTGATCATCGATACCGCCGGCCGCCTGCAGAACAAGGCGGAGCTGATGGCAGAGCTCGAGAAGATCGTTCGGGTTCTCGGCAAGCTCGATCCGGATGCGCCGCATACGGTGCTGCAGACGCTCGATGCGACGACGGGGCAGAACGCCCTGTCGCAGGTGGAAATCTTCAGGAACGTTGCCGGCGTGAACGGACTGATCATGACGAAGCTCGACGGCACGGCGCGTGGCGGCATTCTCGTGGCGATCTCTGCCAAGCACAAGCTGCCGGTCTATTTCATCGGCGTCGGCGAAGGTGTCGATGATCTCGAACCTTTCGAGGCCGAGGATTTCGCGCACGCCATTGCCGGGCTCGGTCAATAATGCCACAGATATGCCGACAAACACGGGCAAGCGTCTCGTGTGGCACAAACGGATTTGAGATAGAATGACGACCGAGAGCGATATCACCCCAAGCGCGGCCGACCGGCATCACCCGATGCTGAAGCTGGCGCTGGAGCTTGGCCCGCTGCTGATCTTCTTCTTCGCCAACCTGCGCGGCGCCTGGCTGGTCGAAAGGTTTCCGGCTCTGTCGGAGCTTGGCGGACCACTGTTCGTGGCGACGGCCCTCTTCATGGCGGCGACGGTGACCTCGCTGGTGGTCTCGAAGATCATTCTCGGGCATCTGCCGATCATGCCCTTCGTGTCGGGCATCGTGGTCGTCATCTTCGGATCGCTGTCGATCTACCTGCAGAACGAGACCTTCATCAAGATGAAGCCGACCATCGTCAACGCGCTCTTCGGCGTTGCGCTGCTGGGCGGCCTGGCTTTCGGCAAGTCGCTGCTCGGCTACGTCTTCAATGCGGCCTTTCAGCTCGATGCCGAGGGATGGCGCAAGCTGACGATCCGCTGGGGAATCTTCTTCCTCTTCCTGGCGGTGCTGAACGAGGTCGTCTGGCGCAACTTCTCCGATGACTTCTGGATCGCCTTCAAGGTCTGGGGCACGATGCCGATCACCATCATCTTCACCATGGCGCAGATGCCGCTCATCATGAAGCACACTGTGACCTCGGCGGGAGAGACCGAGAAGTGACGACACTGGATACGGCAGAGAGAGCCAAGCACCAGACCTTCTGGTTCGCCGCATGCGGTGCGGTCCTGCTGATCCAGATCATCGCCGAATATATGATGGGCCGCACCCCCATCTGCACCTGCGGATACATCAAGCTTTGGGAAGGCACCGTCAATTCCAGCGGTAACTCTCAGCATATTTCCGACTGGTACACGCCGTCTCACATCATTCACGGCTTCATTTTCTACGGCGTTACGCACCTTCTTTTGCGCGGCAAGCCGATTGCCGTGCGGCTGCTTCTGGCGCTCGTCATCGAATCCGGCTGGGAACTGCTGGAAAACTCGCCTGTCATCATCGACCGCTATCGAACGGCGACGATCTCGCTCGACTATTACGGCGACAGCATCCTGAACTCGGCAATGGACACGGTCTTCATGGTGATCGGGTTCTTCTTCGCCTCGCGGGCGCCGGTTGCACTGACGATCGCAATCGCGATCTTCTTCGAGCTTCTGACCGGCTACCTGATCCGCGACAACCTGACGCTCAACGTGCTGATGCTGATCTGGCCTGTCGAGGCGATCAAGACCTGGCAGAGTGCGCTCTGATCAGGAAGCCGGCTTGCCGAGCGCCGTCTCCACGGCGGGGAAGAGGCCTTCCCTGAGGCTGACATCGTCGAACGGGCCGACCCGCTTGTAGAGGATCGTGCCATCAGGGGCGACGAGATAGCTCTCGGGGATGCCGTAGACACCCCAATCGATGGCCGCCTGCCCTTTGGGATCGACGCCGATGGCGGCAAAAGGATTGCCGAGTTCGCCGAGGAAGCGAAGCGCGTTGTCGTTCTTGTCCTTGTAGTTGATGGCAACCACATTGAGCCGGCTGTCCTTTGCCAGTTGCATCAGGATCGGATGCTCGTCGCGACAGGGAATGCACCAGGAGGCGAAGACGTTGACGAGCGTCAGTTTTCCCTTGATGGCACTGTCGGTCAGCGCCGGCAGGTTGGCGCCTTCGAGCGGCGCAAGGTTCAGCGCCGGCGCCTTCGTGCCGATCAGTGCGGAGGGGATTTCCGAGATATTCTTGCCGTGGACGTCCTGATCGTAGAGCATCTTTGCTGCGGTGGCTGCGATGCCGGCGAAGACAACCAACGGGATCAAGGCGACGGCATAGCGTCCAAATCCGCGCTTGGCGGAGTTCGTTTCAGGGGTGGTGCTCATTTGCCATCCGTTGTTCGCGATGAGCGGCGGCGGATGCCGGAGGCTTCAAGGGCTGCCAGTTCTTTCCGCCGAGCGCGGCCATCGGCCCAGGTCCAAAGGGTAACCGCGGCCGCGACAAGGGCGGCAAAGCCGTAAGCGCCATAGACATAGAAAGCGTGTGTCATGACTATCCCTCGCGGCTTGCCAGGCGGGCGGCCAGTCGACGCTGAGCGGCGACGCGGCGACGCCAGATCTCGTTGCGGATCGCCATGATGTGCAGCGTGAGGAAGAGCGCGGTAAATGCAACCGCCATCACCAGCAACGGCCGCAGGAACTCGGGATCGATGGCCGGACCATCGAGGCGCAGCACACTCGCGGATTGATGCAGTGTATTCCACCATTCGACCGAAAACTTGATGATCGGGATGTTGACGAAGCCAACGAGAATGAGGACGGCGCTGACGCGGGCGGCCTTTGAAGGGTCGTCGATCGCGCGATTGAGGGCGATGAGCCCGAGATACATCAGGAACAGAACGAAGACGGAGGTGAGCCGGGCGTCCCAGACCCACCAGGTGCCCCACATCGGCTTGCCCCAGAGGGACCCAGTCACCAGGGCAATCAGCGTGAAGGCGGCGCCGAGCGGGGCTGCGGCCTTCGCCGACACATCCGCCAGCGGATGGCGCCAGACCAGCGTGCCGACGGCCGAGAGGCTCATGATCGTGTAGCCCATCATCGCCAGCCACGCGGCCGGCACGTGGACATACATGATGCGAACCGTTTCACCCTGCTGGTAGTCGCCTTCTGTCGTGAAGCTGAGATACAGCCCCACGATAAAACAGAGGGCCGTGAAACCGGCCATCCACGGGAGGATGCGCGCGGCCAGCGCCAGAAACCGCGTCGGGTTGGCGAGATCGCTGAATTTCGTGATGGCAAGGCTCGTTTCGCTCATGCCGTTTTCCTTACCGCGATATGCCTGACGCCGCAATCGAGTGCCCGATCAATCCGACGTGTGACGCAGCGCAAGCGCGGCAGCCACCGGTCCGATCACCGCGAAGAAGAGGGTCAGCGCCATCAGGATGAGGAAGGGCGGCAGAAAGGGCGATGGCCCCTCGACCGCCGCGTAAGTGGCACTGACGCCGAAGATCAGCACGGGGATCGTCAGCGGCAGCACCAGAATCGACACCAGCAGACCGCCACGCGGCAAGGCGACGGCAACGGCAGCGCCGACGGCACCGATGAAGGTAATCGCGGGAGAACCGACGAGCAGCGTCAGCATGGTCGCGCCGATGGCGGTCTCGCTCATATTCATGAAGAGGCCAAGCAACGGCGAGGCGATAACCAGCGGCAGGCTGGTGGCGACCCAGTGCGCCAGGCATTTGACGAGCACCGTCAGCACCAGCGGCGTTTCCTGCATCAGCATCAGATCGAGTGAGCCATCATCGCGCTCGGCTTGAAACAGGCGGTCAAGACCGAGCAGCGCCGCAAGCAGCGCACCGATCCAGACGATTGCCGGGCCGATGCGGGACAACAGTGCGAGATCGGGCCCGACACCGAAGGGGATGACCGCGACAATGGTCAAGAAAAAGAGAACGCCGATCAGCGCGCCGCCGCCGGCGCGTATCGAAAGCTTGAGGTCTCGCAGAAGCAGGGCAGTCATTCCCACACTCCCTGTCCGGCGTGGGCAAATCCCGCCATCCGCAATTCCTGCGCGCCTTCCAGTCCTAGCGGCTGGTGGGTTGCCGCGAGCACGATGCCGCCGTTGCAGCGATGCGCTTCAACAAGCTCGGCAAACAGACGGTCGCCGCTTTTATCCAGCGCAGCAGTCGGCTCATCAAGGATCCAGACCGGCCGGTGGGCGATAAGCAGCTTGGCGAACGCGAAGCGGCGCTGCTGCCCGGCAGAGAGGTAGCCGAACGGAAGGTGCGTGATGCCCTCGAGACCGACCGCCTCGGCTGCCTCGTCGATCGAGACGGTGGAAGCGCCATGGCTATCGCCAAGAAAGCACCGCCAGAAATCGAGGTTTTCGGCGACCGTCAACTCGCTCTTCATTGCATTGCGGTGACCGAGATAGTGGCTGACTTCCCCGACGCGCCGGTGAGTGTTGCCGAGCGAATCGGTGAAGCTGACCGAGCCCTTTTCCTGATGCAGCAGACCGGCGACGACGCGCAGCAAAGTCGACTTTCCTGATCCATTTTTGCCTGTCAAAACCAGTGCTTCGCCCGATTCCAGGCGAAAGGAGAGGCCTTCGAAAATCAGGTCTTCGCCCCGGCGCGCAGCCAGATTGGCGGCCTCGAGAGACATGACTTTTCCGTGGTTTAATTTTTCAGTCATCGCAACGCAAAAAAATCCGAAATGGGTCACGCACTCTCTGGCACCTTTCATAGAAATTATCTATAAGACCCGCAACCACGCCAGCGGTCGGCGTGAATATCATCCTTGCGCCGAACATGGGCTTCGCTCCACGTGCGGACAGCGGAAATGGCCGTACCCGCATCCTGATGTGCATTACGTGCATAGGCGTCCGCACGATTGTGTTCGCTATCAGAAACGGGGTCTCTCGTGTCTAAATCTCTTGACAGCTTCAATTGTCGTTCCACGCTTTCCGTGAATGGTAAGGACTACGTCTATTACAGCCTGCCCAAGGCTGAGGCGAATGGCCTGCCGGGTGTTTCGAAGCTCCCTTACTCGATGAAGGTTCTGCTTGAGAACCTGCTGCGCTTCGAAGACGGTCAGTCCGTGACGAAGGACCACATCCTTGCTGTTGCCGAATGGCTGAACAACAAGGGCGCTGTCGAAAACGAAATCGCTTATCGCCCGGCGCGCGTGCTGATGCAGGACTTCACCGGCGTTCCCGCCGTCGTCGACCTCGCTGCAATGCGCGACGCGATGGTGTCGCTCGGCGGCGATCCGGAAAAGATCAACCCGCTGGTTCCCGTCGACCTCGTCATCGACCACTCGGTTATCGTCGACGAATTCGGTACGCCGCAGGCGTTCGCCAAGAACGTCGAGCTGGAATACCAGCGCAACGGCGAGCGCTACCGCTTCCTGAAGTGGGGCCAGCAGGCATTCAAGAACTTCCGCGTCGTTCCTCCGGGCACCGGCATCTGTCACCAGGTCAACCTCGAATATCTCGGCCAGACCGTCTGGACGAAGGAAGAGGACGGCGAGACGATTGCTTATCCGGACACCTGCGTCGGTACGGACTCGCACACCACGATGATCAACGGTCTCGGCGTTCTTGGCTGGGGCGTCGGCGGCATCGAAGCGGAAGCGGCCATGCTCGGTCAGCCGGTCTCGATGCTCCTGCCTGAAGTCATCGGCTTCAAACTCACCGGCAAGCTCAAGGAAGGCGTCACCGCGACCGATCTCGTGCTGATGGTCGTGCAGATGCTGCGCAAGAAGGGCGTTGTCTCGAAGTTTGTTGAATTCTTCGGCCCTGGCATGGACAACATGCCGCTCGCCGACCGCGCGACCATCGGCAACATGGGTCCGGAATACGGCGCGACCTGCGGCTTCTTCCCGGTTGACGGCGAAACCATCAACTACCTCAACATGTCCGGCCGCAGTAAGGACCGTATCGCTCTCGTCGAAGCCTACTCAAAGGCACAGGGCATGTGGCGCGAAGGCGATGGTTCGGACCTCGTCTTCACAGATACGCTGGAACTCGACCTCGGCGACGTTGTGCCTGCCATGGCCGGCCCGAAGCGTCCTGAAGGCCGTATCCCGCTCGAAAACATCGCTTCCGGTTTCGCCGGCTCGATGGACACCGATTACAAGAAGCCCGGTCAGCTCTCCAACCGCTACGCGGTCGAAGGCACCGACTTCGATCTCGGCCATGGCGACGTGGCGATTGCCGCCATCACTTCCTGCACCAACACCTCCAACCCGTCGGTTCTGATCGCTGCCGGTCTTCTTGCCCGCAACGCCGTTGCCAAGGGCCTGAAGTCCAAGCCGTGGGTCAAGACCTCGCTGGCACCGGGATCGCAGGTCGTTGGTGAGTATCTGGCGAAGTCCGGCCTGCAGGCCGACCTCGACAAGCTCGGCTTCAACCTCGTCGGCTTCGGTTGCACGACCTGCATCGGCAACTCCGGTCCGCTGCCGGCGCCGATCTCGAAGACGATCAACGACAAGGGTCTGATCGTTTCAGGCGTGCTCTCGGGCAACCGCAACTTCGAAGGCCGTATTTCTCCGGATGTTCAGGCGAACTACCTGGCTTCGCCGCCGCTCGTCGTTGCCTACGCTCTGGCCGGCACGGTCCAGAAGGATCTGACCAAGGAGCCGATCGGTGAAGACCAGAACGGCAACCCTGTTTATCTCAAGGACATTTGGCCGACCTCGCACGAAGTGCAGGACTTCATCCAGAAGTACGTCACCCGCGAACTTTACGAAACGAAGTACGCCGACGTCTTCAAGGGTGATGAAAACTGGCAAGCCGTCAACGTTCCGGCCGGACAGACCTACGCCTGGGATGACAAGTCGACCTACGTGCAGAACCCGCCCTACTTCGTGGGCATGGGCAAGACCGGCACCGGCATCTCCGATATCAAGGGTGCGCGCGTTCTCGGCCTTTTCGGCGACAAGATCACCACCGACCACATTTCGCCTGCCGGTTCGATCAAGGCTGCGTCTCCGGCTGGTGCTTACCTGCTTGAGAACCACGTCGGTGTTGCCGACTTCAACCAGTACGGCACGCGTCGCGGCAACCATGAAGTCATGATGCGTGGCACGTTCGCCAATATCCGTATCCGCAACCACATGCTCGGCCCGAACGGCAAGGAAGGTGGCTACACCATCCACTATCCGTCGAAGGAAGAGGAATCGATCTATGACGCGGCTATGCAGTATAAGGCCGAGGGCGTTCCGCTCGTCATCTTTGCTGGCGTCGAGTACGGCAACGGCTCGTCCCGCGACTGGGCAGCGAAGGGCACCAACCTGCTCGGCGTGAAGGCGGTCATTGCACAGTCCTTCGAGCGTATTCACCGATCGAACCTGGTCGGAATGGGCGTCATCCCATTCGTCTTCGAAGAGGGCACGACGTGGCAGAGCCTCGGCCTGAAGGGCGACGAAATCGTCAGCATCGAGGGTCTCGAGAACATCAAGCCGCGCGAAAAGAAGATCGCCAAGATTACCTACGGGGACGGCACCGTGAAGGAAGTTCCGCTGCTGTCGCGCGTCGATACGCTCGACGAAGTGGTCTACCTCAACAACGGTGGCATCCTGCACACGGTTCTGCGCGATCTCGCTGCCTGATTGTTAACAGACTTGCATGACAATGACCGCCGGAGAGAGATTTCCGGCGGTTTTTTGTTTGAGTACGAGGTATTTAGATGCCCGGTCACGCTGATGTGTTTCAGCTTGGCTTCTCCGAAGCTTGGTCTCACCCCTTCGTGACTTTCCGTTTAGATCGGGAACCATTATCTCTACGTTCAGACATCGGAACCTATGGTGAAGGGTGGCGGTGGTTGCTGAAGAAAAGGTGCAGTGAATGTCCCCGCGGTTTCTGATTTCTCTGGTTGCAGGTGTGGCGCTTGCCGGCCCACTGTTTGCCCAGGACGCGCCAAAAGGCGTGGTCGAACTCTTCACCTCGCAGGGATGTTCTTCTTGTCCTCCAGCCGATGCGGCTTTCCGCAAGATTGTCGAGGCTGGCGGCGTTATTGCCCTCGCTTATCACGTCGACTACTGGAACTACATGGGCTGGGCCGACACGCTGAGTTCGAAAGAAAACACCGAGCGCCAGTATGGCTACGCGCAGACCATGGGCCGCGCCAATGTCTATACGCCGCAGGTGATCGTCAATGGTCGTGATCATGTGGCAGGGGCCGACCTGGGCGCGATCAACAAGAAAATCGATAGCTATGCAGCCGAAGGCAAGGGATTGTCGGTGCCGGTCACCGCACAGATGCGCGACGACCAACTCGAGATCAAGATTGGCGCGGGCCAGGGCAAAGCCAATGTCGTCATGGTCTATTTCAACCGCGAGAAGACCATCGAGGTCGAGAAGGGCGAAAACAGCGGTCAGAAGATTGCTTATCTGAACAGCGTTGCCGATGTCGAAACCGTCGGCATGTGGGAGGGCAAGGAAACGAGCTTGACGCTGCCGGCCAGCGTGATGCAGAAGCCGGATCTTGAGGGCTGCGCGATTCTACTTCAATCCTCCACCGCCGACGGCAATCCATCGGCGATTCTCGGAGCGACGGTCGTCATGGCTGGGAAGAATATCTGACCGTTTCATCTGCCTTGCGGATGGAAAACGGGGCGGCCCGGCTGATCGTATTCGGGGCTGGGGTTAAGGTCGATACGGTCAGCCGGGCCCTTTGGCGCGCTGGCGCCAAACTCGCACAAAACCTTTTCAGCAGACCAAATCCGGCAAAAAGATCATGCGCAAATCAGGTGCGACGCGGGTCCGAACGGCCCCGCGGCGCAGTCGTGAGGGAATTTCTCCTCCAAATGAGGCGCTGTTTTGACTGAATTGCGGCGCTCGGGAGATTGCACAGACTATGATTAATGTGACTGATCGCCCGCTTGCAATTTGTAAACGCTAAGGCAAACTGTCATGTACCCGTCACAAGCGGAGGCACAGGGAGACTGATGACAGATCAGCCGGATTTGCGGCGCGGCGAGAGCCGGTCAGCCGACAACAGTTCCTCAGTCGTCGTAGATCTCAAGGAATACAAGCAGAGCAAGGATCCAGCGCCGGTTACATTCCACCGACGCGAGCTCGACGCGATTTTATGGATTTATGGCCGCATGGTCGGCGAGGGCGAGTGGCGGGACTATGCGATCGATCATCTGAAGGATCGTGCCGTCTTCTCCGTTTTCAAGCGATCAGGTGAAATGCCACTCTTTCGCATCGAGAAGAATCCGAAGCTCACTGCCAAGCAGGGTGCTTATTCCGTTATCAATACGCACGGCGTTATCCTGAAGCGTGGGCACGAACTCCCCCAGGTTCTGAAGGTCTTCAACAAGGCGTTGAAGCTGGTCGAGAAGTAGCTCGAGCTCAGGCCTTGAACAGCGTGCCTGGATAGGTCGAGGCATCGGGGTCGGTCGCCGCCCCATCACCCAGGGCACGCTGCATGATCATCGTGTCGAGCCAGCGACCGTGCTTGTAGCCTGTTGCCTTGAGTCGGCCGGTTTCTGCAAAGCCCAGTGTCTGATGCAGGGCAATGGATGCCGGATGCGCGCCGCCGATCACGGCCACCATCTGGCGAAAGCCGAGATCGGTGCAGCGTTGGATCAGTTCGGCGAGCAGCAGCCTTCCAATTCCCTTGCCGCGCGCTTCCGGCCCCAGGTAGATCGAATCCTCGACCATCCAGCGATAGGCCGGCCGCGTGCGGAAGGCCGAGGCGTAGGCGTAACCAAGCAGCCCGCCATTCTCATCGATCGCGGCGATGTAGGGGTAGCTCTGGCCCGTGATTGCGGAAAATCGTGCCGCCATCTCGCTCTCGTCCGGTGGGACGATCTCGTAGCTTGCGACACCGTTCAGTACGGATTCGCGATAGATGGCCGTGATGGCAGGGAGGTCGGATGAGGAAGCGTCGCGGAGGAAGATGGGCATTCGGTCGGCCGGCAGATATGACGATGGACTCTTCCAGAAATCATCCTCGGCATGATCGAGCAACAAAAAAGGCGGCCGAAGCCGCCTTTTTCGATAACGTTCCTGTTCCTTATTTGCGGTCGCCCATGAACTGCAGGAGGAACATGAAGAGGTTGATGAAGTCCAGATACAGGGTCAGTGCGCCCATGATTGCCTTGCGGCCGGCAACATCCGCGCCGTCTGCTGCGTAGTACATTTCCTTGATGCGCTGCGTGTCGTAGGCGGTAAGGCCTGCGAAGATCAGCACGCCGATCGCGGAGACCGCGAACTGCAGGGCAGACGATGCCAGGAAGATGTTCACGATCGACGCGATGATCAGGCCGAAGAGACCCATGATCAGGAACGAGCCCATCGCGGAGAGATCACGCTTGGTCGTGTAGCCGTAAAGCGACAGCGCACCAAAGGAGGCGGCCGTCACGAAGAACGTCTGCGTGATGCTCGACTGCGTGTAGACCAGGAAGATCGACGAAAGCGACAGGCCCACCAGCGCGGCGTAGACCCAGAAGGTCGTCTGCGCGGCGGCAACGCTCATCCGGTTAATCCTGAAGCTCAGGAAGAACACGGCAGCCAGCGGTGCAAGGATGATCACCCAACGGAGCGGCGACTGGAAAAGCAATACGCCAAACTGCGTCAGCTGGCCGTCCTGGACGGCGAAATTGAAGCCCAGATAGGCGGCTACACCCGTGATCGCCAAACCCAGCGCCATCAGGTTGTAGACCTTGAGCATATAGCTGCGCAGGCCCTGGTCGATCATCTCGCCAGTCTGTACGCGGCCTTGGTAATTACGAAGGTCAGCCATAGTTTCCTCTTATAAGCTCCGGTGTGGACACGGTGGCGGGTCAACGACCCGGGCGCCGCTGCGGAGCCCAGCATGCCTGCACACAATATGAGCCTTTCGGCTTTCGCAAACAAGGCCCTTGCAACCCGCGATCGGGTTAAATCGCCGTAAGGTGAAGGAAATTTCTCCGTTTGATCAATCAGAGTTCGCGCAAAACGGGTGCCGCTTTCTGGCCGAGGATGCGCCAGGTGCCGATGAGTCCGATACCAACGGTCAGGACCAGAGCCGTCACAAGTGTCAGGCCGGCAACATCGGGCAGGAAGTGCGAGGGGATGCGCATGATCCGGGCGGTGATGAACCAGGCCGCAACGCTGCCGGCAAAAAGGGCGAAGACTGCGGTCGCCGCCCCAAGGATCAAATATTCGTAGCAGAAGGCACGGATCAGCATTCGCCTCGTCGCGCCGAGTGTCTTGAGGACGACCGCGTCATGGGTACGGGCGCGGTTACCGGCGGCCAGCGCGCCGGCCAGAACCAGGACCGAGGCGATCAGCGCAACGGAGGCGGCGGCGCGGATCGCCGTCGCCAACTGCGCCACCAGCGTGTTGACGATGTCGATCGCGTCCTTGACCCGCACGCTTGTGATGGTCGGATACGTGTTTGTAACGGACTTCAAGATCGCGGCCTCCTGGCCAGAGGTCGCCGTCGGGTCGGTGAGCGTCGCCAGCCAGGCGTGCGGGGCGCCGCGAAATGTATTCGGCGAGAAGATCATCACGAAGTTGATGGAAAGCGACTCCCACTCGACCTTGCGCAGGCTCGCAATCCTCGCGGTGATGTTGCGGCCGAGCACGTTGACGGTGATGGTGTCACCGATCTTCAGGCCGAGTTCATTTGCCTCCTCGGCAGAGAAGGAGACGAGCGGTTCGCCGCTATAGTCCTTCGGCCACCATGATCCCTCGGTCAGCGATGCATTTTCCGGCAGCGTTTCCGAATAGGTGATGCCGCGGTCGCCACGCAGCACCCACTGGCCACCCGGCGGAACCTTGCGCTTGGTGACATCCTCGCCGTTGAAGGCGAGGATCCGGCCGCGCAGCATCGGCACTTCGACCAGTTTGCCGTCCGGCGAACCGGCTTTGACGACGCTGCGAAATGTCTCGAGTTCCGACCCCTGAATGTCCACGAAGAAAAAATTCGGCGCGCCGGCGGACATGCGCCCGGTCAGTTGCTGGCGCATGTTGCCGTCGATGAGGGTGAGCGTCACGAGCAGTGCGAGGCCAAGACCGAGAGACAGGACGACGGAGGGCGTCAGTGCGCCAGGCCGGTGGATGTTGCCGATTGCGAGCCGCAAGGCTGGCGAATTCACCCGCGGGCTGCGGCGCGCCAGCCAAGCAATGCCGGCTGCGACAAGCCGCAGGATCACGAAAGCGAAGGCGATCGCGCCGACAAAGACGATCGCGATGAAACGATCATACGCGGTTACGACGGCAAGGCCGGCAAGGGCAACAAGAAAGGTCGCAGCGAGAAGGATGTAGGGCCAGGAAGGCAAGCCCCGCGCCTCGAAGCCCTGCTCGCGGAACAGGGCCGTTGCCGGAACCTTTCGTGAATGCCCAAGCGGCATGATGGCAAAGGCCAGCGTTGTCAAAATACCGAAAAGGACTGCGAGGGCCAGAGCCCCGGGGTAGAACGTCAGAGCCGTGGAGACCGGCAGGAACTGCGCCAGAAATTGCGACGCTACGATTGGCGCCAGCGCCCCGATGACGAGGCCGATCACCATCCCGCCCAAGGCAATGATGGCGATCTGGAAAAGATAGATCAACACGACGGTCGCGGCGGGCGCCCCAAGGCATTTGAATGTCGCAATGGTCGTGCGCTTGGAATCGAGGAAGGCACGCACGGCATTCGCGACGCCGACACCACCGACGATCAGGGCCGTTAATCCGACCAGCGTCAGGAACTGCGAGAAACGCTCAATGTTCTCCGTCAGTGCAGGGGCCGCCCGGTCGCTGGTGCGGATAGACCAGCCGGCCGACGGAAATTCCTTCGCGGCGCGATCGCGCAGCGTGGATCTTTCGGCCGGGTTGTCCATGCGAATCTTGTAGGCATGCTCGACCAGGCTACCGGTCTGGATGAGGCCGGACGCCTTCAGTGCTTCCCTGCTCACAAGGAGTCGGGGCGCGAAACCAAAACCTTCCGAAACCGCGTCCGGCTCCGTCTTGACCGTACCGGTGATGTTCAGAATGACATTGCCGAGGAGGATCTCATCTCCGATGGAGAGGCCGAGCCGATCCAGCAGAAGCGGAGCGGCTACCGCGCCATAGGTGCCGCTCTGCCCCGACAGAAGCCCGTGCAGCGGATAATTCGGTTCGGCCGCGAAGGTGCCGTAGAGCGGATAGGCGCCATCGACTGCCTTGACCTCGACCAGCGCCTGATCCGAGCCGTCGGGCTTGCGTGCCATCGAGCGCAGGCCCGTCGACACCGATACTTTGCCGAAGCCGCGCAAGAAGTCCATTTCGGCTTCCGTCGCCTCGCGATTGTTGAGCTCGAAGCGTGCGTCGCCGGCCAGAATCTCCTGACCTTGCGTGGCGATCGTGTTGGTGATGGACTGCGAAACCGAGTTGACGGCTGCAATGGCGCCGGTGCCGAGAGCGATGCAGGCCAGAAAGATGTAGAAGCCGCGAAGGCCGCCGCGCAGCTCGCGGAGCGCGAGACGAAAGGCGAGGGAGACGCGCGGGGTCAGCAATGTCATGCAATCGCCGCCTCAGGCTGGACAGGCGCACTATCGCTCTCAATCTGGCCCGAACGAACCCGAATCTGCCTGGAGCAGCGTTTGGCGAGCGCGGTGTCGTGGGTGACGAGCAGCAGCGTCATGCCGCGCTCGGCCTGTTTGGAAAACAGGAGATCCGCAATCTGCCGGCCGGTGTCGGTGTCGAGGTTGCCGGTCGGTTCGTCGGCGATCAGCAGCGCCGGTGACGGTGCGAGCGCGCGTGCAATCGCCACCCGTTGCTGTTCGCCGCCGGAAAGTTGGCCGGGATAGTGGTTCAACCGATCGCCAAGCCCGACGGATTTCAGTTCGCGGCGGGCGATTTCGAACGGATTGGGAAGGTTAGCGAGCTCCAGCGGCACAGCGACGTTTTCCAGGGCCGTCATGTTGGCGATCAGGTGGAAGGATTGGAAAACGATACCGATATTGCGGCCGCGGAAGTCGGCCATCTCGTCTTCACTCAGGGCATGCAGCGGTGTGCCGCTGACATTGATTTCGCCACTATCGAGCCTTTCCAGCCCTGCGAGCACCATCAGCAACGTCGATTTTCCGGAACCCGATGGTCCGACGATGCCGACCGACTCTCCGGTGCCGATCGTGAGGTCGATGCCCTTCAAAACATGGACGGAGGCGGCGGCGCTGCCAAGCGTCAAATCGGCGCGCTTCAACTCGATGATGGTTTTTGCCAACAGTATTCGCCCTATATAGATGCCGATTGTCTTGCCAATCTAGGGAAAGCGGAATGAGTTTTAAAGTTGCCGGCCTTCACATCGCCGTCATTGTTGCGTCGATGGCCTTTGCGGTCGTAGCCAATGCAAAGACAATCAGCCTGGTCGGTTTTGGCGACAGCCTGATGGCGGGCTACCAACTCCCTCCCGGTGATGGCTTTCCAGAAAAGTTGCAAGCAGCCCTGACAGCCAAGGGTGTCGAGGTATCGATCGCGAACGCGGGCGTGTCCGGCGACACGACGGCCGGTGGTCTTGCGCGAATCGATTGGTCGGTCCCCGACGGCACCGATGGCGTGATTCTCGAACTGGGCGGCAATGATGCCCTGCGCGGCATCCCTCCGGAGGAAAGTGAAAAGAACCTCGATCAGATGATTGCTCGGCTAAAGGAACGTGGTGTTGCGGTCCTTCTCGTCGGTATGCTGGCACCGCCGAACATGGGCGGCGACTATGCGGCGCGCTTCAACTCGATCTATGAGAAACTCGCGCAAAAACATGGCGTTGCGCTCTATCCCTTCTTTCTCGACGGTGTCGCCCTCGATGCCGGTCTGAAGCTTGAGGATGGGATGCACCCGAACAGCAAAGGGATCGATGTGATGGTCGAAAAGATGGAGCCGGCTATCACGCAATTCTTAGGAACGATTTCTACTGTGAAGAATTAGGGACTTGCGCAGGTGTTCAATGCGTGATTCCGTGTGAGCACCTGCAAAAGATTCGGGGAGTGCTCGTTATGCCGAGACTGTTTACCGCCCTCGAAATTCCGCGCAATGCCGCGATGAGCCTCTCATTGCTGCGCGGTGGTCTCCCTGGTGCAAGATGGATCGATGTGGAAAACTACCACATCACTTTGCGCTTCATCGGCGATGTCGATGGACGCACGGCAGACGAAATTGTCGATCGGCTCGACCGCATCGACCGGCCCGAATTCCAGATACGTCTCGATGGTATCGGCGCATTCGGGTCCAAAAAACCGCATTCGGTGTGGGCCGGCGTCTCGCCTTCACCCGAGATGTACGCCCTCCAGGCGGAAATCGAGCGGATCTGCCAGCGCATCGGATTGCCGCCGGATCCCCGCAAGTTCACGCCGCATGCCACGCTGGCGCGGTTGAAGTCGTCGCGGGTCGACGATGTCGTGCACTATCTCGCCGGGCGTGGAAACTTCCAGACGTCGGCCTTCACCGTTCCGCGCTTCGTTCTCTTGTCGTCGAGGGAATCGGTCGGCGGTGGGCCTTATTTGACGGAAGAGATCTTCCCTCTCCATGAGGCATTGTCGGTGCCCAGCGTCTCGAGCAGCTTCCTGCAGCCGGCAAAGAGCCTGGCGTAGACGCGTTCGAAGCCGTCGCTGTCGCCGAAATAGGGGTCGGGTATATCCTCGCCGCTCGCCAAAGCGAAGTCGCCGAACAGGCGGATATTTGCGGCTCCCGGGCTCATGCGATGCAGTTCGGCGACATTTGCGCGATCCATCGCGAGGATCAGGTCGAAGCCGCTGAAATCCTTCATCCTGATCTGACGGGCGCGTTGCCGGGAAATGTCGATCCCGTGGCCTCTCGCGGTGGCGATCGAGCGCCGATCCGGATGCTCGCCCTCATGCCAACCGCCGGTGCCGGCCGAGTCGATCTCAAAACGATCGGCAAAGCCGGCCACATCGACGAGGTGCGAGAGGATCCCCTCGGCAAGAGGCGAGCGGCAGATATTGCCCATGCAAACAAACAGGATGCTAATGCGTTTCATCTGTGGTCCATGACGGAAGAGAAGGGACAATCGCATGAAACGGGAAAAACTGGAACGGCAAGCCATCGCTGCCGAGCTCGCCAAGCTCGACGGCTGGTCGCTCGACGCCGCCGGCACGGCGATATCGCGAAGCTTCAAGTTTCGCAATTTCGTTGAGGCGTTTGGCTTTATGACCGAAGCGGCACTTGCTGCGGAACGGCTCAATCACCATCCCGAATGGTTCAACGTCTATTCGCGCGTCGATGTAAAGCTTAACACCCATGATGCTGGCGGCTTGACGGAACTCGATTTCAAGCTGGCGGCAGCGATGGAGAAGGCGGCGGCGCGCCGACTTGATTGAATCCGGTGCCGCCGTCACCATATGTGCGCGTGAAAGAGAGGACCAATCGGAATGGACGACGTCAAATTCGGTGAGATCCTGCTGCCGGGCGACGATGATACGCAAAGCCGGCGCGAAGAGACAGTGCGCAAGAAATTCTGGCCGACCTTCAAGAAGGCCGTACGGCAGATCCCGTTCGCGCGCGATGTCGTCGCTGCATTCTACTGCGCGATGGATCCCCAGACGCCGACAAGGGTGCGCGGCGTTCTGCTGGCGGCACTCGCCTATTTCGTCATGCCGGTTGACATGATCCCTGATGTTTTTGCCGTGATCGGGTTTTCGGATGACGTAGCGGTCCTTTCCGCGGCCTTCGCCATGGTCAGCAGGCATCTGAAACCGAAGCACTATGAAGCGGCGGACCGTGCGCTCGCCGATAAGCCTGAAGGCATGAAGACGATCTAGCGTTACCTCAGGCGCCCTCGGCCTCCAGAACCTTTCTGAGCTTTCCGAAAGCAAGCCGGATGCGGGATTTTACCGTCCCGAGCGGCAAGCCGGTCGCCTCGGCGATTTGCGAATGGGACTGGCCGAGAAAGAAGGCGGCGCGGAGCATTTCCCGTTGTTCTTCGGGGAGTTGGCTGACAGCGGCGCGAATATGGGCATCGCGATCGTCGTTTACGAGGATCTCGTCTGCGCCGCTTTCGGCGACCGGCTGCAATGCCGGGTCTGCCTGATCCAGTGTGCGTGCTTTGGCCCGGCGCTGGAGATCGATCCGACGGTTGCGGGCGATGCGAAAAAGCCAGGTCGACAGAGAGGATCGCGCTGCATCGTAAAGCTCGGCTTTGTGCCAGAGCACGATCATCACTTCCTGAACAAGCTCCTCTGCCTCGCCGCTCGACATTCTTTGGCGAAGTAACCACGATTTAAGGCGCGGTGCGAAGTAATCGAACAGCACGGTGTATGCCTCCTGGTCGCGGCGTTCCGCAACGGCCCTTGCGAGGGCGGCGAAGCGCTGTTTCTCTTCGGCATCCATGTCCGGCCTAAAGCCCCCTGGCTCAGCGAGTTCTCCAGCGGATTTCTAATACTTATTGACGTACAACGGTTTCTGAAAAGGTCAAACTCTTGCCTGAATCTTTATGTCTTAGATTCATCCGTGACGTTGAGCCGTGTGCGCACGCGGCATCACTTCATTACGGGCGAGGCGCCGCGTCCGATGTTGACACTTGGGTGAGAATGGAACAGGCAGGGACTTCTCGCAGTCCCCGTTGACGCTTTGGTAACCTGAATTAAGTCAAAATAAAGCAGATCGTGATTATGCGCCGCCCGTTCGCTTCGGGCTCGAATCGCAAGAACCGGCAGGATATCCATGTTTCTTAGAAGTACCGCAATCGCCATTTCCCTCGTTCTCGCCGGCGCCGGCATTGCATCCGCTCAGACCAAGAAGTCGCAGCCCGCGGCGCAGCCACAGGCAGCGCAGCCACAGGCTACTCAGGCTTCGACAGCGCCGACCCGGATCCAGCAGTTCCAGGCTTGGGGCGCCTATTCCTACAAGTCCGGCGCGAGCACTGTCTGCTACGTTCTGTCCGTGCCGACGGAAAAGAAGCCGGCCGGCATCGATCACGGCGACAACTTCTTCATCGTCTCGCAGCGCCCCGGCCAGAACATTTCCTACGAGCCGCAGGCAATGATGGGCTACACCGTCAAGGAGAACTCGAAGATCGATGTCGTGATCGACAACAAGACCTTCGTGATGTTCACCAAGGACAAGGCCGGCTGGGTCGAGAACGCAGCCCAGGAGCCGGCGCTCGTCGCGGCGATGAAGGGTGGCCACTCGATGACGGTCAACGCGACATCCCGCAAGGGCACACCGACCTCCTACAGCTACTCGCTGTCCGGCATTTCCGCTGCACTGAAGCAGGTTGAGGGCTGCAAGTAAGCCTTCGGTTACGGTGACGAAATTTCAGGAGGCCGGCCTTGTGCCGGCCTTCGTCGTTTCCATCTATAGTGACGCGCGGCGAAAATGATGCTAAAGGCCCGCGCAACAGCGGATAGATTGCGGCTTTGCCGCCCGGTCCGCATTCAATTTCTGCCATCATGCCTGTCGTGCCCGCAAGTCATCCGGCTTACCGGGGCGATTACATGTTGAATTCGGGATAAGAGACTATGTCCGTCATGGATGCGATGACTGTTACCAAGCCTGCCGGCGTGTTGCCGCAGCTCGACGCCGGCCAGAAGCCCTCGCTGATCGGCCTGAGCCGCGAAGAGATGGGGGCTGCGCTGCGCGAAAAGGGCGTCCCGGACAAGCAGATCAAGATGCGCGTTGCCCAGCTCTGGAACTGGATCTACGTGCGCGGCGTCTCCGATTTCGATCACATGACGAATGTCGCCAAGGACATGCGCGAGATGCTGAAGCAGCATTTCACCATCGCGCGTCCCGAGATCGTCGAGGAGCAGGTGTCGAACGACGGCACCCGCAAGTGGCTGCTGCGTTTCCCGCCGCGCGGGGCGGGGCGACCGGTCGAGATCGAGGCCGTCTACATCCCGGAAGAGGGTCGCGGTACGCTTTGCATCTCCAGCCAGGTGGGCTGCACGTTGACCTGTTCCTTCTGTCATACCGGAACGCAGCGGCTGGTCCGCAACCTCACCGCTGAAGAAATACTCTCCCAGCTTTTGCTTGCCCGCGATCGGCTCGGCGATTTCCCGGACCGCGAAGCGCCGCAAGGAACGATCATGCCTGCCGAGGGCCGCAAGGTCAGCAACATCGTGATGATGGGCATGGGTGAGCCGCTCTACAATTTCGATGCGGTGAAGCAGGCGCTGCTGATCGCCACCGACGGCGACGGACTGTCGCTCTCCAAGCGCCGCGTCACGCTGTCGACGTCAGGCGTGGTGCCGGAGATCTTCCGCACCGGCGACGAGATCGGCGTGATGCTGGCGATCTCGTTGCACGCGGTGCGCGACGACCTGCGCGACATTCTGGTGCCGATCAACAAGAAGTATCCGCTGAAGGAGCTGATCGACGCCTGCCGCAAATATCCCGGCCTGTCGAATGCCCGCCGCATCACCTTCGAATATGTGATGCTGAAGGACGTCAACGACAGCCTCGAGGATGCCAAGGGCCTCGTTCAGCTGCTGAAGGGTGTGCCGGCGAAGATCAACCTCATTCCGTTCAATCCCTGGCCGGGCACCAACTACCAGTGTTCTGACTGGGCGCAGATCGAGAAGTTCGCCGATTTCATCAATTCGGCCGGCTATGCCTCGCCGATCCGCACGCCGCGCGGCCGCGACATTCTCGCGGCCTGCGGTCAGCTGAAGTCGGAGTCGGAGCGCATGCGCAAGACCGAGCGGCTGGCCTTCGAGGCGATGATGATCGCCAACCATGGCGCGGACGACTGATCAGCAAGTTTGATCCGTTCAGTGTTTTCTAATGATTGATTTCATGGCCTGCTTTTCCTAGAAGCAGGCCAAAATCATGTCTGGAGGATACCCCAATGCGTTCCATTCTGTTTGCTGTTGCGGCCACGTTGGCCCTGACCCTGCCTGCCAAGGCCGAAGACGTGACCGTCGCGGTCACGGCGATCGTCGAGCATCCGGCGCTTGACGCCGCACGCAAGGGTGTCCTCGATGTGCTGACGGCCGCCGGCTACAAGGAAGGCGAGAACCTGAAGTTCATGTTCGAGTCGGCCCAGGGCAACCCGGCGACGGCTGCGCAGATCGCCCGCCAGTTCGCCGGCGAGGGCCCGAACGTTATCGTTCCGATCTCCACGCCATCAGCGCAAGCTGTCGTTTCCGCAACGCGCGACATTCCGGTTGTCTTCACGGCCGTTTCCGATCCGCTCGGCGCCCAGCTCGTCAAGAACATGGACAAGCCCGGCGGCAACGTCACCGGCCTGTCCGACATGTCGCCGGTTGCCGAACATGTCGCGCTCATCAAGGAAATTCTGCCGAACGCCAAGACGATCGGCTATCTCTACAACTCCGGTGAGGCAAACTCCGTGTCGCTGCTCGCCGTTCTGAAGACGGAAGCCGAGAAGGCAGGCATGAAGGTCGTCGAGTCTGCGGCCACCAAGTCCGCGGAAGTGCAGGGTGCCGCCCGTGCCCTCGTCGGCCGTGCCGATGCCATCTATGTCCCGACCGACAACACGATCATCTCCGCACTTGAAGGCGCGGTTGCTGTTGCCGAAGAGAGCAAGCTGCCGCTCTTCACCGCCGACACGGATTCCGTCTCGCGCGGTTCGGTCGCCGCCCTCGGTTTCAACTACTACGATGTTGGCAAGCAGACCGGCGAAATCGTCGTTCGTATCCTCAAGGGCGAGAACCCGGGCGATATCCCGGTGAAGGTTGCTGCCGGCAGCGATCTGGTCGTCAACAAGGGTGCAGCCGCCAAGATGGGCGTCACGCTGCCGGAAAGTGTCTTGAAGCGCGCGACGAAGACGATCGACTGATCGCCGCATATTTTGGAGAAACCAGCCATCCAGCCGCTCCCGTTTAACGCGGGGGCGGCTGATGGTATTAAAAGCTTGGGTCCGGTAACAGGCGGACCGAGTCAGAAGAAAGGGCATGAGCCTTGAGTCAGATCGCATTCTGGGGAGCCGTGGAGCTGGGGCTGGTTTATGCCTTCGTGGCGCTCGGCGTTTACCTCGCATTTCGTGTGCTGGATTTTCCGGATCTGACGGTTGACGGCTCCTTCCCTCTCGGGGCTGCCGTAACGGCGGTGTTGATCATCGCTGGCGTCAATGCCTGGCTTGCTGCGCTTATCGCCATGGTCGCGGGTGCTGCGGCAGGTCTCGTTACCGCGATGCTCAACGTGCGCTTCAAGATCCTCAACCTGCTGGCCTCGATCCTGACGATGATCGCGCTGTTCTCGGTCAACCTGCGCGTCATGGGCAAGCCGAACGTCGCGCTGATCAATGCGGATACGATGATCAGTCCGTTCTTCGGTCACGGCCTGCGGGATTTCTATGTTCGACCGCTGTTCGTCGGCGTCCTTGTCGTGGTTGCCGTGATCGTCGTTTGGCGCTTCCTTGAAAGCGACTCGGGTCTGGCGATGCGCGCGACCGGTGCGAATGCCCGAATGGCCCGCGCGCAGGGCGTCGACACCAGCCGCCAGATCTATCTCGGCATGGCGATCTCGAATGCGCTGGTTGCCTTCGGCGGCGCGCTCTTCGCGCAAACCAACGGCTTTGCGGACGTCACCTCGGGCGTCGGAACGATCGTCGTCGGGCTTGCGGCCGTCATCATCGGCGAAACGCTGCTTGGCCGTCGTGGCCTGCTGATCGCGCTGGTCGGCTGCGTGCTCGGTTCGATCCTCTACCGTATCGCCATCCAATTGGCGCTCTCCACCGATGTCATCGGGCTGCAAGCCTCGGACCTTAATTTCGTGACGGCCGTTCTGGTGACAATAGCGCTCATTCTTCCCCGTCTTCGCCGCGGAGGTGCCGCATCGTGATCACGCTCAAGGACATCAAGGTCGTCTTCGGCAAGGGCACGCCGCTGCAGAAACAGGCACTGAACGGCGTCAGCCTGACGATCGAGGAAGGTTCGTTCGTCACCGTTATCGGTTCGAACGGCGCCGGCAAATCGACGCTGCTCGGCGTTCTTGCCGGTGATGTTCTCGCCAGCGAAGGCCAAGTCCTGATTGGCCATACCGATGTCACGCGCAAATCGACGGCCGCTCGCGCGGGCCTCGTTGCCCGTGTCTTCCAGGATCCGTTGACGGGAAGCTGCGGCTCGCTGTCGATCGAGGAAAATCTTGCGCTTGCGGCGCGTCGTGGTGAAAGGCGCGGGCTCGTATCAGCGCTCGGTCCGAAGCGGCGCGAACATTTCCGCGATCGGATTGCCGAGCTCAATCTCGGTCTCGAGAATCGGATGCGGGACCGCATGGACCTGCTATCGGGTGGTCAGCGTCAGGCGGTGTCGCTTGTGATGGCGACGCTTGCCGGCTCCGAAGTGCTGCTGCTCGACGAGCATACGGCAGCGCTCGATCCAGGGATGGCAGAGTTCGTCATGGGCCTCACGCAGAAGATCGTCTCGGAGCGCAAGCTGACGACGCTGATGGTCACGCACTCCATGCGCCAGGCGCTCGATTATGGCCACCGCACGATCATGCTGCATGGCGGCGAGGTCGTTCTCGACGTCAGCGGCGATAGCCGCAAGACGCTGCAGGTCGAAGACCTGATCGCGATGTTCCGCAAGATGCGCGGCCAGACCCTGGACGATGACGCGCTGCTGATCGGCTGAGGATAGACAGCTTCCGGGAAGCCAGAGCTTCCCGGCGATCGCTTAGCGCGCCTGCGTCAGCAGGATTTTTGCCGCGAAGACGGAGAAGACGCCGGCGAAGGTAAAGTCCATGCCGCGCAAAACTTTCTTGTTGGTCTGCAGCCAGCTGGCGAGCCAGTCGGCCGCGAAGACCACGGCTGCGTTGACAGGCATGCCGATCAGGATGAAGCAGAAGCCGAGGAAGAGCAGCTTCTGCGTCACCGTCGGATCGCCGGCGCTGACGAACTGCGGCAGGAAGGTCATGAAGAAGATAATGACCTTCGGGTTCAGGAGGTTGACCCAGAAGCCCGAGGAAACGTTGGCGAGTGGCGTGCCCTTTGCCGTTTTGACCTTGTTGACCGAAAACTTCGAGCCGAAGCGGATCGCCTGGACGGCGAGCCACAGGAGATAGGCAGCACCTCCGGTCTTCAGGATCAGGAAGGCTGTCGGCGACGCGGTGATCAGTGCCGAAACGCCAAAGGCGACCAGCATGGTGTGAACGACGATACCGAGGCTCGTACCGAGAACGACGAACAGCGCAGCCTTCTTGCCCTGCGCCAGTGCGCGGCTGATGGACAGCGTCATGTCGGGGCCGGGCGTCGCAGCGAGCAGCAGGGTCGCGGCTGCGAATGCGAGAAGGGTCGGAAAGCTGGGCAGGAAGCTCATGGTACACTCTGAAAGCCGGATGAAAGCTTAGCCGTCATATCCGGCTTTCAGAAAATGTCTAATCAAACCTTCTAATACGACCTATTCCTTGCGTTCGAGATAGGCCTTGAACTTGTCGGCATAATCCTTGTGCCAGCGCGACAGCGGTGGGCGGTTCTCGATGATGTCGCCCATCGCCCAGGCCATGCGGCGTTCGTCCACCGGACGGGCGACGTCGTTGTCGGGGCAGAGGATGTAGAAGTCGCCGCGTTCCAGGCTTTCGATCATGAAATCGACCGTCTGTTCCGGCGTCCATGCGGCAGCCGGCTTTTCGGCGCGATCGCCCTTGGTGAGGCCGGTATAGACGAAGCCGGGGATCAATAGATGAGCGGAGATCTTCGAGCCTTCGGTATTGCGCAATTCATGCTCGAGCGCTTCGGTGAATACCTTCACGCCGGCTTTCGAGACGTTATACGCCGGGTTGCCAGGTGGCGTGGTGATGCCCTGCTTGGAGCCGGTATTGATGATCAGGCCCGGTTCGCCATGCGAGAGCATGTGCTGGCCGAAGGTCCGCGTGCCGTTGATGACGCCGAGCAGGTTGACGCCGAGAATCCCGTCCCAATTGGCCTGGGCGCTGAAGATCGATGTCTCTGGGCCGACGCCGGCGTTGTTCATGAGAATGTGCACTCGGCCGAAGCGCTGGATCACGGTCCGTTCGAGCGCTTCGAGGGACTCCTTCTGTGCGACGTCGGTTTCGACGGCGAGCACATGCTCCTCTCCCGAGATCGCTTTCAGTTCCTCTGCGGCGGCTGCCAGCCGATCGCCGCCGAGATCGGAAATGGCGACGCTCATGCCCGATCGGGCAAAGTGTTTCGCGGCGGCAAGTCCGATGCCCGAGGCGCCACCGGTGATGACAGCGACGTTTGATTTCTTGATGATGTCTTGGATTCTCGTCACGGCCAGCTCTCCTCCGCATTGTCAGGACGCTGGCAGATATGGGCTGCGCTTTCGGCCTGTCAAACATTATCTGGGTCGCCGATAGCCGCCGTTGCCCTTGCGTCGTCCGCCAATCTCGCTAAAAGTGCCCAGCCATACCGGGCCTGGCGGGTTTGCCGCTGCCCTCTTGCAACGGACCTCATCATCATGGCATCGCACAAAGACGTAAAGAAAGTCGTCCTCGCCTATTCCGGCGGCCTCGACACCTCGATCATCCTGAAGTGGCTGCAGACCGAACTCGGCGCAGAAGTCGTGACCTTCACCGCCGACCTCGGCCAGGGCGAAGAGCTGGAGCCAGCCCGCAAGAAGGCCGAGATGCTCGGCATCAAGGAAATCTACATCGAGGACGTGCGCGAAGAGTTCGTCAAGGACTTCGTGTTCCCGATGTTCCGCGCCAACGCCGTCTACGAGGGCGTCTACCTGCTCGGCACCTCGATCGCCCGTCCGCTGATCTCCAAGCACCTGATCGACATCGCCCGCAAGACCGGCGCCGATGCGATCGCGCATGGCGCCACCGGCAAGGGCAACGACCAGGTTCGTTTCGAACTTTCCGCATATGCCCTGAACCCCGATATCAAGATCATTGCGCCGTGGCGCGACTGGTCGTTCAAGAGCCGGACCGACCTGCTGGCCTTTGCCGAAGCGCACCAGATCCCGGTTGCCAAGGACAAGAAGGGCGAGGCGCCGTTCTCCGTCGACGCCAACCTGCTGCACTCCTCGTCCGAGGGCAAGGTTCTCGAAGATCCGGCACAGGAAGCGCCTGAGTACGTGCACATGCGCACGATTTCTCCGGAAGCGGCTCCCGACAAGGCGACCACCATCAAGGTCGGCTTCGAAAAGGGTGATGCCGTTTCGATCAACGGCGTACGCATGAGCCCGGCAACGCTGCTCGCAGCGCTCAACAATTACGGTCGCGACAACGGCATCGGTCGCCTCGACCTCGTGGAAAACCGCTTCGTCGGCATGAAGTCGCGCGGCGTTTACGAGACGCCCGGCGGCACGATCCTGCTTGCCGCGCATCGCGCCATCGAATCCATCACGCTCGACCGCGGCGCCGCGCATCTCAAGGACGAGATCATGCCGCGTTACGCCGAGCTGATCTACTACGGCTTCTGGTTCTCGCCGGAGCGCGAAATGCTGCAGGCGCTGATCGACAAGAGCCAGGAGCATGTCGAAGGCGAAGTGACGCTGAAGCTCTACAAGGGCAATGTCATGGTTACCGGCCGCGAGAGCCCGAAGTCGCTCTATTCCGACAAGCTGGTTACTTTCGAAGATGACCAGGGTGCTTACGACCAGAAGGATGCAGCCGGCTTCATCAAGCTCAACGCGCTGCGCCTGCGCACGCTCGCCAAGCGCAATCTCTCGAAGTAATCGCGAGCAGCTTGCACGAGATCGAAGGCCCGCCTCGTGCGGGCCTTCCGCTTGTTGACAAAGCCTTATGCCCCACCCGTCGTCACCCCGGCCGACGAGCCGGGGTGCAGCACGCGCAAGTCTTTGCGCGCAACAGACCTTTCGCACCGCAGACGCGGTGCCGCTGGATGCCGGCTCAAGGCCGGCATGACGGATAAAACGATCGTTCCGCAAAAAGGAACACGTCCTCATCAGTCTGAGGGCCCGTCGTACGGACACTTTTCATTCGCACGACGTGGCGTGAGGGAGCTTTGCTGCGTGCCGCGACGCGCGAACGAACCAGACGTAGCTGATGATCGAAATCAGCGCCATGATCGGGATCACCGTTCCGAAGGCGAGAAGCGGCATGCCGATCAGCGAACCGGCGACGCCGCCGGCAAAGCCGCCACCCATCTGGATGAAGCCCATCATCGCGGATGCCGAGCCGGCGATATGCGGGAAGGGGTAGAGGCCCGAGGTCGTCATATGCGGCGTCAGGAACGCCAGTCCGAAGGCCAGGAACGCGATTGGCCCCATGATCGAAAGATAGGATGGCGTGACGAAATGGACTGACAGCGCGATCATGATGCCGGCGAAGCCGAGCAGGCCAAGCCCGACACGCACGGAACCGTCGCCGCCCAAGCGTGGCGCCACGTAACGCAGGCAGACGGAGCCCAAGAAGTAGGAACCCGACTGCATCAGCATTCCCAAGCCGAAGGCTGTCGGTGACAGGCCGACGACCTTGATCAGGATGAATGGGAGGAGCGTCGCCTGCGCATAGAGTGCGCCGATCGAGCCGCCGAGGACGAGCGAGGCGGAGACGAAGCGAGTTTCGCGCGCAAGCTCCAGGTAGGCGCGAAGCAGCGGAACCGGGAGCGCGCGGCGCGGATCCGGCTCGCTCGTCTCGAACATGAAGACGATCACGCCAAAACAGATCAGGAGTCCGAAGCCGATCAGCAGGAAGAAGACCGACTGCCAGCCGAAGGCAGCGAGTGCCAATCCGCCGATCGTTGGTGCGGCGGCCGGTCCGATGGCAATCATGATGCCGATGAGGTTCATGATGCGGGAGGCTTCGGTCCCGGTGAACTGGTCGCGCACGATGGCGCGCGCCACCGTAATCCCGACGGAAGCGCCGACGCCCTGTATCAGGCGGCCGGCGAGCAACCACTCGATGCCGGGCGCAAAGGCGGCAAGCAGGCTGCCGACCACATAGATGCCGACGAACAGCAGCGTCGCAGCGCGGCGGCCGAAGGCATCGGACAGCGGGCCGGCAAGCAGCTGCGCAACCGAGAAGCCGGCGAAATAGACTGACAGCGTCATCTTGATCGCCGAGTCCGAGGTTTGGAACGCATGGACGAGTTCCGGCATAGCCGGCGTGTAGATCGACATCGAGATCGGGCCGATGGTTGCGAGAAGCGCGCCGAGCATGCTCGTTCGCCGTTCGCTCATCCGGAATGGGGGCATGGGGATACTCGATCTCTGGTAACGTGCGCGATCCGCGCGAGGCGGCACTTTCTTCTGTCGGAAGCGGCGTGATCCGGCAATTCAAAAATCTCATGGATTGCCATCATGGCTTGACGCCCTTCGATTGGCGCATAAGCTGCGACGGTCCTTTCCGGAGTTTCTCGATGACGCAATCCTTGCTCGCGGGCGCCTTTCTGGCAGCTCTCCTCTACGTGCTTATTCCAGGGCCTGCCTTCCTTGCGCTGCTTGGTATCGGCGCCGGGCAGGGCCGCCGTGCCGGCGCAATGTTCGTCGGCGGGCATTTGGTCGGCGATCTGCTGTGGGCATCGCTGGCGCTGATCGCGATCATCGGGGCGAGGACGATCGGTACCTTCGTCTTCGACGCGCTCGGTCTTCTTTGTGGTTTCTACCTTGCCTGGATCGGCTGGAATGCGGTTCGGGCGAAACCGAAGGGACAGGGACAGGCCTTGATGGTCGTCGAGCGGCCGTTCCGCCGCGGCTTGATCTTCGGTGTCACGAACCCGAAGGGATATCCGGTCGCGCTCGCGACGTTTACTGCCCTTGTTGCTGGCTCGGCGAGCGCATTGCAGTTTCATACGTTGCCGCTCCTGCTCGCCGTTTCGTTCCTGGGCTTCATTGTTGCCGACATGATCCTGGTCACGATTATCGGCGCGGGCACGGTGCGGCGTTTCTATCGCTCGCACGAGCGGCTGATCGTCCGTTGCTCCGGCGTGCTGTTCATGGGTTTTGCCGTGCAGGCACTCTGGCATGCGACGCCGGGCCTACTCGGTTGGCGGAAGGCCTGAGATCGCGCGTGGATTGCTTCAATCCCTAGCGATTGGTTGATTCTCTTGCCGTGAACTTTTCGCAGTCGGGCGCGGGACGTGCGTCCGATCGGCAATACCAATTGCGAACGTGCCTCCCTATATTGCCTGTTCAGTTGCCTGCCACAGAGGATCTCCGCATGCCTTCCACATCAGAATTCAACCCGGCGCTTGTCGAATGGAACGGTCTCCACGGCCTGCCGCGCTTCGATGCTCTCAATGACGGCGACTTCGCGCCGGCATTCGACGCAGCGCTTGCCGCGCATGAGAAAGAGATCGACGGGATCGCTGATAACCCCGAGGCGCCGACATTCGAGAATACCGTCGTTGCTCTTGAGACCGCCGGCGACGCGCTGTCGCGGGTGTCGGCACTGTTCTGGAACCGCGCGGGCGCCCATACCAACGATACGATCCAGGCGCTGGAGCGGGACATTTCGCCGAAGATGTCGCGCCACTATTCCAAGATCGGCATGAATGCGGCGTTGTTTGCCCGTATTGATGCCTTGTGGGAAGCCCGCGAAAGCCTCGGCCTGACGCTGGAGCAGACGCGCGTGCTGGAGCGGCATTGGAAGGGCTTCGTCAAATCGGGCGCGAAGCTGCCGAAGCCCGAGCAGGAGAAGCTCGCGGGCATGAATGAAAAGCTTGCCGGCCTTGGCACTCAGTTCGGCCAGAACGTGCTCGCCGATGAGAAAAACTGGGCGCTAATCCTTTCCGACGGCGCCGACCTAGACGGTATTCCGGACTTTCTGAAGGATGCGATGGCGGCGGCTGCGCGCGAGCGTGGCGAAGACGGCAAGTTCGCCGTCACGCTGTCGCGCTCGATCATCGAACCGTTTCTCACCTTCTCTGAGCGGCGGGATCTGCGTGAACAGGCGTTCAAGGCCTGGGTTGCGCGCGGCGAAAACGATGGCGCGACTGACAATCGCGGCATTATCCGTGACACGCTTGCGCTTCGCGACGAAGTGGCAAAGCTGCTCGGTTACGGCAACTTCGCGGAACTGAAGCTCGACAACACGATGGCGAAGACACCCGACGCCGTGAACCACCTGCTTCGGGAGGTATGGGCAAAGGCGGTCAAGCGTGCCGGCGAGGAAGAAGCCGATATCGCCAAGCTTATCGCGGACGAAGGCAAGAACCACGACGTCATGCCCTGGGACTGGCGGCACTATGCCGAGAAGATCCGGGCGCAGCGGTTCAATTTCTCCGAGGCCGAGCTGAAGCCCTATCTGCAGCTCGAGAAGATCATCGACGCCTGCTTCGACGTCGCCGGCCGGCTGTTCGGCATTCGCGCCGTCGAGAAGAAAGGTGTTCCGGCGTACCATCCCGATGTGCGCGTGTTCGAGATCCGCGATCGCGAAGACAGGCTGGTCGCGCTCTTCCTCGGCGATTACTTTGCCCGCAGCTCGAAGCGCTCGGGCGCCTGGATGAGTTCCTTCCAATCACAGCACAAGCTGCCGCTGAAGAACGGCCGCAACGGCGAACTGCCGATCATCTACAATGTCTGCAATTTCGCCAAGCCCGCCGAAGGCAAGCCGGCACTGCTGTCGCTCGACGACGCGCGCACGCTGTTCCACGAGTTCGGCCATGCGCTGCACGGGATGCTGTCGAACGTCACCTACCCCTCGGTTTCGGGCACGGGCGTCTCGCGCGATTTCGTCGAGCTGCCGTCGCAGCTTTACGAGCACTGGCTGACGGTGCCCGCGATCCTGAAGCAATATGCCGTGCATTTCGAAACCGGCGAGCCGATGCCGCAGGCCCTGCTCGACAAGGTTCTGGCCGCGCGCACCTTCAATTCCGGCTTCAATACGGTCGAGTTCACCTCGTCTGCGCTTGTCGACATGGCGTTCCACACCCGCGACAAGGTGGAGGATCCGATGGTCGTGCAGACGGAGGTCTTGTCGGAGCTCGGCATGCCGAAGTCGATCGTCATGCGGCATGCCTCGCCGCACTTCCAGCACATCTTCTCGGGCGGCTATTCAGCCGGCTACTATTCCTACATGTGGTCCGAAGTGCTCGATGCGGATGCCTTTGCCGCCTTCGAGGAAACCGGCGACGCGTTCAATCGCGAGATGGCGGCCAAGCTCAAGGACAACATCTATTCCGTCGGTGGCGCGATCGATCCTGAGGATGCCTACAAGGGTTTCCGCGGCAAGCTGCCAAGCCCGGATGCCATGCTGGTGAAGAAGGGTCTTGCGACCTTTGAAGAACTGTCGGGCAGCGACGCCTGAGGCGGCAGGTATTGCGCGTCATCGATACGCGACGGCTAAAGTATTGATGGAAGACGGCTTCTTGCCGCTTCGTCACATGACTGTCATTGAAGGTTAATAAGCAACCGGCATCGATTTTCAACCGATGCCGGTTTTTTCATGACCCCTCAACCTTCAGAGACCAATGCGGCCGTTTCGACGGCCGGCGTGGAATTGCACTATGGGGCGACCCCCGTTCTGAAGGGCATTGATATCTCGCTTTCCAAGGGCAAGACGCTGGCGCTGCTTGGGCCGTCCGGTTGCGGAAAGACCACTCTTCTGAGGCTCGTCGCCGGACTGCTCGCGCCTACGAAAGGTTCGATCGCGATTACCGGACGCACCGTTGCCGATGCCGCAACTGGCGCCTTCTCGCCGCCGGAAAAGCGCAACCTCGGCATGGTATTTCAGGACTATGCGCTCTGGCCGAACATGACCGTTGGCGGCAACGTCTCCTTTCCGCTCGAAATGCGCGGCGTCGGTAAATCCGAACGGCAGTCGCGGACGATGCGGGCGCTCGAACGCGTCGGTCTCGGTGCTTATGCCGACCGCCGGCCGAGCGATCTCTCCGGCGGCCAGCAACAGCGTGTCGCGATCGCGCGAGCGATCGTTGCCGAACCGCAGCTCATTCTCTTCGACGAACCCCTGTCCAATCTCGATCGCGAACTGCGTGAAAACATGGTCGGCGAACTTGCCGAGCTGATCGCGACGCTCGGCCTGACGGCAATCTACGTCACGCACGATCATAGCGAGGCGCTGACGCTGGCGGATGATGTTGCCGTCATGCGTGGCGGGCTGATCGAGCAGCTGGCATCGCCCGACGAGCTGATCGAGAAGCCCGCAACGCCCGAGGTGGCCGACTTCCTGCGCCTCGGCGGTGTCGCCGAACTCGAATACCGCGACGAACACTGGTTCTTCAAAGGTAGCGGCCTTGCATTGCTGCGCGGCGTCGATGGTGTCGATTGCGCCGTTCGCGTCCTCATCCCCACCGGATCGATCAGCGCGGGCGAGATCCTGCCAGGCACACTTGCCGCAACGGTGCTGCGTTCGCAGTTCCGCGGGGATGGTCATCTGGCGACCGTCTCGCTGGTCGGCGCCGAAAAGATCGAATTGCAGGTTTTGAGCCGCGCCAAGCTGCGGCCCGGCGAGGGCATCGGTCTGTCGATCGATCCCGGCCAGATCCGCTGGTTCGGCAAAGAAATTCATTTGTCCAAAGAGGAGAATTTGGAGCATGCTTAAGTCGTTGAAGAGCATCACTTTCGGCGTTCTCGCCGTAACGTTGATGGCGGGCGTCGCCCACGCCGACATCACGGTCTATACCGCCGGTCCGCAGGGGCTGATCGACAAGCTGTCGGCCGGCTTCACCAAACAGACTGGGGTCAGGGTCAATGTCTTCCAGGCAACGACCGGCAAGGTCATGGCCCGTATCGAAGCAGAAGCCTCGAACCCTGTGGTCGACGTTCTCATTTCGGCTTCCTGGGATACGGCAACCGACTTCGCCAAGCGCGGCTGGCTCGTGTCCTACAGCAGCCCGAACGCCGCCAGGGTTCCTGATTTCCTGAAGACCGACACGGCCGTTGCCCAGGGCATCTCGGCGCTCGGCATCGCCTGGAACACCAAGAGCGGCACGCCGAAGCCCGCCGAGTGGGCCGACCTGACGAAGCCCGAATACAAGGACCTCGTCAATATTCCGGATCCGGCGCAATCCGGCTCGTCCTTCGAGCTGACGGCGGCACTGGCCGGCCAGGACGACTTCAAGCTCTTCAAGGATCTGAAGGATAATGGCGCGATCATCGCCGGCGCCAATGCCGAGGCTCTGAACCCGGTTCTGCAGGGTGCCAAGGCCGCTGTCTTCGGCGCCGTCGATTACATCACGCTCAACGCCAAGGAAAAGGGCGAGGCCATCGATGTGATCTTCCCGGAATCCGGCACCGTCATCGCGCCGCGTCCGGCCATGATCCTCAACTGGTCGAAGAACCAGGACGAGGCGAAGAAGTTCATCGACTACATGCTCTCCGACGAAGGCCAGAAGCTCGTTGCCGATCAGATGCTGATGCCGGCTCGTAGCGACATTCCGGCCAGCCGTCCGCTGATCAGCGATCTGAAGCTGCTGAAGTACGACACCGCTGATGTCTACGGCAAGCGGAAGGAAACGCTGAAGCAGGTCACCGACACGTTCGGCGGTAAGTAAGGGCAGGGCGATGAGGACGCACGATAGTAGCGGCGCTGCGCCGGCCGCCTGGCTGGCGATCGCGGGATTGACCGTTATCGTCGCCGTTCCCTTCATCGCCGTTGTGCTTCAGGGCATCTTCCCCAACATCGGACAGGGCTCGTTCGCGGGCCCTTTCTCTTCGCTTGTTGCGACGCTCTTCGATAGCGCGCTGATCGCGATGGCCGGCAACACCATTCTGCTTGGCAGCTGCGTGGTGCTGGCCTCGGCGCTGGTGGCGGTGCCGCTCGGCGTGTTTCGCGCACTCTACCGCATCCCGCTTGCACCGCTGTGGGATGTGCTCCTGCTCGTCCCATTCATGATCCCGCCCTACATCGCGACGCTTGGCTGGATCATGGCGCTGCAGCCGCGCGGTTATCTTCAGCAGATCGCGGGATTTAACCTCGCGCCCTTCCTCTTCTCGCTCTTCGGCATGACCATGGTCATGGCCTTCAATACCTTTCCGGTGGTCTATTTCGCCGTGTCGCGCACGGTTGAGGCTGTTGGTGCGCGTTATGCGGATGTCGGCCGCGTCTTTGGCGCGTCGCCGGCGCGCGCCTTCTTTCGGATCACGCTGCCGCTGTCGGCGCCCGGGCTCGTTGCCAGCCTGATGCTGGTCTTTGCCGCGGCGATCGAGGAATACGGTACGCCCGCTGCCCTTGGTCGTCGTGCCGGCTTCCAGGTGCTGGTCACCGGTATCGACCTGCGGATCTCGGATTGGCCGATCGATCTGCCGGGAGCGGCGATCCTGTCGATCCTGCTCGTCGTCATGTCTCTGCTGACATTCCTGCTGCAGCGATGGATCCTCGCCCGACGCTCCTATCAAACGGTGGGCGGCAAACCTGCTGCCAAGGACAAGCGACCGCTTGGGGCGATGAAGGTTCCCGTGATGATCGCCTTTGCCGTGGTTGCCTTCCTGGCAACGGGCGTGCCACTGCTATCGATCCTGCTCACGGCGCTGTCGCGGACGATTTCCGGTGGTCTGGCGCTCGACAACATCAGCGCCGAAAACTTCCTGTCGGTCTTCAACAACAGCGCCGGCGCTCTGGGGGCGCTCGCCAACAGCTTCTCGCTTGGCATCGGCACGGCCTTGATTACCGGGCTCATCGGCGTGCTGGCCGCCTATACGGTCGTCAAGACGAAGATCCGCGGACGCGTGGCGATCGACACGATGACGATCCTGCCGAATGCGCTGCCGGGCATCGTCGTTGCCGTCGGGCTGATCCTTGCTTGGAACATGCCATGGCTGCCGGCGACCCCCTACAACACGGCATTCATCCTGCTGCTCGCCTATTGCTGCATACTGCTGCCGCAGCCGGTGCGCTATACGACCGCGGCGTTCCAGCAGATCGGGGATAGCCTGGAAGCGGCGGCCCGGGTCTTCGGCGCAAGCGGGGTAACCGCCTTTCGCCGCATCCTCCTGCCGCTCGTCTTCCCGAGCCTTGCTTCGGCGATGCTATTGGTCTTTGCGCTCGCCTCGCGCGAACTGGTGGCCTCGGTTGTCGTGGCGCCTGTCGGCATGCAGACGATCGCCACCTTCATCTGGCGCCAGTTCGAACAGGGATCGATCGGGCTCGGCATGGCGATGGCCTTCATCGCTATCCTCATCACGTCGCTCTTGCCGCTTCTGCTGCTGACGCTGCTTCGCCGCAGTGGTTTGGTGGCGGAATAGCGCCTCACCGGCGACGCCTCGTAGCAAAACTGTCGCTGAAGTTTCGAAAAACCGTCATGCCGCCTTCAAACGCATGACATGACAGCCGCCATAGGTTCGGCCCTCCCGTTAGCCGGATAGACCTTGGCATGACATTGACTGAAACAACCCGCCGACGCTTCCTCTCATCCATGGGCGCCGTTGGCGGATTTGCACTGGCGGGGCTGGCGATGCCCTACTACGCGCGCGGCTCGTCAAGTCGCCCGGTCTTTACAGCAGGCGTGCAATCCGGCGATGTCGATGCGAATTCGGGTATGGTCTGGGCGCAGGTGAACCGGCCGGCACGACTGCATGTCGAGTATTCGACGAGCGACCGGTTCGCCAACGCGGTGCGCGTCGCGCCCATAGACGTGACACCGGGCACCAATCTTGCGGGAAAGCTGCTGCTCCAGAATCTCCCTGATGATCAAGAGATCTTCTATCGCTTTCGTGCGGCCGACCTGCAGGACCTCAACGACCTGTCGGAACCCATCCATGGACAGTTTCGCACGGCGCCGGCGGGCAAGCGCAGCATCCGCTTCGCGTGGTCTGGGGATACGGCCGGCCAGGGCTGGGGCATCGACGAGGAGGGGATGCGCACCTATTCGACGATCGCCTACCATCGCCCGGATTTCATGATCCATTCGGGCGACACTATTTACGCCGACAATCCGATCACGGACGAGGTCAGGCTGCGAGATGGCGGCGTTTGGAAAAACCGCGTCGTCACCGAGGCAAAGCGCGACATCGCGCAGACGCTCGACCAGTTTCGCGGCCAGTGGACCTATAATCTGCTCGACGAGCACGTGAAGGCGTTCAATGCGGTCTGCCCTGTCTTCTACCAATGGGACGATCACGAGGTGCTGAACAACTGGTCGCCCTCGACCGACCTCCGTGATGATGATCGCTACAAGGAAAAATCGATCGCCACGCTTGCTGCCCGCGCAAGCCGTGCCTTCCACGAGATGACGCCGATCCGTTACGTGGCCGATGAGCCCGGTCGGATCTACCGCAAGGTGTCTTACGGTCCGCTGCTCGATGTCTTCTTCATCGACCTGCGCTCCTATCGCGGCCCGAACAGTCATGGGCTCGATGCCGAGTCGACGCCGGAGTCGCGGCTTTTGGGCGAGCGCCAGCTGGCGTGGCTGAAGCGGGAACTGGTGCGCTCGACCGCGACCTGGAAGGTGATCGCCTGCGATCTGCCGATCGGGCTGGTGATCTGGGACGATTACGGCCACCGGACGGGCAGCGAGTCGATCTCCAACGGCGACAATGGCGCCCCGCTTGGCCGCGAGCTGGAGTTCGCCGATCTGCTGCGCTTCATCCGCGATGCCGGCATAGCGAACATGATCTGGCTGACAGCCGACGTGCACTACACGGCTGTACACTATTACGATCCCGGTAAGGCCAAGTTCCGCGAGTTCCTGCCATTCTGGGAGTTCGTTGCGGGTCCGCTGCATTCCGGAACCTATGGGCCGCAGGAACTCGACATGACTTTCGGACCGGAGGTGAAGTTCATGAAAGCCGCACCCGGCGGTGCGGAGCAGAACCTGCCGCCGTCGGCAGGCATGCAGTTCTTCGGGCTTGTCGACATCGACGGGCAGACCGAGCAACTGACCGTGAGGCTGATGGATCGGAACGATACCGAGCTGTGGCGGACGACGCTCGATCCGCAGATATCGAGTTGACGTCCATGCATGGCAGGCAATCCGGCCTCCCCCCTTTCGCAAACGCGAAAAACACTGTATGAGCCGCCCAAATGAAATTGGCGCCTTCTCCCAGCGCGGCGCCCCAGCTTCAGAGATATAGACATATGGCACTTCGCAACATCGCGATTATCGCGCACGTTGACCATGGCAAGACGACACTGGTTGACGAACTCCTGAAACAGTCCGGCTCGTTCCGCGAGAACCAGCGCGTTGCAGAACGCGTCATGGACTCGAACGACCTGGAAAAGGAACGCGGCATCACGATCCTTGCCAAGGCGACATCGGTCGAGTGGAAGGGCGTTCGCATCAACATCGTCGACACCCCCGGCCACGCCGACTTTGGTGGTGAAGTCGAGCGTATTCTCTCGATGGTGGACGGCGCGATCGTTCTGGTCGACTCCTCCGAAGGCCCGATGCCGCAGACCAAGTTCGTCGTCTCCAAGGCGCTGAAGGTCGGCCTCCGTCCGATCGTTGCGATCAACAAGATCGACCGTCCCGATGGCCGCCATGAAGAAGTCATCAACGAAGTATTCGACCTCTTCGCCAGCCTCGACGCGACCGACGAACAGCTCGACTTCCCGATCCTCTACGGTTCGGGTCGCGATGGCTGGATGAACGTCAATCCTGAAGGCCCGAAGGACCAGGGTCTGGCACCGCTGCTCGACCTCGTGCTCAACCACGTTCCGGAGCCGACGGTTGCCGAAGGCCCGTTCAC
Organism: Rhizobium sp. RHZ02; assembly: GCF_014851575.1. Lineage (NCBI taxonomy): Bacteria > Pseudomonadati > Pseudomonadota > Alphaproteobacteria > Hyphomicrobiales > Rhizobiaceae > Rhizobium > Rhizobium sp. RHZ02. Next base: position 343,867 of record NZ_JACUZX010000002.1, read on the forward strand.
GATGATCGGCACGATCCTCGAAGCCAACCCCTTCCTCGGCCGCATCATCACCGGCCGCATCAATTCCGGCTCGATCAAGCCGAACCAGGCTGTCAAGGTTCTCGGCCAGGATGGCAAGCTGATCGAATCCGGTCGTATCTCCAAGATCCTCGCCTTCCGCGGCATCGAGCGCACCTCGATCGATGAAGCGCATGCAGGCGACATCGTCGCGATCGCCGGCCTCTCCAAGGGCACGGTTGCCGACACCTTCTGTGATCCCGCGATCACCGAGGCGCTGACCGCGCAGCCGATCGATCCGCCGACCGTCACCATGTCCTTCATCGTCAACGACAGCCCGCTCGCCGGCACCGAAGGTGACAAGGTCACCTCGCGCGTCATCCGCGACCGCCTGTTCAAGGAAGCAGAAGGCAACGTCGCGCTGAAGATCGAAGAAGCCGAAGGCAAGGATTCGTTCTACGTCTCCGGCCGCGGCGAATTGCAGCTCGCCGTTCTGATCGAAACCATGCGCCGCGAAGGCTTCGAGCTCGCCGTGTCGCGTCCGCGCGTCGTCATGCACCGCGACGAGAACGACCAGCTGATGGAGCCGATCGAGGAAGTCGTCATCGACGTCGATGAAGAGCATTCCGGCGTCGTCGTGCAGAAGATGTCCGAGCGCAAGGCTGAAATGACCGAGCTGCGTCCTTCGGGCGGCAACCGCGTTCGCCTGGTCTTCAACGCGCCGACCCGCGGCCTGATCGGCTACCAGTCGGAACTCCTGACGGATACGCGCGGCACTGCCGTGATGAACCGCCTGTTCAAGGACTACCAGCCTTACAAGGGTGAAATCGGCGGCCGCACGAACGGCGTTCTCCTGGCCAACGCTCCGGGCGAAGCCGTTGCATACGCCATGTTCAACCTGGAAGATCGCGGCCCGATGATGATCGAGCCCGGCGAAAAGGTCTACATGGGCATGATCATCGGCATCCACAGCAGAGACAACGACCTCGAGGTCAACGTCCTCAAGGGCAAGCAGCTGACCAACATCCGCGCCGCCGGCAAGGATGAAGCCGTCAAGCTGACGCCGCCGATCCGCATGACGCTCGACCGCGCTCTCTCCTGGATCCAGGACGACGAGCTGATGGAAGTGACGCCGAAGTCGATCCGCCTGCGCAAGATGTATCTCGACGCCAACGACCGCAAGCGCTTCGCCAAGGCGAAGTCCGCCTAAGCGACTGAAGTCTTTCAGCCTTCAACCCCGGCCATTGCGCCGGGGTTTTTTATTTGTGCAGTCTGCCGAATCTCGCTTGTCGCAATAGTTAAAAAAGCGTTAAATTTCAGCTGTCGTCCACATGTTTAGCCTGTGGGCAAACAACCTGAATGCGCCGGGCGCATATGGTTAATTGCCGACAATGGGACCAGAGTACGCGTTATGAAGACGTTGTCGATCGATGTTCGGCGGGCCGAACCGCACGATTCCCGAGCCATATCGGAAGTGCATCGGCTTGCGTGGCAGCACACCTATGCGGGGATCATTCCGCATCGTGCGTTGCGGCAGATGATCGAGCGTCGCGGCGAGAACTGGTGGCGCAAGGCCACCCGCGGGCCGGCAACGCTTCTCGTTCTCGACGTGGCCGGCACTGTCGCAGGCTACGCAACGCTCGGCCTCAATCGCGCCCGCGCCCTGCCCCAAGAGGGCGAGATCTACGAACTCTATCTTCGGCCGGAGTACCAGGGCATTGGCCTTGGCCACATGCTGTTCGGCGAAGCACGGCGGCTCCTGAAGTCGCTTGGCTGCAACGGATTGGTCGTCTGGTGCCTCGAGGAGAATGAGACCGGCGCGCAGTTCTATCGCAGCCATGGCGGCGTCGACTATTGCGAGGGCATGGAAACGTTCGACCAGAAGCGGCTAAAGAAAATTGGCTTCATTTGGGGTTGAGGCTCTTCCTTGCCTATCGCTTTTTCCAGCGAAATTGACAGTTGCTGTCGTCACGAAAACTTGCAAATCTTGAACATAAACGACTACGAGCGGCTCACGAAGGGTGCCGATGCCCGAGCGATCGGGTCGATCGACACCATGTCCGACGCCTTGTTCGCCGACATGGAGCGCGCGGTCGAACAATATGCTGAGGACGACGAGGTCGGGCGATGAGTGTTTACGACGACATCCAGACCGCAGCCGTCTTCGCTATCCTTATCTCTGGCATCGAGAAGCAGGAAAAGGCGAGAGGGAGGGACGCAAGGAGCGCCCCGTCGCGGTCGGCGTGCGGATAGCGCGTGCCGATGGTGACCTGGTGCTGTTTTTCCCGATCACCACGAAACAGCCCGAGCGGGACCGGTTCGCCTTCGAGATCCCGGCAATCGAAAAACGTCGCGCCGGCCTCGATGCAGATCGCCATCTCTGGATCATCATGGACGAATTCAACAGCGACGTCATCGGTCACTCGTTCTATCTCGAACCGGAGCCGCCAATTGGCCGGTTCAGCAAGGCCTTCTTCCTGCCGATACTGCGCGAATTCATCGCGCGCCGTAAATCGCTCTCCGAAGTCAGCCGCGATCGCTAAGACGGCAATTCTCCATTTGAGCCCCTGAAACGGCATCAATCCTTCCTGTGACAGGCAATGTGTTGATTGCGGCAGATGCGGTCATGCACAGTTGGCGGACGCGGAAACGCGCCCAATCTTCGTTACCGATATGGACGACGAACGTCGAATTCGACAGAGCACCCCCAAAATATCTGACTTAGCAAAAATCGAAGACGTTGCGTTCGTTGTTTATGGCCACGACGCTGCCCAGTAGGAATCCCTGTGTCGATCTCCAGCCGCAGCGGCTCTGCCAGCGCTAACCCAGTGTGCCCTGCACCGACCCTCCCTGGCATCCGGCTAGGATATGCTGTCAGCCGCGCCTGGCCAGCGACCGTGCGATGTCGACGATGTCGTCGCGGCCAGCGGTTGGATCTTCCTTGCTCCAGGCAATGCCGAGCCCGATCCTAAAGTCGATCCCGCTTACCTTCTTCAGCTCGAAGCCGCGATTGGGAAGATCCAGCGTCCATTCCGGGGCAAAGCCGATGCCAAGCCCGGCAGAGACCAGCGACACCAGCGCATAGGTGTCATCGCAGCTGAAGGCGATGTTGGCGGTGAGCTCGTATTCGGCGAACTTCTCATTGAAGTAGCGTTCTGAGAACGACAGGTTCTGCCGGTTAAAGGCGATGATCTTCTGAGTGCGCAGATCGTCGATCGTGATCTCCTCCCTGGCGGCCAGTGGATTGGCATGGCCGACCGCCAGATAGTAGCGCTCATGCGCAAGCGAGACGAAGCGCAACGAGCCGATGTTTTCCACCGGGCGGATGAAGCCCAGATTGAGCTGGCCGGTCTCCAGGCCGCGAATGATCTCGCCGGTATTGCCCGACGCGATGTGGATGCGGACATCGGGAAACTTGCGGGCGATCTTGGCAAGGAAGGTTGGCAGCATGCCCATGGTGGCCGGATAGATGCTGCCGATCCTGATCTGGCGGATGCGACTGCCGCCGGCTGCCCGCGTCAGTTCGGTGGTCAGGTCGATGTCGCTTAAGATCCGCACACAGCGATCGTAAAAGGTTTCCCCTGCCCTGGTCAGTTCCACCCTTCTGGTCGAGCGGATGAACAGCGGGCAGCCAAGCTCCCTTTCCAGCGACATCACATGATTGCTGAGTGCCGGCTGGGCAATGCGCATCCTGGCTGCCGCCCGGCCGAAGTGCAGTTCCTCGGCCACTGCTTTGAAGTAGGAGAGTTGGCGCAGTTCCACTTGTTGTGCTCCTCCAGGCCAATAAAATCAATCGACAGCGATTTTGTAGAGTATACTCCGTGGAGAAATACTCCACAAGAATTTTCCTGCTTAGATGGAAATTCGGGAGACATTCGCGCGAAACTTGAGGCGGATGCGTCAGGCCAAGGGCCTGTCGCAGGAGGACCTCGCTTACAAAGCCGACATTGATCGAACGTACGTTAGCTCACTGGAGAGAGCAGTCTACAGCCCTACCATCGAAGTCGTCGACAAGCTCGCCAAAGCGCTCGGGACTGATGCGGCCGAGCTACTTAAGCCGTTTTAAAAAATGATGCTCTTGAAGGTATTCGAACCGCTGACGCATCAAATGCGCGCTGCTCATCGACAAGGGCCCACGTAAATCGACATAGCCTACTTCTCCAGAATGGCTTTCATGGACTGAAGCGGCCCGTCTCGCTCAGAGCAGCTCTACCATCGCATCAAGGAAAGCGCGGACGGCAGGGTTGGTCCGGCGGCTCTCCGGCCAGACGGCCGCGATGTTGTGGCGCTCGACGGCAAAGTCGGAAAGAACGGGGACCAGATCCCTCGCATGACCCAAGGGGCGACCATAAAGCTTGTGGCCATGCCAATCCCTGCACGAGCAGCGATCGATCCAATGACAGCCTCACTCGCATCTACGACGATCGCAGAGCACGGTACAATCTCTATCTCCCGTTCGCCAATTTGGAATGGCCAGCGAAATATAAGGCCGGTGCTCTGATAGCGCAGGTTAACAGTATCGTGCGCGGGCAGATCATCAGGATATTTCGGCGTGCCCTTGAAGCCCAGATAACCCGGTGAGGTATAGCAACAAAGCCGATGCGGCGAGAGGCGCCGCGATAGAAGCCGTGAATCGGGTTGGTCACCGATCCGAACGGCAAGGTCTATGCCCTCCTCGGTTAGGTCGATCCTCTGATCGCTCAGCCTGAGGTCGATCGACACCTTCGGATGGAGCGTGCGAAACCTTGGAAGCGCAGGCACAATCACATGCAGACCAATAGGCAACGATGCCGCAATCCGCAGCGTGCCGGCCGGTTCGGCACGGGCGGCCTTGGCTGCCTGCTCGACCTCTTCGGCGTCGCGCAACAGGCGGAGCGTCCGCTCATGTAGATCGCGGCCCTCGTTCGTAAGCGCCAGGGACCGGGTTGTCCGGGTAAACAGGGAGACGCCGAGCTGACGCTCCAGTCGCTGGATGCTTTTGCTGACCGTAGAGGGTGAGATGCCCAGCGATCGAGCCGCGGCCGTGTAACTACCCATAGAGCCAGCGCGCGCAAACGCGATCAACCCTGCCAGCCTTTCAATTCCGATTTATTCCGTCATGGCATTAGTAAATCGAATGTCGATGCCATTATCAATCTTCCAGGCGTGAACTAGATGGTGTCAACGAAACCACTTTGGATAGAGGCTGAACAGATCGCCGACTATCTTAGCCTGCAGGCAGGCGATATCGGCGCGTTGGTCCTGCCGCTTCATTATTCATACGGTTTGTCTGTTCTCAATTCCCACCTTGCCGTCGGTGCTGCGATCTGGATGCCCGGGACATCTGTCCTTGAACCGGCATTCCTTGATGATTTCAGCGCGGCCCGATGCACGAGCCTCGCAGGCGTTCCGCATTCCTACGAGCTCCTCGAGCAACGCGGGTTTCGCGAGCAGCACTATCCCGATCTTCGCTTCATGACGGTTGCCGGAGGACGTATGGAGCCGGAGGCGACCCGGCGCTACCATGTCTGGCTGCAGAACGAAGGGCAGCGCTTCTACGTGATGTATGGACAGACAGAAGCGACCGTACGAATTGCTTACGTCCCTCCTGAGCATCGGCCCGGGAGTGCCGATCGGATTGGGACGGGTGCCGGGCGGTGAGCTGTGGCTGGTCGACGGGAAGGATGCAATAATCACGGACACCGACATTGCCGGCGAACTCGTCTATTGTAGGCCCAACGTCATGCTCGGCTACGCCGACACTCGTCAAGATCTGGCGCGCGGTGCTGATATCGAGGAGCTTCGGACCGGTGATCTGGCCGCGCGCGACGCGGACGGCCTGTTTCGGATCACGGGCCGTTTGCGGCGGATGTCGAAGATCGGCGGTGTCCGTCTCGGCCACGATGCGCTCGAAGCAGCGCTCGCTGCGAAAGGCATCACAGCCGCGGTTGTGGGCAGCGACGAGCAGCTGCTTGCGGCCTTTGCAGGGTCGCAACGCGAGGAAGATGTTCGTGAGTCGCTGGCGGTGATTGAAGGCATCGGCTTGCCGCAGGTGCGCGCGATTGGCTTTGAGAAGCTGCCGCGGCTCGCCAACGGTAAGATTGACTACGAACATCTCCGCTTACGCATGAAATCCCCGACGGCGTGCGAACAAGCCACGGTCCTGAGCCTGTTTCGTGAAGTGTTTTTTCCGTGACGCATCTCCCCAACGACAGCTTTGCAGAGCTTGGTGGGGATTCGTTGCGTTACCTCGAGCTTACGGTTGGTCTCGAGGGGCTGTTTGGCAGGGTGCCGGACGGTTGGGAAAAGATGTGTGTCGGTGTTCTGGCGAGTCTATCGCATTCGACGAGCCCCCAACGAACGATCGCCAGTGACATTCTCCTGAAGTCCATCGCAATCCTGCTGGTCGTGCTACATCACGCCACGCCGTGGCCCATTCCCGGCGGTGCGGGCACAATGTTGGTGCTGTGCGGATACGGGCTGGCGCGCTTCCAGTCCAGCGCGCTTTTCGCCGGCGACCTGAGGCGATTTCTGCAGCCGCTCGGCCTTGTTCTCTGGCCCTACTACCTTGTCGTCCTGGGTTTCAGTGTTGCCTGGGGCGCAATACCGTGGGCCTCGGTCTTCCTAGTCGGCAACCTTGGCTTCGCTGAGCCTGATCGACATGAAATGCTGCCTTATCTGTACTGGTTCGTGGAAGCTTTCGCGCAGCTTCTGCTGCTTTGGGGAGCCTTGTTTGCTGTGCCGAGCGTTCGGCGTTCCGCGGCAAGGGATCCTTTCCGTTTCGGCATGCTGTTTTTGGCGTTTGCCGTCCTCGCGCATTTCGCGGTCCCGGCGCTCTCGCCAGTTGGGCAGCGGCAAATATTCACCCTTGCCTGGGTGTTGCACCTTGCGGCTTTCCGATGGTGCGCCGCCTTTGCAAATTCGAGACGACGACGACTTGCGGTAATCGCCGCCGGATGCGCGGTCATGCCGCTTATGGCCTATACCGGCGGAAACTGGGCAGGGTCATGGGTCCTCTATGGTATGCAGTTGCCGGTACTTGCCGTCCTTCTTTACGTGTCTCGGGTCAAGCTGCCCGCAACGCTTGCCGCCGCGCTGGTCTCGATCGCTGCGGCGAGCTATCACATTTACCTGCTGCACCGGATTCTGCCGGAGGCCCTGTTTGATCGCGCCAATCCCGCGACTTTTACCGCGCCGCTACCGGTCGCAGTATCGGTCGTGTCCGGTCTATTGAGCGGCATACTTGCCTATCAGCTCCAGCGTCGCATCATGCTTGGCCAACGATTATGGGCAGGGTTGAGCCGACTCGGTGATTAACTGCGCCATCTACCGTCAGGCCGACAGGGGGTGTCGTTCGGATCCGCTCCGCCTCTTGCAAGCGAACAGCAGAGAAATCGCGTGTCACCTTGACGGCCCTCTTAGACGGGCCAATCCACATTGGCGTGTTGCGTTGCGGGATGATTCCCAGTATCTGGCAACCATCGACTTAACCGTTAAAGGGAAGCTCTATGCGCATTGACGCGATTTCCATCGGCAAGAACCCGCCGGAAGATGTCAACGTAATCGTTGAGGTGCCCGTCGGCGGCCATCCGATCAAGTACGAGATGGACAAGGAAGCTGGTACGCTGGTTGTTGATCGCTTCCTCTATACGCCGATGACCTACCCGGGCAACTACGGCTTCGTGCCGCACACGCTTTCGGAAGACGGCGATCCGATCGACGTCCTCATCGCCAGCACGCGTCCGCTTGTTCCGGGCTGCGTCATCAACGTGCGCCCGATCGGCGTTCTCAAGATGGAAGACAATTCCGGTAAGGACGAGAAGATCATCGCCGTGCCGTCGCCGAAGCTGACGCTGCGCTACGAGAAGGTGAACGACTACACCGACCTTCCCGAGATCACGCTGAAGCAGATCGAGCACTTCTTCGAGCACTACAAGGACCTCGAACCCGGCAAGTGGGTGAAGATCTTCGGTTGGGGTGATTCCAAGGAAGCCGGCGCACTGATCCTCGAGGCGATCGAACGCGCCAAGAAGGCAAAGGCCTGATCAGCTTTCGAGAAGAGTTTGTAATTTCCTGATCAAATCCTCCGGGTCGCCGTCGATCCGGAGGATTTTTTTGCGCGACATTTCGCCTGAGGCGAGGCTGACCGATGACTTTGCGATGCGAAGCGATTTCGCCAAGAACTCGATCAACGCCTTGTTCGCCTTGCCCTTCTCGGGAACGGCAGTCACTCTGGCTTTGAGATGGGCTTTGCCCTCGGCGTCTGTCTCCACGCCGTCGATTGCGTCGCGTCCGCCACTCGGCGTCAGACGAACGGTCAGAGCAATGTGGTCGTTGAACGCCGCCCAGGGCTGGCTCATGCCACCAGCGGGAAGATTGAATTCCACATCAGAGAGCGCACGAAGAAGATGATCAGCAGCAAAATGATCGGTGAGATGTCGATGCCGCCGAGATTTGGCAGTACGCGGCGGATCGGACGCAGCAGCGGTTCCGTCACATTGTAGAGGAACATGCCAACCGAATTGACGAACTGATTGCTGGAGTTGATTACGTTGAACGCATACAGCCAGGAAAAAATAGCGCTGGCGATCAGCACCCAAGTGTAGAGATTCAAAGCCAAATCAATGGTTTGAAAAAGCGCAAGCATTGCAATCTCCAGTTCGTTGTTGACAGACATGTAGACATTGGCGACTAAACCGGCAAGTGCTGTCTCGAAACGCATTGTAAATCATGTTTAACAGCGGCGTCGTGCGTTGGCGTCTGGCCTGTTTTCTGGAAAGTCTCCATGTCTTTTTCGCCAACCGGAGATCGTTTTGCCGCGTTCCGGTATCCGTCTTACACCCGGTTCTTTTTCGCGCGGTTTCTGCTGTCTTTTTCGCAGCAGATCGTCAGTGTGGCCGTCGGCTGGCAGATGTACGACCAGACCGGCAGTGCCATCTATCTCGGACTGATAGGCCTAGTGCAATTTCTGCCTTCGCTGGTCCTGATCCTTGTCACCGGATCCGTAGCCGACCGGCACAATCGACGTGCGATCGCCGCCATCTGCTCGCTCATCAGCGCCTTGTGCACGCTGGCGCTGCTATTGATGACGATCACAGGGACGTTCTCGCCGTTGCCGGTATTTGCCGTCCTGCTGGTTTTCGGCATCGAGCGCGCCTTCATGTCGCCGGCTGTGCAATCGCTGGCGCCGAACCTTGTGCCGCCGGAGGATCTGTCAAACGCCATCGCCTGGAATTCGTCTTCATGGCAGCTGGCGGCGATCACGGGCCCCGTTCTCGGTGGTCTTTTGTATGGCATCAACCCTCATACAGCCTATACGGTCGCGGTCATCTTCGCTGCTCTTGGCGCAGCGCTGCTCTACATGATCCCCAAGCCGCCGCAGAAGACGATGGGTGAAGCCAAGAGCTGGGATATGATCCTCGGCGGCTTCCGCTACATTCGTGCCGAGAAAGTCGTGCTGGGTGCCATATCGCTCGATCTCTTCGCGGTGCTCCTCGGCGGTGCGACGGCGCTGATGCCGATCTTTGCGCGCGATATCCTGACACTCGGGCCCTGGGGGCTCGGTCTCCTGCGCGCGGCACCCGGGGTCGGCGCGATCGCCATGGCGATTTTTCTCGCCGCCTATCCGCTCAAGCACAGTGCCGGCGTTGCCATGTTCATCGGCGTTGCCCTGTTCGGCATCGGTACGATCGTTTTCGGATTTTCGACCAGCACGGAGCTGTCGATCGCGGCGCTCGCCATCATGGGTGCGGCCGACATGATTTCCGTCTATGTGCGGGAGAGCCTGATCGCGCTCTGGACGCCGGACGAACTGCGCGGCCGTGTCAATGCCGTCAACATGGTCTTCGTCGGTGCCTCCAACGAACTCGGCGAATTCCGCGCGGGCACGATGGCTTCCATTTTCGGCGCCGTCCCTGCGGTTATTATCGGCGGCATCGGAACGCTTGCCGTCGCGGCAATTTGGTCCACGAGCTTTCCGAAGCTGCGCAAGATCGACACGCTTGATGCGCCGGAGCGGCTGGAGCCGGTGTGACGGCCTTCAGGTCGAGACGATGACTTCCGCTTCGATTTCGACCGGAAAGTTCAGCGGCAGACCGGCAACGCCAATCGCGGATCGGGAGTGACTGCCCACCTCAGGTCCAAATACCTCGATGATCAGCTCGGTGAAGCCGTTGATTACGGCTGGCGGATTGGCAAAGCGGGGCGCGCAATTGACCATGCCGAACACACGACACCAGCCAGTAATGCGATCGAGACTACCCAGCTCCCGCTTCAGGCTGCCCAACATGGAAAGCGCGACTTTCCGCGCAGATGCCTTGGCCTCCTCGATGGAGATGTTTTCACCGACGGCTCCAAACGGGCCGGCAGGTGTTCCATCGGTATTCTGCGGGCCATGGCCTGAGACGAATGCGCGATTGCCGCGCACATTCACCCACGGAAAAGGAAGGACCATGTTGGAGGGCAGTTTCAGGGGCTGCGGTAGAACCAATCCCATCGCGGCAAGTCTCTGCTCATAGTTGGCCATGGAATTCCTCCGGACATAGCTTTGGTCCGTCATTGCGCGCGCGGCAATTCCAAGACCGGGTCGTGGATCGGAACGCATTCCTGCTGGTGAATATAGCCAGAGTGATGGTACGCGCCGACCTTAGCACGACGCGGTGCCTGGCGCACCCGTCTAGGCGGGAAGTGTGGCGGCCTTGGCTGCTGCGACGGATTTGGACGTCTTGCCCTCGAAGACGATGTCGAGGAACTCGTTCAGCCATGCCTTCAGCGGCGCGTCGAAGAGCATACGTCCTTCCAGATGCTCACGACCCTGCTGCGCATTGGGAAGAATGAAGCGGTGGGCGCCGTGAACCACCCAGCGGTGCATCATCGCGCGTGTCAGCTCGGCATGGAACTGCAGCCCCCAGGCATGGCCGCCGTAGCGAAACGCCTGATTGGGATAGGTATCGCCCTCAGCCAGCAGTTCGGCACCATGCGGCAGGTCAAACCCTTCGCGATGAAAGTGGTAAACCATCCTCGGCCAGTGCATCAGCAGCCGGCCTTTCTCCGTCGGGCGCAGCGGATACCAACCGATCTCCGTGGAACCATCGGCGTTCGCCTGAACCTTGCCGCCGAGCTGCCTCACCAGCATCTGTGCGCCGAGGCAGATCCCGAGTAGCGGGCGCTTCTCCCTGAGCGGCACGTCCAGCCAGTCGATCTCCGACTTGACGAAGTCCTCGGTATCGTTGGCACTCATCGGGCCGCCGAAGACAACGGCGCCCGCATGCTCTGCAAGTGTGGAGGGCAGTTTGTCGCCGAGAACCGGGCGCCGGATATCGAGCCGATACCCTTTCTCGGCCAGCAGCTGACCGACCCGGCCAGCGCTCGAGCGCTCCTGATGCAGAACAATCAGGACTGGGCGCTTCTCGTGCTCCGGTAAGCGGTCAGTCGGCATCGTCCCCCACTACCTCGGTATCCGTGACCCGTCGTGCTGCTTCCTGCCGCTTCTGGATCCGCTCGCGCGCGGAAACACCGAGGAGTTCGGCAATGCGCCAGATTGCATCATCTTCCATTTCGCTGCGCTCGCCATCGGCATAGACAATGTCCCAGAGGACCCCAATCAGCTCGAGCCGCTGTTCCGTGTTGAGGTGGCGCTTGAGATCCGACGTGAAGCGGTAGTAGTCGACGGCATCGCTTTCCGCCTCACGGCCCGCGGCCATCAGCGCGTCGAGTTGCTTGCGGTCAAGCCCGTACTGGTCCTTCAACAGCTTGCGAAGCCGCTTCGTCTCACTGTCCTTGACCTGCCCGTCCGCCTCCATGACCTGCATACAGAGCGCGGCCACCGCGATGCGCGGGTCGTCCGGCGCGAAGCCTTTCTTTGTGTTGTCGGAAGTCAGATTCTGAAAGAATTCCTGGAAGCGTTCGAACATTTAGATCCTGTTTGTCTAGAAAAGGCGAAGCCGTGTCTTGGGTTCTGGCTCCGCCGCTGGATTGCGAACGCCGGGATCGTCCGGCAGGCCGCCAAAGAAGGGGCGCGGTTCGGGTGAAGTTGCAGCTTCCGCCGCCTGCTTGCTTGATGCCGGCGGTTTCGGCGATGGACGCGCCGCCTCAGCTATCGTGGCAGCCCGCTCGAGTTCGATGATGCGGTGATCGCTGGCCGGGCCTTCGGAGCGAGCTTCGCGCACCGGCGGCAGCGTTTTCAGGGCGCGGTCTATGGAGATCGTCTTGCTTTCATCGGCAACATTATCCACATGGTCGAACGGTGCCTTCCAGACGAAGGCATCCAGCCGACCGGTAATAGGCGAAAGCGGCAACCATTTGTCGGAAACGTAACCATCGGCGACCCATGCCGGGTCGCGCGGCGCCTTGAGGGCTTGGGCAAGCCAGTGGCGAACGCGGCCCTGATCACCCGTTTCGGCTTCTTCGATGTCCGCGAGCAGCAGGAAGGTTGCTTCGCGCGGCTCAATCCGGGCGGCAGCCTCCGCCTTGGTGCGGGCCTTGGCGAAATCCTGCGTGTCGAGGGCAGCCTGCGCCACGAGAAGCAGGGATTCGACGTTGTTCGGCCGTATCCCCTCCAGTCGCTCGGCGCGCTTCAGGCGATCAGCGGCAGAATCGCCGCTGCGGGCGCGAACATAGGTGCGACCGATGTCCGGGTGCGGGGCCGATTTCCATGCCTGTTCGAGGATGGATGCCGCCTTGCGCAGCTTGTCTTCGCGGAACAGCGCCTTCGCGGCGACAATCGCGGCAGGCTCGAAGTCGGCGGCGAGCTTCAGGGCATGCGTGGCGTCGTCGCGTGCTCCCGCCGGATCGTTCTCGAGCTTCTCGGTGGCGCGGGCGGTAAGCAGAACCGCGCGAAGCCGATCCGCCTCAGCCTTTTCGATGACGCGGCCAGCCCTTTGTTGTTCCAGCAGTCGCATCGCATCATCCCAGCGACCCGCCTGGCTGCGATACTCAAGCGTTGCCTGTGCTGCCCAAGGCAGATAGGGCGCGTTGTCCGCGGCCTTTTCCGCATATTGACGCGCCGCCTCATTGGCGCCGAGCCGCTTGGCTTCCAGATACAGTCCGCGCAGCCCGAGCTCGCGGGTCTCGGGATCATTGGTCATCGCCTCGAACTTGGCGCGCGCTTCGTCGTGGCGACCTTCGATCAGCGCCGCCTGCGCCTCAAGGAGGGCGATCAGCGGCTCCTGATCGGCGCGGAGCAATCCTTGCGAACGGGCGGCCATCTTGCGCGCCATCAGCGCATTGCCGGCACCAGCCGCGATCAGGCCAGTCGACAGAGCCTGATAACCGCGGTCGCGCTTGCGGGCACGGAAATAGCGAGTGACGGAGTAGGGCGACGTCCAGAGTGTGCGCAGCAGCCACCACGCGGCCATCACGGCCGCGATGAGCGCGATCAGGGCGCTTGCCGCCACGACCAGCCGGGTCTGGTAAAGCTGCCCTTCCCAGACCAGCGAAAGATCGCCCGGGCGATCTGCCAGCCAGGAAAATCCGCAGCCTAGTGCGAGGACGACGAGGGCAAATATGACGAGCCTGACCATGCCTCAGCCCTCCTTGCCGGCGCTGGAGACCGCGTTGGACAGGGCGCTGCCCACAAGATCCTCGACGCGGATGCGGGCTTCCAGCGATTGCTTGAAAGCGGCGGAGGCCTGTTTTGCCTGAGCAGGCAGATCGGCCCATTCGGACGCGGCGCCCTGCAGGTCGCCGTTCTTCACCTTGTCTTCCATGCGCGCGGCAATTGCCTCGACGCTCTCACCCTCAATATTGCCGACGGGGCGGATCGTTACCAGCGACTTGGCGCTTGCCATCAACCGGTCGGACCAAGTCTGGTCGGGAGCGGCCTGATTGACGGAACCGACGATGGCGGTTGCAACATCCGGGACCTGGCGGATCAGTTCGGCGCGCGAGGGAACGCCGGTTTCGGCGAAGTTGCGCAGATCTGCAACGGCCGGATCGTCAGGAGAGACGCCGGCAAAGGTGTCGAGCTCGGCGACGAACGGTCCGCCGCGATCGATCGCCGCCTTCAAAGCGGCGGCCGCGATGGCCTTGGCGACGGCAACGTCGCGCCGCGGCTCGTTCAGCTTCTTCTCGATTTCGGCCAGGTGTTGCGTGATATCGGCGCCGTCGGCGGCTTTTTGTTCCGTTGTCTGGGAGACCGCGGCCCGTAGCTGGTCGATCTGGCCGGTCAGGTCGGCGATCTTCTGATTGAAAGCATCGACCGCAGCCGTGTCGGCAGCAGCCGGCAGGGTCTTGGCCGTCACTTCCAGCGCAGCAATACGCTGTTCCAGCGCGCCGTTATCTGGCGTGGAGGGGGCAGCGGCGAGATTGGCGACCGATTGCTTGAGCCCGTCGATTTCAGCCGAGAGATTGGAGACATCGGCAGGGGGTGAAGCAGGCGCGGACGAGCCGGGCAGAAACCCGGCATATTGAATGGCTCCGGCGCCGACAAGTGCGATCAGGCCGCCGACAATGCCGGCGGCGATCAGGCCCGATGTGCTGTTGCGCGGGAAGGTGGGCGGTGCTGGCGGTGCCGGCTCGCTCGTTTCGGGTGCGGGTTCGGCTGCAGCCTTTGGCGCTTCGTCAGGCGATGGCTCGTCGGTCAATTCAGGCTGCGCTTGAGGCTCATCCACGGTACCGGGTTTCGGCACATCGGCCGGTTCCTCGGCTTTCGTCTCGGCATCCTTGGCAGAAGCAAATTCCTGCTTATCCAGATCGATAGTGACCGGCTTCTCGGTGCTCTTCGAGTGGCGAGGCGGATTTCCTGGTGCCATGAGACCCTCTTAATTATGCAATGCAACGAAACTAGTCAGTGATGCCAGACAAGGAAAGAGGTTAGACGAAATTTGGGCACGCAGCGCGTTCAAAGGAGCGACAAAAGGCTGCGCTCCTCCGGCATCGCCGCGATGCTCACAGCGCCCCGCAGCGACGCGGGGACCATCTCTGCAACGGATTTGCTGAGGCAGAGAAGACGTATTCCGTCTACCCGATCGGGTCGCATCTGCGGCTCAGCGACACGGAAGAAGTCTTCTGCTGTCTGGCGCGAGAAAAACAGGATCGCATCCGGCCGCTGCTCAAAGATTGTGTCCAGCGCTTGCGGCGCGATCGGTGTCGGCTCCATCCGGTAGCACTCCGCGACGGTAATCCGCAGGCCGATTTCGCTTGCACGCTTCTCGAAGGTCTCCGCTCTCGGCGATCCCGCCAGATAGAGAACGGAGCCCCCTGCTTTTTTCGCAATCGTCTCAGCAAGCTCGGCGCCGCTGCCGCCCGATGCCGTGACGGAGCTAAAGCCGATCGCCCGCGCTTCCTCAGCCGTCGCATCACCGACCGCAAAGAGGGGGCGAGCGAGGTGAACGGCCAGCTCGGCGTCATGGGCTGTGAGCGCCCGGATCGTTTCGGCACTGGTGATCGCGATGCTGCCCTTGGTCGTGCTCAAGCCGCGCAACGCCGCGTTGGCGTCGTGAACCGGATGCGACAGGGGCAGCAGTATCGGTTCGTGTCCTAGCTCGCGAAGACGCTTGGCGGTGCGCTCGCCCGAATGCTGAGGACGGGTCACGAGCACGCGCATTAGGACATCAGCTCCAGTCGTCGAAGAAACTGCTGCCGGCGCGGGCGCGGATCTCCTGCCCTGCGCGGGTGCCCAAAGCGGCCGCATCGCGCCTGTGGCCATCGACGCTGATGGCATGCTGGTTGCGGCCATCAGGTGTGATGATCAAGCCGGAGAAGCGGACCTGGTCGCCTTCGCAGACGGCGTAACCGCCGATCGGCGTGCGGCAGGAGCCGTCCAAGGCGGCAAGGAAGGCCCTTTCACAGGAAACCGCGTCGAAGGTCGCGGCATCGTTGATGGGCGCAAGCAGGCTATCGATGCGGGTGTCGCCGATGCGGCTTTCAATGCAGATGGCGCCCTGTGCCGGTGCAGGCGGAAAGGTTTCAGCAGGGAGGATATCGGTTATCACCTCGACCTTGCCGAGCCGCTTCAAGCCGGCAAGCGCAAGCAGCGTGGCGTCGACCTGGCCTTCTTGCAGCTTTCTAAGCCGCGTATCGACGAGGCCACGAAAGGTGATGACGTTGATGTCTGGACGCATGCGGCGGATAAGCGCCTGACGGCGAAGCGAAGAGGAGCCGACCGTCGCGCCGTGGGGCAGGTCCATCAGTTTTGGCGCAGTGCGTCCGATCACCGCGTCCCGGACATCCTCGCGCGGCAGAAAGGCCGAAAGACAGAGCCCCTCCGGAAGCTGTGTCGGCATGTCCTTGGCGGAATGCACGGCAATGTCGAGGTCGCCGCTCGCAAGTTGCTGCTCCAGCTCTTCGGTGAAAAGTCCCTTGCCGCCGATCTGGGCCAGCGAACGGTCGGTGATGCGATCGCCCTTGGTGCTCAGTACGACGATTTCGAACATTGCTTCGGGCAGTCCATGCGCCGCCATCAGCCTGTCACGTGCCTCGTGAGCCTGGGCAAGCGCCAGCGGGCTGCCTCGAGTACCGATCCGGAAAGGTTTTGTTTGCATCCGCATTGATCCGTTGTTACCGGAGTTCCTCGTAAACAGGTTTAAGATCCATCGCAATCAACGATCAGGTTTCATGGCGCCCTTTCTGCGTATTCTCGGCATCGAAACAAGCTGCGACGAAACCGCCGCGGCTGTGGTCGAGCGAGCCGTCGACGGGCAGCCGACGGTGCGTTCGGACGTCGTCTTGAGCCAGCTCGAGGAGCACAGCGCCTATGGCGGCGTTGTGCCGGAGATTGCGGCCCGCGCCCATGTCGAGGCACTCGATACGCTGATCGACGAAGCCTTGAAACGCGCCAATGTGTCGCTCTCCGATATCGATGCCATCGCGGCAACCTCGGGGCCTGGCCTGATCGGCGGTCTGCTTGTCGGCCTCATGACCGGAAAGGCAATCGCCAAGGCGTCCGGAAAACCGCTCTATGCCGTCAACCATCTCGAAGGGCACGCATTGACGGCGCGGCTGACGGATGGGCTCGCATTTCCCTATCTGATGCTGCTCGTTTCCGGCGGCCATACGCAGCTTATTCTTGTCCGGGGTGTCGGGCAATACGAGCGCTGGGGCACGACGATCGACGACGCCCTCGGCGAAGCTTTCGACAAGACGGCGAAGTTGCTGAGCCTGCCGTATCCAGGCGGACCGGCGGTCGAGCGCGCGGCCAAGAGCGGTGACCCGGACCGCTTCAACTTTCCGCGCCCTCTGGTTGGCGAGGCGAAACTGAATTTCTCGTTTTCCGGCCTGAAGACGGCCGTACGCCAGGCCGCAACCGAAATCGCGCCATTGACGGAGCAGGATGTCGCGGACATCTGTGCCTCATTCCAGAAGGCGATCTCGCGAACGCTGAAGGATCGTATTGGCCGGGGTCTGGAGCGCTTCAAGGCCGAGTTTCCGCAGGTCGACGGCGGACCGGCCCTTGTGGTTGCTGGCGGGGTCGCTGCCAATCTGGAGGTTCGCAGCACCCTGCAGTCGCTTTGCGACAAGCATGGCTTTCGCTTTGTCGCGCCGCCGCTGAGATTGTGCACCGATAACGCCGTGATGATCGCCTGGGCGGGTCTGGAGCGCATGGCGACAGGCGTCGAGCCGGATGATCTCGACGTGCAGCCGCGTTCGCGCTGGCCGCTGGATTCCAACGCCGAAACGCTGCTTGGCTTTGGCAAACGGGGAGCGAAAGCATGAGCGAGAAGATCGCCGTTATCGGAGCTGGTGCTTTTGGAACCGCGCTTGCCGCGGTGATCGCGCTGACCGAGCGCAATGCGGTGACGCTCGTCGGCCGAGATCCTGAGCTGATCGCGGGCTTGCAGGCTGAGCATTTGCATGACGCTGTCTTGCCAGGCATCGCCTTGCCGGAGTCGCTCGCCTTCTCTGCCGAGCCGGCCGCGATCAGCGACGCCGACATCGTCCTCTTCGCGATGCCCTCACAGGCGCAGGCGGATGCGGCAAGACAATACCGCCCCTATCTCCAGAACAATGCGATCGTCGTGACCTGTGCAAAGGGCATTGAGCGGACAACCGGCAATCTGCTGACCGACATGCTGGAGCGCGAAATACCGGGCCACCCTATCGCCGTGCTATCGGGGCCGGGATTTGCCGCCGATATCGCCAAGGGCTTGCCGACTGCCATGGCGATCGCCGCTGCGGATATCGATGTTGCCGAAAGGCTGGCGCATGCGATCTCTGGCCGAACATTCCGGCTTTATGCCTCGTCAGACCGGATCGGCGTCCAGCTCGGCGGAGCGCTGAAGAACGTTCTGGCGATCGCCTGCGGCATTGTCGAAGGCGCCGGTATCGGAGACTCTGCGCGGGCGGCGCTGATTGCGCGCGGGCTTGCCGAGATGTCGCGTTTTGTCGTCGCCAAAGGCGGGCAGGCGGACACGGTGCGCGGGTTGTCCGGCCTTGGCGACCTGGTGCTGACGGCAACCAGCCATCAATCTCGTAACCTGCGCTTCGGCATTGCCCTTGGTCGCGGCGAGACCGTCGATCCCACTCATGGCGAACTCGTAGAGGGCGCCTTTGCGGCGGCTGTTGCGTCGCGCCTTGCGCAGTCGCTCAATGTCAGCATGCCGATTACCGATGCCGTATCCGCTATCATCGAAGGCAAGCTCGGAATTGCCGAGGCCATCGATCAGCTCATGACGCGTCCGATTACGACTGAATAGGAGTTCCGATATGCTTTTTGCCCTCCTCTGCAAGGATAAGCCCGATCACCTCAACGTCCGCATGGAGGCGCGGCCCGCCCATGTGGAACATCTCAACAAGCTCAATGCCGAGGGCGTGTTGAAGATGGCTGGCCCGTTTCTCGACGCTGATGGCAAGCCCTGCGGCAGCCTGGTCATCATTCATGCCGATACGATCGAAGCGGCGAAGGCGCTGTCGGACAGCGACCCCTACGCCAAGGCCGGCCTTTTTGAGAGCGTCGACATCAAGCCCTTCAATTGGGTCTTCAACAATCCGGAGGCTTGAGCGTGGCGCATTGGCTCTACAAATCAGAACCCGCTTCCTGGTCGTGGGAGCAGCAGAAGGCGGCCGGCGAGAAGGGCACCGAATGGACCGGTGTCCGCAACTATCTCGCCCGCAACAACATGCGGGCGATGCAGCTTGGCGATAAGGGGTTCTTCTACCACTCCAACGAAGGTCTCGAGATCGTCGGTATCGTCGAGGTCTGCGCTCTGTCTCACCCGGACTCGACAGCAGCCGGCGATGACCGCTGGGACTGCGTCGACATTCGCGCCGTCTGCGATATCCCCAAGCCGGTTTCGCTGAAGGACATCAAGGCCAACGAGAAGTTTGCCAAGATGTCGCTCGTCACTTCCATGCGGCTTTCGGTCCAGCCGGTAACAGACGAAGAGTATCTCGAGATTTGCCGGCTGGGTGGCCTCGACAATCCGCCGCGGTGAGCCGCCGTTGAAAACCGAACCCGAGGTCTTCATCCGCGCGAATACCAGTCCAATGGCGCCGCCGCATGTGCCCGAAATTCGGCTGCATCTGGCGGACGAAGCCCACGAGCTATGGCTTAAGACGGAAGAGGAGCTTGCGGAAATCGGCCTGCCGCCGCCTTTCTGGGCATTCGCCTGGGCGGGCGGCCAAGGGCTGGCACGCTACGTACTCGATCATCCTGATATCGTTGCCGGCAAATGCGTCCTCGACTTTGCCACGGGTTCCGGCCTTGTTGCGATTGCGGCAAAGCTCGCGGGAGCGGCGAAGGTCGTTGCCGCCGACATCGACCCCTGGACCGAAACCGCTGTGTGGCTGAACGCCGAACTGAACAAGGCGGATATCGATTTTATCGGTGCCGATCTGATCGGCCGCAACGTCGAGGCTGACATTCTGCTCGCCGGCGACGTCTTCTACGACGCCGGCTTTGCGGCCGCGATCGTTCCATGGTTCAATATGCTCAGTCGCCAAGGCATCGCCATCTTCGTCGGGGATCCGGGACGCAGCTATCTTCCCAAGGAGAACCTGGAATTCTGCGCAGTCTACGAGGTTCCGGTTACCCGGGCGCTTGAAGACAGCGAGGTGAAGAAAACGACCGTTTGGCGCTTCACGGCCTGATAACGCAGACGCCGGCCTCGTAGGAGCAGCTGCTGCTCTTTGTGGTCACGTTGATCACCTTGGCCATTGGCGCAAGGGTAATGGTTCTTTGCTGGGCACCGACGCTATAGCCGCTCGCTGTGACGTAAGTCCCGCCGTCGGCGTCATACACGTAGGACGATCCCGAATAGGTGCCGCTTACGCCTGTGCCTGTCGGCGACTGAACGAGGACGATGACGTTGCGTCCGCCATAACCGCGATAACCACTATTGCCGCGATACGGGAATGACGCAGGCTTGATTAGGGGCGTCCGACCGAAGCGATGGCCGAACCGTTTGGAACCATCCGAGAATCGGATGCGTCCGTCGTTCCATCCAAAAAAAGGCCGACCGACGATCGTGGGTGCGTGATGCCTGAAGAATCCCTTACCACCGTGGCGAGAGAATGAACCCCTCCCAAAATCGTCCGCCGACATCGGCAGTGCGATCAAAACAGCGGCGACAAGTGAAACGAGCGCGGACATAGACTTCAGCATCGCGCGGATCTCCGAAAATGAAATGCTTAACAAAGCGTTAACTGCAAAATGCGCCAAAAGCCGCCGATTGTCCAGAAGACGTCTGGCCATGCCGTTCGCGCCAAGCGCGGGCCAGGCCGTCAAGCGCAGTTCGCGCCACCCAGAGACGCAAATCGATTAAATTAAATTGGGGGTGCAATTATACTTGTCGTTAGGGGCTTACGTGATTAAACGTCGCCATTGATGCGACGCACACAAAGAAATTTGTCATTCGTGTGATCGCCTTGAATGCTCCCTGATGGAGGAGCGCAGAGAAGACGCCGCGAGGTTCTGATGGCGAATGTGACAAATAACCGGCCCCTGTCGCCGCATTTGCAAATTTACAAACCAATCCCCACCATGGTCATGTCGATCGTTCACCGTATTACCGGTGGCGCGCTTTACGTCGGTACGCTGCTGGTCGCCTGGTGGCTGATCGCCGCCGCGACTGGCCAAGCCTACTATGACTGGGTCAACTGGATCCTCGGAAGCGTCGTCGGCAAGCTCGTGCTGCTTGGCTACACCTGGGCGCTTCTGCACCACATGGTTGGCGGTTTCCGTCACTTCGTCTGGGATCTCGGTTACGGCTTCGACAAGGAAGTCTCGACCAAGATGGCTCAAGCTTCGATCGTCATATCGCTCTGTCTGACCGTGCTGGTCTGGGTGATCGGCTTCCTTATTCGCTTCTGAAGGTTGTTCTCATGGATATGCGCACCCCCCTGGGTAAGGTTCGCGGCCTTGGCTCGGCCAAGGAAGGAACTGATCATTTCTGGCGCCAGCGCGTCACGGCGGTTGCCAACGTGCCGCTTTTTCTCTTCTTCATCATCTTCATGATCATTCACGCCGGCGAGCCTTATGCCGATGTGGTTCACGCCCTGTCCAACCCGCTTGTTGCGGTCGTAATGGGTCTGATGGTCGTTTCCGGCGTCATTCATATGCGGCTCGGCATGCAGGTCATCATCGAGGACTACGTTCATGGCGAATTCGCCAAGATCGCCCTGCTGATGCTGAACACGTTCTTTTCGATCCTGATGGCGGGGCTCTGTCTCTTCGCCATTCTGAAAATTGCATTCGTAGGATAACCGTATCATGGCACCGACTTCACCCGCTCAGAATGGGAAGGCCTACAAATACGTCGATCACTCATACGATGTGATCGTCGTCGGCGCCGGCGGCGCCGGTCTTCGCGCCACGCTTGGCATGGCCGAACAGGGTTTCCGCACCGCCTGCATCACCAAGGTATTCCCGACCCGCTCGCACACGGTCGCTGCCCAGGGCGGCATCGCCGCCTCGCTGCAGAATATGACGCCCGACAGCTGGCAGTGGCACCTCTACGACACCGTCAAGGGCTCCGACTGGCTCGGCGATGTCGACGCCATGCAGTATCTCACCATGGAAGCGCCGAAGGCGGTCTATGAGCTTGAGCATTACGGCGTTCCCTTCTCACGCAACGAGGAAGGCAAGATCTACCAGCGGCCGTTCGGCGGCCACATGCAGAACTTCGGCGAAGGCCCGCCGGTGCAGCGCACCTGCGCCGTTGCCGACCGTACCGGCCACGCGATCCTGCACACGCTCTATGGTCAGTCGCTGCGCAACAACGCCGAGTTCTTCATCGAGTATTTCGCGCTCGACCTGATCATGTCGGATGACGGCAGCCGCTGCACCGGCGTCGTCGCCTGGTGCCTCGATGACGGCACCATTCATCGCTTCGCCGCCAAGATGGTGGTGCTGGCGACCGGCGGTTATGGCCGCGCCTACTTCTCGGCAACCTCTGCCCATACCTGCACCGGCGACGGCGGCGGTATGGTGGCCCGCGCCGGTCTGCCGCT
Source organism: Rhizobium sp. RHZ02 (assembly GCF_014851575.1). NCBI lineage: Bacteria > Pseudomonadati > Pseudomonadota > Alphaproteobacteria > Hyphomicrobiales > Rhizobiaceae > Rhizobium > Rhizobium sp. RHZ02. Next base: position 366,229 of record NZ_JACUZX010000002.1, read on the forward strand.
GCAGGACATGGAATTCGTACAGTTCCACCCGACCGGCATTTACGGTTCGGGCTGTCTCATCACCGAGGGCGCGCGCGGCGAAGGCGGCTACCTCGTCAACTCCGAGGGCGAGCGCTTTATGGAACGCTATGCCCCTTCGGCGAAGGACCTTGCCTCGCGCGACGTCGTTTCGCGCTGCATGACGCTTGAGATCCGCGAAGGTCGCGGCGTCGGCAAGAACAAGGACCACATCTTCCTGCATCTCGACCATCTCGATCCGGCCGTTCTGCACGAGCGCCTGCCGGGCATTTCCGAGAGCGCCAAGATCTTCGCCGGCGTCGACGTGACGCGCGAGCCGATCCCGGTCCTGCCGACTGTCCACTACAACATGGGCGGTATTCCGACGAACTACTGGGGCGAAGTGCTGAATGCCGACAGCTCCAATCCGGAGCGCATCATCCCCGGCCTGATGGCCGTGGGCGAAGCCGGTTGCGCCTCGGTGCACGGCGCCAATCGTCTCGGCTCCAACTCGCTGATCGACCTCGTGGTCTTCGGCCGCGCCGCTGCGATCCGCGCCGGCGAGGTCATCGACCGCAGCGCGCCGATCCCGCATCTCAACGTCGCCGCCTGCGACAAGATCATGGATCGCTTCGACAGCCTGCGCAATGCCAGCGGCGGCACGCCGACGGCGGTGCTGCGCGAGAAGATGCAGCGCGCCATGCAGGAAGACGCCGCCGTGTTCCGTACGCAGGAATCGCTGGAGTCGGGCCGCAAGCGCATCTCGGCCATCTGGCAGGAAATGCGCGACATCAAGGTCACCGACCGTTCGATGATCTGGAACTCCGACCTCGTGGAAACCCTCGAGCTGCAGAACCTGATGGCCAACGCCATCACGACGATCTACGGCGCCGAGGCTCGCAAGGAGAGCCGTGGTTCGCACGCACGCGAAGACTACACGGAAGGCGCTTTTGCCGGCCGTGACGACGTCAACTGGCGCAAGCACACACTTGCCTGGGTCAACGAGTCAGGCGACGTCAAGCTCGACTACCGCCCGGTTCACACCGAGCTCATCGCAGAAGGCATCGATCCCAAGAAGATCGCGCCCAAGGCTCGCGTGTACTAAAAGGAACCGGACATGGTTGAACTCGCTCTTCCCAAGAACTCCCAGATCCGCGAAGGCAAGGTATGGCCGAAGCCAGCGGGCGCGAAGAACACTCGCGAATTCCGCGTCTACCGCTGGAGCCCGGATGACGGACAGAACCCGTCGATCGACACCTTCTATATCGATGTCGACGATTGCGGTCCGATGGTGCTCGACGGTCTGCTCTACATCAAGAACAAAATCGACCCGACGCTGACGCTGCGCCGTTCCTGTCGTGAGGGCATCTGCGGCTCCTGCGCGATGAACATCGACGGCACGAATACGCTCGCCTGCACCAAGGGTCTCGACGACATCAAGGGCGCGGTGAAGATCTATCCGCTGCCGCATCTGCCTGTCGTCAAGGACCTGGTCCCGGATCTCACCAACTTCTATGCCCAGCACCGCTCGATCGAGCCATGGCTGAAGACGGTTTCGCCGACGCCGGCCAAGGAATGGAAGCAGAGCCATGAGGACCGCCAGAAGCTCGACGGCCTCTACGAGTGCATTCTCTGCGCTTGCTGCTCGACTTCCTGTCCGAGCTACTGGTGGAACGGCGACCGCTACCTCGGTCCGGCCGTTCTCCTGCAGGCTTACCGCTGGCTGATCGACAGCCGCGACGAAGCGACCGGCGAGCGTCTCGACAATCTCGAGGATCCGTTCCGTCTCTATCGCTGCCACACGATCATGAACTGCGCGCAGACCTGCCCGAAGGGCCTGAACCCCGCCAAGGCAATCGCCGAAATCAAGAAGATGATGGTCGAGCGTCGTGTTTGATCAATCCAGCAAAAGGGCCGCGGATGCGGCCCTTTTCTTTATCCGCTCGCGAAGCCTTAATCTGTCCGGGATTGCGCCAAATTTGTCTCGGCGTTACGGCGTTGCTCCCACATCGACACAATTTCTCCTCGCGCTGGCTTGATTCAGTACAGCCTTTCAAGATAATTCCGCCGTGATTGCGCGGCAACTTCAGGGCAATACTGGAAAAATCAGGAGTATGATGATGCAGTTCAGACATATGGCGACAGGTCTCGTGGTTATTCTGTCGTTAGCTGGCTGCCAGCGCACCGCCTATGACAATGCAAGCTTTAGCCAGCCGGCGCCGCTGACGGCCCAGCCGGTTCCTTCGGTTCAGGGCGGACAGCTTCCGCCGCCTTCCGGTGCTTCCCAATTCCCGGCCGCTCCAACGGCCACGGCGCCAGTCGCCGGCGGCCAGCCCGGCGCGATGGCTGCGAATGCGATGGATGTCACGAAGGAATCGATGGTCGGCAGCTGGCGCGTCAACGGCTCCTGCGACATGTTCCTGACGCTCACCAATCTCGGCAGCGGCTCGCGTGGCGGTACGCGCGGCTGCGTCGGCGAACTGACGGCGATGGGCTCCTGGGAAGTTTCAGGCAAGCAGGTTATCCTGAAGGACCGCAGCGGCAACCAGATCGGCAGCGTCTACAAGACCGCCGACAACGCTTTCAGCGGCCAGACCAATACCGGTCAGCCGATCAGCCTCAGCCGTTAAAAGATCCGGCGGCGAAGGCCGCCGATCCTGCATAGGCGGACCTCCTTTATGCAACCCATGCCAGACTACACCCTGAGCGTCAGTGAACAATTGAAGTCGCTGACGGCTTCGGGCGCGCTTCAAATCGATTCAGCCCAGATGCACGTGGCGAAATGCCTGGATCGGGTACTGTCGGGGTTGAAGCAGCGGCGGCCGGCGGCAAAGGCAAGCGCTCTCGGCTGGTTGTTCGCCAACAAGAAGAAGCCGGCGGAAGCAGTCAAGGGACTCTACATTCATGGCAGCGTCGGCCGCGGCAAGACGATGCTGATGGATATGTTCTTCGGCATGGCGCCTTGCGCGAAGAAGCGGCGCGCGCACTTCCACGAATTCATGGCCGACGTGCACAACCGCATCGCGGCACACCGGCTGAAGCTCAAGCAGGGCGAGACCAAGCAGGCCGATCCCATTCCGGTCGTTGCTGCTGCCCTCTATGACGAAGCCGAACTGCTGTGCTTCGATGAGTTTACCGTGACTGACATCGCCGACGCGATGATCCTGTCGCGGCTGTTTTCCGAACTTTTCCGGCGCGGGTGCCTGCTGGTCGCGACCTCCAATGTCGAGCCCAACAACCTCTACAAGGACGGCCTCAATCGGAGCTTGTTCCTGCCCTTCGTCGATCTCCTGAAGCAGAACGTCGAGATCGTGACACTGGACTCGCCGACTGACTACCGGATGGAGAAGCTCGACAGCCAGCCGGTCTATCTGACGCCGATCGATAACCGGACCGACATGGCCATGGATGCATCCTGGATGCAGGCGCTTCACGGCCGAAAGGCGCAGCCGCTGGAGATTCCGATGAAGGGGCGGTCGATCCACGTGCCGCTGGCAGTTGATCGGCTCGCGCGGTTTTCGTTCGCTGATCTCTGTGAAAAGCCGTTGGGTGCCGCGGACTTTCTGGCCATTGCCGAACGTTTCGACGCCATCTTCATCGATCACGTGCCGCTGCTGGGGCCAGACAAGCGAAACCAGATCAAGCGCTTCATCATCCTGATCGATACACTTTACGATCATGCGGTACGACTCTATGTCTCCGCTGCGGCGATGCCTGAAAACTTGCTGACACAGGCGCGTGGTACCGAAGGCTTCGAATTCGATCGTACTGTCTCGCGACTTTTCGAAATGCGCAGTTTGGAATATCTTGCATTGCATCACGAGCGGCGGGCCGCGGAGTAACGTTCTGGCGACAAATAATCTAACGTTTACGTAAGAATTTTATGATCTAAACGATTGAAATTCCTTGCTCAAAAATAATCATTTGCCATTTTTTGGCTTTGGAGCTATGCGATTGCGGCATTGGGCGATGCCCCCTCCGCGCGTCGCCTGACGAATTTTGATCGCAAAGGAAACAGCGAAATGGCGCGTAACAAGATCGCACTCATTGGTTCTGGCATGATTGGTGGCACGCTGGCGCATCTCGCCGGCCTGAAGGAACTGGGTGACATCGTTCTCTTCGATATCGCCGACGGCATTCCTCAGGGTAAGGGCCTCGACATCGCTCAGTCCTCTCCGGTCGAGGGCTTCGACGCCAACCTGACGGGCGCCAGCGACTATTCGGCGATCGAGGGTGCTGATGTCTGCATCGTCACCGCCGGTGTGCCGCGCAAGCCGGGCATGAGCCGCGACGACCTTCTCGGCATCAACCTCAAGGTCATGGAACAGGTCGGCGCCGGCATCAAGAAGTATGCCCCGAACGCTTTCGTCATCTGCATCACCAATCCGCTCGACGCGATGGTCTGGGCGCTGCAGAAGTTCTCCGGCCTTCCGGCCAACAAGGTCGTCGGTATGGCCGGCGTTCTCGACTCGTCGCGCTTCCGCCTGTTCCTGTCCCAGGAATTCAACGTTTCCGTACAGGACGTCACGGCATTCGTTCTCGGCGGCCATGGCGACACGATGGTGCCGCTCGCCCGCTATTCGACGGTTGGCGGTATTCCGCTGACGGATCTCGTCACGATGGGTTGGGTCACCAAGGAACGCCTCGAAGAAATCATCCAGCGTACCCGTGACGGGGGTGCCGAAATCGTCGGCCTGCTGAAGACCGGCTCGGCCTACTATGCGCCGGCTGCTTCCGCGATCGAAATGGCCGAGTCCTACCTCAAGGACAAGAAGCGCGTCCTGCCTTGCGCAGCACAGCTGACTGGCCAGTACGGCGTCAAGGACATGTATGTCGGCGTTCCCACTGTTATCGGTGCCGGCGGCGTCGAGCGCGTCATCGAGATCGACCTCAACAAGGCCGAAAAGGAAGCCTTCGACAAGTCGGTCGCTGCTGTCGCCGGTCTTTGCGAAGCCTGCATCAACATTGCGCCTGCGCTGAAGTAATCAGACCGCGCGCTGACGCAATCCAAACAGGAATAGATCCATGAATATTCATGAATATCAGGCCAAGGCTCTGCTGAAGGGCTATGGCGCGCCGGTCGCAAAAGGTGTGGCGATCCTCAAGGTCGAGGAAGCCGAAGCTGCCGCCAAGTCGCTTCCGGGCCCGCTTTATGTGGTCAAGAGCCAGATCCATGCCGGCGGCCGCGGCAAGGGCAAGTTCAAGGAACTCGGCGCCGACGCCAAGGGCGGTGTTCGTCTCGCCAAGTCGATCGACGAAGTCGTTGCTCACGCCAAGGAAATGCTCGGCAACACGCTGGTAACGGCGCAGACGGGCGAAGCTGGCAAGCAGGTCAACCGCCTCTACATCGAAGACGGCGCCGATATTGCCCGCGAACTCTATTGCTCGCTGCTGGTCGACCGCTCGGTTGGCCGCGTTGCCTTCGTCGTATCGACCGAAGGCGGCATGGACATCGAGGCTGTCGCTCACGATACGCCCGAGAAGATCCACACGATCGCTATCGATCCGGAAGCCGGCGTCACCGCGGCTGACGTTGCTGCGATCTCCAAGGCTCTCGAACTGACCGGCGCCGCCGCCGAAGACGCCAAGTCGCTGTTTCCGGCGCTCTACAAGGCATTCGGCGAGAAGGACATGGCTCTCCTCGAGGTCAACCCGCTGATCGTCATGAAGGATGGCCACCTGCGCGTTCTCGACGCCAAGATGTCATTCGACGGCAATGCGCTGTTCCGCCACGACGACGTCAAGGCGCTGCGCGACGAGACCGAGGAAGACGCCAAGGAAATCGAGGCCTCGAAGTGGGATCTCGCCTACGTAGCCCTCGACGGCAACATTGGCTGCATGGTCAACGGCGCCGGTCTCGCCATGGCGACGATGGACATCATCAAGCTCTACGGCAAGGAGCCGGCAAACTTCTGCGACGTCGGCGGTGGCGCCGGCAAGGAGAAGGTCGCTGCAGCCTTCAAGATCATTACGGCTGACCCGAAGGTCGAGGGCATCCTCGTCAACATCTTCGGCGGCATCATGCGTTGCGACGTCATCGCCGAAGGCGTTGTCGCAGCTGTGCAGGAAGTCGGTCTGAAGGTTCCGCTCGTCGTTCGCCTCGAAGGCACCAACGTCGAACTCGGCAAGAAAATCCTCAACGAGTCGGGTCTGGCGATTACGGCTGCCGACGATCTCGACGACGCGGCGAAGAAGATCGTCGCGGCGATCAAGGCCTAATCCGGAAGGACCGAAAGAATGTCTATTCTCGTCAACAAAGACACCAAGGTTCTCGTTCAGGGCCTGACCGGCAAGACCGGTACCTTCCACACCGAACAGGCGCTTGCTTATTACGGTACCAAGATGGTCGGCGGTATTCACCCGAAGAAGGGTGGCGAAACCTGGTCGTCGGGCGTCGACGGTACCTCGCTGCCGATCTTCGCAAGCGTTGCCGAAGCCAAGGAACGGACCGGCGCCGATGCGACCGTGATCTACGTCCCGCCGGCCGGTGCTGCTGATGCGATCATCGAGGCGATCGAGGCCGAAATCCCGTTCATCACCTGCATCACCGAGGGCATCCCGGTCATGGATATGGTGCGCGTCAAGGCCAAGCTCGACAAGTCGAAGTCACGCCTGCTCGGACCGAACTGCCCGGGCATCCTGACGCCGGAAGAGTGCAAGATCGGCATCATGCCGGGCTCGATCTTCCGCAAGGGTTCGGTCGGCATCGTTTCCCGTTCAGGCACGCTGACCTACGAAGCGGTGTTCCAGACATCCAACGAAGGCCTCGGCCAGACGACGGCTGTCGGTATCGGCGGCGACCCGGTCAAGGGCACCGAGTTCATCGACGTGCTGGAAATGTTCCTGGCCGATGAAGCCACGACCTCGATCATCATGATCGGCGAAATCGGCGGCTCGGCTGAAGAAGACGCGGCCCAGTTCCTGATCGACGAAGCCAAGAAGGGCCGCAAGAAGCCGATGGCCGGATTCATCGCGGGCCGTACGGCTCCGAAGGGCCGCACCATGGGTCATGCCGGTGCTGTCGTTTCCGGCGGCAAGGGCGACGCGGAATCGAAGATCGCGGCCATGGAATCGGCTGGCATCAAGGTTTCGCCTTCGCCGGCGCGCCTCGGCAAGACGCTGGTTGAAGTCCTCAAGGGCTAATCCAATCTATAACCCGGGCAACGGTTTTCGCCGCTTGCCCGGGTCTCGACTTTGAAATGAAATGAGCCGCGGACAGGCGGCTATCGACAGATGCGGCAAGCCGGTCGAGTATCCGGCGGAATCACAAGTCAGGAGGCGGACGAAAGCGTCCGCGTGCAACCATGGCACGGCAAGAAGCCAACGAGCAGTTTCAGATTACCTCGTTCCTGGATGGCGCCAATGCTGCCTATATCGAGCAGCTCTATGCGCGCTATGAAGAAGACCCGAGCTCGGTCAACGAGGAATGGCGGTCCTTCTTCAAGGCTCTGGAAGACAATCCGGAAGATGTGAAAAAGGCGGCCAAGGGTGCATCCTGGCGCAAGACGAACTGGCCCCTGCAGCCGAAGAGCGATCTCGTTTCGGCGCTCGACGGCGATTGGGGCACTGTTGAAAAGATCATCGAGACCAAGGTCAAGGGCAAGGCGGAAGCATCAGGCAAGCCGACCGAAGGTGCCGACATCCTGCAGGCGACCCGCGACTCCGTCCGCGCCATCATGATGATCCGCGCCTATCGCATGCGCGGCCACCTGCATGCCAAGCTCGATCCGCTCGGGATCGCAGCACCCGTCGAAGACTACAAGGAACTGTCGCCCGAAGCTTACGGTTTCACGCAGGCCGACTATTCCCGCAAGATCTTCATCGACAACGTTCTCGGCCTCGAATACGCCACCCTTCCCGAGATGATCGAGATCCTCGAGCGCACCTACTGCTCGACCCTCGGCGTCGAATTCATGCATATTTCCAATCCGGAAGAAAAAGCCTGGATCCAGGAGCGCATCGAAGGTCCGGACAAGGGCGTTGCCTTCACCCCGGAAGGCAAGAAGGCGATCCTTGCCAAGCTGGTCGAGGCCGAAGGCTACGAGCAGTTCCTCGACGTGAAGTTCAAGGGCACCAAGCGCTTTGGTCTCGATGGTGGCGAATCGCTCATCCCGGCGCTGGAGCAGATCCTGAAGCGCGGCGGCCACCTCGGCCTTCGTGAAGCCGTGTTCGGTATGGCCCATCGCGGTCGTCTGAATGTGCTTTCGCAAGTCATGGGCAAGCCGCATCGCGCGATTTTCCACGAATTCAAGGGCGGTTCCTACGCGCCTGACGAAGTCGAAGGTTCCGGCGACGTCAAGTACCACCTCGGCGCCTCCTCCGACCGCGAGTTCGACGGCAACAAGGTCCACGTCTCGCTGACGGCCAATCCGTCGCACCTTGAAATCGTTGACCCCGTCGTCATGGGCAAGGCTCGCGCCAAGCAGGACATGGGCGCCACCGTCTGGGACGGCGATACCATTCCGCTGTCGGAGCGCGCCAAGGTTCTGCCGCTGCTGATCCACGGCGACGCGGCGTTTGCCGGCCAGGGCGTGATTGCCGAAATCCTCGGCCTGTCGGGGCTGCGCGGTCACCGCGTTGCCGGCACGATGCACGTCATCATCAACAACCAGATCGGCTTCACCACCAACCCGGCCTTCTCGCGTTCGTCGCCCTATCCGTCCGACGTCGCCAAGATGATCGAAGCGCCGATCTTCCACGTCAACGGCGACGATCCGGAAGCAGTTGTCTATGCTGCCAAGATCGCCATGGAATTCCGCATGAAGTTCCACAAGCCCGTTGTGGTCGACATGTTCTGCTATCGTCGCTACGGCCACAATGAAGGCGATGAGCCGTCCTTCACTCAGCCGAAGATGTACAAGGTCATCCGCGCCCACAAGACGGTGCTGCAGATCTATGCGGATCGCCTCGTTGCCGAAGGCCTGCTGACCGATGGCGACGTCGAGAAGATGAAGGCTGACTGGCGCGCGCATCTCGAGCAGGAGTTCGACGCCGGGCAGAGCTACAAGCCGAACAAGGCCGATTGGCTGGATGGCGAGTGGTCGGGCCTGCGCACGGCTGACAACGCCGACGAACAGCGCCGCGGCAAGACCGCCGTTCCGATGAAGACGCTCAAGGATATCGGCCGCAAGCTCTCGGAAATTCCGCAAGGCTTCCATGCACACCGCACGATCCAGCGCTTCATGGAAAACCGCGCCAACATGATCCAGACGGGCGAGAATCTCGACTGGGCGATGGCCGAGGCGCTTGCCTTCGGTTCGCTTGTTGTCGAAGGCCACAAGATCCGCCTTTCCGGTCAGGATTGCGAGCGCGGTACCTTCTCGCAGCGTCATTCGGTTCTCTACGATCAGGAGACGGAAGAGCGCTACATCCCGCTGGCGAACCTGTCGTCCAATCAGGCTCGCTACGAAGTCATCAACTCGATGCTTTCGGAAGAAGCGGTGCTCGGCTTCGAATACGGCTATTCGCTGGCTCGCCCGAATGCGCTGACCCTTTGGGAAGCCCAGTTCGGTGACTTCGCCAACGGTGCGCAGGTCGTCTTCGACCAGTTCGTCTCCTCGGGCGAACGCAAGTGGCTGCGCATGTCGGGTCTCGTCTGCCTGCTGCCGCATGGCTACGAAGGCCAGGGTCCGGAGCACTCCTCGGCCCGCCTCGAGCGCTTCCTGCAGCTTTGCGCCGAGGACAACATGCAGGTTGCCAACGTCACGACGCCGGCGAACTACTTCCACATCCTGCGCCGTCAGCTGAAGCGCGACTTCCGCAAGCCGCTCGTGCTGATGACGCCGAAGTCCCTGCTGCGTCACAAGCGGGCTGTTTCCAGCCTTGCCGAACTCGCTGGCGAGTCTTCCTTCCATCGCCTCCTCTGGGACGATGCGGAGGTCATCAAGGACGGCCCGATCAAGCTGCAGAAGGATGCGAAGATCCGCCGCGTCGTCATGTGCACCGGCAAGGTCTACTACGACCTTCTGGAAGAGCGCGAAAAGCGCGGCATCGACGACATCTACCTGCTGCGCGTCGAACAGCTCTATCCGTTCCCGGCCAAGGCGCTCATCAATGAGCTTTCCCGCTTCCGGAACGCGGAGATGGTCTGGTGCCAGGAAGAGCCGAAGAACATGGGCGCATGGTCGTTCATCGACCCGTATCTGGAGTGGGTGCTCGCCCACATCGATGCGAAGTACCAGCGCGTCCGCTACACCGGCCGTCCGGCTGCCGCTTCGCCGGCAACGGGTCTGATGTCCAAGCATCTGTCGCAGCTCGCCGCATTCCTCGAGGATGCGCTGGGCGGTTAAGGGATCGGGGCGATGGCATATTTCTTCTTCAGACTTGTGCCGCCTCGCCCCCGTTTCCCCTACGACGCGACCGGGGAGGAAATGGCCGCGATGAAGCGCCATGCCGCCTACTGGCACCAGAACGCGGAACAGGGATCGGCGATCGCCGTCGGTCCCGTCTTCGAAGGTGAAGGAGGCTGGGGCATGGCAGTCGTCTCGGTGGAGGATCAGCAGGCAGCGCAAGCGCTTGCCGATGCCGATCCGATCATCCAGTCCGGTTACGGTTTTCGCTTCGACATATTGCCAATGCCCTCGATCATTCTCCGGCCGTCAGGAGCCGGAAACGAATAAACGAACACAAGCAAATCAGGATTTGAACAATGGCCACAGAAATCCGCGTTCCAACTCTCGGTGAATCCGTCAGCGAGGCAACCGTCGGTACCTGGTTCAAGAAGGTCGGCGATGCCGTCAAGGCCGACGAACCGATTCTCGAGCTTGAAACCGACAAGGTGACCATCGAAGTGCCCGCACCGGCTTCCGGTACGCTGTCCGAGATTGTCGCCCAGGCTGGCGAAACCGTCGGTCTCGGCGCGCTGCTCGGCCAGATCGCCGCAGGCGCTGGTGCCGCCGCCGCCCCGGCTGCTGCTGCTCCCGCCGCCGCCCCGGCAAAGGTAGCCGAACCGGCTGTCGCTGCCGCCGCTGCTCCGGCAGCTGCTGCTTCACCGATGCCGCCGGCACCGGCTGCCGCCAAGATGCTCGCCGAAAACAACCTGTCGGCCGATCAGATCGACGGCAGCGGCAAGCGTGGCCAGGTTCTGAAGGGCGACGTGATCGCTGCTGTTGCCAAGGGCATCTCCGCCCCGGCTGCCGCTGCCGCTCCTGCCGTTCCGGCTGCCGCCCGCGGCCCGTCGACTGTCGAGGATGCGGCTCGCGAAGAGCGCGTGAAGATGACGCGCCTGCGCCAGACGATCGCCAAGCGCCTGAAGGACGCACAGAACACGGCTGCCATGCTGACCACCTACAACGAGGTGGACATGAAGGCTGTCATGGACCTGCGCGCCAAGTACAAGGACGTCTTCGAAAAGAAGCATGGCGTGAAGCTCGGCTTCATGGGCTTCTTCACCAAGGCTATCACCCACGCGCTGAAGGAACTTCCGGCTGTTAACGCCGAGATCGACGGCACCGACATCATCTACAAGAACTTCTGCCACATCGGCATGGCCGTCGGCACGGACAAGGGCCTCGTCGTCCCTGTCATCCGCGACGCGGACCAGATGTCGATCGCTGAAGTCGAAAAGGAACTGGCGCGTCTCGCAAAGGCTGCGCGCGATGGCTCGCTCTCGATGGCCGACATGCAGGGCGGCACCTTCACGATCACCAATGGCGGCGTTTACGGCTCGCTGATGTCCTCGCCGATCCTGAACGCGCCGCAGTCCGGCATCCTCGGCATGCATAAGATCCAGGACCGTCCGGTCGTCGTTGGCGGCCAGATCGTCATCCGTCCGATGATGTATCTCGCGCTCTCCTACGACCACCGTATCGTCGACGGCAAGGAAGCCGTGACCTTCCTCGTCCGCGTCAAGGAAAGCCTGGAAGATCCGGAGCGCCTGGTTCTCGATCTCTAAGCATTCGACTGGGCCGCGTGAGCGGCCCTTTCCACCTCAGCGGGGCGCGTAATGTCGCTGGCAATCTCCACAGGGCGTATGACCGGGATGCCTCCCTTTGCCAAGGGTAGGGTCTGGGCGTCGCTCGCGTTTTTGCTGGCGCTGCCTGCGACTGCTTTTGGTGCTCCCGATTGCACGCAGGCAAGTGCCGTCTATGCCGACCGCGACGGCGCCTACGAGCTTCGCTTTACGCCGATCAATTCGGAAGCAGCCGCTGCCAGAAACCGGTTCACGCTAAAGGTTCTCAAAACTTCGATCGAGCTGGACGGCTATGTGATGCCGTCCGACGATCCGGAACGCGCCGTCGGTATCCTGATGTTCAACTGCCCTGGCGGCGACGTGACGGGCGCCGATCTGGATGCCTGCACGATCTGGCGGGGCACGGTCTATAGCGTAAACGCCAAGGGCGAAATCGACAATCTGCAGTCCGAAGCCGCGGCAGCCACCGAGAATATCTTTCTGCCGGGTCTCGGCCCGGCGATCCGCCAATCGCAGATATGGGGCAACGACAAGGCGACGGTTGCGCCGTGGGATGTCCTGGCATTCGAGGAGTGCGCGAAATGACACAACGACCCGTCCTTCTCGTTACCGGCGGGAGCCGAGGCATCGGTGCGGCGGTCTGCCGTCTCGCTGCCCGCCAGGGCTGGGACGTCGCCGTGAACTACGCCGCGAACCGCGCCGCTGCCGATGCTATCGTCTCCGAGGTCAAGGCAGAGGGTGGCGACGCCATCGCCATCAAGGGCGATGTCGGCAGCGCGCAGGATATCGTTTCGATGTTTCAGGCCGTCGACAGGCATTTCGGACGGCTGGACGGGCTGGTCAACAATGCCGGCATCGTCGATGCCAAGCAGCGCGTCGACGAGATGAGCGTCGAGCGGCTTGAACGGATGATGCGTGTCAACGTGACCGGTTCGATCCTCTGCGCGGCCGAGGCCGTTCGCCGCATGTCGTCGAACCACGGCGGCAAGGGCGGGGCGATCGTCAACATTTCGTCAATGGCAGCGGTGCTGGGCTCGGCCTCGCAGTATGTCGACTACGCTGCCTCGAAGGCCGCGATCGATACGTTCACCGTGGGCCTGTCCCGCGAGGTGGCGAATGAGGGCGTGCGTGTGAACGCTATCCGTCCCGGCGTCATTGATACCGACATTCATGCATCCGGCGGCCTGCCGAACCGCGCACGCGACCTCGCACCGAGCATTCCGATGCAGCGGCCCGGCACGGCAGAGGAGATAGCCGATGCGGTCCTCTACCTTCTCTCGCCGACGGCTTCCTATATAACGGGCGCCATACTCAACGTCAGCGGCGGCCGTTAGGGCACGGAGACCATATCGCCATGCAATACTTCTTCGAATTTCTCGGCCTCATGGCCGTCTTTTCGATCTTCATCGTCGTACCGGGCGCCGACTTTGCGGTCATCCTGCGCCAGAGCATCGTGCACGGGCGCCGTGCCGCCATGATGACCGGCCTCGGCATGGGCTTCTCGCTGCTCTTTCACATCAGCTACACGATCCTCGGCCTTGGCCTGATCGTCTCCAAATCGCTGATGCTGTTTGCCATGATCAAATGGGCCGGCGTCGCCTATCTCGTCTACCTCGGCATCAAGTCCTTCCGCGAGCCGGGCTTCAACGTGAATGAGATCGAGGTGACGGACGAAGACCGCGCGCCGATCTCGGCGCTGAAATGCCTCGGCATGGGCTTCATCACCAACGCGCTCAATCCGAAGCCGGTCCTGTTCTTCCTGTCCCTCTTCTCGACGCTGGTGCATCACGATACCCCGGCGTTGATCCAGTTCAGCTACGGCATCGGAATGGCCGCCGCACTCGTCGCCTGGTTCGCCGGCGTCTCCACTTTCTTCACCGTAGAGCCCATTCGCGACCGCTTCATCGCAAGCGGCAGATGGTTCAACCGTATCACCGGCGCCGCACTGGTCGGCTTCGGTTTCCGCCTCGCGCTCGCCCGCGCGGCTGACTAAGCAAATAACGAAAAGGAAAAGAAACAATGTCCTACGATGTGATCGTTATCGGAACCGGCCCTGGCGGCTACGTCGCTGCCATCAAGGCAGCGCAGCTCGGCCTCAAGGTCGCTGTCGTTGAAAAGCGCGCAACGTTCGGCGGCACGTGCCTGAACGTCGGCTGCATCCCGTCCAAGGCGCTGCTGCATGCCTCCGAAATGTTCCATCAGGCTGGCCACGGCATGGACGCGCTCGGCATCGAGGTCGCTGCTCCGAAGCTGAACCTCGGAAAGATGCTGGCGCACAAGGATGCGACGGTAAAGGCCAACGTCGACGGCGTTGCCTTCCTCTTCAAGAAGAACAAGATCGATGCATTCCAGGGGACCGGCAAGATCGTATCGGCTGGCAAGGTTTCCGTGACTGCCGAAGACGGCAAGGTCCAGGAAATAGAAGGCAAGAACATTGTCATCGCGACCGGCTCCGACGTGGCAGGCATTCCGGGCGTGAAGGTCGATCTCGACGAGAAGGTGATCATTTCCTCAACGGGCGCGATCGAGCTTGAGAAGGTGCCGGAAACGATGATCGTCGTCGGTGGTGGCGTCATCGGTCTCGAGCTCGGTTCCGTCTGGTCGCGCCTCGGCGCCAAGGTCACCGTCGTCGAATATCTCGACACGATTCTCGGCGGCATGGATGGCGAAGTCTCCAAACAGTTCCAGCGCATGCTCGCCAAGCAGGGTGTCACCATCAACCTTAGCTCCAAGGTGACGGGCGTTGAGAAGGGCGGCAAGGGTGCCAAGGTTACCTTCGAGCCGGTCAAGGGTGGCGATGCACAGACGCTCGACGCCGAAGTCGTTCTGATCGCGACTGGCCGCACGCCATACATAGCCGGCCTCGGTCTGGAAGAAGCAGGCGTTAAGCTCGACAATCGTGGCCGCGTCGAGATCGACGGACACTTCCGTACCAACGTGCCTGGTATCTACGCGATCGGCGACGTGGTGAAGGGTCCGATGCTGGCTCACAAGGCTGAAGACGAAGGCGTGGCGCTCGCCGAAATCCTCGTCGGTCAACATGGCCATGTGAATTATGACGTCATCCCGAGCGTCGTCTACACGCAGCCGGAAGTCGCCTCCGTTGGCAAGACCGAGGAAGAGCTGAAGGCGGCAGGCATCGCCTACAAGGTCGGCAAGTTCCCCTTCACCGCGAACGGCCGAGCCCGCGCGATGCTGGCGACCGACGGTTTCGTGAAGATCCTCTCCGACAAGGAAACGGACCGCGTCCTCGGCGGCCATATCGTCGGCTTCGGCGCCGGCGAGATGATCCACGAGATCGCCGTTCTGATGGAGTTTGGTGGTTCCGCGGAAGATCTCGGCCGCACCTGCCACGCGCACCCGACCATGTCGGAAGCAGTCAAGGAAGCGGCTCTCGCCGCCTTCTTCAAGCCGATCCATATGTAATATTAAA
Organism: Rhizobium sp. RHZ02; assembly: GCF_014851575.1. Taxonomy (NCBI): domain Bacteria; kingdom Pseudomonadati; phylum Pseudomonadota; class Alphaproteobacteria; order Hyphomicrobiales; family Rhizobiaceae; genus Rhizobium; species Rhizobium sp. RHZ02. Next base: position 381,570 of record NZ_JACUZX010000002.1, read on the forward strand.
TTTTCGCAATATGGGATGGGCCGCTTGCTTCACAGCAGGCGGCCCATTTACCTTAGAACGGTTCTAATTGCCGTTTTGAGGATAGATACATGCCTACTGATTCTCGTGATGCATATAGCCTCCCACAGCGATTGCTGCATTGGGTCATGGCGCTCATGATCTTTTTCAACCTGCTCTTTCCGGATGGTATGAACGCTTGGAACCGGACGGTTCGTCATGGTGGCATCCCCTCGGCAGATCAGATCGCGTCTGCCAATGTGCATGCCTATGTCGGCATCGGCATTCTCGTTCTGGCAATCCTTCGCGTTTGCCTGCGCCTTATTCAGGGCGCGCCCGCTGAACCGGCGGCGGAGCCGAAGATATTCCGGATTGGCGCCAAGGTCGCGCATGCAGCGCTGTATCTGCTCATCTTCCTCCTGCCGCTGACCGGCATGATGGCTTACTATCTAGGGATCGATTTTTCCGGCGAGCTTCATGGCGGTATCCTCAAGGCAATCCTCTGGGCTTTGATCGCGGCGCATGTTGCCGGCGCGCTGGCCCACCAGTTCTACTGGAAGACCAATGTTCTCAGGCGCATGACCGTCGGGAGCTAGTTGACGGCCGTCACCGTGAAGCCCTGCTTGCGCAGCAGTTCGATGACGCCGCCTTCGCCGGGAAGATGGAGCGCGCCGACGGCCATGAAGACGTTGCCATTGGCAAGGATCGGGGCTGCTCGCTCGGCCATCACCTTGTTGCGGTCGAGAATGATGCGCTGTTCGAAGGCGGCATAGTCGCCGTCCTCATCCTCGCCGTCGGGCGAGACTGTCTTCAGCATCGGAATGGTCATGCCGATATCGCCGGAGAGGTAGAGATCGGTCATGGTTTCCACCACGTCGTTCATCTTGGAACCCAAGGCCAGCGTCTCGATCAGCGACTTCATGTGGAATTCGGTCGGCAGCTCGGCCATTGCCTGCAGCTGCTCGGCAAGCGTTTCCAGGCCCTTGACCTGCTTGCCCCCAGCAACGGCATCTGCGGCAATCTTCTGATCGAGGAACTGTACGCCCTTCGCCTTGCGGGCCATTTCGCAGCCGGGCAGGGCAACAACGCTTGATATCATCCAGGGGCGCATGCGCGAGACCGCGGCAAGTGGGATGCCGCGCTGCTTCAGGCCTTCCTCCAGACGAACGTAGTCGTCGTGAGACAGAAGCTGTTCAATCGTCGTCCCGTCCGTGAACATCATCAGTTCAGGCTTCATCAGCAGAGCGGCGGAAGCCTTCTTCTCGTCGAGGATCTCGTCGGATTCAATGACGATCGTGTCGGCAGCGTCATGGGCTGCCTGCGTGCGTGGTGGGAGTGTCAGCACGCGCGGATCGGTCACATGCATGCTGCCGAGCAGCCAGGACGGGGCTATCCCCGCCTTCTCGATCTTCCAGAAAATGCCCTTGCCGTTCGGCACGGCATCGGCCTCCCTCACCACTTCGGCGTAGCGGGCGGCATCGCTCTGCTTGAGATCGGTCAGGATATTGTGGCCGGTACAGGCATCCTCGTCGGCCGCTGCGGCGGGGGACACCGAGAACAGCGCAGCGATCAGGGTTGCCGCAAGCAGCATGTGAAAGGCGGCAATCAGCCAGAGCAGGAGATTGCTCGGCGATGCGATGTGCAGGCTGCGGTGGCCGATGGAGATCGTCATGATGGTGTTCCGGTCACTATGATCGCTAAGCCTACGCCCAGCGTGCGGATATTCCCTTAAGAGAAGCCGTTAACAAAAGATTACGCCCGGGGATGGGCACGGTCGTAAACTTCAAGCAATCGTGAGGAATCCACACCTGTATAGACCTGGGTGGTGGAAAGGCTGGCGTGGCCGAGCAATTCCTGGATGGTTCTCAAATCGCCGCCACCTGCCAACAGGTGGGTGGCAAACGAATGGCGCAGCGCATGCGGTGTCGCTGTTTCCGGAAGGCCGAAGGCGCTGCGCATCTTTTGCATGGTGCGCTGAATGATCGCAGCTTGCAGTTTGCCGCCGCGCGCGCCGCGAAAGAGGGGTTCTTCGCCTTCGAGATGATAGGGGCACAAAGACCGGTATTTCTCGACGGCGTCGAAGACGACGGTGAGCATCGGCACAAGGCGGGTCTTGTTGCCCTTGCCGGTTATGCGCAGCGTGGCCGCGCCGCGGTTGAAGTTGCCAGGCGTCAGATCGAGCGCTTCGGAGATGCGCAGACCGCAGCCGTAGAGCAGTGTGAAAACGGCGGCATCGCGTGCGGCAATCCAAGGCTCTTCGTGCAACTGAGCCTCGTCGCTGACGACAGTGATGGCCTGCCGGTCGGATAAGGGTTTCGGTAGTGATTTCGGCTGCTTCGGCGAGCGGACGGCGCTGACGCCAGCGGCATTCACCAGTCCCTTCTTTTCGAGGTAACGCAGGAGGGAACGCAGCCCGGCGAGACTGCGACCGAGCGAACGAGCGCCGGAGCCCTCTTTGCGTCGCGCCGCCAGAAAAGCACGGAAGTCCGCGGGCCTTAACGCCTGGATATCTTTCAGCGTTGCGGGGCCGCCGAGGTGACCGGTCAGAAACGTCAGGAACTGACGCGTATCACGCTCGTAAGCATCGAGCGTGTGCTCCGACAGACGTCGCTCGCGAGCCAGGCTATCGAGCCATGCCGAGCGCTCGGCCATCAGGCCGGGGTCGGCGATGATCAGGAGTTCGTTCACGTATCCGGCCTTGAATTTGCCAATCCTGCCGCCAATTCTGAAGGAGCGATAGTTATGGAATTCCTAATGCCGGCCAAGTGCTTGTCATGCTTCTATCATATCATTCCACGTGACCGGTTTCCCAACGACGCAGGATCTTGAATGTCACGGCGCCATCCAACGACCGCAATTGGACAGTTCGCGGAGACGATCGCGCTCGTCTCCCATGGCAAGCCGGGCCACATCGTCGATACCTTGATCGCCGAGCGTGGGCAGAAGATCGTGAAGCATCCGCTCTGGCCCGTCATGCGGCCGTTCCTCCACACACTGCTGCGCTACAACAGGGCGATCAGCTTCGCCAATGACGTTGCGAAAATGCCGGGGCTCCAGTGCTTCGAGTACATGAGCAACCTGCTGAAGCTCGAGATCAATATTCGGCACGGCGAACGCATTCCGGATAGCGGCGGCTTCATGCTCGTCAGCAACCATCCGACCGGGATCGCCGATGGCGTTGCCGTGTTCGACCTCCTGAAAACCAAGCGGCCGGACATCATGGTGTTTGCCAACCGCGATGCCATACGCGTCAATCCACGTTTTGCCGAGGTCATCATTCCGGTGGAATGGCGCGAGGAATACAAGAGCAAGCTGAAGACCCGTGAGACATTGCAGATCACCAACCGTGCCGTCAAAGAAGGCAAGGCGACGGTTCTTTTTCCGTCTGGGCGCATCGCTTATTGGGCGAACGGCCGGCTGAACGAACGTCCCTGGAAAACCTCCGCCGTCGGCCTTGCGCGGAAATACAATCTGCCGATCCTGCCGGTACACATGACGGCGCGGAACTCGGGCCTATTCTACTGGTTCGCGAAATGGTCGACCGAGCTCAGGGACATGACGGTCTTTCACGAGCTTCTGAACAAGCGCGGCGACCGATTCGACTTCGTGGTCGGCAATCTGATCCCGGTGGAGCATCTCGACGGCGACATCAACGAAGTCACCAAGGCATTGGAAGACCACACTGTCCATGCGCTCGCCGCGGATGGTGACACGCAATTCCTGCCGTTGGTTCCGCCTGCGGAACCGGAACTGGTCGGTGCCCATTCAATTCCCTAATCGGATAGGCTAAAGCGAGGCATGCTGCTCCGCTCGATGTTCGCCCAGAACTACCGGTCCCTGCGATCGATCCGCATGGATCTTTCGGGGATCAACCTTTTCATCGGCGAAAACGGGGTCGGAAAATCCAATCTCTACCGGGCTCTCCAGCTCATCCAGGCGGCAACGCGCGGACGTCTGGCGCATGAGATCGCCGCCGAGGGCGGGATGTTCTCGGCGTTGTGGTCCGGCCCGCGCCGGGATGTCGACGGGCCGTTCCGGATTCGCCTCGAGGCGGAGCTTCTGGACGAGGAAAGGGCGATCACGTTCCGGTATAGGGTCGAGGCCGGTCTACGACCGCCGGCGGCTGCGGCGGGATTTCCCTTTGAACCGCAAATCAAGACCGAAGAGCTTTCGATCGAGACCGGAACCCGACCTGTCACGATGATGAAGCGTGCCGGCCCGGCGATTTCCGTTCGCGGGCCGAATGGGCGGATGCAGGATTATCCCGAGCAGGCGCTGACCTCGGAAACCGCGATCGCACTGCTTGGCGACGCTGGGCACTATCCCGAGATTGGGACATTCCGCCGTGCGATCGACGGCTGGCGCTTCTTCCACGGCTTCCGGACGGATCGTTTCTCACCGCTGCGCGCACCCTGCCTTGCGGTCACGGCGCCACTGCTCGATGAGGACGGCAGCAACATTGCAGCGGTCTTCGCAACGCTGGTGCATACGCGGGAGGATACGGTCGATCTCGATCGTGCCGTCGCCGCTGCCCTCGGCGGTGCGCGACTCGCGGTGCCGCTGCCCGAGGAGACGGCGTCGTTCGGCCTTTCCTTTCCCGAATTTCCGAACCGCGTGTTCCAGCCGCGCGAACTGTCGGACGGGCAGATACGGTTCCTCGGCCTGGCCGCGGCGCTGATGTCCTATCGGCTGCCGCCACTGATTGCGCTCAACGAACCGGAAGCAAGCCTGCACCCCGATATGTTGTTGCCTCTGGCGGACATGATCGCGGAGGCGGCCCGCAGCAGCCAGATCTGGATCGTTACGCATTCGGAAGCGCTGGCGGCCGCCGTGCGCGAGAAATGCGGCGCCTGTGCCCGCCATGTCGTGCGGCGGGACGGCGCCACGTGGATCGAGGGCATGCGGCTCACCGGCGTAGTCGACGAGGACGAGTAGGCTGGTGACGGACGTCTTGCAGGTTTTCTTTTCGCGCCGATCCGGGCATGGTCTCGCCCGATGAGCACAGATTCGTCCGATCTCTTTGGAGCGTTGTTTGAGACGCCGCCGGCAAACCGTACGGTTCCGGTGCTCGTTCCCATGCCCGCGCCGAAGCCATATTCATATGCCGTCCCGGAAGGGATGGCGGTGGAACCCGGCTCGGTCGTCCAGGTGCCACTCGGTCCGAGGCAGGTGATCGGCGTCGTCTGGGACGGCGGCGAAGACAATGTCGATCCGAAGAAGCTGAGGCCGATCAGCCATGTCTTCGATTGCCCGCCGCTGAGCAAGGAGATGCGCGACTTCATCGATTGGGTCGCGAGCTACACGCTGTCCCCGCCGGGACTGGTGGCGCGCATGGCGCTGCGTGCGCCGAATGCCTTTGAACCGGAACCGATGGTGGAGGGCCTGCGCTTCGTTGGCGGCGAGCCGGAGCGGATGACGCCAGCGCGCGCCCGGGTGCTCGACATTGCGGGCGACGGCCTGTCCTGGACGCGAAGCGGGCTTGCCCATGCCGCGGGCGTCTCGACGAGCGTCGTCGACGGTCTGGTAAGCCAGGGCATTTTCGAAACCGTCTTCCTGCCGCCACCGCCGGTGGTCGCCAAACCCGATCCCGAATTCGTGGGCGCGCGGCTGGAAGGCCCGCAAAGGGAGGCGGCCGACGAGATTCTCGCCGAAGTTCGAAAGGGTGAGTTCGCCGTCTCGCTGATCGACGGCGTCACCGGTTCGGGAAAGACGGAAGTCTATTTCGAGGCGATCGCGGAAACGCTGAGACGCGGCAAGCAGGTTCTGATTCTGCTGCCGGAGATCGCGCTGACGGCAAGCTTTCTCGAGCGCTTCCAATATCGTTTCGGTGCCAAGCCCGCCGAATGGCATTCCGATCTGGCCCCGCGCACCCGCGAGAAGGTCTGGCGTCAGGCGGTCACCGGCGAGGTCCGCGTCGTTGCCGGCGCGCGTTCGGCTCTGTTCCTGCCGTTCGAGGATCTAGGTCTTATCATCGTCGATGAAGAGCATGATCCGGCCTACAAGCAGGAGGACCGTGTCTATTACAATGCGCGCGACATGGCGGTCGTGCGTGCGCGCATCGGCGATTTCCCGGTGGTTCTCGTCTCCGCCACCCCCTCGGTCGAAAGCCAGGTCAATGGGCAGAGCGGGCGTTACAGCACCATTCACATGCCGACCCGATTCGGCGATGCGGCGTTGCCGGATCTGCACTTGATCGACATGCGCCGCCATGCCCCCGAGCGCGGCGGCTTCCTGTCGCCGGTCCTGATCCGCGCGATCGGCAAGACGGTCGAAAAGCAGCAGCAGGCGCTCCTCTTCCTGAACCGGCGGGGCTATGCGCCGCTGACGCTCTGCCGCGTCTGTGGACATCGCTTCCAGTGCCCGCAGTGCTCCAGCTGGCTCGTCGAACACCGGTTCAAGAGGCAGCTGCAATGCCATCAGTGCGGCCATGCCGAGCACACCCCGGAAGCCTGCCCCGAATGCGGAACGCTTGATCACCTCGTTGCCTGCGGACCGGGCGTCGAACGCATTGCCGAGGAGGTGGAACGCCATTTCCCCGAGGCGCGAACCATCGTCCTCTCGTCCGACATGATGGGCGGCGTCAAACGGTTGCGCCTTGAGCTCGAGGCCATTGCCAAGGGCGAGGCCGATATCGTCATCGGCACGCAGCTTGTCGCCAAGGGTCACAATTTCCCGCTGATGACGCTGGTCGGCATCGTCGATGCCGATCTCGGCCTCGCCAATGGCGACCCGCGTGCCGCCGAGCGTACCTTTCAGCTGCTGTCGCAGGTGACGGGCCGCGCCGGCCGCACCGGCCTGAAAAGCCACGGCCTGTTGCAGACCTACCAGCCTCAGCATCCCGTCATGCAGGCGATCGTGTCGGGCGATGCAAGCGCCTTCTACGAACGCGAGATCGCCGAGCGGGAGCGCGCCATCCTGCCGCCGTTCGGACGGCTGGCGTCGATCATCGTTTCGGCGGAAACGCGCCATGATGCGGAAAACCATGCCCGCGGCATCCGAAACGCCGCGCCTCATGTCTCCGGCATCTCGGTGCTCGGGCCTGCGGAAGCGCCGCTTGCGCTGGTGCGCGGCCGCTACCGCTTCCGGCTTCTCGTGCATGGACGGAGGAACTCGGACATGCAGGCATTTCTCAGGGCCATGCTTGCGCAGGCGCCGAAGGAGCGCGGATCGGTGCATGTACAGCTCGACGTGGATCCCCAAAGCTTCCTGTAGATCGCTCCCGAACGGGCTTTTGCCGGGCAAGCCAATCATGGCATAAGGAAGCCGAAACAAGGGATTCGGGGTCGATGATGGATTTTTACTTTCCAACGGAGCTTGGGGAACAGCTCGCTTTCGCAGCCGCCGCGTTCGCGGCGCTGGCGGGCTTTGTCATCATGTTCGCGCCAGGTTATGCGATGCGGTTGTTCGGCCTCATGCCGCGCGAGGGCCGCCGTGACGGCTACGCCGAGCAACGATCGGTCGGCGGTTTCTATCTCGGCTTCGGTCTCTCGGCCATCATGTTGGCGCAGAACTGGATCTACATGGCGCTTGGCGCCTCCTTCGCCATGGCCGCATTTGCGCGCATCATTTCGCTCCTTTCAGATAAGGGGAGCACGATTCTCAACTATTTACTTCTGGTTGTGCAAATCGTTCTGGCTGCGCTTCCGCTCGCCTATGTATTTGGTTTCTTTTCCGCTTGAGTTGAGCTGATATTTCTCGCGCTGAGCACTTCGCTGCCGGGCTTTGAGCATTTTTGCGTTAGAAATCGATGGGAAAGCCGTATTCGGGCGTTACGCGTGTTGCGAGTCCGAACATCCTATGTTAGACGGACCCCGAATTTCGGAAGAAGCAAGAGGCTCTCTTGCGATTTCTGGGGGAAATCATAACGAATTCAAGATCCTAGGTCAGGCGCCCGCCGGGGACCGGATTTTGAGTTGAAATCAGGGAAATTTGGGCCAGTGGCAGACACATCCCAGCTTACTTCTGGTGTTGCAGAGCGCTATGCCTCGTCGCTGTTCGAGTTGGCGCTTGAGCAGGGCGCAGTCGAAAGCGTCACCAAGGACCTCGACCGGTTCCAGGCGATGCTCGACGAGAGCGGCGACCTGAAGCGTTTTGTTTCGAGCCCTGTTTTTTCGGCCGACGATCAGCTCAAGGCGATTGTCGCCATCAGCGAGAAGGCTGGTATCAGCGGCTTCTTCGCGAACTTTCTGAAGGTCGTGGCGCGTAACCGCCGCCTCTTTGCTCTCCCGGGCATGATCAGGGCCTTCCGCATCATCGCTGCAAACCATCGCGGCGAAATTACTGCCGAGGTTACCTCGGCCCATGCGCTGACTGCGGCGCAGGAAACTGAATTGAAGGCGGCGCTCAAGGGCGTCACCGGCAAAGACGTGGCGATTGCTGTCACGATCGATCCGTCAATTCTTGGTGGTCTGATCGTGAAGGTCGGGTCCCGTCAGATTGATACGTCTCTTCGTACGAAACTCTCTACCCTTAAGCTTGCATTGAAAGAGGTCGGCTGATGGATATCCGCGCGGCGGAAATTTCCGCAATTCTCAAAGACCAGATCAAAAACTTCGGCAAAGAGGCAGAAGTCTCGGAAGTCGGTCAGGTTCTCTCCGTCGGTGACGGTATCGCTCGCGTTTACGGTCTGGACAATGTTCAGGCAGGCGAAATGGTCGAGTTCCCCGGCGGCATCCGTGGCATGGCGCTGAACCTGGAATCGGACAACGTCGGTGTTGTTATTTTCGGTTCGGACCGCGACATCAAGGAAGGCGACACCGTCAAGCGGACCGGCGCCATCGTTGACGTTCCGGTTGGTCCGGAACTGCTCGGCCGCGTTGTCGACGCTCTCGGCAACCCGATCGACGGCAAGGGCCCGATCAATTCGACCCGCCGCGCGCGCGTCGACGTCAAGGCTCCGGGCATCATTCCACGCAAGTCGGTTCATGAGCCGATGTCGACCGGCCTCAAGGCCATCGACGCGCTCATCCCGGTCGGTCGTGGCCAGCGCGAGCTCGTCATCGGCGACCGCCAGACCGGCAAGACCGCGATCATTCTCGACACGATCCTGAACCAGAAGGCCATCCACGACAACGGCCCGGACAGCGAGAAGCTGTTCTGCGTCTACGTCGCTATCGGCCAGAAGCGTTCGACCGTTGCCCAGTTCGTCAAGGTTCTCGAAGAACGCGGCGCAATGAAGTACTCGATCGTCGTTGCCGCGACCGCTTCCGATCCGGCTCCGATGCAGTACCTGGCGCCGTTCGCTGGTTGCACGATGGGCGAATACTTCCGTGACAACGGTCAGCACGCGCTGATCGGTTACGACGACCTGTCCAAGCAGGCTGTTGCTTACCGCCAGATGTCGCTGCTGCTGCGCCGCCCGCCGGGCCGCGAAGCTTACCCGGGCGACGTTTTCTATCTGCATTCGCGTCTCCTCGAGCGCGCTGCAAAGCTCTCCGACGAAAAGGGCGCTGGCTCTCTGACGGCTCTGCCTGTCATCGAAACCCAGGGCAACGACGTTTCGGCGTTCATTCCGACCAACGTGATCTCGATCACCGACGGCCAGATCTTCCTCGAAACCGACCTGTTCTATCAGGGTATCCGTCCGGCCGTTAACGTCGGTTTGTCGGTTTCGCGCGTCGGCTCCGCCGCGCAGGTCAAGGCGATGAAGCAGGTTGCCGGCTCGATCAAGGGCGAACTCGCCCAGTATCGCGAAATGGCCGCCTTCGCTCAGTTCGGCTCCGACCTCGACGCCTCGACGCAGCGCCTGCTGAACCGCGGTGCGCGCCTGACCGAACTCCTGAAGCAGCCGCAGTTCTCGCCGCTGAAGACGGAAGAGCAGGTCGCGGTGATCTTCGCTGGCGTCAACGGCTATCTCGACAAGATCCCGGTCGCACAGGTCGGCAAGTTCGAACAGGGCCTGCTGTCGTACCTTCGCTCGGAAGGCTCGGCTATCCTCGACACGATCCGTACGGACAAGGCAATCAGCGACGATACGAAGGGCAAGCTCACGGCTGCCATCGATAGCTTCGCGAAGTCCTTCGCCTAATCGGACCCAAAGGACGGATAACGGATGCCTTCACTTAAGGATCTGAAAAACCGGATCGCCTCCGTCAAGGCGACGCAGAAGATCACCAAGGCGATGAAAATGGTCGCCGCGGCGAAGCTTCGGCGTGCCCAGGAGGCGGCCGAGGCCGCCCGTCCGTACTCGCAGCGCATGGGTGCCGTTCTGGCAAACATCGCCGGTGCGATGACGGAGGCCGACGGTGCGCCGGCGCTGATGACCGGCAACGGCAAGGACCAGGTTCACTTGCTGGTCGTCTGCACCGCCGAACGCGGCTTGTGCGGCGGCTTCAACTCGCAGATCTCGCGTTTTGCGCGCGATCACGCTCGCAGGCTTCTCGCTGAAGGCAAGACCGTCAAGATCTTTACCGTCGGCAAGAAGGGCTACGACGTTCTGCGCCGCGAATTCGCTTCGCTCATCGTCGAGCGCAAGGAATTGCGTGATGTGAAGAAGGTCGGTTTCGAGAATGCCGACCAGATCGGCAAGCGCATCATCGACATGTTCGAAGCCGATGAGTTCGACGTCTGCACGTTGTTCTACTCCGAATTCAAGTCGGTCATCTCGCAGGTTCCGACGGCACAGCAGCTCATCCCCGCATCGGCCCCCACGGCTGTTGCAGAGGATGCGGAGCACGCCGGCGCAGTCTACGAGTATGAGCCGGATCCGGCATCGATCCTCGAGGATCTGATCCCGCGCAATATTTCCGTCCAGATCTTCCGCGCGCTCCTTGAGAACGTCGCCGGTGAAATGGGCGCCAAGATGAGCGCGATGGACAATGCAACGCGCAACGCTGGTGAAATGATCAACAAGCTGACGCTCAACTACAACCGTCAGCGTCAGGCTCAGATCACCAAGGAACTCATTGAAATCATTTCGGGCGCGGAAGCGCTCTGAGGTTAGGGAAAAGAGGGTAAGAAGATGGCTAAGGCAGCTACCCCCAAGACTGCGGCAGGCTCTGCCGGCAAGGTCACGCAGGTTATCGGCGCCGTCGTGGACGTTGCTTTCGAAGGCGAACTGCCGGCGATTTTGAACGCGCTTGAAACGAGCAACGGCGGCAACCGCCTGGTTCTCGAAGTAGCGCAGCACCTCGGCGAGAACGAAGTTCGCACGATCGCCATGGACTCGACCGAAGGTCTGGTTCGCGGTCAGGCGGTTTCTGACACCGGTGCTCCGATTGCCGTTCCGGTTGGTCCGGAAACGCTCGGCCGTATCATGAACGTCATCGGCGAGCCGGTCGACGAAGCAGGTCCGTTGGTCACCGCTTCCAAGCGCGCTATCCACCAGGACGCTCCGGCTTACGTCGATCAGTCGACGGAAGCACAGATCCTCGTCACCGGCATCAAGGTCGTCGACCTTCTCGCTCCTTACGCAAAGGGCGGCAAGATCGGCCTCTTCGGCGGCGCAGGCGTCGGCAAGACCGTTCTCATCATGGAACTGATCAACAACGTCGCCAAGGCGCACGGTGGTTACTCGGTATTCGCCGGCGTGGGTGAGCGTACCCGCGAAGGTAACGACCTCTACCACGAGATGATCGAATCCGGCGTTAACAAGCACGGCGGCGGCGAAGGCTCCAAGGCCGCTCTCGTTTACGGCCAGATGAACGAACCGCCGGGCGCCCGCGCTCGCGTCGCTCTCACCGGTCTGACGGTTGCTGAAAACTTCCGCGACCAGGGCCAGGACGTTCTGTTCTTCGTCGACAACATCTTCCGCTTCACGCAGGCAGGTTCCGAAGTGTCGGCTCTGCTCGGCCGCATTCCTTCGGCCGTTGGCTACCAGCCGACGCTCGCAACGGACATGGGCCAGATGCAGGAGCGCATCACGACCACGACGACCGGCTCGATCACCTCGGTTCAGGCCATTTACGTTCCGGCCGACGACTTGACCGACCCGGCTCCGGCAACCTCGTTCGCCCACCTGGACGCAACGACCGTTCTGTCGCGCTCGATCGCTGAAAAGGGTATCTACCCGGCGGTCGACCCGCTCGACTCCACGTCGCGCATGCTCGACCCGATCGTTGTCGGCGAAGAGCACTACGAAGTGGCTCGTAAGGTTCAGTCGACGCTACAGCGCTACAAGGCCCTGCAGGACATCATCGCCATCCTGGGCATGGACGAACTGTCCGAAGAGGACAAGCTGGCCGTTGCCCGCGCCCGTAAGATCGAGCGCTTCCTGTCGCAGCCGTTCTTCGTTGCCGAAGTCTTCACCGGTTCGCCGGGCAAGCTGGTCGCCCTCGAAGACACGATCAAGGGCTTCAAGGGCCTCGTCAACGGCGAATACGACCACCTGCCGGAAGCTGCCTTCTACATGGTTGGCTCGATCGACGAAGCCATCGAGAAGGCCAAGAAGCTGTCCGCAGCGGCCTGATGAGCGACGCTCTTAACGAGATCTTCTGCTGCGACGCCCTTCGGGAAGTCGCAGCAGAGCTTCCTGCCCCGGCCGCACCGACGATCTACAGATCGAACGACGGCAAGATGATGATGGTGGTAGGACTGATCCAGACCGAGGAAGGTCTTGGATATCTCGATCAGGCGATAGCACATTGCCCGTTCTGCGGGACGAACTTGCAAGATACAGAAGCCGCCGAGAAGGTAAGTCACTGATGGCTGACAATTTCAATTTTGAACTCGTGTCTCCCGAGCGCCTGCTCCTTTCGGAGATGGTGACCGAAGTTGTCATTCCGGCAACCGACGGCGAGATGACGGTTATGGCGAACCACGCCCCGACGATGACGACCATCAAGCCCGGCATCGTCAGCGTTCGTTTCGCCAATGGCTCGAAGCAGGACTACGTGGTTTTCGGCGGTTTCGCCGATATTCTGCCGACCGGCTGCACGCTGCTGGCTGAATCCGCGGTCATCGTTCAGGATCTCTCCAAGGACGAGCTGACGCTTCGCATCGAAGCGGCGAAGCGCGAGATCGAAGACGCCGTGCATCATGAGCACAAGTCGCGCCTGGAACACTACATCATGGAACTGACGCACCTGCAGGGTGTGATCGACCAGGATTGATCTACGCCAACGTCCGGCGTTTTGAAGCGGCCTTCGGGCCGCATTTTTCTTTTCTGCCGTCTGTCCTCGCCACGATGTAGGCTTCCGATCGCGAAGCACTCGGCTATAGTACCTCAAGTTAACTTGAGGCTGAGACTGTGGAAGAAGGCTCCAGCAATCCATTCAGGAAGCTGCTGTCCATCGGCGAAGTTGCCGAGCGCAGCGGCCTTGCCGTCTCTGCACTACACTTCTACGAAGCAAAGGGCCTCATCTCGAGTATCCGCTCTCGTGGCAATCAACGCCGGTTCGGTCGCGACGTGCTCCGCCGTCTCGGCATCATCAAGGTGGCGCAGCGCGTGGGCATTCCGTTGGCGGAGATCCAGGCCGCTTTCGATACGCTGCCGCAGGGCCGCACGCCGACTGCTACGGATTGGCAGCGCCTGTCGGCCCTCTGGAAGGACGATCTCGATGCCCGCATCCATCGCCTCGTTGCTTTGCGCGACAGGTTGACGGATTGCATTGGCTGTGGTTGCCTCTCGGTTGAAAGCTGCCCGCTGCGCAATCCCTATGATCGGCTAGCCAGAGATGGGCCGGGTCCGCGCCTGCTGGAAACCGACGACTAGGCAGCGCTCCCCGCGCGGCATCAGAACAATGCAAGAGCTGCAAACAGCTCGCTCACGCTGTGGAGGACTGGATGTTTCACCCCAAGCTGTTCGAAAACCGCAACGTGGTTGTCACCGGTGGCGGTCGCGGCATCGGCCTGGAGGTGGCGCGGCAGTTTCTCAACTGCGGAGCGAGGGTATTGGTGCACCTCGGGCGCAGCGCCGCGCGCGATTTGCCGGATTTCCTGCTGACGGCGGAGGAAGACCGGCGAGCTTTTCTCGTTACCGCCGATTTTTCGACACAGGGCGGCACCAGCGCGTTTGCCGAAAAAGCCCTCGCAACGTTCGACCGGATCCACGTGCTGGTCAACAACGCCGGCACCATGGTCGGTCGCTTTCCGGCCGGTGCGCTGACCGACGAACAATACGAAGTGATCGTACGGCTGAACCAGACGTCGGTTGTGGAAGTGACGCGTGGGCTCCTGCCGGCGCTCCGCGCATCGCAGGAAGCGTCGATCGTCAACACGGTCTCGATTTCCGCGCTGACGGGCGGAAGTCCCGGTTCGGCGATCTATTCGGCGTCGAAAGCCTTCGTCGCGACCTATTCGAAGGCGCTTGCAAGGGAACTCGCACCCGACAACATTCGCGTCAACTGCGTGTCGCCGGGAACGATCGAGACCGACTTTCACCAACGGTACTCGTCGCCGGAAAAGCTGGAACAGGCTCGCAAGACCATTCCCTTGCAGCGATTGGGGACCTCGGAAGATTGCGCCCCCGCCTATCTCTTCCTTTCGGCGCCTTCTCTATCCGGCTACATCACCGGGCAGGTGCTGGAGATCAATGGTGGCCAGCTCATCTGCTGACGAGGGGCCCTTCTGGAGGTGTTCTCCCGGCGTCGCTCATTCGGACACGACCTTGCTGCTGCATTTTTCGTTCGCGACGGTTTCGAGAACGTAAGGCAGTTAACCGACCTTGCGGAGCGCTTTCCCGAGCGTGAAAATGACGCTGTGCTGCAATTCGGTGCGGAGGCCGGATGATCGACAAGTTGGAATTCTTTATCGCGCTCGCCAACGAGAAGCACTTCGGCCGGGCCGCGGAAGAGTGCGGCATTTCGCAGCCGACGTTATCTGCCGCCATTCGTCAGCTCGAGGATCAGCTTGGCGTCATGCTGGTGCAGCGCGGCTCGCGTTTCCAGGGGTTAACGCCCGAGGGACAGCGGGTGCTCGAATGGGCGCGGCGCATCGTCGGCGATGCCCGCACGATGCGCCAGGAGATGCGGGCGGCGCGTACGGGCCTTTCGGGACATATAAAGATTGCGGCAATCCCGACGGCGTTGGCCATGCTGCCGCGCATTACGACGCCGTTTCAGGAGCGCCATCCGGATGTGACCTTCTCGATTGTGTCGCGCAATTCGCTGCAAGTGCTGAGCATGCTGGAGAATCTCGAGATCGATGCCGGCATCACCTATCTGGAAAACGAGCCGCTCGGGCGGGTAACCAGCGTGCCGCTCTATGCCGAGCACTACAATCTCATTACCGCCGCCGGCAGCCCTCTTTCGGAGCGCGACAGCGTCACCTGGAAGGAAGTGGGCGATCTTCGGCTTTGTCTATTGACTGCGGACATGCAAAACCGCCGTATCATCAACCAGCATCTGGCCGAAGTGGGCGTCACGGCGCATCCGACGCTCGAATCGAATTCGATGATCGTGCTCTTCTCGCACGTCCGAACCGGGCGATGGGCCAGCATCATGCCCCGCAATGTCGCGAAATCCTTCGGCTTTCCGGCCGAAATACGGATGATCCCGATCACCGAGCCGCGGGCACATCATCTTGTTGGTCTGGTTGCGACGCATCGTGAACCGTTCACGCCATTGGTTTCCGCCTTGCTGCATGAGGCTCGGATTCTCGCTGAAGACCCCGATTCTTGATAGGAATCTTCTATCGATTGACGGAACAGCATTATTGATCGCTTCGTCCATCCCTGAGAAAGTTCTATAATGAACGGACGCGAGCGGTTCTGTCGGCCATAGGGTTCTGAGGAAAGCCCGCCTGCCCAGGCCCGCGACGCGCAATGTGCAGGCCGTGGGAGGGCTGCTGATGAATATCCATGTCGCCAAAGGCGATATCGCAACGCGCACCATCGCGATCATCGATCAACTCAAGCATCTCGAAGGTCCGCTTCTGCCGATCCTGCACGAGATCCAGGATGAGTTCGGCCATGTGCCGCAAGAAGCGCTGCCCGTCATCGCGAAGGAGCTCAATCTCTCGCGTGCAGAGGTGCACGGCGTTGTTACCTTTTACCACGATTATCGCGACCATCCCGCTGGCCGGCATGTGCTGAGGCTCTGTCGTGCCGAGGCCTGCCAATCGATGGGAGGCGATGCGCTTGCCGAACGCGTCAAGGCGCTGCTGGGCATCGACTGGCACGGTACGACGCCGGATGGAGCGATTACCCTCGAGCCCGTCTTCTGTCTGGGGCTCTGTTCCTGCTCCCCGTCCGCGATGATGGATGGCGAGGTTCATGGCCGGGTGGATGCCGCCGATCTCGAGGCGCTGATTTCGGAGGCACGCCGATGACCGTCCGGATCTATGTTCCCTGCGACGCCGCGGCCATGGCATTGGGCGCCGAGCATGTGGCCAAGGCGATCTCCGAGCAGATTGTGGCGCGCGGCCTCGACGCCAAGATCGTGCGCAATGGCTCGCGCGGCATGCATTGGCTGGAGCCGCTGGTCGAGGTTGAGGTCTCGGGCAAGCGCATCGGCTATGGGCCTGTGAAGGCAAAGGACGTCGTTTCGCTGTTTGATGCCGGATTGATTACCGGCGCCGATCATCCCCTCTGTCTTGGCGAGGTCGAGGAACTTCCGTTCCTCAAGCGTCAGACGCGCCTGACCTTCGCCCGCTGCGGCATCGCCGATCCGCTTTCCCTTGATGACTATGAGGCTCACGGCGGCCTCGCCGGCTTGCGTCGCGCGGTTTCGATGTCGCCCGCCGATGTCGTCAAGGAAGTCACCGATTCCGGCCTGCGTGGCCGCGGTGGCGCAGGTTTCCCGACGGGCATCAAGTGGAAGACGGTGCTCGACGCTCCCGGTGATCGCAAATACATCGTCTGCAATGCCGATGAGGGCGACAGCGGCACCTTTGCCGACCGAATGATCATGGAAGGCGATCCCTTCGTGCTGATAGAAGGCATGGCGATCGCGGGCCTTGCAACGGGCGCGAAGAAGGGCTTCATCTATACCCGCTCGGAATATCCGCATGCGATCGCGGCGATGAGCCGGGCGATCGATATTGCCCGCAGCGCCGGCATTCTCGGCACGTCGGTTCTGGGCTCTGGCAAGGCTTTCGACATGGAAGTCCGCACCGGCGCGGGCGCGTATGTCTGCGGCGAGGAGACGGCGCTTCTCAACAGCCTCGAAGGCAAGCGTGGTATCGTCCGTGCCAAGCCACCTCTGCCGGCCCACAAGGGCCTCTTCGACTGTCCGACCGTCATCAACAATGTCATTTCGCTCGCTTCCGTGCCCGTGATCATGGACAAGGGGGCGGCCTATTACCGCGACTTCGGCCTCGGCCGGTCGCGCGGAACCATTCCGATCCAGATCGCCGGCAATGTGAAGCATGGCGGTCTGTTCGAGACGGCTTTCGGCATTTCGCTTGGCGACCTGGTCGATGACATTGCCGGCGGAACGGCATCCGGGCGGCCGGTGAAGGCGGTTCAGGTCGGCGGTCCCCTCGGCGCCTATTTCCCGCGCTCCCTGTTCGACACGCCATTCGACTACGAGGCTTTCGCTGCCAAGGACGGACTGATCGGCCATGCCGGTATCGTCGTCTTCGACGAGAGTGCTGACATGCTGAAGCAGGCCCGGTTCGCAATGGAATTCTGCGCCGTCGAAAGCTGCGGCAAGTGCACGCCCTGCCGCATCGGCTCGACGCGCGGCGTCGAAACGGCGGACAAGATCGCCCGCGGCATCGAGCCGGAGAAGAACCGCGAGCTGCTTGCCGATCTCTGCAACACCATGAAATTCGGGTCGCTCTGCGCGCTCGGGGGCTTCACGCCCTATCCGGTCATGAGCGCCATGACGCATTTCCCCGAAGATTTCGTTCCCACACCTCTTATCGAAGCGGCGGAGTAAGACCATGCCTCTCGTCCACGAAATAGACTACGGCACGCCGGCCTCGACCTCCGAAACCATGGTGACGCTCACCATTGATGGTAACCAGGTGACGGTGCCGGAGGGAACATCCGTCATGCGCGCGTCGATGGACGCGGGCATCGAGATCCCGAAGCTCTGCGCCACCGACATGATGGATGCCTTCGGCTCCTGTCGGCTCTGCCTGGTCGAGATTGAGGGGCGGGCGGGTCTCCCTGCGTCCTGCACGACGCCGGTTGCACCTGATATGGTTGTTTCGACGCAGACGAACCGGCTGAAGGATGTCCGCAAGGGCGTGATGGAGCTCTACATCTCCGACCATCCGCTCGACTGTCTGACCTGTGCGGCCAACGGCGATTGCGAGCTTCAGGACATGGCGGGCGCCGTCGGTCTCCGCGACGTGCGTTATGGCTATGATGGCGACAATCACGTCAAGGCACGCAACAACGGCGATCTCAATCTCAAATGGGCGCCGAAGGACGAGTCCAATCCTTACTTCACCTTCGATCCGGCCAAATGCATCGTCTGTTCGCGCTGCGTGCGCGCTTGCGAGGAAGTGCAGGGCACCTTCGCGCTGACCATTGAAGGCCGCGGCTTCGATTCACGTGTTTCAGCCGGAATGCATGAGGACTTCGTCTCGTCCGAATGTGTTTCCTGCGGCGCCTGCGTGCAGGCCTGCCCGACAGCGACGCTGATCGAAAAGTCGGTAATCGAGATCGGCCAGCCGGAGCATTCCGTTGTCACCACCTGCGCCTATTGCGGCGTCGGCTGTTCCTTCAAGGCGGAGATGCGCGGCGAAGAACTGGTGCGCATGGTGCCCTGGAAGGACGGACAGGCGAACCGCGGCCATTCCTGCGTCAAGGGCCGCTTCGCCTACGGCTATTCCAGCCACAAGGACCGCATCCTCAATCCGATGATCCGCGAGAAGATCACCGACCCCTGGCGCGAAGTGACTTGGGACGAGGCCTTCGCGCATGTCGCCTCGGAATTCCGCCGCATCCAGTATCAGTATGGCCGCGACTCGGTCGGCGGCATCACGTCGTCTCGCTGCACAAATGAGGAAACCTATCTGGTGCAGAAGCTAGTGCGCGCCGGCTTCCGCAACAACAACGTCGACACCTGCGCCCGCGTTTGCCATTCGCCGACAGGCTACGGTCTCGGCCAGGCCTTCGGCACGTCGGCCGGCACACAGGACTTCGACAGCGTCGAGAAGAGCGATGTCGTCGTCATCATCGGCGCCAACCCGACCGATGGACACCCGGTCTTTGCCTCGCGCCTGAAGAAGCGGCTGCGGCAGGGCGCCAAGCTCATCGTCATCGACCCGCGCCGCACCGACATCGTGCGTTCGCCACATGTCGAAGCCTCCTATCATCTGCCGCTGAAGCCCGGCACGAATGTCGCGATCCTGACATCGCTCGCGCATGTCATCGTGACCGAGGGGCTGTTTAACGAAGCCTTCATTCGCGAACGCTGCGACTGGTCAGAGTTCGAGGATTGGGCAAGCTTTGTCGCCGAGCCGCATCATAGCCCCGAAGCATCGGAGAGGTTCACCGGCGTTCCAGCCGATTTCGTGCGCGGCGCGGCGCGTCTCTACGCCACCGGCGGCAACGGCGCGATCTACTATGGCCTCGGCGTTACCGAGCATAGCCAGGGTTCGACCACTGTCATGGCGATCGCCAACCTCGCCATGGTCACCGGCAATATCGGTCGCCCCGGCGTTGGCGTGAACCCGCTGCGTGGCCAGAACAACGTGCAGGGCTCCTGCGACATGGGCTCCTTCCCGCATGAGCTGCCCGGCTATCGCCACATCTCAGACGACGCGACGCGCGACATCTTCGAGAAGTTGTGGGGCGTCAAGATCAGCAACGAGCCGGGTCTGCGCATTCCGAATA
The DNA here is from genome assembly GCF_014851575.1 of Rhizobium sp. RHZ02. Lineage (NCBI taxonomy): Bacteria > Pseudomonadati > Pseudomonadota > Alphaproteobacteria > Hyphomicrobiales > Rhizobiaceae > Rhizobium > Rhizobium sp. RHZ02. The sequence continues at coordinate 401,236 of NZ_JACUZX010000002.1, forward strand.
TGCTGGATGCAGCGGTCGACGGATCGTTCAAGGGCCTCTACGTCCAGGGTGAAGACATCCTGCAGTCCGACCCCGATACCAAGCACGTCGCGGCCGGCCTCGCCGCCATGGAATGCGTCGTCGTGCACGACCTCTTCCTGAACGAGACGGCGAACTACGCGCATGTCTTCCTGCCGGGGTCCAGCTTCCTTGAGAAGGACGGTACCTTCACCAATGCCGAGCGCCGCATCAACCGTGTTCGCAAGGTCATGAGTCCCCGCAACGGCTATGCCGATTGGGAGGTGACGCAAAAGATGGCGCAGGCCATGGGCCTTCCCTGGAACTACACGCATCCTTCGGAGATCATGGACGAGATCGCCGCAACGACGCCAAGCTTCGCGCTGGTCTCCTACGACTATCTTGACAAGGTGGGCTCCGTGCAGTGGCCCTGCAATGAGGCACATCCACTGGGCTCGCCAATCATGCATGTCGACGGCTTCGTCCGCGGCAAGGGCAAGTTCATCCGCACGGAATATGTCGCGACCGATGAGCGGACGGGACCGCGCTTCCCGCTGCTGCTGACGACCGGGCGCATTCTCAGCCAGTACAATGTCGGCGCCCAGACGCGCCGCACCGAAAATGTCGTCTGGCATTCCGAAGACCGGTTGGAGGTCCATCCGCACGATGCCGAACAGCGCGGCATTCGCGATGGCGATTGGGTGAAGCTGATGAGCCGCTCGGGCGACACCACCTTGCGTGCGCTGATCACCGATCGCGTCGCGCCCGGCGTCGTCTACACGACCTTCCACCATCCGGACACGCAGGCGAATGTCATCACCACCGACTTCTCCGACTGGGCGACGAACTGCCCGGAATACAAGGTGACGGCGGTGCAGGTCTCGCCTTCCAACGGCCCGACCGATTGGCAGCGCGACTATGACGAGCAGGCACGCCAAAGCCGTCGCATCGTTGGCAAACTGGAGCCTGCCGAGTGATGAGCGACCGCCCGACCCGCCTTGCCGTGAAGCGCGCCGCCCGCAGCGGCGGCGTCGTCATGCCCGGCGAGCGGATCGTTCCGGAGGAGGTGCCGATCGCCTTTTCCTATGGTGGCAGCACGCATGCGGTGATGATGGGAACGCCCGGCAATCTCGAGGATTTCGCCATCGGCTTCAGCCTGACGGAAGGGATCATCTCCGACATCGGGCAGATCGCTGCAATTGAGATTGTCAATGGCAAGAAGGGCATTGACGTCCAGATCTCTCTCGTTGACGAGGTCGCCGCCGCGTTGACAGCCCGCCGACGCAGCATGGCCGGACCGGTCGGCTGCGGGCTCTGCGGCATCGAGTCGATCGAACAGGCCGTTCGCAAGGTTCCTGACGTCGCCGATGTGTCGCTTCAAGTCACTCATCGCGATATCGTTCAGGCCATCTCGCTGCTGAACGGTGCGCAGCCGCTGCATCGCGAGACGCGCGCCGTGCACGGCGCCGGCTTCTATGTGCCGGGCAAGGGACTGCTGGCGGTGCGCGAGGATGTGGGCCGGCACAATGCGCTCGACAAGCTGTGTGGCGCGATCACTAGGCAACGGCAATCCGGCGCGGAAGGCATTGTCGCCGTTACCAGCCGCCTGTCCGTCGAGATGGTGCAGAAGGCGGCAATCCTCGGCGCCTCCGTCCTCGTTGCCATTTCCGCACCGACTGCTCTTGCAATTCGTACCGCCGAGGAGGCCGGCATGACCCTCGTCGCCCTGGTGCGAGGCGAGGACTTCGAGATTTTCACGCATCCGCACCGCATTCATCCGGGAAGCATATCCGATGTCGCATGATACGCAGTCCAAGCTCGTCTATATGGCCAACCAGATCGCGACCTTCTTCAAGACCCAGCCGGAGAGCGAAGCCGCGCAGGGCGTGGCGACGCATATCAACAAGTTCTGGGAACCGCGCATGCGGCGGCAGTTGTTCGAGATCATGGAGCGGGAGGGCAATGGCCTCAGTCCGCTCGTTGTCCAGGCCGCCCCCTTGATCAAACAGCCTGAGCCGGCGGCCAGTGCCAACTAGGATCTCGAATGGTGGAGACGGCGCTGGGTATCGACGCCAGCGTCCGAGTCCGGCCAGTCTGCCGCCACAGTTTCCTGCCAGCACACTATCAACAAAAAGCCGCCCTCAAGGCGGCTTTTATCTGGACAAGGAGCCGGTATCAGGCGGCGAGATCGTCCGTCTCGCTTTCCTTGAACATCTTGGCGAGGTTCAAGAAGCAGATCATGCCGTTCTCCGAGGCGATGATACCCTCGCAGAAGGCGCGATCGAAGGAAGCGGTGACTTCAGGAACCGGCTGTACCTGGCTGGAGGAGATCGTGAGGATGTCCGAGACGCGGTCGACCAGCATGCCGATGACCATGTTGTGGACTTCGGCCACGACGATGGCGCTGCGCTCGTTGGCGACCGTGCTCTTCATGCCGAGCTTGAAGGCGAGGTCTATGATCGGGATCACCGAGCCGCGCAGGTTCATTACGCCGATGACATCGGCTGGCGCGTGCGGGATCGGTGTCGACGGGGCCCAGCCGCGGATTTCGCGGATCGTCGTGGTTTTTACGCAGAATTCCTGATCGTGAAGTCTGAAGGCAATGATCTCGAGCGTATCGCCGCTGAAATTCGTGGAATTGATTGTAGCCATAAGTATTGTCCCAACCGCCAAAAGCCAGGGCAGAAGCAACCGCGCCACCATTGGCGCGGATCGACTTGCCTTCAAACCGTGCGCGCTCGTCCCGTGGATGAGTATCGATACGGTTACTCCGGACCTTAATCGAAGAGTATTGCCCAAATCTAAATTGGGGCCGCTGATTTTTGGTCAGGTGGAAACGGTAGGCCGCGTCATCATTCGTGGATCGTCAAGCAGGATGGCGTCCGGTTTGATGGCAAGGATGCGCTCGAGGCCGTACTGGTCGACCTGGCCCACCGGAAAGGGTGGGTATTCCGGCAGTGCGATCGAACGAGGCTGCCCAACCATGACAGCGACGCGCATCCCCGCCTCACGAACGGCGTCAGACACAGCTGGAGTGGCCCACCCTTGCCACAACCTGAACCAGTCGGCTCCAGCTGCGCGCGCCGCATCAGCGCACGCAGGATCCTCGAGAAAGGCTAGGATCGCGACGTCTTTCGACAAACGGCGGGTGGTGTCGATCAGTGCAATACTGCGTAGTCCAATGAGCGCGCGTCGCATTGCATCGCACTGCGCAACGTCGGAGATGATTTGCGCAATCTGCCCCTCGTGGCTCAGCTTGATGTCCAACAGAATACCCAAAGGGTCAGACGCGCCCAAGGCATCGCCAAGTGTCACTATGCTTGGTAGCAGGCTGCGCAATGTCGCCAGATCGAGGTCCGACACGGCTCGTGGGTCGCCGCAGAGCCGAGAGAGATCCGGATCGTGGACGCAAACAGGAACGCCATCCCGCGTTAACCGGACATCAGTCTCTATGGCATCAACTCCGGCAGCCGCCGCGGTCTTGAAGGCAGAGATGCTGTTTTCTGCAGCCAGTGCTGCGCCCCCGCGATGGGCGATCGCGAGCGGGCGACGGTCCGGTGAGCGCTTCCATAAGCCAATGGCCATACATTCCCCTATAGAGAGCTCGACCAACTCGATCGGGCTCACCATAGGTTTCAAACGGCCGCTACACCAGTCGTTGTTTCGCAGCGATCTAGATGAGCACTAGGCCAGCGTCTTTTCGATCTGCTCGACCGCCCAGTCGACCTGGCTCTTGGTGATCACCAGCGGCGGGGCGAGGCGGATCGTGTTCTCGTGCGTGTCCTTGGCGAGCAGGCCGCGGTCCTTGAGGGTGTAGCAATACTGGCGGGCGCCACCGGCTTCAGGCACGAGTTCGACCGCCATCATCAGTCCGCGGCCGCGCACGTCCTTGACGATGTTGGAGCGGATGGAGCGCAGCCCTTCCTGGAAATAGTCGCCCATCTTGGCGGCGTTCTCGATCATGCCTTCCTCGGTCAGGACCTTGAGTGCCGCGCGCGCCACGGCGCAGGCAAGCGGGTTGCCGCCGAAGGTCGAGCCGTGCTGCCCCGGCTTCAGGACACCCAGCACTTCGGAATTGGAAAGGACCGCCGAGACCGGATAGAAGCCGCCGGAGAGCGCCTTGCCGATCAGCGTCACGTCGGCCTCGATCCCCTCATGCTCTTCCGCCAAAAGCTTACCAGTACGGCCGAGGCCGGTCTGGATCTCGTCGAGGATCAAGGTCACCTTGTGTTGAGTGCAGAGTTCCCGCACGCGCTTGAAATAGCCGGTTGGCGGGATGATGACGCCTGCTTCGCCCTGAATCGGCTCGATCAGCGCCGCAACCGTGTTTTCGTTGATGGCGGCGGCAAACGCGTCGGCGTCGCCGAAGGGGATCGTGCGGAAGCCGGGCGTGTAGGGACCGAAGCCGGTGCGGGCGTCCGGGTCCGTGGAGAAACTGATGATGCTCAGGGTCCGGCCATGGAAATTGTCGGCGCAGACGATGATCTCGGCCTTGCCCTCAGGCACGCCCTTCACCTCGTAGCCCCATTTGCGCACGGCCTTGATGGCGGTTTCAACGGCTTCGGCGCCCGAGTTCATCGGCAGGATCTTGTGCGAGCCGGTCAGCGCCGCGAGTTCCTCGTAGAGATGGGCGAGCTGGTCATTGCGGAAGGCGCGGGAGGTCAGCGTCAGCTTGCCGGCCTGCTCGACCATCGCCGCCAGAATCTTGGGGTGGCAATGGCCCTGGTTCACCGCCGAATAGGCCGACAGGCAGTCGAGATACCGCTTGCCGTCGGTATCCCAGACATAGACGCCTTCGCCCCGGGTCAACACGACATCGAGCGGCTTGTAGTTGTGGGCGCCGAGGCGCTGTTCGGTGTCGATCAGGTTCTTCGAGTTGCTCATGGTCGGTTCTCCTCAGGCGGCGCGGGTCGGACGGTCGAAAATGCGGCGGCCGAAGAGGCTTGCCGTCAGTTCCACTAGGATCCGGGCGCTCTTGCCACGGTCGTCCAGGAAGGGGTTCAGCTCCACGAGGTCGAGCGAGGAGACGAGGCAGCTGTCGCAGAGCATCTCCATGATGAGATGCGCTTCACGGAACGTCGCGCCACCGGGCACCGTCGTGCCGACGCCGGGCGCGATTTCCGGATCGAGGAAGTCGACATCGAGGCTTACATGCAGCAGGCCGTTGGCATCGGACACGACGCCAAGGATCTGGCGGATCGCCGCGGCAACGCCCTGTTCGTCGAGCCAACGCATGTCGAAGACGTTGACGCCATGCTCCTTGATGAGCTCCCGTTCAGACGCATCGACCGACCGGATGCCGACCTGAAAGACATTTCGCGGATCAACGAAGGGGCGGTCCTTCGGCAGGATCTCGGCAAGTTCGGCCTGGCCGCAGAAATAGGCGACCGGCATGCCATGGATATTGCCGGAGGGCGAGGTCGCCGGGGTGTTGAAATCGGAATGGGCGTCGAGCCAGAGGACGAAGAGCGGCCGGCCCTGCTGGGCGGCGTAGCGCGCCATGCCTGATACCGTGCCCATCGACAGGCTGTGGTCGCCGCCAAGGATCAGCGGAAAGCGTCCGGCCGCGGCCGCGTCATAGACACCGGCTTCGAGCGCCCGGGTAAATGCGCCGACGACACGCAGGTTGTGGGCCTTCGGATGGTTCGGCAGATCGCGCGCCGGAACGACATGAACATCCCCGGCATCGACCACATCATGGCCAAGATCGATCAGTGTCTGGTCGACGCCCGCGATGCGAAGGGCAGCTGGACCCATCGCGGCGCCCCTGCGCCCCGAACCCTCTTCCAGTGGTGCTCCAATGAGCGTGACCGATCTTGCTTGTGGCTGCATGCGTCCCTCTTTAGCTCGTGTTTTCCGAAAGCATATTGAGATATCGGCGCGGCGACAAATAGATGAAAAAGTGCCGATAATGCGCTATGATTGACCAGTTTGATAAGTGCATTTTGACAAAGTGGCAGCCATGGACGATCTCGACCAAGAACTTCTCAGCGCCTTGCGACACAATGCGCGCACGCCGGTTTCTTCGCTGGCGGCAATGACCGGTGCATCGCGTGCGACGGTCGCGGCGCGCATCGACCGGCTGGTTGCCAACGGCACAATCACGGCGTTCACCGTTCGCACCGGCCATGAAACCCGCGCGGCCGGAGTGCGCGCGATCGTCATGATCGAAGTACTCGGCAAGCTTGCGGACAAGGTCGCCGATCAGCTCCGTGGATTGCCGCAGGTGCGTGCCCTGCACAGCACCAACGGGAAATGGGACTTCATTGCCGAACTTGAGGACCGCGACCTCGTCTCCTTCGACGAAACGCTTCGCCGCATCCGGCTCATCAATGGCATCAATACGACGGAAACCAACATCCTGCTGAAAACCAGCAAGACCGGTTTCTAGTATTCGTGTTCGTAAACGACGCCGGCTTCCCCTTCGCCGTCGCCACCCGCGCCGGCGCGCAACTTCACGCCACGGCCGACATCGAAATTGATGATTGCCTTCGCGCCGCCCTTGCCGGTGGTCTGCTGCAATTCGAAATAAGTCCGGTCATTCAGGTAGCGGCCAACGCTGACGGTGGTGCGGCCTTTGGCATCGGTGCTGATGTCGAAATCGTCGACGCCAAGCTGATTGCGCAGGCCCTGGAACAGCGATCCGGAGCGCCCGCCGGCCAACTGGGCGACGGCATCGGCAAGCTGAGCGATCTGAACCGGCGACAGCCTCGACATTGATTGACCGAAGATCAGTTGCGCCAGAACTTCGTCTTGCGGGAGGGCCGGAGACGACGAGAAGGTGATCGAGGGATCGGTTGCGAGCCCGCTGACATCGACCGTCAGCGTCGTGGAACCGGAAGTGGAGCTTGCCTCCAGCTCAAGGGCGGGGGTGAGGTCACCGGCAAAGGTGATACGGCTTCTATTGGTGAAATCGAGGCGTCGGTTGAGAATCGTCAGGCGACCGCGCCGCATGGTGAAGCCGCCGGAAACGACGGGCTCCGCCGCCGTTCCCCTGATCGTGACGCTACCGCCCAGTTCGGCATCGATACCGCGACCACGCACGAAGATCTGCGAGGGAGCGTCCAGCTGAAGATCGAGATTGAAGGAGTTGGATTTCGCGCGGGCACCCTGCTGCGACTCGTCGCGCAACTGGGCAAGAACCCCCTTGGGGGCGTTGACGTGCTTGACGTCGATTTCGCGCAGCGAGGTCGGCAGCCTCTCGGGGACGGTGATCGAGGCTCTTTCCAGATGCAGCCTGCCGTTCAGGGTGGGATTTGCGAGCAGCGGACCGCGCAAACCGATCGTGCCGTCGACGGTCGCCACCACGAGCGTTCCATCGACGTAGACCGCTCTGTCGAGCCTGACGTCGATGTTCGCAGGGAAGTTGGAGGCAGGTTGGATTCCGATGCTGCCGGATGCTGAGATGCTGCCACCGCTGGCAAGCTGGCCAGTCAGGCGCGAGATCACGGCTTGGTTTCCGGTGAACCGGATGTCTGCCGCCAGATTGTTGATCGCAAGGTTGCGACGGACATCGACGATCCTTGCGCCACTGGTCGCAACCGTGCCGTTGATCAACGGCGCGGCCGCGGTGCCGCCAATCTGCAGATCAAAATTGGCCCTGCCATCGGCAACGAACCCCTGGGCGGCAAGCTGCGCACCGAGCACGGCGAACGGCAGGTTGCCGGAAAAGCGCAGGTCCAGCGCGCGATTGCCTGTAATGCCAACGTTGCCACCGCCCCGCAGGGACAGCCCGCTCTCGCCCGTCACATTGGTGTCGATCGTCAGCCGGTTGTCTTGCAGTCTTCCGTTCGCAGTTATGCTGAGCGGCGAAAGCCCGGCGCTTCTGGTCTGGCTGGTGGCGGCGCCCCTCCAGTCAAGGTTGAATTCCACAGCGGGCACGGGCAGTCGGCCCGATGCCCTGACGGTGCCCGAAACATTGCCTTCGGCGGCAAGCCCCGGAACGAAAGCGTTGGCAAGCCCGGCGGGAAGATTGGAGATGTCGGCATTGGCCGTCAGCGACGGGGCATTCGGTCCAGTGATGACAAAGTTGCCGCCAGCTCTCATCGACACGCCGCTGCCGCTTAGGTTCGTCGTGAAGTCGACCCTGCCGTCCGCAAGCCTTCCGCTTGCATTCGCCGAAAGCGGCCGGATACCGGATGCCCTCGTCTGCGTGGTTGCGACATTCCTCCAGTCCAGCCTGAAATCGATGATTGGGTTGGTCGCTGTTCCCGACGTCCTTGCCGTGCCCGAGATGGTTCCTTCCGCCCCCAGGTTCGGGACGAAGCCATTAGCGAGGCTCGCGGGCAGATCCACGATATCGGCATCGACCGAGAGGCCCGCGACTCCGGCGCCTTGGAGGATTGCCGTACCCCTTGCCTTCAGCAGGGTGGTGCGAGTGCTGTTCAGCGTTGCATCAAAGGAGAGCCTGTTGTCGGCGACGTTGCCGGTCGCGTTCAGCCGAAGGCCAGAAAGGCCGGCAGCCCTGGTCTGACGAGTCCCGGCGTTGTTCCAATCGAGCTTGAAATCGACGGCCGGCATCGGTAGCGATCCGGACGCGGTTGCCGTTCCCGAGATTGTTCCTTCGGCACCGAGATCAGGCATGAAGTTGTTTGCCAGCGCGGCAGGAAGGTTGCGAAGCGTGGCATCCGCCTGCAGGCTCTTCACGGCCGTACCTTCGACAGTAACCTTTCCTTTCGCCGTGAGGGCGGAGCCGCCATCGCCGTCGAGATTCGTCTCGAAATCGAGCGTGTTGTTGGCGAAGGTTCCCTTGGCGCCAAGTGCGAGGGCGGAAAGGCGTGCTTCCCTCGTCTGAGTGGTTGCGAGGTCCTTCCAGCTGACGTCGAAGTTTGCCGTCGGCTGTTGCAGCGTCCCGGAAGCGGACGCGGTGCCTGATATCGTACCACTGGCGCCGAGGTTCGGGACGAACGCGTTTGCCAGGCTTGCGGGAAGATTGCGTATCGTGGCGTTGGCCGTCAGGTCCTGGATTTTCGTTCCCGCCAGGGAGACGTTGCCGGAGGCGTTCAACGCCACCCCGCCGTCCGCCCTAAGGTCGCTCTGGACGGTCAATTTTTCATCCGCGAAATTGCCCGTCGCCGTCAAGTTGATGCCAAAGAGGCGGGCTGCCCTGGTGTGGCTGGTGGCCGCGTCCTTCCAGGAAAGGTCGAAGGTTGCTGTCGGTTTCGGCAACTTGCCGGAGGCCGATATCGTGCCTGATATCATGCCTTCCGCGGCAAGATTCGGCACGAAGCCGTTGGCCAGGGCAGCCGGAATGTTGGCGAGCTGCCCATCGAGCTTCAGCGTCTGAGCGTCGGCGCCTGCCACGGTGTAGGTGCCGGTCGCCTTTAGCGACATGTTGCCGCTACCGCGTGCGTAGGTGTTGAAGCTGAGAATATTGTCCTTGAGGTTGCCGCTCGCCGTCAGCCCAAGCGACGAGAGCTTGGCGCTTCTGGTCTGGCTCGTCGCGGCATTCTTCCAGTTCAGTTTGAAATCGAGCGCCGGGTCGGGCAGCTTCCCGGCCGCCGTGACGTTGCCCGAGATCGAACCTTCGGCGGCAAGATCCGGAACAAATGCATTCGCCAATCCGGCCGGGATGTTGACGATATCAGCATCCACCTTCAGCGACTGCGCGTTCGGGCCACCGGTCACGACATTGCCAGCGGCCTTCAACGATACGCCGCCCTTGCCGCTGAGGTTCGTTTGAAAATTGAGTGTGTTGTCGGCAAAGGTCCCGTTTGCACCGATCGCCAGCGGCGACAGGCCGGCGCCCTTTGTCTGGCTGGTGGCGGCATCCTTCCAATTCAGGTCAAAGTTGGCAATCGGCGCTGCCGGTGTGCCGGTCACGACGACCTTCCCCGAAATTGTGCCTGCGGCATCGAGCTTCGGCACGAAACTGTTGGCAAGGCTTGCGGGCAAATTCCGGATGTCCGCCTTGATATCAAGAGTCTCGCCGACGGTACCGCTCAGGTGGACCGAGCCATCGCCGGTCTTCAGTTCCATCGCATCAAGCGTCACGGTGCCGCCACTGATCGACACTTCCGACGGCGACGCAAGCTCCACCGGAATGTTGCGCGGTTTCGCCGAGAAACGGTCGAGGCGAAGCAGCGTCGTGCCGGCGTTCACCTCGACATTCCCCGATGCGACCAACGGATTGGCATCATAGCTGGCGCCGAGATCGAAGTTCGTCCGGTTCTGTTGCTGCGTGAAACTCAGCTCCAGGCTTTCAGCCTTGTTAGGACCGGAAGCAAGTTCCTCCGCTTTGATCGTGCCAGTCGCGGCAAATGCTTTGAGGTCGGTGACCGCGACGTTGATGTCTGGCCTGACGATGGCAAAGGTGTCACGTTTCAGGCCGCTGCCAGATGCTACGACCTTGAGGGCGATCCTGCCGTTGTCGTTGGCGATATCGACCGATCCCTTCAGGTCGCCTTCTGCCTTCTGTCCGGCAAGTGCCGCGAGAAGGCTGATATCCGGGAAGTCGAACGTCGCCTGTCCGGTCGGCGCAAACGCCGGCGACAGTTCGACGTGGCCGGTCAGGCGATTGTTGCCGACGTCGGCGGCGATCGACGGCAGCCGGATGTTTCCGTCCACGGCCTGAACAGCGGTGCTGACGTTGATCGGCTGGTTGTCGATCGTGCCCTTGGCGGTGATGTCTGCTTGCGGCGCCTTCGGGTCCGCCGTTCCGGAAACGTTGATGTCGAGGTCTTTGACCTGCCGGCCGGCCATTACCAGTGATGGCCCTTTGATATTGGCCGCTATTGCGAGAGCCGAAACATTGCCTTTTGCGCTTAGCTGGTAGTTCAATTCGCCCGCTGCGCCTGCCAGCAGCGGCTGCATATCCGGAATACGACCCGAGAGGTTGGCATCGAGCCTATCTTCGTCGAGCACGACTGCGCCGGTCGCCTCGAGGGAGCTCGACTTGATGGAGAGGTTCGAGACGTTGAATTTCGAAGGAACGGTTCCCGCGACCTGGCCCTCGATCACGATTGGTGCGTTGAAACGCGTCGCGACCGCAGGCGGCAGCGCGGCTGGCTGGATGGTCAGCTTGGCATTGCCGGTCAACGCGCTGGCGCTCAATTTGTAGGAACCGTTGAGGGCTGCTGTTGCCGAAGCGCTTTCGATCGTGGCGCCGTTGAAGCCGAGCGCATCCGGCGAAATCTGCAATGGCAGGGTGATGGTAACGGGGCCTTGAATTGCCCGGTTGATGTCGGGATTGACGAAGGACGTATCACCGGCGGCGAGCGTAATCTGAACGCTTCCGGTGCGACCGGCGAGATTGAAATTGTCGCTCTTTGCCGTCAGCTTCACGTTGCCAATCGTCGCCTGGGGCAACATGGCGGAATCGAGGGAGGCGCTGGCGTTGAGGCGGGAGGCCTTGGCGTCGCCGGTCAGGGAAAGATTGATGCCGGAAATTAGAAACCGCGCTTCGCCTTCGGTCAGCGGCCAGCGGAAATCGACGGGTCCCGATGTTCCCAAGAGATTGGCGTTCAGGCTGTTCTTGCCTCGTGGATCCAGCGTGCCCGATGCGGCGATGACCATCGCGCCGGTTGCCAGATTGCCGGTCTGGATGTCGATCTTTCCCCTGTTGTCGAAGTTCGCGGCGACGTCGATGTTCGTCTGCCCGGCAAAGAGCGGACGGAAGGCCGCTGGCAGCAGCGAGCTGAGGTCGCCACCACCCTTGAGGTCGAGGTGGTGAAGGCTTTCCGGCGTCAGCGTGTGGTGCGCTTCGATCGAGGCGCGTTGCTGTCCGTCGAGTGCTGCCTGCAGCTGGCCTCGCCAATCCGAGATCGGTCCATCTCCGGTCAGGCTGATTTCCACCGCCGGGTTGCCGGGCAGCGCCAGGACACCTGCGAGCAACCCGCCCTTTGGTTCCGTCAGTTTTGCCTTCACCCGCAACTGGTTGCGATCCGGCATGAAGGCGACATCGGCGATCAGCTTGGCATCCGGAACATCGTGACGGCGGACATTGATCGAGGCATTGCCGCCTTCATTGTCGGCACGCAGGCTGCCGTCCGCGGCAAGTGTGAAGGCCCGCCCGATCAGCGGTTCGGCGAGGTTGATCTCCGGCAGGGCGATCTTGTCTATGTCGAGCTTGATCGGCAACGAGAAGCCGCTGTCGCTTTGACCCTCTGCAGCCGGACGGGACGGAAGTGTGCGCACCGGTTGTCTGAGGATGTGGATTGCCGCGGCTTCGACGCTTGTGGCATGGAACCGGCCGGTTAGGAGCGCCAAGGGATTCCAGTTAATCGCCAGCCTGTCGACCCGAGCGAAGACGCCCCTGGTGTCGGAGAGCACGATTTGGCTGGCGCGCAGCCCGCCAGTCAGCAGCCCGCCGGGATCCTGAACCTTGATGGTCATATCCCGATTCGAAAGGCTCGAGGCGACCCTGTCGGTGACGATGCGCGCGCCAAAGGACGTGAAGCCGAAAACACCGATGGCGATGGCAAGAAGGACCAGCACGACACCAGCCGAATAGGCCAGCAGTCGCACGATCCAGTTCAAGATTTTCGCCAGTGTCTGCATGGCCGCGGACATTACTCCGTTTCTATGGCGGCTCAAGGCGCGCGAGGCGCCACGAGCCGCGAGCGGGTTTAGAATGACTGACCGATGCCAGCGTAGATGCCGAAATCCGTGCCACCCTCGTACTTGTTGAGCGGTACTGCAAAATCAAGCCGCAGTGGACCAAATGGCGTCGCATAGCGAACGCCGATGCCTGCACCGGCCCGAATGTCGGAAAAATCGGGCGCAATGTCTGCTGAAACCGTCCCGACATCGATGAAGGGCACTATCCCGATCGTATCGGTAACCTTTATCCGGGTCTCGAACGACGCAGTGACATAGGATGCGCCACCGGTCTCTTCATTGTCGGCGTTGCGGGGCGAGATCTCCTGGTAACTGAAGCCGCGAACCGAGCCGCCACCGCCAGCAAAGAATCGGCGTGTAGCAGGAATGTTCTGGAGATCGTCTGCCCCGACAAGGAAACCTGCGGCAAGCTTGCCGGCAAGAACGATGCGGTCCTCCGCTCCCAGCGCATGATATCCGGTGATCAAGCCCTCGAAGCTCGAGAAGAAGGTCCCGTTGTAGGTCTCGTAGCTTGGCGTTGCCTTGAGCATCCCCCGATAGCCCTCGGTCGGATCGAACTTGTTGTCGCGCGCATCGCGGTCATACTGGAAAGGCAGCGAGAAGGTCAGGTAGCTGTTGTTGCCAAAGGCATCGTCATCGCGTTCCCAGCTCACCTCGCCGGCGCCGGTTATCGTATCCAGGTCCGACAGCTCGTAGGAAAGACCGAGGGAGGCGGTGACGAGTTTTGCAGTATAGGCGTCGGGGTTTTCGGTTTTGGCAAGGACGCTGGCCCGCAAGGTCGCGGCCGGTACAAACGCGCCGGGTTTGGTGAAGGTAATACCGGCTGAATAGTCGAGATCGCCGATGTTGGTCGTTTCGCCCAAGCGGCCCACAGACCCTTCGATGCGCAGCGCCTCCGCCTCGCCGAAGAGATTGCGATGACCCCAATAGCCGTTGATGCCGAAGCCGTCCGTTGTCGAATACTGGGCGCCGATGCCGAGATAGCGCCGCTTGCCCTCCGACACCTCGATCGTCATCGGCAAAGTGCCGTCTGGCGCCAGTTCGTCAGCCTCGTGGATGGTGACGCTCGAGAAGACGCCCAATGCGCGCAGTCGTTCGCCTGCCTTTCGCAGCGCCTCCGGCGAATATTGTTCACCCTTGTTCAGCCGCGAATAGCGCTGGATGAAGCCCGGTCGAACGGCCTTTTCGCCCGTGACGCCGACATCGCCAATTGGGGCGACCGGGCCACCCTCGGCGGCGAGGACAATGTCAGCCGTGCTCGTCCTGTGGTCGGCTATGACCTTGCGGGTCGTCAACTTCGCCAGCGGCCGGCCTTCGCTTTTCAGCTGCTCGACGATTTTGTCGCCAGCCTTGATGATCGTCAGCGAACCGGCTGTCTCACCCGGAGCAAGATCGTAGTCGGCTGGATTGCGTCGTGCAGCATCGCCGCCGAACTGCACCTCACGGACCTTGAAGACGGGACCTGCGGCAACGCTGATTGTCACCGGTACTGGGCGCGAGCGATTGAAGGTGGGATTGGGCGGCAGGTCATCGATGTTTCGACCATCAACCCTGATCGTTACGATGCCGCCGTAGCGGGCCTTTTCAAAGAGGGCGGCAAGCAGGCGTTCGCGGTCGTCTCTGGCCTTGACGACGACGCCCAGATCGCCCGAGACGGGCCGATCCTTGTCGCCGACCAGACGGGAACTGTTTTCCAATGCTTCCTTGAGATCGGGATCGCTCGCGTCGGTCGTCAGTGTCACATCGTAGCGCACCGGATCGGGCACCTGGTCGCTGGCCGATTCGTCGTCCTTGCCCCACAACGTGATGCCGAAAAGCTTGAAGGCGAAAGCCTCTGAGACGAGAGCCGGCGAAAACGCAAATGCAGCCGCGACCACCAACATGGTGCCTACGCGCCGATACGCTATACCCGGTTTCGGTGCCGTCCCTCTAATCTGCATCCACCGCTTTTGGTTACACTAGAATTAAGCTTCGCGCCCCCCGGCCGGCGGCAACCTTAGCGGCAAAATTCCTCGACGTGTACCGTTTTAAATCGCTTAGCCGCTGAAATGGTGGAAAAAAAAGAAATCCCGGGCGCCGAACCCGGGATTCGAGATGATTTCGGACCGGCTCAATAGTCGCCGCGGCAATCGTCGATATACCGGCGGCCATACTCGTCGCGATAGTAGCACTGTCCCGGCTGCTCCGCGACGCGGCCGATAAGAGCGCCCGAAACGCCGCCGACCGCCGCGCCAACGGCTGCCCCGCGTACATTTCCCGTCACCGCGCCGCCGATGATCGCGCCGGAGGCTGCGCCGATGCCTGCCCCGCGCTCAGTCGGTGTACAGCTTGCGATCGACAGGCCGATCAAGGCGAATGCGACAATCTTCTTTATCAAAATATTCTCCTAGGTTGGTCGCCCTCAATAAGAGCTGTGGCCGTCCCTGATTCTTTTTTGTCATGCTAGCCGTCAAACTGTGGCGCAAAAGCAGCGACCCTGCCTTCGGCTTCCGCTTTCGCACAATTGGTGGTGCAATTGCGCGCAAATGCGCCACAACCGAACGCGCTGAATTTTAATTAGCCTCCCTAAAGTAGTGGTTGATCCCAAAGCGAAAACGTCAAATGATACCGTCCGCGCCTGGAGGAGGCGCGAGGAGGAAATCATGGCGAAAGTGAAACTGACGGTGAACGACCGGGCAGTCAGCGGTGACTGTGAAGAGCGTACGCTTCTTGTCCATTTTATTCGCGAAAAACTCGGCCTGACGGGAACGCACGTCGGCTGCGATACCAACCAATGCGGTGCCTGTGTCGTTCACATGGATGGCAAGTCAGTGAAGAGCTGCTCGATCCTTGCCGTCCAGGCGTCGGGTTCGACGATCACCACCATCGAGGGGCTTGCCAGCAACGGTGAGCTGCATCCCGTTCAGGCTGCCTTCAAGGAACACCACGGCCTGCAATGTGGATTCTGCACGCCAGGCATGGTGATGACGGCCGTCGACATGATTTCGCGCCACGGAGGCGATCTGGACGAGAAAACGGTCCGCCATGAGCTCGACGGCAATATCTGTCGCTGCACCGGCTACCACAACATCGTCAAAGCCGTTCTGTCTGCCAACGAGCAGATGCATGGCGCTGCCAAGCAGGCGGCCGAGTAGCTCTCAGGATTGTCTGGCTGACTGCCGAACACGATTCTCTTTGGCGGAATGCCAGGCCCGAAACCCCATTGGGAGGACATTATGGGTGTTGAAGGAATTGGTGCGCGCGTCGCACGAAAAGAAGACAAGCGGTTCCTGACCGGCAAGGGCCGTTACACGGACGACATGGTCGTGCCGGGCATGAAATTCGCCTATTTCATCCGCAGTCCGCATGCGCATGCCAAGATCACGAGGATTGATGCCGCCTCGGCAAAGGCAATGCCGGGTGTTATCGACGTGCTTGATGGCAAGCAGTTGCTCGCTGACGGGATCGGCAACCTCATCTGCGGCTGGATGATCCATTCGAAGGATGGTTCGCCGATGAAGATGGGCGCCTGGCGCCCGCTGGCGGTGGAGACCGTTCGTTATGTCGGCGATGCCGTTGCCATCGTTGTCGCAGACTCGCTCGCCGAAGCGCGCGATGCCGCGGAAGCCGTCGTCATCGACTACGAGGAATTGCCTGTGGTCGTCGAGGCAGTCGAGGCGCTGAAACCAGGAGCGCCGCAACTTCATCCGGAAGCTCAGAACAACCTGATCTTCGACTGGCAGCTCGGCGATGGTGCGGCAACCGACAAGGCCATTTCCGAAGCGGCGCACGTCACGGAAATCGAGATCCACAACAACCGCCTGTCTCCCAATGCGATGGAGCCGCGCGCTGCGCTCGGTATCTATGACGCTGCCGAAGATCACTATACCTGCTACACGACCAGCCAGAACCCGCATGTCGCGCGCCTCGTGATGAGCGCGTTCTACAATGTCGCGCCCGAGAACAAGCTTCGGGTGATCGCCCCAGATGTCGGCGGCGGCTTCGGCTCGAAGATCTACATCTATCCTGAGGAGATCGTCTGTCTCTGGGCTTCCAAGAAAACAGGCGTGCCGGTGAAATGGAACTCCGATCGCACGGAGGCCTTCCTCACGGATGCGCATGGCCGCGACCACGTCTCCAAGGTCAAAATGGCTTTCGACAGCGACCATCGCATCATCGGGCTGAAGGTCGACACCATCTGCAATCTCGGCGCCTATATGTCGCTGTTTTCGTCGGCGGTTCCGACCTATCTCTACGCGACGCTGCTGTCCGGCCAATACGATATTCCGGCCATCCATGCCAACGTGCGGACGGTCTACACCAACACCGCGCCGGTTGACGCCTATCGTGGTGCCGGCCGTCCCGAGGCGACCTTCCTGCTTGAACGGACGATGGAAACGGCGGCCCGCGAGCTTGGTATTTCGCCCGCCGAGTTGCGGCGGAAGAACTTCATCCGGGCCTTCCCGCATCAGACGCCTGTGATCATGAACTATGACGCGGGCGACTACGAAGCATCGCTCAATGCGGCGATGCAGGCGGCCGACTGGAACGGCTTCCCGGCGCGCAAGGCCGAGGCTGCCAACCGCGGCCTGAAGCGCGGTCTCGGCATGAGCTGCTACATCGAGGCGTGCGGCATAGCGCCCTCGCAGGCGGTCGGATCGCTTGGTGCGGGCGTCGGCTTGTGGGAGTCGGCAGAGGTTCGCGTCAATGCGGTAGGCACGATAGAAGTGCTCACCGGGTCGCACAGCCACGGGCAGGGGCACGAGACGACATTCGCGCAGCTTGTGTCGGATCGTCTCGGCGTTCCGCTGGAGAGCGTGTCGATCGTGCATGGCGACACCGACAAGGTGCAGATGGGCATGGGCACCTACGGCTCGCGTTCAGGCGCTGTCGGCATGTCTGCTGTGGTCAAGGCGCTCGACAAGGTCGAAGCCAAGGCCAAGAAGATCGCCGCCCATCTGATGGAAGCCGACGAAGGCGATATCGTCATCGAGAACGGTGAGGTGAAGGTTGCCGGTACAGACAAGAGCCTTCCCTGGTTCCAGGTGGCGCTGGCCGCCTACACCGCACACAACCTGCCGGGCGGCATGGAGCCGGGGCTGAAGGAAACTGCCTTCTACGACCCGTCCAACTTCACCTTCCCCGCCGGCTGCTATATCTGCGAAGTCCAGGTCGATCCGGAAACCGGCAAGACCGAGATCATCCAGTTCGTCGCTGCGGACGATTTCGGCAACATCATCAATCCGATGATTGTCGAGGGCCAGGTGCATGGCGGTATTGCGCAGGGGATCGGTCAGGCCCTGCTCGAGGGCGTGCATTATGACGAGAACGGTCAGTTGTTGACGGCAAGTTTCATGGACTACGCCATGCCGCGCGCCGACGACTTGCCGTCGTTCAAGGTGTCGCATCAGGTAACGCCGTCCCCGAGCAATCCGCTCGGCATCAAGGGGTGCGGCGAGGCTGGCGCGATCGGGTCTCCTCCGGCACTCATCAATGCCATCACCGATGCCATCGGCAACAACATGCTGACGATGCCCGCCACACCACAGAAAGTGTGGATGGCAGCGCGCGCGGTTCATTGAGGAGGAACGACGATGTATCAGACCAACTATCACCGCGCGTCCTCGGTCGATGAAGCCGTCAGGATGATTTCGGGAACATCCGAAGGCAAATATGTCTCCGGCGGCATGACGCTCATACCGACGATGAAGCAGCGTCTCGCCGCGCCGAGCGACCTCGTCGATCTCAGGCATATTCCGGCGATGCAGGGCATCAAGGTCGATGGTCGCAAGGTGACCATCGGGGCGGCCACATCGCACGCCGAAGTCGCTGCATCAGCGGCTCTGCGTGCGGTTTGTCCCGCCATCTGCGACCTTGCCGGCATGATCGGCGATCCGCATGTCCGTCATATGGGCACGATCGGTGGTTCGATTGCCAACAACGATCCTGCGGCGGACTATCCCTCGGCCATGTTGGCGCTGAATGCCAGCATCGTCACCAACAAGCGCGAGATTGCTGCTGACGATTTCTTTACCGGCTTGTTCGAGACGGCCTTGGAAGATGGTGAACTGGTCACCGCCATCAGTTTCGAGACGCCCGAGAAAGCGGGATATTCGAAGTTTCCAAATCCGGCATCGCGTTATGCGATGACGGGGGTCTTCGTTACCAAGGGCGCTGGTGGCGTAAGGGTTGCCGTCACCGGGGCGGGAGCCAACGGCGTCTTCCGCGAAACCGCCATGGAAACCGCCCTCAAAGCGAACTGGTCCGCCGGTTCGATCGCTGGCATCGATGTCAATCCTGCCGGACTGATGTCGGATTTGCATGCGAGTGCGGAATACCGCGCCAACCTGATCAAAGTGATGGCCAAACGCGCCGTCGCCGAGGCGGGCTGACACAAACGGTCGGATCGCGAGGCGGCGTGTCTGCCTCGCGATTCTTCGCTGCGTCTGGCCAAAACGAGCTTTTTCGAATTAAAATAATTCAAGGCTATGGGCCTTTTGCCGCAGTTGATGGTAAAGCGATGGCAAAGGGTTGACGTGCGTGCGTCGGTTGGCAACAAACGCTCGCACGACACTGGAGCATGACATGGATTTCGAAGCGTTTTTCAAAAGCGAGCTGGATGGCCTTCACAGCGAAGGTCGCTATCGCGTTTTTGCCGATCTTGAGCGTCACCGCGGCAGCTTTCCGCGCGCCACGCGACACACGGCGGACGGCCCGAAGGAAGTCACGGTCTGGTGCTCCAACGACTATCTCGGCATGGGCCAGAACCCGAAGGTGATCGAGGCGATGAAGAATGCCATCGATCACTGTGGCGCGGGTGCGGGAGGCACCCGGAATATCTCTGGCACCACCCACTATCACGTTCTGCTCGAGCACGAACTGGCCGACCTGCATGGCAAGGAAGCGGCGCTGATCTTCACCTCCGGCTATGTCTCCAACTGGGCAGCGCTCGGCACGCTCGGCGCCAAGATCCCCGGCCTGATCATCTTCTCCGACGCCTTGAACCATGCGTCGATGATCGAAGGCATTCGCTACGCCAAGTGCGACAAGGTGATCTGGAAGCACAACGACATCCATGATCTCGAAGCCAAGCTGGCCGCCGCCGATCCGAAGGCGCCGAAGCTGATCGCCTTCGAATCGGTCTATTCGATGGATGGCGACATCGCCCCGATCAAGGAGATCTGCGACCTCGCCGACAAATACGGCGCGATGACCTATCTCGACGAAGTCCATGCCGTCGGCATGTATGGACCGCGCGGCGGCGGCATTGCCGAGCGCGAGGGCCTGATGGACCGCCTGACGGTCATCGAAGGCACGCTCGGCAAGGCATTCGGCGTCATGGGCGGCTACATCGCCGCCTCAACGGCGCTGTGCGACTTCATCCGCTCGTTTGCCTCTGGTTTCATCTTCACGACGGCGCTGCCGCCGGCCCTTGCTGCCGGTGCGGTTGCCTCGATCCAGCATCTGAAGGTCAGCCCGTTCGAGCGGGCGCGCCACCAGGATCGTGTCCGCAAGCTGAGGGCGCTGCTCGATCAGCGCGGCATTCCGCACATG
Source organism: Rhizobium sp. RHZ02 (assembly GCF_014851575.1). NCBI lineage: Bacteria > Pseudomonadati > Pseudomonadota > Alphaproteobacteria > Hyphomicrobiales > Rhizobiaceae > Rhizobium > Rhizobium sp. RHZ02. The sequence goes on from NZ_JACUZX010000002.1 coordinate 421,324, forward strand.
CCGAACCCGAGCCACATCGTGCCGGTCATGGTTGGCGATGCCGCCAAGTGCAAGTGGATCTCCGACCTGCTGCTCGACAATTGCGGTGTCTACGTGCAGCCGATCAACTACCCGACGGTGCCGAAGAAGACCGAGCGGCTGCGCATCACTCCGACGCCGCTGCACAGCGACGCCGACATCGAACATCTCGTCGAGGCGCTGCATTCGCTCTGGGCGCGCTGCGCGCTGGCGCGGCACGTGGCCTAAAGGTACATTGTTTGGGAAAAGATTGGGCCGCCGTCAGGCGGCCTTTTCGCTGAGGGCTACCAGTTCGGCAGCGAGCCTGCGGGCTTCGGCATCGGCGGCAAAGACGTCGTCCATCGTCTTCGCTTCGCCGGTTGCGATCATCTTGTCCATCACCGCTTCGGCAATGTCGGCCATGGACAGGAAGCCGATCCGTTCCTCGACAAACGCGTGAAACGCAATTTCCTCGGCCGCATTCATGATGGCGCCCTGTAGGCCGCCGCGTTCCAGCGCGGTGCGCGCCAGTCTGAGCGCCGGGAAACGCTGTTCATCCGGTGCCTCGAAGTCGAGGCGCGAGAGCTTGGCGAAATCCAGTCGCTCGACGTTCAGTGTCGGTCGGCGCGGGTAGTCGAGCGCGTAACCGATCGCCGTCCGCATATCGGGGCTGCCGAGCTGGGCGATGATCGATCCATCCGTGTAGCCGACCATCGAGTGAATGATCGACTGCGGGTGGACGATCACTTCGATCTGGTCCGGGCGAACGCCGAAGAGATGCTTCGCCTCGATCATCTCCAGCGCCTTGTTGAACATCGAGGCACTTCCGACCGAGATCTTCAGTCCCATCGACCAGTTCGGGTGCGCTCGCGCCGTTGCAGCGGTCACATTCGCCATGTCGGCGCGCGACCAGGTGCGGAACGGACCGCCCGAAGCCGTCAGGATGATCCGTTCGACGGCGTGCCGCTGGTCTTCGTCGAGAGACTGAAAGATCGCGCTGTGTTCGCTGTCGACGGGGATCAGCCGTCCGCCGCCCTTTGCCACTGCATCGACGAACAAGTCGCCGGCTGACACCAGGCATTCCTTGTTGGCGAGCGCGATCGTTGCGCCCTTGCGGGCGGCGGCCAGTGTCGGCGCGAGGCCGGCCGTGCCGACGATGGCGGCCATCACCCAATCCGCCTCGAGGTCGGCGGCCTCAGCCAGGCCCGATACGCCGGCGGCAACCGCAATGCCGCTGCCGGACAGTTCTTCCTTCAGCGAGTGATATTTGCCGTCGCTGGCGGTGACCGCAAGCTTGGCGCCTGACGATTTCGCCTGCTGCGCCAAAAGCTGGACGTTCTCGTTGCCCGTTACGACGGAGATCTCATAGCAGTCCCGACCGCCCAACTGCTCGATAACGTCGAGCGTATTTTGTCCGATCGAGCCGGTTGAGCCAAAAATACTGAGGCGCCTCGGCGCACTTTCGCCTGCCATCATCGGTGATTTCGCCAAAACTCTTGCATTGGCTCTGGCTGTACAGGGGATTGAAATGAGCGGCAAGTGTGCGGCGCAGCAGAAATCCAGCGAATCCGGGAGAGGGCGGTTGCCCTCCCTTGCCATGTCTAACAGGGTGGCGCGAAACCAATCGGCCAATTGCTGCGTTTCGTAATCGAGACAGGAGGAAGGCACATGGTTTTCAAGCAACCGACGTTCTATGGCGAACCCTTCGAACCCGAGACTGGAGCTAACCAGGATGCCGCGCTCGAGGAGGCCGTAGCGAATGCCTTGGCTGTCGCTGGTGGGATTGATGCGGCTGATGTGAAGGTGACGCTTGAAGGTCGTGAGGTCGTGCTGACCGGCATGGTTGCCACGGCAGCCGAGATCGAGCGTGCAACCGCCGTCGCGCGCGCTCTCGCGGGAACGCGGCCCGTGCGCAATGATATCAAGGTAGCGTAGTTATCCCTCAGCCGGCGAAGCGTTCCATCTGGAAGGCTGCGACCCGATCTGTCTTTGGCGTCGTGATCGGTCCCGCCGATTTATAGGTGGTTGCCAGCAACAGGCCGCTGACGACAAGATATGCGAATGCAAGCAACGTCAGTTTCATACGCATGGCGAGCACTCCCTCCGTTTTCCGCGAAACGCAGAACGGGTCGGAAAGTTCCGCCTTCCGAGAGTCGGAAGAAAATATGGTCCGGCAAGGCTTGCACTGGCTTGCTCGACCCGTCTTGTCGTAAAGAAGATCTGGCCGCTCTCGGCGGCCCAATGTGTTCGGCAAGGGAGTGCTTATGCGCAAAGCGATCATCGTCTGGGGCGGTTGGAGCGGCCACGAGCCTGAAGCGTGCGCCCACCGCGTCGCGGACCTGTTGCGCGAGGATGGCTTTGCCGTCGAGGTGACCGGCGACCTTGGCATCTTCGGGTCAGCTGTGATCGCGGGCGCCGATCTGCTCGTGCCTGTAGTTACCGGCGAGAAAATCGAGAAGGCGCACGCAGACGCGCTGGTGGAGGCTGTGCGCGGCGGTCTCGGCCTCGGGGGGCATCACGGCGCGCTGGCGACTTCATTCAAGGAGAGCGCACCGTTCCGGTATGTCTCCGGGGTAACATGGGTCTCCCATCCCGGCAACATCATCGATTTCCGCGTCAACGTGACCCGTCAGCATGATCCTGTGATGGCGGGGATTCCCGACTTCGACTATCGGTCCGAGCAGTACTACCTCCACTACGATCCGTCGGTCGAAATCCTGGCGACGACGCGCTTTTCCGGAGAGTATGATTCGGCCGCCCGCAACGTGACAATGCCCGTTGCCTTCAAGCGCCAGTTCGGACAGGGGCGTGTGTTCTATTCCGCTCTCGGCCATGTCGCGAGCGAGTTCGACCACCCCTATATGCGCCTCATTCTTCGACGCGGATTGTCCTGGGCCGCACGGCGCTAAGGCGGAGGACGGGTCGCCGGCAGGGCTAGATGTTCTCCGAGGTGTAGATATCGAAGGGCAGGAACGATTGACCCGGGACCGCGTCGTCCTCTGATCCTATCGAGGTTGTCATCAATGTGATCAGCTCGGTGCAGAGGTTCCTGACGGGCGTCGCGATCGCCATGGTCACCACGTCGTCGGCGAGTGCCGAGCGCGAGTCCGGCGTCAGTTCGTTGACGACGACGACAAGCTTGCCGGCGAGACCTTCTTCGCGAACGGCGGAGATCGCGCCTTCCATGCCGCCGCCGCAGACATAGAAGCCGACGAGATCAGGGTGCTGCTTGAGGAGATTGATGGTGGCTTCGTGCGTTATTTCAGGGGTTTCGAGGTTGATCAGCGTCTCGAGAACCTCGAAATCCGGGGCGTTCTCTCGAAAATAAGAGCGGAAGCCGATCTCGCGCAGTTCATGTCCATGATAGCGGTGGCTACCGACGAAGCAGGCGACCTTGCCGGGTTTCTTGGCAGCCTTTGCGATCATCCAGGCGGCCGTGCGGCCGACCTTTCGATTGTTCAGCCCGATATAACCCTGTCGCACGCCACTGGCGAGATCGGACAGAATGGAAAAGGCAGGAATGCCCCTGGCCTTCAGATCTTCAACCTCGGCCGCGACGGCCGGATAGTCCGGACCGACCAATGCGATCGCCTGGTTGCGGCTGGCGAGAAGCTTCAGCTTTTCAATGATCGCAGCAGGCGTGGACGCCGTCGCATATTCGATCTGGGCGGTTATGCGAGACGATGTGTTGGCATGCGCCGCTTGCTCGATTTCCCTGGCGAGCGTTTGGTAGAACGACTGCGTCGGACGCTGCAGAAGAAAGCCCAGCCGATGATGCGGGAGGTCCTGGAATACCCGTTGCCGGAGCAAGCCGACCGCATGGTAGCCGATAGAGGCCGCCGCGTTATAGACCCGCCGTGCCGTCTCCTCCCTAACCCGATGCCGGCCGTTCAGCACACGATCGACCGTCGCGACGCTGACGCCCGAAGCATTCGCCAGATCCTGTATTGTCGGTCGCTTCACCATTCGGTCCTTGCAAGAATCCATCATTGTGATGTGGTCGCAATGATGTCTTTTGATAGAATACATCAAGGCTGCATTGTCGCTTGATGAAAGTCAACATATTCTCGTCTGCATAGGCCGGGAGGGATGGCATGCGGGAGGTTGAGATGGCTGATCAGACGAGGAAGCGGGACTACAGCCTGCTCGGTGAAAGCGGCCGCACAGCCGTTGACATGGGATTGGCCGCCGCCGAGTGGTATCACACCGAGGTTGCGCGCAAGGACATGAAAGCGCTGATGCAGCGCTCCGACGCTCCGGCTATCCTTGACACGATCATCTGGCTGGGCGCAATGATCCTCCTTGGCGGACTTGGCGTCTACTTCTGGGGCTCGTGGCTCTGCGTGCCCTTCTTTCTGGCATATGGGGTGCTTTACGGTTCGGCATCGGATAGCCGCTGGCACGAGTGTGGTCACGGCACGGCCTTCAAGACGCGCTGGATGAACGACGCGGTCTATCAGATCGCCTGCTTCATGATCATGCGCAATCCGGTGACCTGGCGCTGGAGCCATACGCGCCATCATACCGACACTGTCATCGTCGGCCGCGATCCCGAAATTGCGGTAATGCGTCCGCCGGATCTGCTGCGGCTGATCCTGAACTTCTTCGGCATTCTCGATGTCTGGCACGCGATGGTCGACATGCTGCGCAATGCCGTCGGCGTCATCGGCGTAGAGGAGAAGACCTTCATCCCCGAGATGGAACAGCCCCGCGCGATACTTATCGCCCGCATCTGGCTTGCCATCTATGTCGCGACGATCGCCGTTGCGATTGCGATGGGCTCCATCCTGCCGCTGGTGCTGATTGGCCTGCCCAGGCTCTATGGCGCGTGGCATCATGTGCTGACCGGACTGTTGCAGCATGGGGGCCTCGCGGACAATGTCATCGACCATCGTCTGAACAGCCGCACGGTTCACATGAACCCCATCAGCCGCTTCATCTACTGGAACATGAACTATCACGTCGAGCACCACATGTTCCCGATGGTGCCCTACCATGCGCTGCCGCGCCTGCATGCGATGATCAAGCACGACCTGCCGGCGGCAAACCCGTCGATCTGGTCCGGCTATCGCGAGATGCTCCCGGCATTCCTGCGCCAGCTGCGCAATGAGGACTATTTCCTGAAGCGCGAACTGCCGGCGACGGCGCGTCCCTATCGCGAGGAATTCCACGCCGAGCTTGCGCCGGCTGCCCAATAAACAACGCCAAGCATAAGCCTGGGAGGACGAGATGAGCGGAAATTGGATCGAGGTCTGTGCCGTCGAGGACATCGACGAAGAGGACGTGATGCGGTTCGATCACCAGGGCAGGACGTTCGCGGTTTATCGCAGCCCCGACGATGAATTCTTTGCAACGGACGGATTGTGCACGCACGAGCAGGTCCATCTGGCCGACGGCCTGGTCATGGACGAGATCATCGAATGTCCCAAGCACAATGGCCGTTTCAACTACAAAACGGGGCAGGCGAAGGGAGCGCCGGTTTGCGTCAACCTCGGCACCTATCCCGTGAAGGTCGAAGACGGCGCTGTCTTCATCTCGATCTGAGGAGGCTGTCATGACCCATTTCGTGATCATCGGGGCAGGGGAATGCGGCGCCCGCGCGGCATTTGCCCTCCGCGAAAAGGGATTTGACGGCGAGATCACGCTGATTGGAAGCGAGGCGCTCGCGCCGTACGAGCGGCCGCCGCTTTCAAAGGCGTCCGACCAAGGGACTGAGGAACCGAAATTCATCGCCGAACTGGAGAGATATGCCGCAGGCGGCATCAGTCTGCTGACCGGCCTGACGGTTCAGGATCTCGACCGTCAAGCAAAGTCCGTTACGCTTTCCGATGGCTCTACCATTGCCTATGACAAGCTGTTGCTCGCGACCGGCGCCCGTGCGCGGGTGCTTCCTGATATTGCCGAGGACAGCAAGCATATCTGCTCGCTGCGCACCCATGCCGATGCGGTGGCACTTCGCAGGGCAATGGTGCCCGGAAAGCATATTGTCATCATCGGCGGCGGCTTTATCGGCCTGGAGCTTGCCGCGACGGCGCGTGCGCTCGGAACTTCCGTAACGGTCCTCGAGGGCCTGGAACGCGTGCTGAAGCGCGGCGTCCCGGAGGAAGTTGCCGGGGTGATCTGCGAACGGCATTCGCTCGAGGGCGTCGATATCCGCTGCGGGGTGGCTATAACAGCCATTGCGGAAGACGACGAAAAGGCCGTTGTCCACCTGTCCGACGGCAATATGATCGGCGCGGACCTCGTGCTTATCGGAATCGGCGCCACTCCCAATACGGAGCTTGCCGCGCGGGCCGGTCTCACAATCGACAATGGGATTGCCGTCGATGAATTCCTGCGCACCTCGGCGCCTGACATCTACGCAGCCGGCGACTGCTGCTCGTTCCCCCTCGCGATCTATGGCGGCCGGCGTGTGCGGCTCGAATCCTGGCGGAATGCCCAGGAACAGGGAGCATTGGCCGCCGCCAACATGATGGGGCTTGGCACATCCGTTTCCGCCGTTCCCTGGTTCTGGTCCGATCAGTATGACGTAACGCTGCAGATCGTCGGCCTCGCGGAGGGCGCCGTTCAGCATTTGCGCCGCGACCTCGGCGACGGCGCTTTCATTCTCTTTCATCTCGATGAAGCCGGCAGGCTGCTTGCGGCCAGCGGCATCGGTCGCGGCAACGTGGTCGCGCGCGATATCCGGCTTGCCGAAATGCTGATTGCGGCGCGCGCGCATCCGGATCCGGCAGCGCTTGTCGCAAGCAGCGTCAAACTGAAATCCCTCCTGGCCGCCTGACTGGCTGCCGCATTCTCAAGGTATCGGCGATGGGCAAACAACTGCGACCGACTGTGCATGACCTCCTAGCGATGAAGGGCAAGCGGCAGCTCAGCATGCTGCGCGTCGTGTCGCTCGAAGAGGCGGAAGCGGCCGAGGCTGCCGGCATCGACCTGATTTCCGTGCCGCCGGAACTTCTTTTCGATCCGCGGTTCCGCGATGCCGCCCCGGGGCGTTTTGCCATTCCGGGTGGCGAATACGGCCAGAGCGGCGCCACCACCGATGAGATCCTGCGCTCGGCGGTAAAGATGCGGGCGGCCTCGGCCGATGCCATCTATTGCGCCGCCAGCCTGCAGACGATCCGGCGGCTGCGCGACGAGCATATTCCGGTCTGCGGACACACGGGGCTTATCCCGTCGCATGCCACATGGACGGGCGGCTTTCGCGCGGTCGGCAAGACGGCCGAAACGGCGGCTCTTGTCTACAAGCAAGTGAAGGATCTGGAGGCCGCGGGTGCCTTCAGCGCGGAGATCGAGGTCGTGCCGGCCGAGGTAGCGGCAGCGATTTCTGAACGCACCTCCATGCTCATGATCTCCATGGGCGCCGGCAGCGGATGCGACGCCCAGTATCTCTTCTCCGAGGACGTGCTCGGCCTAAACCGCGGGAAATATCCGCGCCATGCCAAGGTCTATCGCAACCTGGCGGCCGAATATGACCGCATCCAGGCTGAACGGATCGCGGCATTCCGCGAATACGCTACCGACATCGCCAGCGGCGCCTATCCGGAGGAACGGCATCGCGTGTCTGTCGATGGGGAGGAGTTGGAAGGTTTTTTGTCACGGCTTTAGGTAGTCGGAGACCAAAAGCGTTTCTCTCCTCATCGCCTGACTACCTCGCTGGCACGTGGAAATGATTGCCGCCCAGTGGGTCGAGAAGGCGCGCGTGACCGCCGGCAAGGCAGATCGAGCTATTCGGGTGGGGGATCGGGGTATATGCTTCGCGATCATCGTGTTGGCGGAGGGGAAGACCGATGCGTGGGCTACGCAAGGCCGCCCACTTCACGAGGCGGTGAAGAGCGGCGACCCGACTGCCATCGCGGCCGCCCTCGACGCCGGGGCTGACATCGAAGAGCAGGACAAAGGGAGCCAATCCTCTTTTCCTGGCCATTCGTAGCGAACATCCCGAAGCGGCAGAGTTGCTGATCAAGCGCGGCGCCAACGTGAACAAGGAGTCGGCGATCGGTCTGCCGATCGCCGGTGCCGCCCTGACAACTCCCTGTTGGCGTGGGAGGGGACTTGGACGTTCGAGGACCTCAACATTTTTCTCGCCGGTCCAACCCTCACAACCCCAGGCGTAAACATGGAGATTCGTGGAGCGCCTGATGAAACTGATCGACTGAACGTGATCGCATATCTGCGAACGCTCAGCGACGCGCCGGTTCCGTTGCCCTGAACTCAGAGCGGAAGCGCGCAGTACGACACGGTTACTGAAAATAATGGTGATCCCGACGCGATTCGAACGCGTGACCCTCAGATTAGGAATCTGATGCTCTATCCTGCTGAGCTACGGGACCACTTGAGCGTCATGCATACAAAAGGCTTGGCCGGAAGCCAAGCTCTTTTGCATGTGTAACTGACGTCAGATTTCAGGCGCCGAGGCGCTGTTCGGCGAGCCGCACCCAGTAGGAAATGCCGTGGGCGATGGTTTCGTCGTTGAAATCGTAGGCGGGGTTGTGCAGGCCGGCCGTGTCTCCGTTGCCGATGAAGATGAAGGCGCCGGGACGGGCGTTCAGCATGTAGGAGAAATCCTCGCCGCCCATCATCGGGTCGATCTCCGCATTGACGTTGCCTGCGCCAGCAATCTCGCCGGCGATGCGGACGGCGTGGCCGGTTTCCGTCGCGTGGTTGAAGGTGACGGGATAATTCCGGTTGAAGTCGATATCAACCTCTGCGCCGTGGGCGGCAACGAGGCCGTTGACGACCTGCTTCAGGCGGGTTTCGGCGAGGTTACGCACCTCCTCATTGAGCGTGCGCACGGTGCCGGCGATCGTCGCGTCGTTCGGGATGACGTTGTGGGCGAAGCCCGCGTTGAACTTGGTGACCGAGACGACGACCGAACGCAGCGGATCGACATTGCGGGAGGCAATCAGCTGCAGATTGCTGACGATCTGAGCGCCGATGGCGATCGGGTCGATCGTGCGGTGCGGCTGGGCCGCATGGCCGCCGCGGCCCTTGATGGCGATGGTGAATTCGTCGGTGGCGGCCATGATCGCGCCGCTACGGATGGCAAAGTGCCCGACAGGAAGACCCGGCAGATTGTGCATGCCGTAGACCTCTTCGATGCCGAAGCGCTCCATCATGCCGTCCTTGACCATCAGGTTGCCACCGCCGCCGCCTTCTTCCGCGGGCTGGAAGATGACCGCGATGTTGCCGTTGAAGTTGCGCGTCTCGGCCAGATACTTGGCCGCGCCGAGCAGCATGGCCGTATGGCCGTCGTGACCGCAGGCATGCATCTTGCCAGGTGTCGTGGAAGCCCAGGGCTTGCCGCTGATTTCGGTAAGCGGTAACGCGTCCATGTCGGCGCGCAAACCGATGGTGCGCCCGCCCTCGCCCTTGCCTTTGATCAGACCGACGACGCCGGTCCTGCCGATGCCGGTGACGATCTCGTCGACGCCGAATTCCTTGAGTTTTTCAGCCACGAAGGCGGCGGTGTTCTCGACCGCAAAAAGAAGTTCGGGGCGTGCATGGATATGCCGGCGCCACTCTGTCACCTCGTCTTGAAGTTCGGCGGCTCTGTTCAAAATCGGCATGTCAGCTTCCTGTCGTGAAATCGAAACGGGGACGGGATCGGGTCGCAAGGACACGATGCCGCAGAAATAACTTAATCAAGGCCCTTTGCCATGTCATGGCCATATACGTTAAATAGGGGAAACTTTCGAGACTTCCGGACATCTTTAAGGACGAACCGTGTTGACGCGCCAGAACCGTTTGCTTGCCGCCTTGCGGCCGCTTTCAATCGTAGCTTCCGCAGCCGCCATCGCGCTCTCGGCCTCCGCTCAGGCCTATGCGAATCCGCATATTCTGGTGGATGTGCAGAGCGGCCGCGTGCTGGAGCACGAGGAAGCCTTCCGCAAATGGTATCCGGCTTCGCTCACCAAGCTCATGACCGTCTATACGGTTTTCGACGCGGTTCGCGCCGGCCAGATCAGCCTCGATACCCCCATCGTCATGAGCAAGCGGGCGGCAGCCCAGCCGCCGGCAAAGATGTATTTCAAGCCGGGACAGAAGCTGACGCTCGACAGCGCGCTGAAGATCCTGATGGTCAAGTCGGCAAACGACATTGCGGTTGCCGTTGCCGAGGCCGTCGGCGGAACGCAGGAAGCCTTTGTGCTGAAGATGAACGCCGAGGCGGCGAAGCTCGGCATGACCGACTCGCATTTCGTCAATCCGAACGGCCTGCCCGGCAAGGGCCAGTATACGACGGCGCGCGATCTTGCGGTCCTTTCCGTGGCGCTTCGTCGCGAGTTCCCGCAATACGCCGGATACTTCTCGCTTGAAGGCATCACGACGGGCACCAAGAACGTGCCGAGCATCAACGTGCTGATCGGTCGTTTTGCCGGCGCCGATGGCATGAAAACGGGCTTCATCTGCGCCTCGGGCTTCAACCAGATCGGTTCGGCGACGCGCAACGGCCGTACCTTGATCTCTGTCGTGCTCGGCACGGACAGTCTTGCGGCGCGGGCGGATGCCTCCGCCGACCTGCTGCAAAAGGGCTTCACTTCGCAGTTTGCCGCGCCCGATACGCTCAGTTCATTACGGCCCTATGGCCCGGGTCAGGATCAGGTCGCCGATATTACCGCCGATATCTGCAGCGCCAAGGGTGCCAAGGTCCGCAGCGAAACGCGCGACGAAGTGGGCCGCATGAAGGTTCAGTCTCCCTATATCCAGGAAATGGACCACGACCCCAACTTCGTCTTCGCAGGACTGATCCCGGGCCAGAACGAACCGCAGCCGGACAAGTTGGCGACCGCGGATACCGCGGGAACGATTGCCAAGGTCCCGGTTCCGCTGCCACGCCCGACCACTTTCTGAGGCCACTTTGACATGAGCGCTGTTTCCGATCGGATACCGGTCACCATCCTGACCGGCTTTCTTGGCGCCGGCAAATCCACCTTGCTGAACCGGATCCTCAAGGATCCGGCGATGAAGGACGCCGCCGTGATCATCAACGAGTTCGGTGATGTCGGCATCGATCATCTACTGGTGGAAAGCTCGGGCGATGCGATCATCGAACTGTCGGACGGCTGCCTATGCTGCACGGTGCGCGGAGAGCTCGTCGATACCCTCGCAAATCTGATGGACGCGGTACAGACGGGCCGCGTCAAGCCGGTGAAGCGCGTCGTGATCGAGACGACCGGCCTTGCTGATCCGGCACCGGTCATGCAGGCGATCATGGGCAACCCCATCATCGCCACCAATTTCGACCTCGATGGCATCGTGACGGTGGTCGATGCAGTCAACGGCTCGCAGACCCTCGACAATCACGAGGAAGCGGTGAAGCAGGCCGCGGTTGCCGATCGGCTGATTCTCTCCAAGCGGACAATGGCTTCGCCAGACGTGTTGGAAGCACTGGAGGCGCGTCTCGATGCGCTCAATCCGCGTGCCGCATTGATGGATGCCGACAGCGCCGAAGCAGGGCAGGTCAGTGTGCTCGTCAACGGCCTCTACGATCCGACAAACAAGATTGCCGACGTCGGACGCTGGCTGCGGGATGAGGATGCGCATGAGGCGCATCACCAGCATGACCATCATCACCATGGTGCTGACGACCATCACCATCATCATCACGGGAACGATCACCAGGACCCACATGATGTGAACCGCCACGATGCATCGATCCGGTCCTTCTCGATCGTCGAGGACAAGCCGATCGACCCGATGGCGCTCGACATGTTCATCGATCTCTTGCGTTCGGCGCATGGCGACAAGCTGCTGCGGATGAAGGCGATCGTCGCGGTCTCGGACCGCCCGGATCGGCCGCTGGTGCTTCACGGCGTGCAGAGCATCTTCCATCAGCCATCGCGCCTGCCCGCATGGCCCGACCCTCAGGACAGGCGCACGCGCATGGTGCTGATCACCAAGGATCTGCCGGAAGCCTTCGTCAAGGATCTGTTCGACGCGTTTCTCGGCAAGCCGCGCATCGACACGCCGGATCGCACCGCGCTGCACGACAATCCGCTTGCCGTGCCGGGAATGCGATTTTAATCTATCGCTTGCGGATGAGGAAGCGGTGGCCGCCTTCCGTCGTCTCAGCCTCGATCAGTTCGTGGCCGTCTTCGTTGCAGAAATGAGGGATGTCGATGCCAGCGAGCGGATCTGTCGTTTCGACGCGGATCAGTGAGCCGCTCGGAAGGGAGGACATCTTGCGGCGGGTCTTCAGCACGGGAAGCGGGCACTTTAGCCCGCGTAGGTCATAGAGGATGGCGCTCACGCCGTCAGTCCCTGCCCCAGAATTTCCAGAACGGCTTCTTCGAGGCGACTTCCACCGGTTCGGGCTGTTGTACCGGCGCGAATGCCAGCGGGCTCGGCGTTGGGATCGGAACCTGAGCCGGAACGGCAGCGGCGACGGCAATTTCCTTTGCTTCGGAGGATGCCGGCGTAGCATTGGGCGCCGCATTTGCGGCAACCGCGGACGCGGTCTTGCTCGCCATCATCTCTTCGAGGTCCGCGACCTTGACCATCTTGCCCGCCTCCAGCGAGGTGCCGGTCGGTGCATAGGCCAGTTCGCGACCCTTTCGCAGCTTAGCGACCACGGCCTTGCGCTCCGCCTCGCTCGGGTCGTACCAGGCCATGCCATCATACTTCTTCATGGCCTTGGCGTAGTCGGCATCGTAGGTCTTGCCGTAGGAGGCAAGCGCGGCGGTCAGCGCCGGCGGCGTCGACATTGCCGGGCACTTGCCGGCCGGATTGAACTCGCCATTGTCGGTTGACTGCTGGTTGAAGACGTATTTCTTCTCGCAGAAATTCACCTCGGGAGGACGCTTGGTGACCTCGAAATTGTCGTAGCCGACCTTCAGCATGTTCCAGAACTCGATGTTCGGGTTCAGGCGATGGCGCACCATGTTTTCCGCGGTCATGCGGAAGGGGAAGGCCTGAAGCTGCACTGTCGACTGGCCGCCGGCAAAGGCGTCACGGGCAAAGGCGTAGATCTCCAGTACCTGCTGGTCGGTCATCGAGTAGCAGCCCGACGAAGAGCAGGCGCCGTGAATCATCAGGTTGGTGCCATTGTGGCCGTTCACAGCGTCATAGCGGTTCGGAAAGCCGGTGTTGATCGCGAGGTAGTATTTGGAGTTCGGATTGAGATTGGCGCGCGTCAGGTTGTAGAAGCCTTCCGGGGCCTGCCGGTCGCCCTCTTTTACCTTCGGGCCGAGGCGGCCAGACCAGGCGCAGATCTTGTAGTCGGCGATCTTGTCGAAGCGATTGTCGGTTTTCGCCTTCCAGATCTCCAGCGCGCCTTCTTCCTTGAAGATGCGGATCATGATCGGCGAGTTGCGCTGCATGCTCTTGGCCGACATCTCGGACAGGATGCGTGGCGGCAATGGCTGCTCGACCTTGTTCTTGACGCTGGAAAGATCGACCTGGGCGGTTTCCAATGCATCGTTGCAGCCGGCCAAAGCCAGCGCCATCAGGGAAACATATGCAAAATGACGAATGCGCATTCAAAAAAGCCCATCAACAGTATGCAACCCGGTCCCGGCACGCGGAGCGAATCATAGGCTGACTATGGTTCACAAACTCTTAGCAGCCTATGAAGCGCGCTCGCGTCCCCCGCAAGTAGTAATGTTATTGATAACATTATTGTGGCCAAGGTTTGGCCTCATTCACGGCGCAGCCGCGCGTTTGTGCACTACAAATTGCGGCCCATGTTGAGGAATTTCTGCCGACGCTCGTTGCGAAGCTGCTCGCCGGTGCGGTTGGAAAGCTCGCCCAGAGCTTTGGCAATGACATCACCGGTCGTGGCGATCACGCTGTCCGGATCGCGATGCGCGCCGCCGAGCGGCTCGCTGATGACGCCGTCGATGATGCCGAGCGCCTTCAGGTCCTCGGACGTGATCTTCATGTTGGTGGCGGCTTCCTTGGCGCGGGCGGAATCGCGCCAGAGGATCGAGGCTGCACCTTCCGGCGAGATGACGCTGTAGATCGCATGCTCCAGCATGTAGACGCGGTTGCCGGTGGCGATCGCGATCGCGCCGCCCGAGCCGCCTTCGCCGATGACGACGGAAACGATCGGTACCTTCACAGAGAGACACATTTCCGTCGAGCGGGCGATGGCTTCGGCCTGGCCACGCTCTTCGGCGCCGACGCCCGGATAGGCGCCTGCCGTGTCAACGAGCGTGATAACAGGAAGGCCGAAGCGGTCAGCCATCTCGAGAACGCGGATCGCCTTGCGATAGCCTTCGGGGCGGGCGCTGCCGAAATTGTGCTTCAGGCGGCTCTTCGTGTCGTTGCCCTTTTCCTGGCCGAGAACGGCGACGGGCTGGCCGCGGAAGCGGGCAAGGCCTGCCTGGATTGCGGCATCTTCGGAGAACTTGCGGTCGCCGGCAAGCGGCGTGAATTCCTGAAACAGCGTCTTGGCATAGTCGACGAAATGCGGTCGCTGCGGATGGCGCGCAACCTGCGTCTTCTGCCAGGCGTTGAGCTTCGAGTAGATGTCGACCATCGCTTCGCGAACGCGAACTTCGAGCCTGCCGATTTCATCTGACGTGTCGATGCTCTCGTCTTCCGTGGCGAGCTTCTTCAGTTCGATGATCTTGCCTTCGAGGTCGGAGATCGGCTTTTCGAAGTCGAGATAGTTGTGCATGAGGTGCGTTTCCGTTCCTTTGCCGGGGCTAGTTTGATGAGCTCGCCCTTTGTCGCCGGTCCTATTCCTGCTTTTTGTCCTGTTTGGCAAGGGGGTGGTGCGTTTGGACCAGTTGTTGAAGCCGTTCCTCCAACACATGCGTATAGATTTGCGTGGTTGAAATGTCCGAGTGGCCGAGCAGTTCCTGAACGACGCGAAGATCCGCGCCATTGGCGAGAAGATGACTTGCAAATGCATGCCGCATGACATGCGGCGAGATCATAGATGGGGTAAGACCTGCCCGGATCGCAAGATTTTTCAAATCACGCGCGAAAACCTGACGCGGCAGATAGCCCTCCTTGGACGCTGCGGGAAACAGCCAAGGGCTTTCCTGCAGCACTTTGGCGGCGTCGTTTTCAGCGGCGAGCATACGGCCGTAGAGCTTGAGCGCCACGATCGCCGACTGCGATAGCGGCACAAGCCGTTCCTTGTTGCCCTTGCCGCGGATCATCAGGAAGCGTCCGTCCTGGTCGAGCACGCGGGCCGGAAGCGAGACGAGTTCGCTGACGCGCATCCCCGTTGCGTAGAGCAGTTCGAGCAGGGCCAGCATGCGAAGGCGCTGCAACTGTCCGGGCGCGGAATCCTGCGCTTCGGTTTCCGCCTGCTCGAGCAACCGGCCAACTTCGTCGACCCCCATCGTTTTCGGCAGAGCCCGGCCTTTCTTCGGCGCATCGAGAACGCCGGTCGGATCGTCGGTGCGCAGACCCTCGGCGTAAAGGAACTTATAAAACTGGCGCATTGCCGCCAGTCGCCGCGCCTGCGAGGAAGGCTTGAAGCCTTGGGCGGCAAGGGAAGACAGGTAGGCCGAAAGATCGGCCGACGCCGCCTCCAGCAGGCGCACTCCCTTGCCGTTCAGGAAACCGTGCAGATCGTCAAGATCCCGCTCATAGGAAGAGAGTGTATTGGCCGCAGCGCCCCGCTCCGCGCTCATCATTTCCAGAAAGGCTTCGACGTGAACCCAGCCGAGATCCTTCATTGTCTCACTTCTTGGACGGGTTGATGGCGCCGGTGGCCGGAGGATTGACCCGCTCGGACGGAAGGCGGATCGTCACGTCGCGCTCCTGTGGCTCGACAAAAGCAACCAATGCCCACATCGTTCCGTATATCGCACCGGCGATGATCGCCAATATGGCGAGAAAACGGAACAGACTTGGCATTCAGCGACTCCATGGCTCTGCTTCTTTATGAAGAAGCATGTTTGCAAGTGCAAGAAGGTGCATTTGAACCACGTTTCCCTTGCCCGCGACTTGACGCTACACCTGCATTTGTCGATACCGTTCGCAAACAAAGTGTGAATGGACCAATGAGCGACCCAGTTCTGACCGTTGCCGAAAGCTTGAAAGACAGGGCTCGTGCTGCGCTCGGTTCTCGTAACCTGATCCTCGTCGGATTGATGGGCGCGGGCAAGTCCTCCGTCGGCCGGATCGTCGCGCATCAGCTCGGCATCCCTTTCGTCGATAGCGACGCCGAGATCGAGAGGGTCTCCCGCATGTCCATCGGTGAGCTCTTCGCCGCCTATGGCGAAGATGAATTCCGGGCGCTCGAAACCCGCGTCATGAAACGCCTGTTGAAGAATGGTCCGCGGGTGGTCTCCACCGGCGGCGGCGCCTTCATCAACGACCGGACGCGCAAGCATATCAAGAAGGGCGGCGTCTCCGTCTGGCTGAAGGCCGACCTCGACGTTCTCTGGGAGCGGGTCAACAAGCGTGACACGCGGCCGTTGCTCAAGACCGAGAATCCCAAGCAGACCCTCGAAAACTTGATGAATGCGCGTTATCCGATCTACGAGCTCGCCGACCTCACCGTCCTCTCGCGCGATGTGCGCAAGGAACTGATGGCGGAAGAAGTACTCAAAGCCGTGATCGACGCCCGAACCGAAAGTGCAGCCTGATGAATGCTGATGCCTCCGCCTCCGAACGCAAGGTTCACGTACCGCTCGGAGAGCGCGCCTACGATATCCTGATCGGGCCGGGCCTGATCGCACGCGCCGGTACTGAGATCGCCTCGCGCCTGAAGGGCCGCAAGGCGGCTGTCATCACCGACGCACATGTGGCGCCGCTCTATCTGGATGCGCTGGTTCAAAGCCTCGAGGCGGCGGGCATCGCGTCTGCCACCCTCGTGCTTCCGGCGGGCGAGAAGACCAAGAGCTTCGAGCACCTGATGACCGTTTGCGACAAGGTCCTCGAAGCGCGGATCGAGCGCAACGACTACGTGATCGCCCTTGGCGGCGGCGTTATCGGCGACCTCACGGGCTTTGCGGCGGGCATCGTGCGCCGCGGCGTGCGTTTCGTGCAGGTTCCGACCTCGCTGCTGTCGCAGGTCGATTCCTCGGTCGGCGGCAAGACGGGTATCAACAGCCGCCACGGCAAGAACCTGATCGGCGTTTTTCATCAGCCGGATCTGGTGCTCGCCGATACCGATGTCCTGAATTCGCTGAGCGCTCGCGAGTTTCGCGCCGGCTACGCCGAGGTCGCGAAATACGGACTGATCGACAAGCCTGATTTCTTCTCCTGGCTGGAAGCCAACTGGCAGGCAGTCTTTGCCGGCGGTGCCGCGCGCATCGAGGCGATTGCCACCAGCTGTCAGGCAAAGTCGGATGTCGTCGTTGCCGACGAGCGCGAAACTGGACAACGCGCCCTCCTCAATCTCGGCCACACCTTCGGCCACGCGCTGGAGGCTGCGACCGCCTATGACAGCGCTCGCCTCGTTCATGGCGAAGGTGTTTCGATCGGCATGGTTCTGGCGCACGAGTTCTCGGCGCGCATGAACCTGGCAAGCACGGATGACGCCCGCCGTGTCGAAACCCACCTGAAGGCCGTCGGCCTGCCCACCCGCATGTCGGAAATTCCGGGAGCGCTGCCGCCGGCCGAAATGCTGATGGACACGATTGCCCAGGACAAGAAGGTGAAGGGCGGCAAGCTGACCTTCATCCTGACCCGCGGCATCGGGCAGTCCTTCGTCGCCGATGACGTACCTGCGTCGGAAGTGCTGAGCTTCCTCAAGGAGAAACACCCGCGATGACCCTCGACGGCACGTTGGCATTTTTTTCCGCATACTGGCCGGAAATTGTCTCTATCGTGGCCCTCGTCCTCATGTCGGCGTTCTTCTCCGGCTCGGAGACCGCGCTGACCGCCGTCTCCCGCAGCCGCATCCACACGCTCGAAGCCAACGGCGAGCAACGTGCGGGGATCGTGCGTCAGCTTATCGAACGCCGCGACCGACTGATCGGCGCGCTGCTCATCGGCAACAACCTCGCCAACATCCTGTCCTCGTCGCTGGCGACCAGCCTGTTTCTTGGCGTCTTCGGCAATTCCGGCGTGGCGCTCGCCACCTTGGCGATGACCGTCATCCTGGTCATCTTCGCCGAAGTGCTGCCGAAGAGCTGGGCGATTTCCACCCCCGATCGGTTTGCGCTGAACACGGCTCCTGCAGTCAAGATGTTTGTCGCCGTCGTCGGTCCGGTTTCGTCCTTTGTGAATGCGATCGTTCGCCGGATATTGTCGCTCTTCGGCATCAATCTCTCGCGCGAAGTCTCGATGCTCTCCGCGCACGAAGAACTGCGCGGCGCCGTCGATCTGCTGCATCGCGAAGGATCGGTGGTGAAGGCGGACCGCGACCGTCTGGGCGGCGTCCTTGATCTCGGCGAACTCGAGCTCTCCGACATCATGGTCCACCGCACCGCGATGCGGGCGATCAATGCCGACGATCCGCCTGAGGTCGTCGTACGGACAATCCTTGAAAGCCCCTTTACCCGCATGCCGCTCTGGCGTGGCACGACGGATAATATTATTGGCGTTGTTCATGCGAAGGATCTTCTGAGGGCGCTTGCCGAGCCGAATGTCGAGCCGGAGAATCTCGACATTTCGAAGATCGCCCAGAAGCCCTGGTTTGTGCCCGATAGCACCAGCCTCGAGAACCAGCTCAACGCCTTCCTGCGCCGCAAGCAGCACTTTGCCGTCGTCGTCGACGAATATGGCGAGGTGCAGGGCATCGTGACGTTGGAGGACATTCTGGAAGAGATTGTCGGCGATATTTCCGACGAGCACGATATCGAGATGCAGGGCGTGCGCCAGGAGGCCGACGGCTCGATCGTCGTCGACGGAACGGTGCCGATCCGCGATCTCAACCGGGCGCTCGACTGGCACCTGCCGGATGAGGAGGCGACGACGATCGCTGGTCTGGTCATCCACGAATCCATGACCATTCCGGAAGAGCGCCAGGCCTTCACCTTTCATGGAAAGCGCTTCATCGTCATGAAGCGCGAGAAGAACCGTATCACCAGGCTTCGTATCCGCTCGGCCGAGGAGGACGGGGCGAAGCCGGCCTGACCTTCGCCGATCTGGCCGAGGGGGCCGGCGGCACATTTTTGATGGGATTTCACATGCTTGATATTATCTGGCGCTCTGTGATCATCGGTATCGGCGCGACCGCGCTCATGGATATCTGGACCGTGCTCTACGGCGTCACGTCTGGTGGCGGGCTGCCGAATTGGGCGCCGGCCGGGCGCTGGTTCAGGGAAGTGGCCAAGGGCCGCGTCTTTCACGACGACATCAATGCCGCCGAACCCTATCGGCACGAGCGGGCGCTCGGCTGGATTGGCCATTATGCCGTCGGCATTATCTACGGTCTGCTGCTGGTGCTGATCGTCGGCTCCGCCTGGCTCGATACGCCGACTTTCCTGCCTGCCTGGATCTTCGCCATCGTCACCGTCGGCGCCGGCTGGTTCCTGATGCAGCCGGGCATGGGGCTCGGAGTGGCGGCCTCCAAGACGCCCAATCCGAACAAGGTGCGCGTTCTCAATCTCGTTGCGCATACCTTCTTTGCGCTCGGGCTCTACGGCACGGCGCTTCTCATCCGCTAAGTCTTTGCGGCGCTCTTGGGAGAGCGCCGCCCAGTTCCTATATTCACGCAGCCGCCTACCAGCGCACCGGCTCCCCAGGGGCTGCGGGTTCGACGGCGAGTGCATGCAATCCGGCATCCAGTTCTGGCTTCAGAAGCTCCGTGATCGCACGGTGCCGCGCCAGTCGCGGCATGCCGGCAAACTTGGCGGATACGATGCGCACCCGGATATGGGTCTCGCCGGTGCCCGTCATGTCAGGCTGATGGCCCGCATGAAGATGGCTTTCGTTGATGACGCTGAGGCGCTCCGGCGCGAACGCGGCGGTCAGCTTTTCTTCGATGCGGGTCTGCAGTGTCATGGTCTCGTTGCTTTGCGAAAAAGGTTCCCACCAAGCCAGCAACATTCCGGTTTGTCAATTCTTGTTGTCGCCTCTTCGCAGGCCCATAATTAGCGCCGTCATGAGACTCGATTCCAAATATTTCGACCGCATCCGCACCCGCCGCAAACGCGAGCAGGAAACCGAACAGGCACCCCCTGCCTGTCAGTGGGATGGCTGCGACAAAAAAGGCGTGCATCGCGCTCCCGTCGGACGCAATGCCGAGGGACAGTTCTTCCTGTTCTGCTTCGAGCACGTCAAGGAATACAACAAGGGCTACAACTACTTCTCCGGCCTTTCCGACGGCGAGATTGCGCGCTACCAGAAGGAAGCGATAACAGGGCATCGCCCGACCTGGACGGTCGGCGTCAACAAGGCCGCCAAGAACAGCCCGCTGCATTCCGATATGCGCTCGGGCTCCTACCGGGTGCGCGATCCCTTCGGCTTCGTCAATGGCACCAAGGGGAGCGGCCCGCGCTTTCCCGAGCAGCGCAAGCTGAAAAGCCTGGAAGCCAAGGCCTTCGACACGATGGGGCTTGATGCCAGCGCCACCTCCTCTGAGATCAAGAGCCGCTACAAGGAACTGGTCAAGAAGCACCATCCCGACGCCAATGGCGGCGACCGCGGCTCGGAGGAACGCTTCCGCGCCGTCATCCAGGCCTATCAATTATTGAAGCAGAACGGTTTTTGTTAATTCCCGTCCTTGCTCTTGGTCTTCAATCAGGTATGGTCCCAAATCGGCTGAGGCTGCAGGCAACCGCGGCATAAGTTTCTGCGTTTGTCCCACAGGCGCCTCGGCCACTTCCGGGCGCGGCGTTTCTTGTCCGGGACTTTGTTCAAGAATGCTCGCTAGCGGTAGATTATCGCCCCCGAGGTTTCGTTTCAGTCCCGGAGAAGCATCGCCGACGTTCCGACATGAACGAGCGCGGGGTAAACTGCGGCGTCATGGTTGCGAAATGGGCTGAGACAGTATGGCCGGGTGTCGGGCACCCGCCTTGGAGACATGATGAGCAAGATTGACCTTGATATTTCGGAGCTTCCGGACACCACCGTTTCGGTCAGGGAGGTCTTTGGTATCGATTCCGACATTCGCGTGCCGGCCTACAGCCAGGGCAGCGCCTATGTTCCGGACCTCGACCCCGACTATCTCTTCGACCGCGAGACGACGCTCGCCATTCTTGCCGGCTTCGCCCATAACCGACGCGTGATGATTTCAGGCTATCACGGCACGGGTAAGTCCTCGCACATCGAACAGGTCGCCGCCCGCCTCAACTGGCCCTGCGTGCGTATCAACCTCGACAGCCATGTCAGCCGTATCGACCTCGTCGGCAAGGACGCAATCGTGCTCAAGGACGGCCTGCAGGTCACCGAATTCAAGGACGGCATCCTGCCCTGGGCATACCAGCACAATGTCGCGCTCGTCTTTGACGAATACGATGCCGGCCGCCCTGACGTCATGTTCGTCATCCAGCGCGTGCTGGAATCGTCCGGCCGCCTGACGCTGCTCGACCAGAGCCGTGTCATCCGTCCTCACCCAGCCTTCCGCCTGTTTGCGACGGCAAACACGATTGGTCTTGGTGACACGACCGGCCTCTATCACGGCACGCAGCAGATCAACCAGGCGCAGATGGACCGCTGGTCGATCGTCACCACACTGAACTACCTGCCGCACGACCATGAAGTGAACATCGTCGCTTCAAAGGTGAAGAGCTTCGGGAAGAACAAGGAAGGTCGCGATCTTGTCTCCAAGATGGTGCGCGTCGCCGATCTGACCCGTGCTTCCTTCATGAACGGTGACCTGTCGACCGTCATGAGCCCGCGTACGGTTATCACCTGGGCCGAGAATGCCGAGATTTTCGGTGACATCGCCTTCGCTTTCCGCACCACCTTCCTCAACAAGTGCGACGAGCTGGAGCGTCCGTTGGTTGCCGAGCATTACCAGCGCGCCTTCGGCGTCGAGCTGAAGGAAAGCGCCGCCAACATCGTCCTGGAGGCCTAAGGCCAACCGATCATGGCTGCTCGCGGTGACAATTCGAAAGCAAAGCCCGGCTCGCCTGTCGACGTCGAGCCGTTGCGCCGGGCGATAACCGGCAGTGTGCGCGCGATCGCCGGCGACGGCGACGTCGAGGTGACCTTCGCCAATGAACGCCCTGGAATGACGGCCGAAAGGATCCGTCTGCCGGAGCTTTCCAAGCGCCCGACCATGCGTGAGCTGGCGATTACGCGCGGTCTCGGCGACTCGATGGCGCTGCGGCTCGCATGCCACGACGACAAGGTTCATGCGACGATGGCCCCGCAAGGCTCCGACGCGCGGGCAATCTTCGACGCCGTCGAGCAGGCGCGCGTGGAATCGATCGGTGCTCTGCGGATGGAAGGCGTGGCCACGAATCTCCGGACGATGACCGACGAGAAATACTCCAAGGCGAATTTCTCCGGCATCGAGCGGCAGGAAGACGCGCCGATCGGCGAAGCGATGGCCATGATGGTGCGTGAGAAGCTGACGGGCGAGAAGCCGCCAGCCTCCGCCGGCAAAGTGCTCGATCTCTGGCGCTCGTTCATCGAGGAGAAGGCTGGGTCCGACCTCGACGACCTTCCCTCCGTCATCGGCGACCAGCAGGCCTTTTCCAAGGTGATCCGCCACATGCTCTCCGCCATGGAAATGGCGGAAGAGTACGGTGACGACGACAGTCAGCCAGAGTCCGACGATGAATCGGAGCAGGAAGACCAGCCGAACGGCGACGAGCAGGATCAGGACGAGGTCGATGACGATGCGGGTTCGGATGCCGCGCCCGTAGAGGACAGCGAGGTCGCCGACGAGCAGATGGAGGACGGCGAGACCGAAGGCGCCGAGATCTCCGACGACGACATGCAGGAAGAAGGCGAGGAAGATTCCGAGACGCCGGGCGAGACCCGCCGTCCGAACACGCCCTTCGACGACTTCAACGAGAAGGTGGACTACCACGTCTTCACCGAGGAGTTCGACGAGACGATTACCGCCGAAGAGCTTTGCGACGCGGCCGAGCTCGAGCGCCTGCGGGCCTTCCTCGACAAGCAGCTTGCGCACCTGCAGGGCGCGGTCGGTCGACTGGCCAACCGCCTGCAACGCCGCCTGATGGCGCAGCAGAACCGTTCCTGGGATTTCGATCTCGAGGAAGGCTATCTCGACCCGGCACGCCTAACGCGCATGATCATCGACCCGATGCAGGCGCTCTCCTTCAAGATGGAGCGCGACACGCAGTTCCGCGATACGGTGGTGACGCTTCTGATCGACAACTCGGGCTCGATGCGCGGCCGTCCGATCACGGTTGCCGCCACCTGCGCCGATATCCTGGCCCGCACGCTGGAGCGTTGCGGCGTCAAGGTCGAGATCCTGGGCTTCACGACGAAGGCCTGGAAGGGGGGACAGGCGCGCGAGAAGTGGCTTGCCAGCGGCAAGCCGCAGACGCCGGGCCGTCTCAACGATCTGCGGCATATCATCTACAAGTCGGCCGACGCGCCCTGGCGTCGCGCGCGGCCCAATCTCGGCCTGATGATGCGCGAAGGGTTGCTCAAGGAGAACATCGACGGCGAAGCGCTTATGTGGGCGCATAACCGCCTGATCGGCCGCCGTGAGCAGCGCAAGATCCTGATGATGATCTCCGACGGTGCGCCGGTGGATGACTCGACGCTGTCGGTCAATCCGGGCAACTACCTGGAGCGACATCTGCGTGCCGTCATCGACCGGATTGAGACGCGCTCACCGGTAGAGCTGCTGGCAATCGGCATCGGCCATGACGTGACGCGCTATTACAGGCGCGCCGTAACGATCGTCGATGCTGACGAGCTGGCCGGTGCCATGACCGAGCAGCTTGCGTCGCTGTTTGAAGATAAGACCGCCCAGCCGCGGGGCGGTCGCCTCCGCCGCGCCGGTTGACCGCGAAAGGACGCTTTCTGGATGCTCCGGAAGCCCTTCGCCAGCCTGATGTCAATTGCTTTCGGGCTGGCGGCTCTCATGTCGTCGGCGCTTGCCGAGGGCGACGTCGAGGTCCGCAGTCGCGTCATCACCGAATTCAAGATCGGCTCCGATGAGATCAAGTTCGGCTCGCTCGAGTTTCTCGGCGGGCTGGAAATGGTCTCGCCGCAGCGACTGTTCGGCTCTCTGTCGTCGATCCGGTTTCGATCGGACAAGACGCATTTCGTCGGCGTGCTGGACACCGGTCACTGGATGACGGGCCATATCGAACGCGATCCGCAGGGACGCCTGTCGGGTCTCGCCGAAGTCGCCATCACGCCGATTAAGAACCGCGTGGGGCGCAGCTTCGAAGGCAAGGGGTATATGGATGCCGAGGGCCTGACGCTGCATGGCGACCGGATCCTCGTTTCCTTCGAGCAGGATCATCGCGTCGATGTCTATCCCGATCCGGGTTTCGAGACATCGCGTGCGATCGATGCCCTTCCGATTCCCTTTCCCAAGAAATCGCTGCGGGGGAATCGCGGCTTCGAGACGATCGCCGTTGCGCCCGTCGACAGCGTTCTGAAAGGGGGCACATTGATCGTCGCGGAACGCAGCCTGGATGCCGACGGGAATGCCTATGCAGCGATCTTGGACGGGCCGCAGAAGGGACGCCTGTCGCTCGCTCACTATGGCGATTTCGACGCGACGGACGGAGCCTTCCTGCCGAATGGTGATCTCCTGCTCCTGGAGCGCCGTTTCAACATGGCGGAAGGTATCGGAATGCGCATTCGCCGCATCAAGGCGGCCGACATCCGCCCGAGCGTCGTCATGGACGGCGAGATATTGCTGCAGGGCGACTTCAGCTACCAGATCGACAATATGGAAGGTCTGGATGCCTTCGCAGCCGAAGACGGCACCACGCATGTAGTGATCGTCTCCGATGACAATCACTCCATCCTGCAGCGAAATCTGATGCTGGAGTTCCGGTTGGTGGAACCGCGAGCCGGCGACACGGCTCGCTTACAGAATTGAAACCTGGCATCAGTCGCCGATCACTGGAAGCAGCGTAGCCGCAGAATAGCCAATCGTTCAGCGAGTTTCCGTGTGCTCGAACGCAAAACGGCGGAGCATCGGCTCCGTCGTCCGTCCGAGATAGTGGCTTCGGCTTTTTAGTTGGCGGGTGCGGCCTGCATCGGGCGCAGCACGTTCATCAGTGCGCCATAGGGCAGCAGCATCACGAGGCCGACGATCATTTTTACCGAGAAATCGCCAATCGCCCAGGAAATCCAGCGCGGTGCTGCAGCGGAAAAGACGCCGAGGATTGGCGCCGATTCAAGCGCGAAGGGATCGTTCGGGCCGAGGAAGACGAAGAAGGCCGCAAAGGCGAAGGAGAAGAAAATCACCGTGTCCAGCATCGACCCGATGAGCGAACCGACGAGCGGTGCGCGCCACCAGGCCTGCCGGCGCAGGCGGTTGAAGACCGAGATATCGAGCAACTGCCCAGCGAGGTAGGCCGAGCCGGAGGCGATCGCGATACGCGGAACCGAGGTATAGAAGGACAGCGTCACGCCAACGACGAAGCCGGCGAAGACAACCTTGCGGGCAGCCCGCGGGCCGAACTGGCGGTTGGTCAGATCGGTGATTAGGAAGGCGACCGGATAGGTAAAGGCGCCCCAGGTCAGGATGTCGGCCAGGTTGATGCCGGCGAGCTCGGCATGCAGCGGGAACTGGACGAGGAAGTTCGAGGCGACGACGACCAGCGTCATCAGTGCGACATAGATCAGCGTAGAGCGAGTCGTCAGCATTTTTTTATCCTGGGGTATGCCACCAGTTCGAGGAACAATCGGCAAAGCAAAAGGCTTGTCCGGATATTATCCGTGCAAGCCTTTTGAAGCCGTATGAAGAAGAAGCGGTCGAAGCTTACGCAGCAGCAGCTTCGGCAGTCTTCTTGACGATCTGGCGACGCAGCAGACGAGCGCGCATCGACAGTTCATTTTCGCTTGCCTTCAGCAGGAAGGCATCGAGACCGCCGCGATGCTCGACGGAACGAAGAGCAGCAGCCGAAACGCGAAGACGATAACGCTGGCCGAGCGCGTCGGAGATCAGCGTAACTTGGCACAGGTTCGGGAGGAACCGGCGCTTGGTCTTGTTGTTGGCATGGCTGACATTGTTACCAGTCAGGACTGCCTTGCCGGTCAATTCGCACATGCGGGACATGGAACACCTATTCTTGTTTTTCTCGGCCATCGGTTGCAGACCCGCGCAAAATCGGGCTACCAATCCAACAGGCCATGATTGGAAAGTTGCGGTTCTATAGTCAGACAGGCCGCGTGCGTCAAGCCAAACCTTGGCGTTTCCCGCAATTCTGTCAAAAAGCTTGTGTTTGCTTCGTCGTGACTCAGGCGTATAGACCGTGATGAACGGCTTTACCAGCCGCTTGAATAAGGTTCATTTCATGGCTCATCTGGGCAAACGCATTTTTGTTTCCGGGGTCGCGGCGCTGATGGCCATTCCGGCCAGCGCGAGCGAGATCGTGCATCGGACGGAATACAGGGTCTCGCTCGGTATTCTGACGATTGCGCGCGCCGCTTTCCTGACGAAGATCGAGGACGACAAGAGCTACCAGGTGTCGGGTGACATCAGCTCGGCCGGCCTTGCCGATCTCGTTACCAATATCTCCGCCAAGACGAGCGTCGACGGCGTTCTGCGCGGCGACCGACTGCAGGCGTCCCGCTACTATCTCTACTACAAGAGCGGCAAGCGCGCCCGGACATACGAGGTGCGCTACAGCAACGGCAATATCACCTCGACGACGGTGAAGCCGCCCCGAAAGCCTCCGAACAACTGGGTCAACGTACCGGCAAGCGACATGCGCTCGGTCCTCGATCCGATCTCGGGTCTGATCTTCCCCGCAGATGCCAATGTCTGCGCGCAGAAGCTGCCGATTTATGACGGCGAGATGCGCATGGATCTCGTGCTCTCGCCGAAGGGTGCCCAGAATTTCTCGACCACGGGTTTCAACGGCAAGGCGACCGTCTGCAGTGTGCGGTTCGTCCCTCGCTCCGGCTACAAGAAGGGGCGGAAGGATATCGATTATCTGAGCAAGAGCAGCCGGATGGAAATCTGGTTTGCCAAGTCAGACGCGGCAAATGTATATGCTCCTGTTTATGTTCGTATTCCGACGCAATACGGACCGGTGACGATCACCGCTGTAAAGTACGGTGCAAGCTGACGGAGCAGGGGCCTCCGTGAAGGGGGACAGGTGAAGCTTCGGGCGACGCTAATCGGCTTTACGGCCATTCTCATGTGGTCGATCCTGGCGCTGTTGACAGCTGCATCAGGCACCATGCCGCCGTTCCAGCTATCGGCTATCTGCTTTGCCATCGGCAGCATTCCCGGCATCGTCGTGCTGCTCCTCAATCGTTCGCGCCTGGCGCTGCTCAAGCAGCCGGCCAAGGTCTGGGTGACAGGGATCGCCGGCCTGTTCGGGTATCATTTCCTCTATTTCACGGCCATCAGAAACGCCCCGGCCATCGAAGCCGGGCTGATTGCCTATCTCTGGCCGCTCTTGATCGTCGTCGGATCGGCGCTGCTGCCGGGCGAACGACTGCGCTGGTATCATGTGGCTGGGGCGTTGGCCGGTCTCTGCGGCACCTTCCTGATCGTCGGACGCAACGGCATCAATTTCGATGGCGCCTATGCTGTCGGCTATGGAGCGGCTTTCCTCTGCGCCTTCACATGGTCGGGCTATTCGCTGCTGACACGGCGGTTCGATGCGGTCTCGACCGACGTCGTCACCGGCTTCTGCATCGCGACCTCGATCCTGTCGCTCATTTGCCATCTCGGGCTCGAGACAACCGTCTGGCCGGAAACGGCGTTGCAGTGGATCGCGGTGGTTAGCCTCGGGCTCTTTCCTGTGGGAGCGGCTTTTTATGCGTGGGACTACGGTGTCAAGAACGGCGATATCCAGATCCTGGGTGCCGCAAGCTATGCCGCGCCGCTTCTCTCGACGCTCAACCTCACGCTGTTCGGCTTTGCCGAGCCGAGCTGGCGGATCGCCCTCGCCTGCGTGCTCGTGACAGGCGGTGCCGTGCTTGCGGCAAACGAGATGTTTCGCCGCAAGGCCACGATGGTTGAGCAAGGCGGAATAGCCTAGACGCTGAAAGGCTCTAATCCGCCGGCTTCCAGTCCGGCGGTGCCATTTCGAAGGATGCGAATTCGAAGCCGGGCGCAACCGTGCATCCGACTAGCGTGTAATCGCCCGTTGTTTCGGCTGACTGCCACCAGTTGGCGGGAATGATCGCCTGCGGACGCTCGCCCTTGGGGATGTCAGTCCCAAGGATCAGCGTCTCGCTGCTGGTGCCATCCTCAGAGCAGTGAAGCGCAAGCGGAGCCCCGGCATAGTGGTGCCAGACTTCCGCCGCATCACGGACGCGGTGCCAGTGAGAACGCTGCCCCGCCGTCAGGAGATAGTAGATCGCCGTCGAGTGGCCGCGCGATCCCCCCTTGAGGTCTCGGAACGTCTGCACGTACCAACCGCCTTCGGGATGCGGCTGCATTCCAAGCTCGCGGATAATATCGTCCGGCGACATCAGAAATTGTCCTTGCGCCGGCGGATCTCCGCGAAGACTTCCTCGTTGCTCTTGTTCTCCATCAGCAGGTTGCGACGGATGGCCGGATCGGCGGCGCGCAGGAACGGGTTGGTCTCTTTCTCAAGCGCCAGCGTGGTCGGGATGGTGAACTTGTTCTCGGCCCGCAGAGCTTCGATTTCGGCCGCACGGACTACCAGTCGCTGGTTGTCCGGATCGATGGTGACCGCAAAACGTGCGTTCGACAGTGTGTATTCGTGGCCGAAGTAGATCGCGGTTTCGTCAGGCAGCACGGCAAGCTTCTGAAGCGAGTGCCACATATCGGCAGCCGGGCGCTCGAAAAGACGCCCGCAGCCGAGCGCAAATAGCGTATCGGCGGCAAAAAGCAGCTTGTCGTCGACGAAGTGGTAGCAGATATGCCCGGCCGTATGTCCGGGAGTCTCGATGACCTGTACCGTGTGATCGCCGAACAGGAATGTATCGCCATCGGCCATGGTCTTGTCGAGGCCGGGGATTGCCACCGCCTCGTTGATCGGGCCGATGATCTCGCAGCCATATTGTTCCTTGAGCGCGAGATTGCCTTCGACGTGGTCCGTATGGTGATGGGTTGTGAAGATATGCGAGATCGTCCAGCCGCGGCGGGACGCAGCCTTCTCCACTGCGCCTGCATCCGGAGCGTCGATCGATGCCGTCAGGCCGGTTTCAGGATCGTGCACCAACACACCGAAATTGTCGGAACGGCAGAGAAAAACGTCTAAATCCAAAGGTTTCATAATTTCAGGCAGCCTCTTTATCGCGGGTATATCGGGAATGTAGAGGGTCGCGCCTTGAAGTCCAACCGTGCACTGATAACATTTGCCTTGATGCACGCTGATATTGTCGACCTACGCCAGTTCTATCATTCCGACCTCGGGCGCATTGCCGAGCACTCGATCGCTATGGCCCTCTCGTCGCTTTGGGTGCGGCTACCGCAGGAGCGTCTCGTTGGCCTCGGCTACGTGGTTCCCTTCCTCGATCGCTTTCAACCCGACACGGAGCGAACCTTTGCCTTCATGCCGGCCGGGCAGGGGGCGGTGAACTGGCCGGTAGGCGCTCTTTCCTCGACCGCCCTGATCTTCGACGAGGAATTGCCACTGCCGGATTCCTCGATTGACCGGGTGCTGATGGTCCATTCCCTGGAATTCGCCGAAAGCCCGCGGGAAACCCTGAAGGAGCTGTGGCGCGTATTGGCGCCAGGCGGACGGCTGGTCATCGTCGTCCCGAACCGCCGCGGTGTTTGGGCGCGCATGGAACACACACCGTTCGGCTCTGGACGCCCCTATTCGCGAGGGCAGCTGACGAGCCTTCTGCGCGAGACCAATTTCACGCCCGGCGCGACGGCGGAAGCATTGTTCTTTCCACCCTCGAAGCTGCGCACGATGATGAGCCTGCGCAGTGTCTTCGACCGCGTGGGACGCGCCTTATGGCCGGCATTCTCGGGCGTTATTATCGTCGAGGCGCAGAAGCGGCTCTATCAGGGCCTGCCGGTTGCCGCCCGCGCCTCGCGGCGCGTCTTCGTACCGGTTCTGGCGCCGCACGGCGTTCCAACGACGCGCAGTCGTTAGAGCCTAAAGCCGTGGCACTCGACAAGGGCGCCGTTCCGTTCTATTGCCACGGGGCAATTTCAGCCGAATTTTCCCGGTATTTCCAAGGTCGATCCCATGAGCGAAGAGAAGAGCAAGCCCGTTCCGCGTCCCGGTATTCTGGATATCGCAGCCTATGTGCCGGGCAAGGAACATGCGCCGGGCGTTGCCCGCGTCTACAAGCTCTCTTCCAATGAAACACCCCTTGGCGCGAGCCCGAAGGCGATCGAAGCTTTCCGCAATGCTGCCGGCAGTCTCGAGCGCTATCCTGATGGCCAGGCGACGGAACTTCGTGAGGCGATCGCGGCTGTGCATGGTCTGAACCCCGCCAACATCATGTGCGGCAATGGCTCGGACGAGTTGCTCGGCCTGCTTTGCCATGTCTATCTCGGGCCTGGCGACGAAGGCATCATCACCGAGCACGGCTTTCTCGTTTACAAGATCCAGATCATGGGCGCGGGTGCGACATCTGTCGTCGTCAAGGAGAAGGATCAGACGGTCGACGTCGATGCCATTCTGGCGGCCGTTACGCCGAAGACCAAGATCGTCTTCATCGCCAATCCCGGCAATCCGACGGGTACCTATGTTGCGGTCAGCGAAATCCGCCGTCTTCAGGCATCCCTGCCGAAGCAGGTCGTTCTGGTGCTCGATGCCGCCTACGCGGAATATGTCCGCCGCAACGACTACGAGGCCGGCATCGAGATCGTTTCGTCGAATGCCAACGTCGTCATGACCCGTACCTTCTCCAAGGTCTATGGCCTGGCCGCGCTTCGCGTTGGCTGGATGTATGCGCCGGCAGACATCATCGACGCGGTCAATCGCGTCCGCGGCCCGTTCAACATGAACGCGCCGGCCATTGCAGCGGGTGCCGCGGCCATTCGCGACCAGGCATTCACGCAGGAGGCCGCCTCCTTCAACCAGATGTGGATCGAGAAGCTGACGGGTGCGCTCGAGGCTCTCGGCCTCAAGGTGACACCGTCGGTCGCCAACTTCGTGCTCATCCACTTCCCGGATGTTGATGGCAAGCGCGCGCCGGAAGCCGATGAGTTCCTGACCAGCCGCGGCTACATCCTGCGCGCCGTGAAGGGCTACGGCTTCCCGAACGCGCTGCGCATGAGCATCGGTCCGGAAGAGGCGAACCGTGGCGTCATCGAAGCGCTCGGCGAGTTCATGGGACGCAAGTCATGACGGTGCAGTTCGATCGCATTGCGCTGATCGGGATCGGCCTGATCGGCTCTTCGCTGGCCTATGATATCAGGCGGCTCGGTCTGTCAGGTGAGATCGTCATCTCGACGCGCAGCGCCGAAACGCTGAAGCGAGCGGAGGAGTTGAGCCTGGGCGATCGCTATACGACCTGGTCGGCAGAGGCCGTCAAGGATGCGGACCTGGTGATCGTGTCGGTTCCCGTCGGCGCGTCGGAGAGCGTGGCGAAAGAAATCGCCGGCAGCCTGAAGCCCGGTGCCATCGTCACCGATGTCGGTTCGACCAAGGCATCCGTCATTGCCCAAATGCAGCCGCATATGCCGCCGCACGTGCATTTCATTCCCGGCCATCCTCTTGCCGGCACGGAGAAGTCCGGCCCAGACGCCGGATTTCCCGGGCTCTTCGAAGGGCGCTGGTGCATCTTCACCCCGATCGCCGGAACCGACCAAGCGGCATTGAAAAAGTTGCGGCGGTTCTGGGAAACGCTCGGCTCCAAGGTCGACGAGATGGATCCCGAGCACCACGACAAGGTGCTCGCCATCGTCTCACACCTGCCCCACATCATCGCCTACAACATTGTCGGCACGGCGGATGATCTCGAGGCGGTGACGGAATCGGAAGTGATCAAGTATTCCGCGTCCGGCTTCCGCGACTTCACGCGTCTGGCCGCTTCCGATCCGACGATGTGGCGCGACGTCTGCCTGCACAACAAGGATGCGATCCTCGAAATGCTGGCGCGCTTCTCCGAGGACCTCGCTTATCTGCAGCGGGCCATTCGCTGGGGCGAGGGCGACAAGATCTTCGATCTGTTCACCCGCACGCGTGCCATCCGCCGTTCGATCATCCAGGCCGGCCAGGACGTCGATGCGCCGGATTTCGGCCGTCCGCATCCGCTCGAAAAGAAAGCCTGAAGGCTCTATTTCAGATCGGCGGGATCGATCCCAACGGAATGAAACCGCCGACCGTGGCATTGCCACGTGCTACAACGAGATCGACGGAAACCTTGTCGCCGCCGCCCGCCAAAGCTTTCAGCAGCTTGGCGGCAGTGTCGACCGTCTTGGCGATTTCAGGGAAGGTCTGCTTGACGCTGTCGCGCCAGGGGCCGAGCTGTTCGATCTCCAGCTTGAATTTGCCCGACAGATAGCCCTCCTCGTCGAAGGAGAAGGGGCCGCTCAGGGTCATGACCTTGCCGTCGCCGATGTCGGCCACGACCTTGCGCAGTTCGCCGCTGGCGCCGTAGAGGCCCTTTTGGTCGCTGCCGTCGATCATGCCGGCCTTGCCGGCCAGCGTCACGTCGGCGCTCGCCGAGAGCTTCGGGAATGCCGGCCAGTCCTTGATGGCGGTATTGGAATCCTTCAGCGAGATCGCGCCATCCAGGTCGCCGTTGTTCTGGCGAAGGTGGATCTCCGTGTGAGCAGCGTCGAAATTGATCGTCTGGCCGGTCTGGGAAGCCGCCGTCCCCTTGAGCCCGTCGATGATGGTGGAGGAGCGGTCGATGCCCTTTAGCTTGGTGATCAGGCTGGATTGCAGGTTTGCCCATTCGGCATTGAGCGTCAGGCCGTGGGCGGTGCGGATCTCGGCGGGCGAGTCGAGTTCCCAAACGATATGCCCTGGAGCATAGACCTGGGCTGCGGAGCGCAGCTCGCCAAAACTCGCCGACACGCCGTTGACGTTGTCATCGACATCGACCTTCGAGCAGAACAGGCCGATCCGGAACGGATAGCCGCGGAAGTCGATATCGGCGCATTCGGCGGTGACGCCTGCGGTGTTGCCCGGCGCGATCGCCTTCAGCACCGTCGTTTTCAGCTGCGCGGCGGCATAGAACCAGCCACTCGTATAAAGCGCGATCACCAGGAGGAGGATGCAGCCGAGCCACCAGAATTTTCTGCCGCTGCGGGATGGGCTTGACGCTGCCATGATGTTCTCCAAAGGTGACGCGCGAGTGGGAATGTGGGTCTGGCGTGCGATATGGACGAATTTTGGGTGTTTGGCTACGGATCACTGATGTGGAATCCGGGCTTCGAATTTTTGGAGCGTTCTCAGGCGCTTGTCTATGGCTATAGACGGTCGCTCTGCGTGCATTCCTGGGTGCATCGCGGCACGCAGCAGAAACCGGGCCTCGTGCTCGGCCTTGATCGTGGTGGTTCCTGCCGTGGAATGGCCTTTCGGATCGCGCCGGATCAGTGGGGCGAGACAATCGACTATCTGAGGGAGCGCGAGCTCGTAACCAACGTCTATCTTGAGCGTTGCCTGCCCCTCCAGTTGGGGGACGGCCGGAGCAGCAAGGCGGTCGCCTACGTCGTCGATCGAGCGCATACGCAATATGCCGGTGGGCTCGACGCGATCGCGGCGGCGCACGTTGTCCACGGTGCGGAGGGCCGATCAGGGCCGAACGACGCCTATGTCTTCAATACGCTGGCACACCTGCGGGAAATGGGCATTCGCGACCACTGGCTGGAGCAGGTGGTCGGCGAAGTGGAACGACTAAGAAACGCGGCCTGAGTTCAGGCCGTCGTTGCCTTCGCTTTCTGCAATTCCGCGAGCCGACGAGCGGCGGTCGGCGGGAGCGGCAGGTTCGGGTTGCGCTTGACCGTGTCGACCAGCAGTTCATCGCTCGCCTTCTCGGTCACCTCGATCAGATGCGCGAAAAAGGCATCGGGGTCCATGCCGGGTTGGATTGGCGGCAGGATCCGCACCTTGAAGTGACCGGGGTAGCGCAACGTGCTGCGGCGCGGCCAGAACAGGCCGGGGTGCATGGCGACCGGCACGACCGGTAGCTGCAGGTCGCGGTACATGCGGGCGATGCCGTATTTGTAGAGCGGTTCGGCACCGGGCGGGCGGCGCGTGCCTTCGGGGTAAATGATCAGCTGGCGGCCGGTTGCCAGCTCTTCCTTGGTTCGCCTCAACGCCTCGACCATCACCTTGCCGCGGGCGCCGCGATTGACCGGGATCATCCGCTGCTTCTTGGCATACCAACCGAAGAGCGGGATCCACATCAGCTCTCGCTTCAGAATGTAGACCGGATCCTTGAGCCACGGCAGCAGGGCATAGGTATCCCAGAACGACTGATGCTTCGGCGCCAGGATATAGCCGCCATCGGGCAGATTCTCCATGCCCTCGATCTCGAAGGTCGTGCCGACGATCTTCTCCATCAGCCAGTGGCTCGACAGTGCCCAGTTCTTCGGTATGCGGTAGGCGTCCTTGCGTGGCGCGACGAAATAATAGGGGGAGAGCACGATCATGCGAACGATGAGGTTGGCGTAGAAGATCGTGTTGAAGAGAACGGAACGCAGGGCGATCATAAATTTTCCCGAGGCCAATGTCCGCAAGAGGCGGTTGCGCCCTCCTACACGATATTGGCGTTCAGAAAAAGGTTTCCCTCGGCATTAGCCGGAGACGCCTGCCGAGCGGAGCCCAGGGTGGCGGCCAAGTCCCGTCAGATTGCGCGCGCCGGCGAAGAGCACTTTCGCATATTCGGCGAGCATGACCCGGACGGCGTTGGGATCGGTGAACCAGTCGCTGGTCTTCAGGTCCGTATTCACAACGGGGTAGGGAATGAACTGCGTTTCGGCGTCGACATAAGCGAGTTCCGCCAGGCTGCGCGGCATGTGGTAGTTGTTGGTGACGACGAGGACGCTCTTGTAGCCGCGCTGGTGGATCCAGTTCGATGCTTCCTGGGCATTGCCGATCGTGTCGAGTGCGTCGTAGCCGACGTCGACGCAGCATGTGAAAAGTTCCGGCGAGGCCTGGGTCATCCTGCGGATCTGCTTCGGCGTGGTTGTCGGATGCACGCCCGAAATCAGCAGGCGTTTTCCGGCGCCTTTCTGCAGCAGTTCGACGGCCTGGTCGATTCGCTGGTAGCCACCCGTCAGAACGACGATTGCGTCTGCCCGTGGGTCAAGCGGAGGTTTCAGGGTCGTGACGGAATCGGCAAAGCGCAGGAACCCACCAAAAATCAGGGCGATGGCAAGGATGGAGGCCATGCCGCCCCAGCGCAGCATGCGTCGCACGGGGCCGCGAACAGGTCGCCCGTCGGAGCGAAGAAGCTCCGTTCCAGGGCGAATCGGGGTGCGCGGAATGTGTCCCATGCTCATGAATCGGAAAAATATATGCAGATTGCGGCGGCGAACAGACGCTTTCATGGCAAAAAAGGCATGACAAGCTTAATTCACGAGCCCATCCGCCCGTGTCGGGTCGGAACGCAACGTATCGATCTCGTAAATCGTCCGCATCACCGTCAGCCGTGCCGTGAAGGTCGTCAGCAGGGCGATGACGATCATGGTCGCAAAGATGCCGAGATAGCCAAGCGCGCCGACCGAGAACGTGCCAAAGAGCGCGGTGGCCTGGTCCGTCTGCGGCGTCGCCAAGGTCCGGCTCTGCAAGAAGCCGGCGGTGAGGAAGAACAGCGCTGCAAGGGCGCTCCCAACCGCCGATCCCTTCAGGCTGATCTTCAGGAAGTGCTTCTGAAACTCGTTGGCGACGAAAGAGCTTTCGGCGCCAACGAAATGCAGCAC
Source organism: Rhizobium sp. RHZ02 (assembly GCF_014851575.1). NCBI lineage: Bacteria > Pseudomonadati > Pseudomonadota > Alphaproteobacteria > Hyphomicrobiales > Rhizobiaceae > Rhizobium > Rhizobium sp. RHZ02. The sequence goes on from NZ_JACUZX010000002.1 coordinate 457,058, forward strand.
CTCGACGATATGGCGGTTGCCAGAGAGAGCTCCTCGGGTTGCGAAAACGACTGTCAGTACCATGGCCGAGAAGACAAGCAGCAAGATGCCGGTGCCGATCATGACCGTCGTGTGGGCCATCGACACCAGACGGTCGACCCAGGTGCGGTGATCGTCGAGCGAAGCCTGCGGAATGCTCCCCTTGAGCAGGGAGCGCATTGCCTCGAAATCGGGCGGGTTGCTTTCGTCGATGGTGATAATGACAAGCCGCGGGACCGGAAGTTCCTTGATGTCGAGCCCTGTGCCGAGCCAGGGTTCGAGTAGGCGGGCGGTTGCCGCTTCGTCGACGATCTGACCGTCCTTGGTGCCGACGAATGTCAGAGCGAGATCGCGCGCCTGCGCCAACGTCTTTTCCATGTCCAAGCCCTCATCGGGCCTGATCTGGATGGTGATCTCGCGGGAAATCTGGCTCTCCCAGCTCGCCGCTGTGGAACGCACCATGCTGACGCCGCCGAGCGTCAGGCAGGCGAGAAAGGCCATGATGGCGATCACCACCATTAGCGCATTGCCCTGAATGTTGGCAGACGGCAGGATCGGCGCCGTCGGCCGCACCTTCATCTCCGGCCGCTTCTGACCTTTCGGGGCGGCCTCCGCCGGCGGTTTGGGCGCTGCTTTAGTCATGGATATCGAGGTGCCCTTCCGAGAGAATCATACGGCGGGCTTCAACCTGGTCCATCAGGGCCAGATCGTGGGTGGCGATCACAACGGCCGTTCCGAGACGGTTAAGCTCAAGGAAGAGATTGAGCAGACGGCGGGCCATCGGCGGGTCGACGTTGGCGGTCGGCTCGTCGGCAAGCAGGATCTCGGGACGGTCGATCAAGGCCCGCGCGATCGCGGCGCGCTGCTTTTCGCCGCCCGATAGCACCGGCGGCAGAACGTTGATGCGCTCGCCGAGACCGACCCACTTCAGAAGTTCCAGCACGTCGGTCTTGTAGGAACTCTCGTCCTTGCCACGAACGCGCAGCGGGAGGGCCACGTTCTCATAGGTCGTCAAGTGGTCGAGGAGCCGGAATTCCTGGAAGATGATGCCGACGCGGCGCCGCAGCAGCGGCAGCTCGGGCCGCGGGATATCGGAAATGTCGCGTCCGAACATGCGGATCAGCCCGCGGGTTGGCTGCAGCGATAGAAACAGCAGCCTGAGCAAGGTGGTCTTGCCGGCGCCCGAGGGGCCGGTCAGGAACTGAAACGATTTCTTCGGAATGTCGAACGTCAGGTCCCGGAGAATTTCCGGGCCCATCCCATAGCGCAAACCGACATTTTCGAAGTGGATCAACGATAGATCAGTCTTTTGTTTGTTCACCGCACGACTTGTTAACCAACAGCATTAACAACCAGTAAATTTATCGGAAAGACGCCGCTTTGATGGCGATCTTTGCGAAGCATTAACCATTAAAATTTACGACTGAGGAGGATTCGTTTCAATGCCGGATTTCCGTCCGGCTCGAAACCATGTGGACACCGGAAAGGCCGTCATCATGACCTCCTCCTCGTTCAGACGCCAGGCGCCCGGCCGCAGCTATGATTTTCTGCCGCCCGAGCCGATCAAGCGCGAGGCCCGCCGAGCCCGCCCAGCCGATGTGGCCGATGCCGAATTCGTAGTGATCAACAACCGCTCCCAGGCCTTTGATGCCCGGAGCTTCACTGGCAATCGCCGACGTCCCCCGGCGCCTTCGATGCTCCGGCCGACGTCCCCACGAGCTTCGATGGAATCATTCGTCCGAGCGGGCGAAGCCTGGCTGCAGCAGGCATCGGTCAAGACTTTCGCCGCCCTGGTGGTCGCGCTTTCGGTGCTGGTGTTTGGTATCGTCGGTGGCTTCTCCGGCCTCTCTGAAAGCGACGCTGCACCGGCAGAGGCACCGCTGCATTTCTCGCATGTCACGATCACGCCCCGCGAGGCAAACGGGATGCAGGTGTTGCTGATCAACGGCATCATCGACAACCAGAGCGGCACGACGCAGATCGTTCGCCCCATCCGCGCCAACTTTTTTGCCGGCGAGCAGTTGACCGCAAGCATCGTCATCAACCCGCCGGTGGATGTCATCTACGCAGGTCAAAGCCGCGGATTTTCTACGAGAGTCCAATACACCGGTGGAAAAATGCCGGAAGTCCGGCTTTCGTTCATGCCCTGAAGGGCTCTAAAGGGGTGTTTCATCGCGCCGTTTGTGGTAACGGCTTGTGCTTCTATTCATGGAGCAAGCCTGCTTATGCCCGTCGTGCGCGGAAAAAACATCGAGCCACTCTTCACAGCCGAGCAGATTGCCGAACGCAATCATGCCATGGCGAAGCAGATTGCATCGGGACCGACGAAGGACCTGCTGGTTATTGCGGTGCTGAAAGGCTCGTTCATCTTTGCCGCGGACCTCATCCGCGCGCTGCATGACAGCGGCCTCGCGCCCGAGGTCGAGTTCATCACTCTCTCGAGCTACGGCACCGGCACGGTCTCGCAAGGCGTGCGGATCGTCAAGGATATCGACAGCGACGTGAAGGATCGCGACGTTCTTCTGATCGACGATATTCTGGAATCCGGCCGTACGCTGCTGTTTGCCAAGGAACTGCTCTACGAGCGCGGCGCCCGCAACGTCACCATCGCCGTGCTCCTCGACAAGAGCGTCAAGCGCAAGGAAAAGCTCGAGGCCGACTATGTCGGTTTCGAATGCCCCGACTATTTCGTCGTCGGCTACGGCATGGATGTCGCCTACGCCTTCCGCGAACTCCCATTTGTCGGCGTCGTCACCGGCGACGCCTAGGGATCACGACCTGACCCTGAATGTGCCACGATGAGACGGGTTGTTAACCATCCCGTCCATCCCTTCCTGCCGTTTACCGATCGCAAAGGAAACTCGTGTGATTTCCGTTGCGGGGCATGAAACGGAGTGATGCACACCATGGCAAAAATTCTGATTACGGAAGACGAGGACTCCCTACGCTCTTTCGTAGCCCGCGCTTTGCGTCTTGACGGTCATGAGACCGAAGAAGCCGCTGACGGTGCGGAGGGACTGGAAAAACTCAGAGACGGCGTCTACGACCTGCTGCTCTCGGATATCCGCATGCCTGTGATGGACGGCATCGAACTGGCGCATCAGGCAAAATCCGCCTTCCCGGCACTGAAGATCCTGCTGATGACTGGCTACGCGGAACAGCGCGAACGCGCGGACGACTTGGCGGAGAAGATCGTCGATGTCGTCTCGAAGCCCTTTGCCTTGCCCGATATCCGCAAGGCTGTCGCGCGTGCGTTGGCCGCCTGAGGCGGCTAACGGCATGATCTCGACTATTCAGCCCTCATCGGGGATGAATTTGCCTTCATAGCGGACGCGAAAATTGCGTCGCTGGAAGTCCTGCTGGAAACATACAAAGATCAGTTCGATATCGGCCAGGCTGTCGCGCTTGTGGAGCAGGCTGAGCGTCACGACGATGACGCCGGCATAGCCGCGCGTCAGCCTAAACGCCGCGTTGCGGATGGCGTTGGCTTCGGCGTCCTGCCGGTCGTCGCGCCGCTCGTAGATCACCCAGAAGCGGCAGATATCCCAGGTCGAACGGAGAATTTCCGTGATTTCCGCCTGGAACTGCTCGGCATGCATGCCGGGTGACCAAGGGAGAGTCTTCTCGCCTTCGTCAGCCACGACGTTTAGGTAGCCATCGTATTCGCCGGTACGGGAGAGCGCATTCTCGATCAACTCGAATGCCGCGTTTTCACCGATTACGGTCTTGAAAAGAATTGCCATCGAATCGCTATAGTTATTCAGCTGCAGCGTGACAAGACGAAGCTTTCGCCAGGCGGGACTCGCCTCGGTGGCGGAACTTGAAGTTTGTCATCCAGTCACGCACAGATCGTGCCTTCGCCGCGCCACATGGAGACGATGGCCTCGTTGGCAAGATCCAACCCGTAGCTTCTCAATAGTCGGGGCAGGCGGGATTTATGGTCGTTCCGCTGTTTCCGCCCTGCGTCTGCAGCGTGCCGGGAATCGGCCTCGGCGGACAGTTGACGGGTTGCCGTGCCCTGGAGCGGCTGGACGAAATGCTCCCCGTTGTCTCCATGCTGTAGGGAGCCGGTCGGTAGCTGTTCGATCCGCCCCAGCTTCGGCTCGATTCGTAGCCGTCGGCAGCAAGGGTCCTGCCGCCGCTGTTGGTCGTTGCGAAACCACCAATATCCATTGCACTTGCCGTGCTTGCAGCCATGCCGAATCCAAGAGCGACAGCTGCGATCAGCTTCCATTCCGTTTTCATGGAAATACCCTCAACTCGTGCCCAAACGACGCGCGATCTGCGTCAAAATAGACATAGGGGGTGCTGGCGTGGAGGTGGCGAATCTCACGCTATTGTGACCTGAATTGGCACAGCCGAGCTATTGAATGTCCAGAAGCCGTTCCAGGTAGCGCCGTTCGATTTCCTGCGGCGGGTTGTTGCCGAGCTTCTCGCGAATGGCATCCAGGATTTCGCGGGCGCGCTGCACGTCGATCTCGTCCGGGACCTTCACCTGATCGCCGAAATCGGGGCCTTCGGCGCGGCGTGGACGTCCAAGCGGGTCGCGGCCGTTCTGATTGCCTTGCCCGACCTGGCCCTGCTGGCCTTGTCCCTGTTGGCCCTGCATGGCCTGCATCATCTGGTTCATCATGTCGCGCGCGCCCTGACGGAGCGCCTCGAGCGCGCGTCCCTGGCCCTGGATGGCCGGTTCGCCGTGACCCTGACCGAGTTCGCGTCCGGCGCCTTCCATTTCGCGCTGGGCCTGGCCGAAGCCCGGACCGGGCTTGATGCCCATGTCGCCGAGACCCTTCTGCAGCTCGCCAAGCTGGTTGCCAAGTTCGTCCTGGCGCGAACGCAGCTGCTTCAAGGCTTCGCGCAGCTGCTCAGCCGTCATCTGGTCGGAAGGCGACTGGCCCTGCTGGTTCTGGCTCTGCTGTTGGTTCTGGTTCGGGTCCTGACTCTGGTCTTGCTGTCCCTGTTGTTGATCCTGCTGCATGCCGTCATTGTCCATCGGCATCTCGTCCAGCAGCGGATCGTTCATCCCCATGTTCGGATCGCCGCGCTGCATGCGATCCTTCAACTGCTGGTCCAGCTTGAAGGTCTCTTCCATCAGCTTCTGCTGGTCACGCAGGATCTGGCCAAGCTTGTCCATCTGCTGGCGCATCTGGCTGTTGTCCTGACCCTGCTGCCCCTGCTGTGGCCTGCCGGCCTGCAGGTTGTTCATCATTCGCTGCAGCTCGGAGAGCATCTGCTGGGCAGCGTCGCGGTTGCCGGAGCGCGCCAGATTCTCGATCTGGTCCATCATCCGCTCCAGATCCTGCTGGCGAAGGATGTTCTGAGCATTCTGGTTCGGCTGCATCGGCGCATTCTGCATGCGCTGCGCAAGCTCCTTCATGTAGTCCTGCATCGCCTTGCGCAGCTCGTCCATGAGCTTCTTGATCTCGGCATCAGGGGCGTTGCGCTGGAGAGCGTCGGCCAGGTTCTGCTGGGCGTTGCGCAGATTGCGTTCTGCCTGCGACAGATCGCCATCCTCCATGCCTACAGCGATATCCCAGAGGTGGTCGGCGGTATCCTTCAGCGCCTCCTCGCCCTTGGCGAGCTTCATCCGCGTCAGAGCGGATTGCAGCAGCAGGTAGTTGGTCAGCTTCGGGATCGTCTCTTCCGGGCGCAGCGTCAGCGCCTCGTTCAGCGTGATCGCTTCCAGCATCTTGCGCGTGTCGAGCGAAAAGACCTGCCGCTCTTCGGCGACGGCGGCGGCCAGCGGCTCGTGGAACGGGCGGGCCGGCATCGTCATCTCGTAGGGCGAGCTGCGACCCGTCTGGCCGGCGGCGTCCTTGGCAATAAGGGTGATGCGGACCCGCTTGCCCGACAGCGGATGCTCGGTCAGGTTCTTGCTGGTCAATCCCTTGGAGTCACGCGAATTGCGGCGGGGGATCTCCAGGCGGAAGTCCGGCAGCGGATAAAGCGGCGTTGCGGCCGGGTCGGAGTCGACAGGAACGATCTCCGCGCGCGCTTCCTGCACGCCGTAATCGTCCTTGACCGTGAAGCCGATTTCGAGAGCGCCGTTGACGGTCGGCTTCGGTATTCCATTGAAGGCGATCTCGGGCGCCTTGTCAGGAATAACGTCGAAGCTCCACGCGCGACCGTTGACCTCGAGCCTGCCGTTTTCCTCGAGCTTCATCAGATGCGTCGTGGCGGACAGCGCGGGATTGATGGGAGCCGTGCCGTCGGCCTGCTGAGTGGCCACTGGCGTAACAGGGGGCTTGGCGGCTTTCTGAGGCGTGATGTCCTCGGCCTCGCCATTCTCGTGCCGGAAGACAACCTTCTCCGCCGTCTTTCCGCCGCTGACGCGGACCGTCAGGCTCGAGAGTTCGGGGACGCGGATCGCCGTCTGCTCGGTACCGTTTGCCGTCAGATAGATCGGCGCGCGACCGGTGTAGGAGGGGGGCGTGACCCAGGCGTCGATACGCACGGCAGGATCAACTGCCTGCGGCGCGGGCCGCGGCTGCAGCGCATCCGAGATCGAACCGCCGCTCGTCGATAGCGAATAGGCGAAAGCCATTACCACAAGCAATGCCGGGATGGCACGCAAGGCCAGCCGGTCGTGGGAGGCGATGTCGGGGCGTGGGAAGCCGGTATCGAGCGCCGCGATCTTCTCCGCCATCCGCGTCTGATGTTCGCGCCAAAGGGCGCGGGCGAAAGGCGTGTCGGTGGCGGGTTCGTCTTCCTGAACGGCAACAGGCTGATGCTGCAGGCCGTTGCGCTGCTCGAGCAACCGATCGGCAGCAGCCACATCGGGCCAATGAAGCCGGCGCAGCGGAAGGAGGGTGACGAGGGTGGCAACCGCAAAAATGATCAGTAGCGCCACGCGAATCCATTCGGGCGCGTAGCGGAAGACACCGAACCAAGACGCTGTGAGGTAGAGCGCCACAACCGACAGAATCGGCAGCAGGAGAGGTAGGATCTGTTCGAAGAGCAGGACCAGGCGCGCCAGAAAGCGCTTGGCCGCGACCAGGCGCGCCAAGGAAGGCCTCAGGGCAAATGCTCCGGTTTTCTCCTTGCTGGAGCTCTTGTTCAATCCGTTCTCCGCGCGCTGGCGTTCAAAGCAGGAGGGCGTTTCCGGCGATTGCCGGGGCAATTCGCTCTCGATCAAGGATAGCATTCTTTGTGGCGAAGGCGAGGGCAAGCCCCAGCCAATGCCGGTTTTTCACGGTTCTTCGCCAAAAAGTGATGCCCCCGCCAGGCGGTGATCAGTCCAGCCAGGCCGGGATGGAATCGAGGGCGATGAGCTCTTCGTAGGTGCCGCGCGGGCGAATCACGTGGAAATCGTTGCCCTTGACGATCACTTCAGGAACCAGAAGGCGGCTGTTATAGGTGCCGGCCTGAACCGCGCCATAGGCGCCGGCGGTGCTGATGGCGAAGAGATCGCCGGACTTCGGCATCGCCATTTCGCGGTCGAGCGCCAGATAGTCGCCGGTTTCGCATACGGGGCCGACGATATCCGCCTTGATGCGCGGCGCGTTCGCTGCCGAGATCACTACGGGGCGGATCTCGTGATGGGCCTCATAGAGAGTCGGACGGATGAGGTCGTTCATCGCGCCATCGACGATCACGAAGGTTTTCTCGCCGCCGTCCTTCACGTAGATCACTTCGGTGACCAGGATGCCGGCATTGCCGACGATCAGGCGGCCGGGCTCAGTGACGATCTTGCAGTTGAGGTCGCGCAGAGTGTTCGTGACGATCGCAGCATAGGCTTCCGGCGATGGGGGCGGGTTGTTGTCGTCCCGGTAGGGGATGCCAAGGCCGCCGCCCACATCGACGTGATGGATATCGTGGCCCTCTGCGCGTAGCGTGCCGACCAGTTCGCGCAGCAGCTTGAAGGCGTCTTCGAATGGCTGCAGGTCGGTGATCTGGCTGCCGATATGCATGTCGATGCCGGTCACTTCGATGCCGGGCAGGCTTGCTGCGCGGGCATAGACGGCGCGGGCGCGCTCCCAGGAAATGCCGAACTTGTTTTCCTTCTTGCCAGTCGAGATCTTCGCATGCGTCCTGGCGTCGACATCGGGATTGATGCGGAAGGAGACAGGGGCCTTCTTGCCTGCCCTGACGGCGCGCTGGTTGAGGATCTCGAGTTCCGGCTCGGACTCGACGTTGAAGCAATAGATGCCGGCCTCGAGGGCCAGGTCCATCTCCCGCGCTGTCTTGCCGACGCCGGAGAACATGATGCGCGATGCCGGGATGCCGGCGGCCAGTGCGCGACGCAGCTCTCCCTCGGATACGACGTCGATGCCGGCGCCGAGATTGCCCAGCGTCTTTAGCACTGCCTGATTGGAATTCGCCTTCATGGCGTAGCAGACCATCGCGTCGACATCGCTGAAGGCTTCCGAGAAGACGCGGTAGTGGCGCTCGAGAGTGGCCGTGGAATAGACATAAAAAGGCGTGCCGACGGCCTTGGCGATCTCGGGAACGGGAACGTTTTCGGCGTAGAGAACGCCGTCGCGGTAGTCGAAATGGTTCACGTCAGTGGCCTCTCAAAGCATGTCTCCCGACGTGGGAACCGGTTTCGGGATCAGGACATGCATAAATACAAAGGCTAAAGCGCTGCTGGCGAATCCGAAAGATCGCCGCGTGCCTTAGAGAAGCGGATCGAGGATGAAGGGCCTGTCGACCCTGCCCGGCTGCGGCGTCGGCTTGGACGAGTCACCGGTCTTCGTTGCGTTCGCGCTCGGCGGGTCGAGATCGCCCTTTCGCCCGCACCCGGCGACGGCAAGGCCGATCACGGCGAAAACAACCGTCAGGCGGACGATCTGCGGCAAGCTCTTCTGCATGGAATTCCTCTTGGGAAGCGGCACTGGTGGACACCTTCATAGCGAAGTTTATCCAGCTTGTGCACCCTGATTGTTGAGGTCAGTTGCGGGCTCGCCAATAGGCGATCTGCTTGCGCACTTCCGACGGCGCCGTGCCGCCGAAGCTCTTGCGGCTTGCAACCGATGCCTCGACCGTCAGCACGTCGTAAACCTTGTCGGTGATACCGGCATTGATCGCCTGCAGATCGGCAAGCGACAGCTCGGCCAAGTCGCAGCCCTTGCTCTCGGCCAGCGCCACCGCACGGCCGGTCACGTGATGCGCGTCACGGAACGGCAGGCCGGCTTCGCGCACCAGCCAGTCGGCAAGGTCGGTCGCGGTCGAATACCCGGAACCGGCAGCGGCCTTCATGCGCGCGCTGTTGACGGCCATGTCGCGAACCATGCCGGTCATGGCTGATACTGCCAGCTCCAGGCTTTCGGCAGCGTCGAAGACCTGTTCCTTGTCTTCCTGCATGTCCTTTGAATAGGCGAGGGGCAGGCCCTTCATGATTGTCAGAAGTGCGATCAGCGAACCGTTGATGCGGCCGGTCTTGGCGCGCACCAGCTCAGCGGCGTCAGGGTTCTTCTTCTGCGGCATGATCGACGAACCGGTGGAGAAGGCATCCGACAGGCGCACGAAGCCGAATTGCGGCGTCGACCAGATGACGATTTCTTCCGCCAGACGCGACAGGTGCATGCCTGCGATGGCGGCGATCGACAGGAACTCGATGGCGAAGTCGCGGTCCGAAACCGTGTCAATCGAGTTGCGTGTCGGCTCGCGGAAGCCCAGCGCCTTTGCCGTCATGTGGCGGTCGATCGGATAGCCGGTGCCGGCAAGCGCTGCCGCGCCGATCGGGCTCTCGTCCAGATGCTCAATTGCATGGCGCACGCGCGAGCGGTCGCGGCCGAACATTTCGACATAGGCCATGCAATGGTGGCCAAAGGTGACGGGTTGGGCGGTCTGCAGATGCGTGAAGCCCGGCATGACGGTCTCGGCGTGCTCTTCGGCGCGGTCGAGGAAGGCGGCGATCAGGTTGGTCAGTAGCTGCTCGGTCTTCTGCAGCTCTTCCTTGACCCAGAGGCGGAAATCGAGCGCGACCTGGTCGTTGCGGGAGCGGGCTGTGTGCAGGCGACCGGCGGCCGGGCCTATCAGCGTGGCGAGGCGTGCCTCGACGTTCATATGAATGTCTTCGAGCTTGCGGGAGAATTCGAAACTGCCGCTCTCGATCTCTGACAGGATCGTGTTTAGCCCTTCGACGATCTTGTCTTTATCGTCTGCCGAAATGATGCCCTGGTGGGCAAGCATGGTGGCATGGGCGATAGAACCGCGGATGTCCTGGGCAAACAGCTTCTTGTCGAAACCGATCGAGGCATTTATCTCCTCCATGATCGCATCGGGACCGGAGGCGAAACGGCCGCCCCACATCTGGTTGGAAGATTTGGTATCCGTGCTGTCGGCCATGACGATGCCTGCCTTGAAGAACGCGTGTCTCGGAGAATGAAATGACGACAAGAAAGTCCCTGCGCCTGCCATCCCTGAAGCTGATCGGGATCGCGGCCGTCGCAGGCATTATTGCCGGTGCGGCAGCGGTTTACATCAGGGAAGCCGGGTCTGGCAATGGCAGGACGCAAACGGCCTCGGGCGAATGCGCGGCGACAAAGGAGATCGCCGCGAGAATCGCGCCGCTGCTCAAGGGACAGGTGGCGGCGATGGTCGCTCCTGACGAGCACCGCAGGCTTACCACCGTTTCCTTCAAGGGCGCGGACGGCAAATCGATGACGCTCGACAATTTCGCCGGCAAGACCGTGCTCTTCAATCTCTGGGCGACGTGGTGCGTACCCTGCCGCGAGGAAATGCCGGCGCTGAACGCGCTCGAGAAGGAGCTGGGCAGCGACAGGTTCCAGGTCGTGCCCGTCAACATCGACACCGGCGACGACGAGAAGCCGAAGGCCTTTCTCAGCGAGATCGGCGTAAACGCGCTGCAGCTTTACCGCGACAACACGATCGAGGTCTTCAACAGCCTGAAGAAGGAAGGCCTCGCCTTCGGCCTGCCGGTCACGCTTTTGATCGACGGCAAAGGCTGCCTGATCTCTGCGATGAACGGCCCCGCCGCCTGGGACAGCGACGATGCCAAGGCGCTGATCAAGGGCGCGATAGGTTCGTAAGCTGTGTCTGAGCACTTTGACGCGTTTGAAGAAAATACCAGTCGACCTTGCCTGGCGTAAACGCGACAGCCGCCCGCTTTTCCCACAATGGTGTTGTATGGTCACCGACAACGAGGATATCCGTCGATGGTAGCTTTGGATCGGCTGCAATCTCGGAAATCTTGTCGAAAACCTCTGCCCAGATCTCGGTCAATTCGCAAACGCGCTGGTTCTTGATGATTGCTTCGTTGGTCCTGCAATGAAGCTGGCCGCCAGGTTTCGCGACGTAGGGTATGTGCGAGTTAAGCGTCAACCAGTAGACTATCATCGGCTGCGCGCTCTTGGCCAGAAGACGGAGATGAACTGCGTCACCAACTTCGCCATCACAAAGGCCGTTGAAGACGCTGCCGCATCGGGATGGGAAGAGCTGCCGATCGCGTGCAAGGTCGTCGAGGAAATGGGATTCTTTTATGCCAATCCGGGGGTACCAGACATCTCGATCGAACATTTCGCTGGAATAGCCGTGGTAGGAGATTGTAGCGAAACCCCTTTCGGCAAGTTGTCGAGGAAGGCAGTCGTATTGTTCGGCGCGCAGATAGTCGGTGAAATTCCCCCATCGCCCGCATAGTTCGCGTGACTCGGCAGAGGTGGTTGAGCCCTCAAAGTTGCTTCTGCCGGAGAGTACGCTGTAGCCCGCTTTAACTGCTGCACTTTCAAATTTGCTGGCCAAGAGGGCTTTCATCCCGGGGTCGGAAAACGAGCCAAGCCCTTCCACTATGACGATCAGCAGGTTCCGTCTGCGCTTGGTTATGCTTTCGGCATCAAGGCCGTTCAGTGCCATCGCACTTTCAAAATGTGAGGCAGGCTGTTTTACGTATAAGCGATTGACGTAGCCATCTGCCACGGGCAGCGCAGCGGCCAGGATGGCCGCGGGCAATGGCGAGGCAGCGCAAAGCGCCTTTCTATGCCGGTTTACGAGCCAAGCTGTTCCAAGCGCGTTGAAAAGAAAAAGAGAAATTGCGCCGATGTAAAAAGCAGATGCGGCGACATCGATCGATGCAAGATAGCGAATCGTATGAAAGGCGGTTGCCAGGGGTAAGTAGAACATGACTGCGACCACCAAGCTTAAGTCGATAATCGCCACGAGCCCGAAAAGGACATAAACAAACGGTGGCCGCAGCCAAAGGGAAATCATCGCTGCCAGGAAATAAAGGGGAGGCGAAACCAGCCGGTAGACAAGAAAGTACGGAGTTGCGAGCAGGAAGATCAAATTCGGCACGACCACTGCCACCAGTGCAAGAAGCCATGTATTTGGCTGCGCCAGCCTTTTCAGCATGTCGTTCGAAGCGCTTTTCTTGCTCGTGCTGTTCATCGATGTCCCTCGGCTCGATCCAAGGCTAATCAATAAACCTTCAGCAATCGTATATGCTTTTGAGCGACTTTATTTAGCGGACACAACCAGAAGCTCGTCGCGGTGGCCGTCGAAGCCGCGGCGAGGTCTTCAACAGCCTGAAGAAGGAAGGCCTCCCCGTCACGCTTTTGATCGACGGCAAGGGCTGCTTGATCTCCGCCATGAACGGCCCCCGCCGCTTGGGACAGCGACGATGCCAAGGCGCTGATCAAGGGAGCGATAGGGTCGTAGGCAAGGCGGCTTATGGCCGCTTGCGTGCAGAACAGCGGATGGGCTAGGTGGCATCTGCTACACCACTCTGAATTCTTCGTTGTTAATCTGCGATTTGAGAAGCTGCCGACAGAAGCTCTTCGGGATTGAGCGCCTGGCACACATTTCGCCCCTCGTCTTCGACCTCCGTGAAGCTCCAACGCACCACACTTTCTCGATCGAGCAAGAAGTGACCGACAAGCTGCATATGTCCGGCGAGGCTCACCTGCCGATCGGCTTCCGTAAATTCGTACCGGTCCTTTTTGTTGAGAAGATCACCTGCTGTGGGCGGGGCCATTGGTTCCGGCAACTCTCCCGGTCGATCGACCCGCATTGCCATGACCACGTCCATTCCAACCTTGTATGGCCAGTCGGTCTCATTGTGGGTGAACTCGAGGACGGGCAAGCCGAAGGCGCGATGCAAATCCCGTTCCGGGTCGGATGCCGCAAAAAGATTGGGTATCGGCTGGTAACGGAAATAGAGTCGCGCGCGTTCTACCGGGGTGCTTACAACGACCAGGGATTCGATGCCTTTCTCGCGCAGCGCCGAGCTGAGCTGTGCCATAGCTGCGACATGGAGACGGCAGAACGGACAGTGCAGGCCCCGAAACAGACCGATCAATAGCGGGCTGCGGCCGCGAAAGTCATCAAGTGCGATCTTCCCTTCGCGTGAGATTGCATCCAGCACAAAGTTCGGAGCTTGGTCGCCCGGTTGCAACAGATGTTCGACATGGCACACAGACATAAACAACCTCCTCGCCGCGGGGATCAGAAAGGCACCACGACAAGTGCTTTGAAGTCGAGCCCGCGTTGGGCGCTGCCGAGGTCGAGATTCAGCGTTGCAGGCCTGACCTCTCGTCTTGGCGAACCGCCAGGATCGATCCTGAGAATGGCCCCACATTGGCCGACGAGCAAGCGCTAAACAGCAAAACTGGTCTAGCTCTGCGGGGCGCCTGTTGGACGGCGGCGAGGGCGGCCAGATCTCCACATGAACGGCCCGCCGCCTGGGATAGCGACGAGAAGGCGCTGATCAAAGGTAGGTGGGGACGTCGCCTTAGGAGAGCGGCGGCCCGACGATCGCGATATGGTTTTCGGCGCAGCAGCGCGTGAGCGCGTCGATCATCTCGGGAGACGGGGCGGTCGCGGCGGGAAGTTCGCCTTGTCGGCGACCTGGCTTGCCTGCCGCAGCATTGTCTCGAAGTCATCGCCACGTGATCGTCAGGCAATGGGCGCCGGCGACACTTTCGACCCGAAAGCTGTGCGGGATACCCTTCGGAGCAACCAGTGTCTGCCTCGCGCTGGCGCGAACCTCTCGCTGCCCGATTTGGAAGCGCATCTCGCCTTCGAGCAAATGGAAAACTTCATCTTCGCGATGGTGAACGTGCAGAGGCGGCGTCTCTCCCCATGGCATCCAATGCTCGATGACGCTGATCTTGTCATCGCTTGCCAGGGATGAAAACCGGATGGCGACGAGCGTATTGCCAAAGCAGCGAAGCTCGCCATTTGACCGCGGATGGGTGTTCATGTTCATCTCTGATCCTTCCAGGATTTGAAGTGCTTACGAATGAGCGGTTTTTAGCGTCGGAGCCTGACTCCGATCCAATCCAATGATCGTATGGACTGAATCCACGCCATGAATTTCAATGGTCTCGACTTGACCTCGTGCGCGTCTTCGATGCCTTGATGCGGGAGTGAAGCGTCACGCGTGCCGGGGATCGTATCGGTCTCAGTCAGCCGGCCGTGAGTGCGGCGTTGAACAGGCTTCGCCACCTCTTCAACGACAATCTTTTCGTGCGGCAGGGAAACGAAATGCTGCCCACGCCCAGGGCAGTCGAACTTGGTGAAAGGGCCCGCCTGGCGCTCGCGGAAATCGAGGGAATGATCCGCTCGGTCCGCGGCCTGGAACTAGGCGAACTCGATCGGACCTACACGCTGTTGGGGGCCGACTTCTTTTCCATGCTGTTGATGCCCCAGCTGGCGCGAAAGGTGCACGAACAAGCGCCGAATGTGCGCCTGCGTTTGCTTGATAGCGCCAGGGGCGACGTCGCAAGGCTGCTTCAAGAGAATGCGGTCGATATGGCCCTCGAGCGTCCGCTCGAGTTACCGGATTGGGTATCAAGCGCGCTGCTTTTTCAATCGCCCTTCGTCATCATCGCATCACGAAACAACGAGGCCATTGCAGCGATTCCGGACGGCGGACAGATTCCGCTCGATCTCTTTTCCCGCTTGCCCCATGCTATACGTTCGATCGATGGGACGCTTTCCGGCATGGTGGACGAGGCTCTGAAGTCGCACGGGCTTCGTCGTAACGTGACGCTTGCGCTCCCGCATTTTCAGGGCGTGGCGCTCGCCGTTGCCGCCGGCTCGCATGTCGCGGCGGTGCCCGTGCAGTTTGCGAGAGCGGTCAAGGCGCAGCTCGACCTGATGGTCTTCGAACCGCCAATCGATGTTCCCGCGCCGCACGTGAACCTCTACTGGCACTCCCGCTACGACCAGGATCGAGCGCATCTGTGGATGCGATCGCTGATCGTGACGACGGTCTCGGAGTTGGGGTTCCCCATTTAAAGGCAAGCCGGCGCCAAGCGGGCCAAAGCAGGATCGCGCCAGCGAAGTCCATCACCGTCCTTTATGCGATGCTTACATCGGGTGCCCGTCCATCCAATCGAAAAGATATGCCCGCACCGATAATCTTAGCCGGTGCGGTCGATCATCTGGCCGCTTGAACAGTCATGCAGTTTTGCTGGAAGGATGAGGCGATGTACGGTCGCTGGTGGTTACTTTACGTCGCGGTGCAATCGCGTCAGGCGGCTCAAGCGCAATCATCTGGGCACACCGATAAGCACGAGGTTGCCTTCGATCGAGCAGACGATTGCTGGATCTTCGCCAGGCTTGCACTCGTTCTTGCGGTCTTCTTCGCCGGGCTGGCTTGCATTCTTTGGGTCGCAAGCTGATCGCTGGCTTTCCTCCAAGGGCGAAGACGGCAACCGCCGACGCTCGACGGTTTCGCCGGCAAAGGCCGCGATTTTCAGTCTTCGGGTGACGGGTGACGCCGTTGCCGCTCCGATCATCCGTCAGCGTCTCCTATCCGTCGCAAGCAGTCAGTGGTGGATTTAGCCACAGCACTTGGTAGCAGCATTCGCCGGCCCGCGGCAGGCCGTCTCTTGGGCTTGCTTCGCCAGCCACCGGTCACGCGGCTTGCAGCTTGCCGCGCGGGGAAGGAGTTCAACCTGCACCACACCGTTGCTGATGACCGGGATCGAGGCGCAATAGAGCTGCATCGGCTGCACACCATCGCTTACCTCAAAGGTCAGCTTCGCCGAGCCATCAAGCTGCACATGTTCGGAAACCTTGCGAATGATGGCGGCGAACTTGCCGGCCGGCATGTGGGTGCGGTCGCCCTCCTCGATATCCCAGAGCTGAACGAAAGTCTCCGCCCAAGCTTCCGGGTTGGCTCCGCAGTCGAGTGCCGAAAACTGTCCGGCCTTGACCTCGGTGACGTGATAGCCCGGCTTCGCCAACCGACCGTCGTAGCGGAACGCCAGAGGCAGATCTGGAGACGTTGCCAGGGCCTCAAGCAGAAGGCCGAGGCTGATATCTGAAGACAGGGCCTTGTCGATCGCATTCATCTGAGGTACTCCTTGTTTCAACATTTCAAGGATTATTGAATTATGGATGAACGTCAAGCCCTCGCTTCGTTCGGCGCGCTGTCTCAGGAGACCCGCCTCCAGATCGTCCGCATGCTCGTCGTTGCCGGCCCCGAGGGCATGGCCGCCGGGACGATTGCGGAGAAGCTCGAACTATCGCCCTCGAACATTTCCTTCCATCTGAAGGAGTTGGACCGGGCGGGCCTTGTCAGCCAGCAGCGCGAAGCCCGCTCGATCATCTACACCGCCAATTACGATGCGCTCGGCGGCCTCGTGCGCTTCCTGATGGAAGACTGCTGCGCCGGCCATCTGGAAATCTGTGCGCCGGCTGCGGAAATCGCTGCCTGCTGCCCGCCCGGCAAGGGAAAAATTCAATGAACGTCCTGATCTAGTCCGGGACCTGAGGCCATGACATCTTTTCCGCTCTCCAGTCGCCTTGCCTCGGAGGCGTTGGGCACAGCTCTTCTGGTCGCAACCGTGGTCGGCTCGGGCACCATGGCGGACAGACTGACGACGGACACGGCGCTTGCGCTGCTCGCCAACACGCTGGCAACGGGGGCGATCCTCGTTGTGCTGATCACCATCCTCGGGCCGATTTCCGGCGCTCACTTCAATCCGGTCGTGTCGCTGGTTTTCGCGCTGCGCCGTGAGCTGACTGCCATGTCTACTCTGGCCTATATCGGTGCACAAATCCTTGGCGGCGTTGCCGGAACGCTGCTCGCGCATGCCATGTTCGGACTGCCTCTGCTGCAGGTCTCGACCACCATCCGCACCGGCAGCGCGCAGTGGCTGGCCGAAGTGACTGCCACGTTCGGCCTCGTCTTCGTCATCCTCGCCGGTCTGCGCTTTCGTGCCGATGCGGTGGCATGGCTGGTCGGCCTCTACATCACGGCGGCCTACTGGTTCACCGCTTCGACTTCATTCGCCAATCCTGCGGTCGCTATCGCCCGCTCGCTGACGAACACCTTTTCCGGCATCCGCCCGGTCGATCTGCCGGGTTTTATTGTCGCGGAAATCCTCGGCGCATTGCTGGCGCTGTTGCTGGCGAGTTGGCTGCTGATGGAAGCTCGCAATCCTCAATCACTGACTGAAACGGAACCTGCGCCATGACAATCGACGTCACGATCTATCACAATCCGAAATGCGGCACCTCGCGTAATACGCTGGCAATGATCCGCAATGCGGGCATCGAACCTGTGGTCGTCGAATACTTGAAAGATCCGCCGGGCCGTGAACAACTCATCAAGATGATCGCGGATGCAGGCCTGACCGTCCGTGCCGCGATCCGCGAGAAAGATACGCCCTACGCCGAACTCGGACTCGACAACCCTGACCTGGCCGATGACGAGTTGCTCGATGCCATGTTGAAGGACCCGATCCTGATAAACCGTCCCTTCGTCATCAGCCCGCTGGGCACGCGCCTCGCCCGGCCTTCGGAGGTCGTCCTGGTTATCCTGCCCGGCACCCACAAAGGTCCGTTCGCCAAGGAAGACGGGCAGCAGGTTCTCGATGCCCAAGGTAAACGCCTTGTCTGAACGCGTGCCGCTTCTGGCCGTGCTGGCGCTCGGTGTGACACAGATCATCGGCTACGGCACCCTCTATTACAGTTTCAGCATTCTTGCTCCCGATATGGCCGCGCAGTTTGCCTGGTCGAAGGAATGGGTCTTCGGCGCTCTCTCTGCGGCGCTTCTGGTCGGCGGCCTGACGGCTCCGTGGTTGGGAGCGCTGTTTGACCGGATCGGCGCCGGCCGGGTGATGGCTACGGGCTCTTTTATTGCTGCTGTCTCTCTGGCCGCCTGCGCTCTCGCGCCCGACAAGGCCGTGTTTGTTGCCGCGCTCATCGCCGTCGAAGTTGCCGCAAACCTTGTTCAGTACGGCGCAGCCTTCGCGCTGCTTGTGCAGATCCGGCCACAGGTTGCATCCCGCAGCATCACCTATCTGACGCTGATTGCCGGTTTTGCCTCGACGATTTTCTGGCCAATCACCGCGGCGCTGAATGCGCATCTTACGTGGCAGAACGTTTATCTGATCTTCGCCGTTCTCAACCTGGCCATCTGCCTGCCGATCCATGCATGGCTGTCGCGCAGCAGGAGCACGCAACGGACGACGGCGGCATTGGTCGCCGCCCAGCGAGTGGAGGGGATCTTGCCACCTGCTCGCCGCCGGCTCGGCTTTGCCATCATGGTCAGCGGCTTATCACTGATGTCGCTCGTCAGTTCGGCCACGCTGGTGCATCTGGTGCCACTACTGTCCGGCCTTGGACTCGGCGGAGCCGCTGCCCTCGTGGGGACACTCTTCGGCCCATCGCAGGTCAGTAGCCGGCTGATCAACATGGTCTTCGGTAAGAACCTGCCGGCAATCCATCTGGCGGTGATCGCGGCCATGCTGATTCCGGGCGGCGTGTTGGTGCTGCTGTTCACGGCTCCGTCCGTGCCGGGTGCGATGGCTTTCGCCGTGATCTTCGGCATGGGCAATGGCCTGCTGAGCATCGTCAGCGGTACGCTGCCTCTGCATCTCTTCGGCAGCGACGGTTACGGCAAGCTGCAAGGGAGAATGATGGCAGCGCGGCTGATCCTGTCGGCGCTTGCGCCGTTCGTCCTGGCTTTTGCGATGGAGAACTTCGGCATCACACAGTCACTCGGCACGGCCGCTGCTTTAGGCGTGCTTTCCATCATCGCGCTACTTTCCATCCCGGCGTTGCGATAATTGCGGTTGGCGCACCGCCGACCGGAAGCCGTGGCCGGGTCGCGAACGCCGGCAACCTGGAGTACTTCTATCGCAGTGACCGTGCGACTAGCGACACTGAAAGTCTATTGCCGACCTTGCCGTCAGCGCTAGGTTTGTGAATCGGACACAGTCGCGCGGATAAGTTGGACCCGCGACCGAACCAAGCTTTCGAAGCTCTAGCTCGCTTTGCTGGTGCGCAGCGAGCCCTCTCGAACCAAGTCGGTGTACTGATGCGATAGCGTAGGAGGCGTAGATGGCAATTTCGCGCAAGCAGGCAGAGCGTTTGCTAACGGCGGACGAATGGCAGCTCGTTCAAAAGACTCACCATCCGGCAATGCAGGATTTGTCGGATACAGATCTCTCTGATCTCGCCAAGCGAATCCGTGAAAGGCGCGATCGTGCGCAAAGCGAGGCGAACAGACAGCGCAGGGAAATGAGAGGCAAGGCGCAACCCAAAGGGGCGACACCGGCACGCAAGGATACAGGCACGAGAGGCAAACTCGAAGTTCTGGCCATGGGCGTGCGCAGCGTGAACGCGGAACAGGCCCGCCGGCGTCGAATGCTTGCTAAAATTCAGATGGTCGAGAACATGCGCGCCGCGTTGGCACGAAGGAAAGAAGCGAAAAGCGAGAAGGACGAGTCATTTAACACGCGGCAGGCCCACGCAGGCATGCACTCGATCGAAAGCACAAAGCGCAAAGATCTCATCCGCCCCATGGAGCGCGGTAGACTGCGGAAGGCGAGCGCCGTTTCGCAGGCGAAGCGCGATGCTCGCGGCGCATAGGTTCTGGTTTCGCCAGCTCATCAGTTTCGGCGGACAACCTTCGAACGGCAAGAATGAAACGAGACCGTGCGGATCGTCGAGATCGGTTGGCGTCAGCGGGTCGGGATCGGCGTATCGCCGCGATAATCGTAGAAGCCGCGCCCGGACTTGCGGCCGAGCCAGCCGGCTTCGACATATTTCACCAGCAGCGGGCAGGGGCGATACTTCGAGTCAGCCAGGCCGTCGTGCAGCACCTGCATGATCGACAGGCAGGTGTCGAGGCCAATGAAATCGGCAAGCTGCAGCGGCCCCATCGGATGATTGGCGCCTAGTTTCATGGCGGTGTCGATGGCGTCGACGTTGCCGACGCCTTCGTAGAGCGTGTAGATGGCTTCGTTGATCATCGGCAACAGGATGCGGTTGACGATGAAGGCCGGGAAATCCTCGGCGACCGTCACCGTTTTCTCCAGCGAGGCGACGAAGTCCTTGGCGGTTGCGAAGGTCACTTCGTCCGTCGCGATGCCGCGAACCAGTTCCACGAGTTTCATGACCGGCACCGGATTCATGAAATGGATGCCCATGAAGTGCTCGGGGCGGTCGGTGGCGGAAGCGAGCCGGGTGATCGAGAGCGAGGACGTGTTGGTGGCAAGGATTGCTTCCGGCTTCAGGACCGGACACACTTGGGCGTAGATCTTGCGCTTGACGTTTTCGTCTTCGGTCGCGGCTTCGATCACGAGATCGGACGCGGCAAGATCGTTGATGTCGGAGGAGCCGGAAATCAGGGCGAGGGTGGCGGAACGCTCCTCGTCCGTCATCTTGCCGCTCGTCACATGGCGGGCGAGGTTGCCGTTGATGGTGGCCAGGCCGTGCTGGACGCGTTCCTCGGAGAGATCGTAGAGCTGGACCTTATAGCCTGCATCTGCCGAAACCTGCGCGATGCCGCAACCCATCTGGCCTGCGCCGATAATGCCAATCGTCTTCAACACCGCGTTCATCTCCAAACCCCCGCTCGGCATGCGCCGCCGCGCTGCCGCATTTTTCTAACAAAACTGCCGGGCAAATGATCGCCCGGCAGAAGTAGTAGCCCTTAAAAAGATAATTTTCCAGTCATTCGCAAGTGCGAAATAAGGGCATCTGCACGCATCAGAGCGCCTTCTGCAGTTCCGGCAGTGCTTCGAAGAGATCGGCGACGAGACCGTAGTCGGCAACCTGGAAGATCGGAGCTTCCTCGTCCTTGTTGATGGCGACGATGACCTTCGAATCCTTCATGCCGGCGAGGTGCTGGATGGCGCCTGAGATGCCGCAGGCGATGTAGAGATCAGGAGCGACGACCTTGCCGGTCTGGCCGACCTGCCAGTCGTTCGGGGCGTATCCGGCATCGACGGCAGCGCGCGAGGCGCCGACGGCAGCACCGAGCTTGTCGGCGACCGGCAGGATGACTTCCTTGAACTTCTCGGCAGAGCCGAGGGCACGGCCACCGGAGATGATGATCTTCGCAGACGTCAGTTCCGGACGGTCGGAGGCCGACAGCGCGTCCTTGACGAAGCTCGACAGGCCAGGGTTGGCCGCGGCCGCAATAGCTTCGACCGGGGCAGAACCGCCTTCGGCAGCGGCGGCGAACGACGCGGTACGCACGGTGATGACTCGTCTGGCGTCGGTCGCCTGCACCGTCTGGATGGCGTTGCCGGCATAGATCGGCCGCTTGAAGGTGTCAGCCGAAACCACCTCGATGATCTCGGAGACCTGCGCGACATCGAGCAGGGCGGCGACGCGCGGCATGACGTTCTTGCCGGTCGAGGTGGCGGCGGCGATGATCGTATCATAGCTTGCGGCCAGCGAAACGATCAGGGCGGCCAGCGGCTCGGCCAGATTGTTGGCAAGGCTTGCGTCCTCGGCAACCAGCACCTTGGACACGCCCGAGAGCTTGGCAGCCTGTTCGGCCGCGGCCTTGGCGCCGGCGCCGGCGACAAGCACGGTCACTTCGCCGCCGATCTTGGCGGCAGCCGTCAGCGTCTTGGCGGTCTGGTCTGAAAGGTGGCTGCCGTCGTGATCAGCCAGAAGAAGAATGGCCATGGATATATCTCCCTTTCTCGAACCTTTAAAGCACGCCGGCTTCGACTTTAAGCTTCTCGACCAGCTCGGCGACCGACTTGACCTTGACGCCCGCCTTGCGGCCGGACGGCTCCTCGGTCTTCAAGACCTTCAGACGCGGCGCGGTGGAGACGCCGAAGTCGGCCGGCGTCTTCTTGTCGAGCGGCTTCTTCTTCGCCTTCATGATGTTCGGCAGCGAGGCGTAGCGCGGCTCGTTCAAGCGCAGATCTGATGTGACGACGGCCGGCAGCTTGACCTCGATCGTCTGCAGGCCGCCATCGACCTCGCGGGTCACCTGGGCCTTGCCCCCAGGGCCAGCAACTTCGATCTCGATCTTCGAGGCGAAGGTCGCTTGCGCCGTGCCGAGCAGGGCCGCCAGCATCTGGCCGGTCTGGTTGCTGTCGTCATCGATCGCCTGCTTGCCTGTGATGATCAAGCCCGGCTGTTCGGCGTCGACGACGCCCTTGAGGATCTTGGCCACAGTGAGCGGCTCGACGGCATCGTCGGTCTCCACCAGGATGGCGCGGTCGGCACCCATGGCAAGTGCTGTGCGCAGCGTCTCTTCGGCCTTGGCCGGGCCGATCGAGACGACGATCACCTCCTCGGCCTTGCCGGCTTCCTTCAGCCGCAGCGCTTCCTCGACCGAGATCTCGTCGAACGGGTTCATCGACATCTTCACATTCGCGAGTTCGACGCCTGTGCCATCCGGCTTCACGCGGATCTTCACGTTGTAATCAACCACCCGCTTCACGGGGACGAGAATTTTCATGGGGTCCTTCCTTCAACTCTTTCGCCAAGAAAATGCGCGTTTCGGCGCTGCTCCGATTGTCGAATGGCGACATGGATACGCGTTTTTCCTCCAAACACAACGCTTCCATGGCGCAGATAGGCAAATTGATCCCGTGGATATATTACGCTTACGTTCACGTCAATATTGGAGTTATTGCTTGTTCCAAGGCAGGCGCGGGCGCAGCTGTTGGCCGGGCGTCACGACCATCGTCGGGTTGGCGGCTGGCCGGTTTTTGACAGCCCTGGGCGTGACGACCTCCCGATCGAATAACGGGACGCCGCGGCGACGCATCAGAAGGACCAACAGGCCGCCGGCGACGATGCCGCCGACATGGGCGCCCCAGGAGATGCTGCCGTCGGGTTCCAAGACCAGCATCACGAATTGCTGGCCGATCCAGAGAAGGAGCGGCACGAAGGCCGGCAAGGGCAGCGGGACGCGCATCAGCACCAGCACCCAGACCTTCACGCGGGGATGCAAGACGACGTAGGCGGTGACCACGCCTGAGATCGCGCCCGAGGCGCCCACGAGCGGCGCTTCCGATGTCGGCCCCACAAGGCCATGGACGAGAGCGCCGGCGGCCGCGCAGAGCAGATAAAAAATAAGAAAGCGGAAGTGCCCCATCGCATCTTCGACATTGTCGCCAAAGACCCACAGGAAAACCATGTTCGGCGCAAGGTGCCAGAAGCCGGAATGCACGAAGGAATAGGTGATGTAGGTTAGCGGTTCCGGGATAAGGGCCAGCGCCGGCGCCAGCCTGGCGTGGTTAAACGCAACCGCGGGAATGTAGCCCAGGCCGACAATCGTTGCCTGCGACGCGGACTCGTTGGCGACCACCCCGGTGAATAGCCAAACCGCGAAATCCACCGCGATCAGCGCCATCGTCACCCATTGGACCTTGATATGCTTCAGCGTATTGGCATCGTGCAGCGGTATGAACATGAAGCCTGCCCCGGCGTTCGCGCCACATAGTCGGGAAGGAGCCTACCTGTTTTTTCCCGGAACCCAAAGCACATCCGCATGGCCGCGGTCATTGGCGTGGCGGGCCGCGACAAACAGGAAGTCCGAAACGCGGTTGACGTATTTCAACGCGGCATCGCTGACGACCTCGCCATCCGTGCGGGCAAGCTCGACCATCAGCCGCTCGGCGCGGCGCGCGATCGTGCGGGCGAGGTGAAGATGAGCGGCAGCCGAGTGACCGCCCGGCAGCACGAAAGATCTCAAAGGTTGCAGGTCAGCGTTCAATTCGTCGATGTCGTTCTCGATCCGCGAGACCTGGCTTTCAACGATACGCAGCGGCTCGTGTGCGGGCGGTTTGCCATCGTCCGGCGTTGCAAGATCGGCGCCGAGATCGAAGAGATCGTTCTGGATCAGTGTCAGCATTCGGTCCAGGACCGGCATGCCCTGCATGTGAAGCCGCGCGACGCCGATCGCGGAGTTGGCTTCATCGATGGTGCCGTAGGCTTCGACACGCAGATCGTATTTCAGCCGACGCGGCCCGGAAACCAGGGCCGTCGTGCCGTCGTCGCCGGTCTTCGTGTAGATCTTGTTGAGCCTTACCATGTCTACCCCCTTCTTTTTCTCCGCCTTAGCTAGGGCGGCCGCCGCCGGTCAGCCAGAGTGTCAGCATGATGAGGAGCACTGCGATCGCCTGCAGGAGCACGCGCAGCTGCATCAGCTTGTTGGAAAGGTTCGGATTGCCGCCCTTCATCATGTTGAAAAGACCGCGAATCAGTACGATGGCGACAATGCCCATGACAATAATCGCGAGAATATAGGTGACCGTGGACATGCTGGCTTTGGCTTTCCTGATTAGTCCACCCAGCGCATCAGGCGATAGAAAAGGTCTGCAGGCAGCAGCCTTTTCAACACCATGCCCTGCTTTGCCGGCGTGGTTACGGGGTAATGTGGTTTCGGATTGTTCGAGTTCAATGCGTGCTTCAGTACGGTATAAACGGCTTCCGGACCAAGCTTATGTCGATTGGGGCGCCCCGAGCCGTCAAGACGCGCAAGCTGGCGGCGGTAATCTGCCGCATGGACCGAGTTCCTGACGTCTATGTGCTCGTGGATTTTTACGAGCGCATTTGCCGTAAAGCGAGACGCAATCGGGCCCGGCTCGATCAGGCTCACGTGAATGCCACTACCCTGCAGTTCCATGCGAAGACTGATGCTGAGGCCTTCGAGAGCGAATTTGGAGGCGGTATAGGCGCCGCGGAAGCGGTACGGCACGACACCGAGAATCGACGAGCACTGGACGATCCGCCCCTGATCACGCTTGCGCATTAGCGGCACGACCTGACGTGTCAACTCGTGCCAGCCGAAGACGTTCGTTTCGAATTGGGCGCGCAGAGCCTCGGTCGGCAGGTCCTCGACGGCGCCGGGCTGCCCGTAGGCGCCGTTGTTGAACAGCGCGTCGATGCGTCCGCCCGTCAGCTCGCTGACGTCGCGCACGAGATCCGAGATCGTATCGGGCCGCGTATAGTCCATGCGGAGGGCCTCGATGCCGTCGGCTTGGAGGGCGGCCAGATCATCGAACTTGCGCACGGTGGCGAAGACCCGCCAGCCATCGGCCTTCAGCGCGCGGGCGCAGTACGCGCCGATCCCGGAAGAGCATCCGGTCACGATGATGGTGCGCTGATCCGACATGGAATGATTCCTGTACAAAATAGGAGTGGTTTCCCATATTCGAACGGGCGACACAACGATCAAAGCCGGGAGACGGAATGCCGAAGATAATGCGCATCTTCTATGATGTGGTCTACGACGCTATCTGCCACCTTATAGAGGATGACGGCTTCGCGATGGCGAGCCATGTCGCGTTGTCGACGCTTCTCGCCGTTTTTCCATTTCTAATCTTTGGGACGACACTGGCGACCTTCCTGGGCGCTGACCAGTTCTCGGACAGGGCGATACATCTCATCTTCGACACCTGGCCCGAGGCGATCGCCAAGCCGCTTGTCGATCAGGTAATCCAGGTTCTGACGATACCGCGCGGCGGCCTGCTGACCGTGTCCGTGCTGGCGGCGGCCTACTTCGCTTCGAACGGAGTCGAGGCGCTGCGCATCTCGCTCAATCGCGCTTATCGTGTCCAGGAAACGCGGCCGTGGTATCTCACCCGCCTGGCAAGCCTTGGTTTTGTCATGATCGCCGTGGTCATTTTCGCCGCCGTCAGCGTCCTGCTGGTGGCGGTGCCGATTGCCCTGAACTACGCGCGCTATTGGTTTCCGCTGTTTGCCGACACGCTCGAGGTTGTTTTCAGCTGGCGCGTCTACGGCACGCTGTTCATGCTGACTATCGGCCTTTTCGTCGTTCACCTATGGCTGCCGGCGGGCCGGCGCCGGGTATTCGACGTGGCGCCAGGCGTGTTGGTAACGCTGCTGCTCTGGCTGGTGGGAGCCCTGATCTTCGCGTACTACCTCGCGACGTTCGCCAATTATACGGCGACCTATGCCGGCCTGGCATCGGTGATGATCGTGCTGATCTTTCTTTATATGGTCGGCGTCATCTTCATTGTCGGCGCCGAGATCAATGCCGCCCTCCTGAAGTTCCGCGTGCGTGCGATCTTCAAGAACAATTTCCTGGGCAGAGGTCAGGCCAAGGCGTCAAAGCCCGACAAGGTGACGGATATCGGCCGGTGACAGGCCGCGGTCGCGAAGTTCGGAAAGCCCCGTGTCGCTTCGGCTCTTCGAAAGCTTGCGTCCGTCCTCATCGGTGATCAGGCGATGGTGATGGTAGACAGGCGCCGGCAGGCCGAGCAGCGTCTGCAGCAATCTATGCACCGAGGTTGAGTGAAAGAGATCGAGCCCACGGACCACATGGGTGATCCCCTGCAGCGCGTCATCGAGGACGACCGAGACATGGTAGCTCGACGGCGCATCCGACCGCGACAGGACAACGTCTCCCCACGCGCCTGGATTTGCGGCGATGGTGCCACGGTCGCCGTATCCTGTTTCCTCCCAGAAAAGAGCCTCGCCGGCAGCCTCCAAAGCCTTGCTCATGTCGAGCCGCCAGGCGTGTTTCACGCCTGATGCGAGAAGCTGCCGTCGGTCGAAATCGGCGCGTTGACGATCGTCGGGGGGATAGAGCGGCGAGCCGTCGGGGTCTCGCGGCCAGGGGGTGCCATTGGCTTCGGCGGCGGCAACGCGCGTCTTGATCTCTCCCCGCGTCATGAAGGCGGGATAGGCGAGGCCGAGGTCGACCAGCCGGTCAAGCGCCGACTGGTATTCGGCGAAATGCTCCGACTGCCGCCGCACGGGTCGTTCCCAGTCTATGGCGAGCCATTCGAGGTCGGCGTAAATGCCGGCCTCGAATTCGGGTGTGCAGCGCGTCAGGTCGATGTCTTCTATACGCAGCAGAAAGCGTGCGCCTGCGGACGCCGCCATGTCTCTGTTCAGAAAGGCAGAAAGTGCATGGCCAAGATGCAGCGGGCCATTGGGGCTTGGCGCAAAACGAAAGACAGGCTTTTGACGGGGAATCGCGGTCATGCTTTCTTCTGCCACGGATTCGATGGGATCGCGAGGAAGCGTGTTGATCATTCGCAGCGACGATGACGTGAGAGAAGGGCTGGAGAAGCTGCTTCACCTGGATCCGAGACTTGCTGCCATTGCGGCCGAGACTGGCCCGCTTCCTTTGCGGCTGCGCGAACCGGGATTCGAGGGGCTCGCGCACATTATTGTCTCGCAAATGGTGTCGAGAGCCAGCGCCGAAGCGATCTGGAAACGGATGCGGCCGAGCGAAGGCGTGCTGACGGCTGATAATTATGTGCTTCTCCATCCGGAGGCCTGGCGGGAGTTCGGTCTTTCGCGCGCCAAGGCCGAAACGCTGTCGCGCATTGCCGTGGCGGTTGCCTCGGGCCGTCTCGACCTTGCAGCGCTTTCTGCGCTGCCGCCCGACCAGGCGCTGGCCAAGCTTACGGCTCTCAAAGGCGTCGGTCCCTGGACCGCCGAGGTCTATCTGATGTTCTGCGGCGGCCATGCGGACGTTTTTCCGTCCGGCGACGTCGCCCTGCAGAACGCCGTGGCTGCGGCATTCGATCTCGGCGCTCGCCCAGCTGCTCGCGAGCTGGCGTTCATGGCGGGTGGATGGTCACCGTGGCGATCGATCGCGGCGAGGCTATTCTGGGCCTATTACGCCGTCAAGCTCGGTCGCGGTATGCTGCCGGTCGACTGAGTGACCGTGCAGTAAATACAAGGATTGATGCCTGAATTTATTAGACTTCACAATGCCGTCACAACCGGCCTAATATAAGAGGGCAGATGCCGAATCGATCAGGAGAGTCCCTTGACGATTGCAGTCTCCCCCCAGGCCCTGCCAGCGCTCGTCCTGAACGCTGACTACAGGCCCCTGAGTTATTACCCCTTGTCGCTTTGGTCCTGGCAGGACGCGATCAAGGCGGTATTTCTCGACCGTGTGAATATCATTGCAGAATATGAGCATTCGGTATCTTCGCCGAGTTTTTCGATGCGGCTTCCGAGCGTCGTCTGCCTCAAGACCTATGTCCAGCCTTCCCGCAACCCGGCCTTTACGCGCTTCAACGTGTTCCTGCGCGACAAGTTCGAATGCCAGTATTGCGGCGAGCACGATGACCTGACCTTCGACCACGTCATCCCGCGTGCCCATGGCGGCGAAACGACATGGCAAAATGTCGTTGCTGCCTGCTCCCCCTGCAATCTGAGAAAAGGCAGCAAGCTGCCGAAGCAGGCAGGCATGTTCCCGAATCAGAAGCCGTACCAGCCGACGGTGCAAGACCTGCACAATAACGGCAGGCTTTTCCCGCCGAACTACCTGCACGACAGCTGGCTCGACTACCTCTACTGGGATAGCGAACTGCAGCCCTGATCAGTCTCTACTCAGACAGGCTCAGGCCGTCTTACGGACGCCGACGAAGGCGAAAGCCGCCAGGACAAGGCTTGTGATCACGTTCCAGCCTGCGAAGGAGAGGCCGAGGACGCGCAACGCGGCGTCTGTGCAGGAGGGGCCCTTGATGCTGTTCAGCTCGCCCAGCAGGTCGCCGGCATTCTGCGTCATGCTGCCTGCCGTCGTGGAGCAGGTCGCCGGTCCTTCCCAGAACTGCCACTCGACACCGGAGTGATAAACGCCCATGCCGGCGCCGACAATCATAAGCATGCCGGCGGCAAGCAGGAATGCCCGGCCGATCCAGCTCGGAAGGCCGACTGCGGAGGCAACCGCGCCGAGGATCGCGACCGGAATGCCGTAATAGTAGGGCTGGCGCTGCAGCAGGCAGAGCGCGCAGGGGATGTAGCCGCCGATATATTGAAAACCAAGCGCAGTTCCGACGACGACCGCCATGCCTAGTGCGAGCACCAGCGAGTAGCCGACGACCGGGCGAGCAAGGGAAAACGAGGCAGGCATGAACGGACTCCGAATAGCTCAGTGGGCAAGTAGTTTATAGGCAATCCCGAGGGCGATGGCGACGGCGGCAACAATGCCTGTAACCTGCGCAAGGCGCTTCTCGATGAAGTGGCGGATCGGCTCGCCATAGCGGCGCAGCAGCCAGGCGAGGAAGAAGAAGCGGGCACCGCGTGCGATGATCGCGGAAATAACGAAGAAGCCGAGGTTCATGTGAATGACGCCGGCAAGGATCGTCACGACCTTGATCGGCGGCAGATGCGCCAGGCCGGAGGTGACGAGCAGCAACAGCAGGATTTCCCACTCATCGTGGATATAGAGCCTGAGCTGCTCGAAGGCGCCAAGCTTTCCGTAGAATTCCAGAACCGGGCGAGCGATCGCATCATAGGCATAGTAGCCGAGCGCCCAGCCGGCGATGCCGCCCAGGACGGATGCAACGGTTGCGACCAGCGCGTAGCGATAGGCGCGTTCCGGCTTTGCGAGCCCCATCGGCAGGTAGAGAACGTCGGCAGGAACCAGAAAGACAGAACTTTCGACGAAGGCTATAACGGCGAGCCAGACTTCGGCCGATTTCCGGCCCGCGAGTGACATGGTCCAGTCGTAGAGTCTGCGGAGCATTCCGATCCTTTCGCTTCGAGCGCATGAGCTTTATGGGGCGTCTGCGCCGCTGTAAATGCTTGCTGTGTCGTTCGTAGGGTGACGTGCCAAAAATCTTCGTGATCAAACGGCGGCGATGAGCTCAGGAGTCGACGCTGGAGGGCTGATCTGTCTTCTGCCGCATGACGTTCATTTCGGTTCGTTCGCGCGCCATTTCGCTGACGGCCTGACGCAGAACGGGATGCTTTGCCGTGAACATGTTGAAATCACGTCTTTCGAGCACAAAGAACTGGCAGAAATCCACGGCAACGACGTCCGCGGTGCGTCGTCCGCCGCTGAGCAGCGCCATCTCGCCGAAGAACGCGCCCGGCTCCAGCCGGATCGGCTCGCCCGGTAGCTGTACTTCCACTGCGCCCGATGACAGGAAATACATGCCATCGCCTCGGTCGCCCTTGCGCACCACGCGTTCGCCCGGCAAGGCCGATTTCGGCCGAAAGAGGAGCAGCAACTCCTCCTGCGAATCTTCATCGACCTTGGCAAACAGCGGGAAGGTTTCGATAAGTTCTTCCATCTCGAGCTGATGCTTGTGCTCGCGGGCCTCGTTGATCGCTCGGATTTTTTCAAGCTCGCGGCCGAGTGCCTCGTGCCGGCGGCGACCGAAGCGATTGCTGAGCACCGGCCATCTGGTGTGCACATGGGTATGCAGCGCTTCGGCACCCAAGCAGACGAGCGGATTGAGCGTGATCGAAATGATGGCGGATGCGAGGATGATGTCCTGCCCGTCACTTGGCAGCAGCCCGAGAGAAACGCCGAGGCTGGCGAGAATGAACGAGAATTCGCCGATCTGCGCCAGTCCGCCTGACACGGTCAGTGCCATGCCGATCGGATAGCGAAGCATGACGACGATGAGGAAGGAGACGATGGTCTTGCCGACGACAATCAGCGCCAGCGCGCTGATGACAGCCATCGGCTGCCGCACCAGGATCGACGGATCGAACAGCATGCCGACCGAGACGAAGAACAGCACCGAAAAGGCGTTCTGAAGCGGCAGCGAATCGGCTGCGGCCCGATGGCTGAGGTTGGACTCGCTCATCACCACGCCTGCGAAGAAGGCGCCGAGCGCAAACGAAACGCCGAAGACTTTCGCCGAGCCGAACGCGATGCCAAGCGCTATTGCGAGGACCGTCAGGGTGAAAAGTTCGCGCGAACCGGTTCTCGCCACGAGCGTCAGGAGCCAAGGGACGATCTTCGGCCCTAGAAAGATTGCCATGACCGCAAAGGCACCAACCTTCACCAGCGTCAGCGCTATCGTCAGCGGAAGCGGCAGCCCGGCGTTGTGTGCAAGGCCGCCCGCGGTCGCATGACCACCGAGCAATTCGGCGACGGCAGGCAGAAGCACCAGTGCCAGGACCGTGGCAAGGTCTTCGACGATCAGCCAGCCGACGGCGACGCGGCCGCTGGCGGAGTTGAGCAGGTTCCGCTCCTCCAGGGCTTTCAACAGCACAACCGTACTTGCTACTGACAGGCTGAGTCCAAGGACGATTCCCGCCCCAAGGTTCCAGCCCCACCAGCTGGCGAGCCCGATACCGAGCAGGGTAACGACGACGATCCGCGCGATTGCGCCCGGCACGGCAATCCCGCGCACGGCAAGCAGGTCGGCGGTCGAAAAATGCAAGCCAACGCCGAACATCAACAGGATGACGCCCATCTCCGCCAACTGGCTGGCAAGCTCGGCATTAGCGACGAAGCCGGGCGTCAAAGGGCCCATCACGATGCCTGCAAACAAGTATCCGACAAGCGGCGGCAGACGCACTCGATCGGCGAGATAGCCGAGTATCGCCGCGCAGACGAAACTCACGGCAACTGTTGCAATAAGCGATACTTCCTGATGCACGCGTGCGCTTTCCCTCTTGGCGGGCGCAGTGTGGCCGAAACGCCGAAGAAATTAAACAGTTGATTTGCCGCGTCGGGCCAATTGCTGGGTAGAGCCCGATTGAGGCAGCAATGTTGCAAACGACGAGATGAGAAAGCGTTGCCCTGCGGCAACACCCAGCTTCTGAACGATGCTGGAGAACCCCTGAAATTGCAGGTGAAGCGCTATACTCTCCATTAGAGTAGTTGCATATCTTCGTCCTGAATACTCGTTTAGACCGAGCGCATACGGGGCAGAAGTTGACTGATACTGTTGATAGTTCATACCTTTCCACCCGGCGTGCCACGCGTCTAAGCACACTCCTGCCCGTGCTCCTGCTCGCCACATACTTTAGCGCCAGCTTCGTTCTTCGACTCTTGCGTGGCGGCGATCTGGCGTCCGACGAGGCAGAGCAGATCAGGCTCTCGCATGCCTTGCAACTGGGCTACGGCGACCAGCCGCCGCTCTACGACTGGCTATTCTACTATTTCGCCAAGATCTTCGGCGCCTCTGTCGACACGCTGGCTTTCGTAAAGAACGGGACGCTGCTGCTGAGTTGCATCTTTCTCTGTCTCGCGGCCCGCAAGGTGATGGGCAAGCGCGAAACTGCATGGATCGCCCCCATCGGCTTCCTGAGCCTGCCTGTGGTCTTTCTGCTCTCGCAGCGGGATCTAACTCACAGCGTCGGCGCCTTCGCTGTCGTCGCGTTCTTTCTCTACGTACTGGCATTGATGGCGGAACGACCGTCGACCGGCAATTATGCACTTCTCGGCGCAGCAGCCGGGTTGGGATTCCTTGCCAAGTACAACTTTGCGATCGTCCCGGTCGCGACGGTTGCAGCGCTCCTTCTCGAACCTGGCCTGCGGCGATTGGTCTTCAACTGGCGGCTGGCGGTGACCATCGCGGTTGGTCTCATCGTCGCGGCCCCGCATGTTTATTGGATCGTGACCCATCTGGATTTGGCGACCGGCGACACGCTGAAAAATTTGCGGGCAGCCGCTAGCGCCGGGATGCCCGAGCAAGTGGTTGCGGCCTGGGAGCTGTTGGGAGCGATCGTCAAATGTTCGGCGTTGACGCTCGCTATCCTCGCCATTGTCTATCGTGGCCATATCCGGACGATCCTTGGCACCAGCAGCGAATGGACGAGGGTCATCGGCCGGATGCTCGTCATCAGCATGTTTCTGGTCTACGTGATCATGCTCGCCGTCGATGCGACGATCATGCGTCCGAAGTGGATCTCGATCTTCTTCGTGGCGTTCCCGCTTTATCTGGCATTCAAGGTCGAGGCCTCAGGTGTCCAGGTCCCCGGCGCAATCGGGAAGCTTGTCGCGCTTGTGGGGGCGGTGATCTTTATCTCCCTGGGCGTCGTTTTCGTTGGGAGCTTCCACTAAAGCATGTCATGCGATGCCGCTCGTCTTGCCGAGACGCGGGCGGAGCGGATCGAGCGCTGATCTTGCGTGGCATCTGCCAGTGGCTGCCGCATGCCGGGGTGTGGCAAGCGCGCGAAATTATGACCCTTCGAAATTATCAGACATAGCAATAGCTTACGGGATCGTTATGTCCTTCTCCGCGATGTCTGTCGCGGGCCCGAATTCATCGGCTAAAGCGCGCCTCACAGCCCTTACATTGGACGAGAAGCTCCGGACCCTGGACGAGCACGTTTCGTACTAAGCCTTTCTGCCGACTTAGCGAGAAAAGGTGGAAGGCGTATTATCGATTGTCCAACGCTGTTCGTAGCAAGGAGCGTCAGGATGCCTTATTTCCAAGATCCGAATCTGCCACGCAATACCGCGCGCCGACGTTTTCTGGGAGTGGCGGCCGCTGCCGGCGCTCGCGTTGCAAGCGTGGCAGCCCTTGCAATGGCAGCGTCGTCTTTGCCGGTGAGAGCGGGCCCACGTAACGGGAACGGGAACTCGGGCGGAAATGGCAACTCCGGCGGAAATGGCAACTCTGGCGGAAATGGCAACTCTGGCGGCGGTGCGCAGTGCTTTCTGCGTGGGACGTCAATCCTTACGGATTGCGGCGAAAAGCGTGTCGAGGACCTGCAGACGGGGGATCGCGTTGTTCTTCTGGAAGGAGAAACCAGCCCAATCAAGTGGGTCGGTCGGCAGGTATTTACGAAGCGAGGCGCGTGCTGGCAGGAAGGCGTCGTACCGATTCGAGTGGCACGTGATGCACTGGGCGATGGCACGCCACATTCCGATCTCTACCTGTCACCCGGCCATGCTCTGTTCCTGAATGGCGTACTTATCCGAGTGAAGGATCTCGTAAACGGCACAACAATCGCGCCGATCGCACCGCGCGACGATTTGACGATTGAGTATTACGCCGTTCTGCTCGCGACACACCAAGTAATCCTTGCTGAAGGCGCTGCGGCAGAAACCTTCCACCCCTCGGACAGCAATCGCGATAATTTCGGAAATTTCGCGGAATACGAACGCCTGTATGCTGGTGAGCTACGCGAGCCGATGACATCCTATGCGACGGTTCTGGGCGAGGAAGGCGGCTGGCAACATCTGAAAGCCCTTCTTCTTCTCGGCGCCTCGCCTCTGGTGCCAATGCGTGATCCGTTCGAGGATGTCTGCGAGAAGATCAATGCGCAAGCCAAAGAGCTCTCGGCCTAGACAGGCTGATTTCGAGGTTTTGCGTGCTTGAGACAAAAACGCCAAAGAATAGGAAATTAAATCACTAGCGTTTTGTCGGGATGGTGCCCCATGCCGGGGTCGAACCAGCACTTCTTTCGAAACTCGATTTTGAGTCGAGCGCGTCTACCAATTCCGCCAATGGGGCAACGGATACCGACGAGGCGGCTGTCTAGCATGCGTTCGCCCGCGCGCGCAAGACGGCGGGCGAAGTTCTCGGCTTGATTTGTTGGAGTTTCCGGCTCGCGACGTGCGGCCGGAAACGGTATCAATGCGCGACCGCGGCGGCGGGTTGATGGACGGCCGACTTCTTCAGCGTGATCGCGAGGACGGAGGCGAGCAGGCAGAAGGCGCCGGCAATGAAGAAGGCGGGCAGATAGCTCTGCAGTTCGGTGCGCGACCAGCCGGCGCCGTAGGCGGCGGTCGCCGCTCCCAACTGATGGCCTGTGAAAACCCAGCCGAAGACGAGGCCCGCCTTTTCGCGACCGAAACGGTCGGCGGCGAGCTTGACGGTCGGCGGCACGGTGGCGATCCAGTCGAGGCCATAGAAGATCGCGAAGATCGACAGTCCGTAGAAGCTGAAATTGCTGAAGGGCAGGAACAGCAGCGACAGGCCACGCAGACCGTAATACCAGAAGAGCAGCCAGCGATTGTCGAAGCGGTCCGACAGCCAGCCGGAGCCGATCGTGCCGAAGAAATCGAAAATGCCCATCACGGCAAGAACGCTGGCGGCAGCCACCGGCATGATACCGAAGTCACCGCAGAGCGTGACGAAATGCGTCTGGATCAGGCCGTTGGTGCTGAGACCGCAGATGAAGAAGGTGGCGAACAGGATCCAGAAGGTCGAGGTACCGGAGATTTCCTTGAGAACCGTGACCGGCGTTGCCAGCATCGCCAGCAGCCCGGATTCGGTTGGCGGCGGTGGCGTGATATGTGCCTCGCCGAAGGCGGGCAGGTTGAGGTCGGAAGGGCGGTCGCGCATGAAGGCCAGTACGATGAGTGCGGCGAACATGATCATGCCGCAGACCAGAAAGACTGTTGCGCGCCAACCGTACCGTTCCGTCAACTCCGCCATCAGTGGCAGGAAGACCAGCTGTCCCGTCGCAGAACTCGCCGACAGCATGCCTACCACGAGGCCGCGATGCTTGGTGAACCAGCGGGCGGATACGGTTGCGGCGAGCACCATTGCGGTCAGCCCGGTGCCGAAGCCGACGACGATTCCCCAGAGCAGGAGCAACTGCCAGAGTTCGCTCATGAAGAGCGAGCCGACGAAGCCGCCGCCGATCAGGACCATGGCGAAGACGATAACCTTGCGGATGCCGAAATAGTTCATGAAAGCGGCCGAGAACGGTCCCATAAGCCCGAACAGAATCAGCCGGACGGCGAGCGCGGAAGATATCTGCGAAGTTTCCCAACCGAACTCGTCCTGGAGCGGCTTGATGAGGACGCCGGGGGCGCCCATCGCGCCAGCGGTCACCAGCATGGTCAGGAAGGTTGCTGCAACGACCACCCATCCATAGTGGATGTTGCGTCGCGCCAGAGATGAAGCAAGTGCAGTCGATACCATGTGGCCGTTCCGTTTTGAGGTTGCCGGAGACTATCGGAAGCTTTTAGATGATGGTCATCATAATTGTTGCGTATTGATGATTGACGTCATATAAATTGTCAAGCTGCCAATTGCGGAGAACCGAATGCGGGTCAGCCGAGAGAAATTTGCCGAGAATCGCGAGAAGATCCTGACGGTTGCCGGGGTGCTGTTTCGCGAAAAGGGTTTCGACGGCATAGGCGTCGCCGAGATCATGAAGGCTGCCGGGATGACGCATGGCGGGTTCTACGGCCATTTCGAATCCAAGGAAGAGCTGGCGCTGGAAGTGAGCCGCGCATTGATCGAGAAGGTGAAGATTCGCTGGAACGAGATCATCGCGTCGGCGCCGGAGCGGCCGTTCGATGCGCTGCTCAATCACTATCTGTCGCGCTGCAGCGTCGACGACCCAGGCGGCAGCTGCGTTTTCGCCTCGCTTGCCCAGGAAGTCAGTCGCAGTCACGGAGCGATGCGCGAGACATTCAACGATGGGCTTTCGATGCTCGTTGATATTCTGTCCAAGATTGTGTCCGGCAAGACGCCAGAGGAACGGCGCGAGAAGGGCTTTACGACGCTTTCAGCGATGATGGGTGCGGTGATCCTGGCGCGAGCCGTCGAGAGCCGTGAACTCTCCGACAGCTTTCTCTATGCGACTCGCGATGCACTCTCCCTTGAGAACAGGACCGAAGGCTAGCCGCGGCGTGCAATCAGGCCGCCGATCTCCACCACCTCCAGGAAGCTGCCCTCGGGCGAAAGCTTGAGGAGGGTGGCGCGAAGCTCGGCCTCGAAGGCTGCCGTCCTTTCGCCAAGCGCCTGTGGCGATGTCACCGAGGTCGAGAAGGCGCGGCCGACGATATCGTCGAGGCCGAGCTTGCGCTCCCTCACAACGGAGATCCGCTCCAGATCACCGAAGGGCGAGCGAAGGAGGATGCTTTCATGCTCAATCCAATCCGGGCTTTTCCGCCGTTCGCGATTGGCATTGCGCTCCGGTGCGAAGCTCTCGGCGATCTCGTTGACGGCCTGCCGCCAGTCGGGCGTCGAGGAGATGTGGCGATCGCCGAACAGCACCACGCAACCGTCAGTCACGGTGATTTCATCGAGAGCCTAGCGTCTCCAGGCGGTCCATCCAGTGAAACGAACGCCCCATGACCGTCATCTTGAGCGGCGCAAAGCGCGGGCCGAGATCGTATGAAGAGCCCTTGATGAAGGTGACGTTGACACCGACGGCGGCTGCATCCGTCCGCGCCGCCTCCAGCATTTCCGGTTCCGGATCGAGGCCAGTGACCGTTGCTCCGGCCAGCCGCACGAAAGCAATGCCGAGCTGACCGGGGCCGCAACCAAGGTCAAGCACACGCTCGCCGGCCACGAGGCCGGCGCGCTTGGCAACCTGCCCGATGAGTTGATCGGGATAGGGAACGCGATAGCGCGTGTAGTAGGCGGCCGTGGATTGAAAGCGGCGCGCTTCGAAGGGGATCGTCGTCATGGCAATATCCTTGAACGGAAGTGGCCGCGGTCGCCGGCTCAACGCCCGCGACCGGCAACTCTCCAAACTGTCGCGTTATTTGAAACCTTCGACCCTGTGGGGAACATAGGGTTCCTCGAGCGCGGCGACGTCTTCTGGGGCCAGCTTTACGGACAGTGCGGCGACGGCGTCGGCCAAGTGCTTGGCTTTCGACGCGCCGATGATCGGCGCCGTGACGGCGCCCTTCTGCAGGATCCAGGCGGTCGCAATCTGGGCACGGGAGACACCATGTTTTTCGGCCAGCTTTCCGACAACGCCGATGATGGTACGATCGGCGTCTTCCGCCTGCTTGTAGAGCGTCTTGCCGAATTCGTCCGTCTCGCTGCGGGTTGTCTTCTCATCCCAGTCGCGCGTCAGCCGACCGCGGGCGAGCGGGCTCCAGGGAATGACGGCGATCTTCTGATCCTGGCAGAAGGGCAGCATTTCGCGCTCTTCCTCCCGGTAGAGCAGGTTCAGATGATCTTGCATGCTGACGAATGGCGTCCAGCCATTGGCGCGCGAGGTATAGAGCATCTTGGCGAATTGCCAGGCATACATGGAGGAGGCGCCGATATAGCGCGCCTTGCCTGCCTTCACGACATCATGCAGGGCTTCCAGCGTTTCTTCGATCGGCGTCGTATAATCGAACCGGTGGATCTGATAGAGGTCGACATAGTCGGTGCCAAGGCGACGCAGGCTGTTGTCGATCTCGTCGAAGATCGCCTTGCGCGACAGGCCGGCGCCGTTCGGCCCCGGACGCATGCGGTTAAAGACCTTGGTCGCGAGCACGATCTCGTCCCGCTTTGAAAAGTCCTGGATCGCGCGCCCGACGATCTCCTCCGAGGAGCCGTCCGAATAGGTGTTGGCGGTGTCGAGGAAGTTGATGCCG
The DNA here is from genome assembly GCF_014851575.1 of Rhizobium sp. RHZ02. Lineage (NCBI taxonomy): Bacteria > Pseudomonadati > Pseudomonadota > Alphaproteobacteria > Hyphomicrobiales > Rhizobiaceae > Rhizobium > Rhizobium sp. RHZ02. The sequence continues at coordinate 495,213 of NZ_JACUZX010000002.1, forward strand.
AGATCGAGCGCCTGTCTGATCAATGCCCGGCTGTCTTCTTCGCCGAGTGTCCAACTGTGGTTGCCACGGCCAGGTTCGCCGAAGGTCATGCAACCCAGGCAGATCTTCGACACTTCCAAGCCAGTGCCGCCAAATTTGACGTAATCCATGAAATTGCTCCAAACGAGTCGCTACCCAGCGCCCTTTGATCTAGCGCGGCAAGCTTGAAAGTGTCTGCTCCTCACACAAAAGTTTTGTGACCATCGAGAAGCCATCGCAAGGTCTCGCGCTTGCGTGTGCCGGGCTCTCGGTGTTAGCTGCTGCAGCATTTGACTGGATTTTCGCCGATGAGACTACCGCAGCGCGATCGCTACGAAGACCTTTACCGTGATTTCGCCTGGGAAATACCGGAGGATTTCAATATCGGCCGCGCGGTGAGCGACGAATGGGCGGCGCGGACGCCTGATCGCGTTTGCCTTGAGCACTTCAGCCCTGACGGCAATCATCTCTCCATGACCTACCGCGAGCTGGCCGACCGGTCGGCGTCGCTCGCCAATGCGCTGGTGTCTTTGGGGGTAACGAAAGGTGATCGGGTCGCCCTGCTCCTGCCGCAGTCGTTCGAGACCGTTATCGCCCATGTTGCGATCTACAAGATCGGCGCGATCGCACTGCCGTTGGCCTTGCTCTTCGGCGTCGAGGCGCTGGAATACCGGCTGCGGACCGCGGGCGCTTCCGTCGTCATCACCAACACATTCGGGCTCGACCGCATCAGTCATATCCGCGAGCGACTACCTGACCTTTCCGAAGTGATCTGCGTCGACGGCGATCGACAGGGCGTGCGATACTTTTCAGGGCTGCTCCAAAGCCATCCCCCGGTGTTCGAGGTCGCGAAAACCGCGCCCCACGATCCGGCGCTGATGATCTTCACGTCGGGAACGACCGGTCCGCCGAAGGGCGCGCTTCACGGTCATCAGGTGCTGGCGGGGCACATACCGGGCATGCAGTTTGCCCATGAGGGATTTCCGCAGGCCGGAGACAAGGTCTGGACACCTTCGGACTGGGCCTGGGCTGGCGGTTTGCTGAATGCGCTGCTGCCCAGCCTGTTGCTCGGTGTTCCCGTCGTCTCCTCGCCGGCGCAGAAATTCGATGCCGACATGGCTTATCGCATCATGGCCGAAATGAAGGTGCGCAACGGTTTCATTCCGCCGACGGCCTTGCGGCTACTGAAATCGGTGCCAGATCCACGTGCCAAATATGATCTCGTCTTGCGCACCATCGGCGCAGCGGGCGAGTCGCTCGGTGCCGAAACGCTGGAATGGGTCAAGCGGACGCTCGGGATTACGGTCAACGAGTTCTACGGCCAGACGGAGTGCAATTTCGTGCTTTCGTCGAGCGCCGCGATCGGAATCAGTCGTCCCGGCGCAATCGGACGCCCGGTGCCCGGGCATCGTGTGGCCATCGTCAGCGAAGCCGGCAAGGAGCTTCCTGTTGGCGAAGCTGGGCAGATTGCCATCCGCCGCCCGGATCCCGTGATGTTTCTCGGCTATTGGGACGACGTCGGGGCGACCGAGCGGAAGTTTGTCGGCGATTGGCTTCTGACAGGCGATATCGGGCGCCAGGATGCGGACGGCTACGTCACCTTCTTCGGGCGGGATGACGATGTCATCACCTCCTCAGGCTATCGGATCGGGCCAGCCGAAATCGAGGACTGCCTCATCGGCCATCCCGCCGTGCAGCTGGCCGCAGCCATCGGCAAGCCCGATCCCGTTCGCACCGAGATCGTCAAGGCCTATGTCGTGCTGGCGCCAGGATTCGAGCCAAGCCAACAGCTGGCGTCCGAGATCAGCGAATGGGTGAAGTTGCGGCTTTCGATGCACGAGTATCCGCGCGAAGTGGAATTTGTCCCGGAACTGCCGCTGACCACGACAGGCAAGGTCATCCGGCGCCTGCTCAGGGAGCGGGCCGCTGCCGGCTGACGGCTTTGGCGTGACCTGACGTCACTGGGGAGACTTTCCACGCCGGGCGAGTGACATGATCTTCTGTCGCAGCATCTTCGCGACGTTGCGGGTGCTGCTGTACATATGGAGCTGGGCGGCCACCTGGCGCACGTCCCGGTCGCCGTTCTGGTTCAGCCCGATTACCATCGTGCCCATCTCCTCCCGCTCCTTCCAGAAGCGATTGATCATCGGGTGATCGGGGATGGCGCAGGAGTCGGAACGAACGATGTTGGCGTCGTCAAGGTGCCATTCGGTCACCTCGCCCATCAGCAACTTGCCTGGCGAATAGCGCGCATAGGCTTCGTCGTAGGCCGTCTTCCAGGTGTAGGCCTCGCCGCCCATCATCAAGACCACCATCGAGGCGATTGCCTTGCCGTTGAGGTCGATCGTGTGGACACGAACGGCATCGACGGCGGCGAGGTTGGAAACCGCCTCTCGGGCAAAGGCGGTGTGGTAGCGATCGGTCACCAGCGCACTGCGCTTCTTGCCCTTCCAGCCGCCGGCCTCGAGCGCAAGGAACTCTTCGAAACGCGCGTGGACTTCACGCGCCTGGCGCGCGACGTTATAAACCACCGTGCCCAAGTCCTCGAGCAGACGCCATTGCCGCCGCATCTCCTTCAGATGCGACGAAGAAATCGCGTCGCGCAGATAGACGGTTGCTTCCTCGTCGCTCTGCAGCATGGCGCGCTGATAGGGATTGGCGATGGTGATCGGCAGGTTGCGGCCGATGGCGACCGCCCTTGCCATGCGGGCAAAGAGCCCGTTCAGCCTGACATCCGGCAACACGAGAATTGGGGGCAGGCGCAGGTCCCGATGGGTCAGGCCGTCATAGAGATTGTCCAGCGTTTCGCCTGCATCCTCGGTATCGACCAGCGGCGTGCCGAGCGGTGCAAAGCCGTTCGACCAGACCCGTACGATCGAGGGGCCGACGGCGAAGCCGGGTTTTTCGATGGAGAACGGCATCAGGAAGCGCATCCGGCTTCGCGTGTCGCTCAGATCCCGCAACAGGGCGAAGTTCACCTCTCTATCATCCAGCCGCGGCATGGCCGGGGCGAGGAAGCGACCGGTGAAGAAGACATTCGGCTCCATCGCTCGGTTGGAGAGGAAATCGAGCTCTTCCTGCAGTTCGTAGCCGAGCTTGCCGGAATAGAGGCAGAGTTCACGGCCCGGACGGCCGACTTCAACGCGCGCATCCGGCCGTGGCATGTCGAAATCGAGAGCCGCTAGCTCGTGAACCATGCGGTTCGTCGTGACATCGGTCGTTTCGGTAGCTGGAGGAATGCGCACCATTATATCAGGCTTCCATGTCTGTTTTGGCCGGAGGCGTGGCAAATGCGAAAAGCATAATTCCAAGCGCGCGCCGGACGGCAAAATGCAGGAGGATGGCTTCGACGCCCATGGCCGAGGCCGTGGCGATCGCCGCACCCTCGATACCCAGTCTTGGGATGAGGAGCAGGTTGAGGCTGATGTTCGCTGCCAGCGCTCCGGCATAGAGCAGAACGCAGACGTTCTGCTTGCCAGCCATCATCAGCAGCGTCTCCGCCGGTCCGACCAGGGCTTTGGCGAGGATGCCCGCCAGCAGGATTGCCATCACGATATAGCCAGCGGTGAAAGCGCCGCCAAAGAGCGAGAGCAGAAAATGGCCGGCGGCGACAACGGCCAGGCCGATGGCGAGCGCGGGCCAGAAGGTCCATCGCGCGGCGTCGATCGCAGCAGCCGCGAGCTGCTCGCGTGTCCCCTCGGCGATGAGGCTTGAAAAGCGCGGACCGGATGCCGCCTTCACGGAGAAATTGATGAAGTGGACCAGCGCCATCGTCTTGGCGGCGGCGAAATAGATCGCGACGTCGTGCGGTTCGAGGAAGATGCCGACCACGACCACATCAGAATTGGTCAACAGGAAGCTGACCCCCTCGATAAGGAAGATTGGGAAGGCGACACCAAGCCAACCGAGAAAGTCGACCTCGCGCGGACCCTCTTGGTAATGGCGGCGCAGTCGCAAGAGCGTTGCGACGTATTGGCCGACGGTGGTGACATAGGTCGCGATGAGTGCGGCCTGCATCGCCGTCATCGCGGTGCGCGGCGCGCCAAGCCCGATCGCAGTCAGCATGAAAAGAATGATGAGGACCGGCCGTACGATGTAGGCAGGACTCAACGCCATGACAGGCCAGTGATTGGCCCGCGACGTGCCTTCGAGAATATCACCGAGGGCGATCATCGGCATGGCGACCAGTCCGAGGAAGATCGGGATGACATAATAACCCTCGATCCTGTCGCGGAAGAGATGCAGGGCGATCATGCCGATGACAAGAGCGGCCGTGCCGGAGAGCAATCCGAAGATGCGGGCGGTGCCGGTCAGTCCGCGGATCTTCTCAAAAGAGCCGGCCGCCTTGTATTGCGGCAGGAACCGCACGACGGCGGTGTGGAAGCCCAGGCAGGAAAGATCGCCGAAGAGGACGATCAGCACCCAGACGAATACAAAAATTCCGTACTCATATTCGCCCATGAGGCGGGCCAATACGATTTGCGACAGAAAGGCGAGGGCGGCGCTGACGATGCGGATGGAAAAGGCGGTCAGCGCCATGCGCTGAGCTGTAGCCTTATCGCCGCGCGCAGTCAGAGCGGTCACAAACGAGCGCAGCAGGCGACTTCCCGCCGGGCGCAGACCCGCAGGCAGCATCTTTTCCGCCGTCTCAATGACCGCCATCACAAACACGCAAAACTCTTCAGGCAAATCGTCGTCGAAGTCTTGGCAGAACGGCGTTAAGAAACGGTTGTGACACCGTCATTCGTGCCAACGGCTGGAACGCCAGAAATCAGCTGCCTGCATGGGAAAGCGCACGTTCGATCAGTCGGTCGAGAACCTCGGCATAGCTGACGCCACTGGCGGCCATGGCCTTGGCATACATGCTAATATTGGTGAAGCCGGGTATGGTGTTGAGTTCGTTGACGACGAAGGACATGTCGGGCGTGAGAAAGAAATCGACCCTCGCCATTCCATCGCAGCCGAGCGCTTTGAAGGCATTGGTCGCTGTGCGGCGCAGTTCTTCCCCGATCTCCTTCGGCAGTTGCGCGGGAACTCTGAGCGCTGCGCCATTCTCGTCGATATACTTGGCCTCGTAGCTATAAAAGCCGTGGGTTTCGGCGGGCACTATCTCGCCGGGCAGTGATACGAAGAGCGAACCATCGGCGTGTTCGAGCACGCTGAATTCAATCTCGCGGCCGGTGATGAATTCCTCTGCCAGCAGCTTGCGGTCGTGCCTGAAGCCTTCGGCGAGGGCGGCGGCGTAGTTGTCGGCGTCGGCTACCTTACTGACGCCGACGGAAGAGCCCTGGCGCGCGGGCTTGATGAAAAGCGGAAGGCCGAGTTTTTTTACAACATCAGCGAAGGGCGGCTCCGCGCCTTCTTCGATGCAGACGGCCTTCGCGACCGGTAGACCAGCCTCCTTCAACAGGCGCTTGGCGATATCCTTGTCGATGGCCGTTGCCGAGCCGAGGATGCCACAGCCTGCGAGCGGCACGCGGGCGACGGCGGCCAGTCCCTGTACCGATCCGTCCTCGCCGTGCATGCCATGCAGGACGGGAAACAGGATGTTGATCGGCGGAACTTCGTATGGAGCTGCATTCGCGGGAATGGCTAGCAGGCGGCCCCGACCGCCGGGCAGCAGCGTCAATTCCGGAGCGTCGCCGACGGTTGCTGCGGTCGACAGTTCCGTCTGCCGTGCCATCAGCAACCACCGCCCTTCCTTCGTCACGTAGATGGGAAGAACGTCGTAGCGGTCACGATCGAGCGCATTGACGACATTGGTTGCCGACAGGATTGAGACATCGTGCTCGGGCGAACGCCCGCCGAAGAGGACAGCGACCCGCAGGCGCGAGGCTGTGGGCCGGTCAGTTTCCGTAGAACGCGTGTTCGGCATGATGATTTTCTGCTCGGATGGGTCTGTTGAGGTTGTCAGAGAATGATGGCCACGCCGCGATTGGCGAAGAAGCGGTCGAAGGTTGGGAGCGGCAGTACGACGTCTGCCTGGCTTTGAGCGTCATGGCCGGATGGATTGTGGAAACGGATCGTTCCGGGCGATGCCGCCGTTACCAGTACGAGATGGCCGCCGCGCGACGGCGGCTCGCGATCCGGCCACCGGATCTGGCTGTTGACCGAGGCGATGAAGAATGTGTTCCTGCGAAGCAATTCGGGAATATCAGTGGTCGGCAGATTGGTGATCGTTTCGGCCTTGAGGCCGAAGGCCCGCCCGACGAAGGTGACGAACGGCGCATAGATCAATCCCTTGATCGATTGATCCGCCTCGTTGACGACGTACCCGCCAAAAGCAGTGCAGGCCCGTGCCAGGTCGATGGTCCGGTGCATCTCGCCGCGTGCGGCAAGTGCCATCTTCAGGCATGCCATGCCGCAGATATTGACCGCCCAGCGGGCATATTCTTCGACCGTCTCGGCGCCAGACTGGTGCCAGAGCGGATCGCTCAATAATACAGACGAGCCGCTTTCAAGCACAGGCAGCGTCATCGACGCCGTTTCCCACTGGCTGAAATAGGGAACCGCTCGGGCGCAAGCGTTCATCTCTTCCTCGGCAATCAAAACGAATATGGTCGCAAACTCGGCGAACAAAGCGACAGTTCTGTGGCTGAAGTGTGCGCTGATTATTAAATCAGGAGTTGTGAAGGGGCTGGGCGCGAGCGACAACTGGGCGGACAAAAAAACCCTCGCGACGTTTCCGTCGCGAGGGCCTTGTTTCTAGCTTACCGGCCGGCTCAAGCCTGTGCGAAGGCGCCGTGGCAATGCTTGAACTTCTTGCCGGAGCCACAGGGGCAAGGCTCGTTGCGGCCGACATGACCCCAGGTCGACGGGTCGGTCGGATTGCGGTTTTCCGGGGCGACAACCACTTCCGAGGCCAGGAACGCGGGCGCGAAATCGTCTTCGCCCGTATTCGGATCGAGGTGGTGCGCCTGCATGAACGGAGGTTCCGGCTCCGCAGGTGCCTGCTGCACGAGTTCGACGCGCATCAGCTGTGCGGTGACGGCTTCACGCAGGTTGTTCAGGAGCGAGGTGAAGAGCTCGAACGCTTCCGACTTGTATTCCTGCAGCGGATCGCGCTGTGCGTAGCCACGGAAGCCGATGACGGAGCGCAGGTGGTCGAGGTTGACGATATGCTCGCGCCACAGGTGGTCGAGCGTCTGCATGACGATCGAGCGCTCGACATAGTGCATGATGTCGTCGCCAAAGCGTTCGGCCTTCTCCGTGAAAGCCGCATTGGATGCTTCCGTCAGGCGCTCGCGAATGCTGTCCTCGCCGATACCTTCCTCCTTAACCCAGTCCTCAACCGGCAGATCGAGGTTGAGCAAGGCTGCTGTCCGCTCCTTCAGGCCAACGGCATCCCACTTCTCGGCATAGGCGCGCTCGGGGATGTGCTTCTCGACGAGATCGTCGATGACCTCGCGGCGCATGTCGGAGACGGTCTCGGAAATATTGGCCGCTTCCATCAACTCGAGGCGCTGTTCGAAGATCACCTTGCGCTGATCGTTCAGAACGTCGTCGTATTTCAGGAGGTTTTTGCGGATGTCGAAGTTGCGGGCTTCGACCTTCTTCTGCGCGCGCTCCAGAGCCTTGTTGATCCAGGGATGAACGATGGCTTCGCCCTCCTTGAGACCGAGCTTCTGCAGCATGCTATCCATGCGGTCGGAACCGAAGATGCGCATCAGGTCGTCCTGAAGCGACAGGTAGAACTTGGAACGGCCAGGGTCGCCCTGACGGCCGGAACGGCCGCGCAGCTGGTTGTCGATGCGGCGGCTCTCGTGGCGCTCGGTCGCGATGACATAAAGGCCACCGGCGGCAAGTGCCTGCTCCTTGAGCTGCTTGATCTCCTCGCGGATCCCTTCGATCTTTGCGTCGCGCTCGGGGCCGGGCTCGATCTCGCCAAGATCGCGTTCGACACGCATTTCAAGGTTGCCGCCGAGCTGAATGTCCGTACCGCGGCCCGCCATGTTGGTGGCGATCGTTACCGCACCTGGCACGCCGGCCTGCGCGACAATATACGCTTCCTGCTCGTGGTAGCGGGCGTTCAGGACCTGGAAGTCCTTGAAGCCCTGCTTGCGCATCATCTCGGCGAGCAGTTCCGACTTTTCGATCGAGGTCGTGCCGACGAGAACCGGCTGGCCGCGCTTCTGAGCGTCCGCGATCTCGGCAATGATAGCCTTGTATTTCTCTTCAAAGGTCCGATAGACCTCGTCGTCTTCGTCGGTACGCTTGATCGGCAGGTTGGTCGGCACTTCGACAACCTCGAGGCCGTAGATGTTGCCGAATTCTTCCGCTTCCGTCTGCGCCGTACCGGTCATGCCGGCGAGTTTGCCGTACATACGGAAGTAATTCTGGAAAGTGATCTGCGCCAGCGTCTGGTTTTCCGGCTGGATGGTCACCCTTTCCTTGGCTTCCAGAGCCTGGTGCTGGCCTTCCGAGTAGCGGCGGCCCGGCATCATGCGGCCGGTGAACTCGTCGATGATGACGATCTCGTCGTTGCGGACAATGTAGTCCTTGTCGCGCTGGAACAGCTTGTGGGCCTTGAGCGCGTTGTTGACGTGGTGGACGATCGCCACGTTCTCGATGTCGTAGAGCGACTGGCCCTTCAGCAGGCCAGCCTGGCGCAACAGGTTTTCCAGCTTCTCAGTGCCTTCTTCGGAGAAGTTGGCTGAGCGCTGCTTTTCGTCGATCTCGTAGTCGCCTTCGCTCAGTTGCGGAATGAAGGCGTCGATGGTGTTGTAGAGGTCGGAGCGGTCGTCCAGCGGACCGGAAATGATCAGCGGCGTGCGCGCTTCGTCGACGAGGATCGAGTCCACTTCGTCGACGATCGCGAAGTTGTGGCCGCGCTGGACCATCTGGTTCTTCTCGTACTTCATGTTATCGCGCAGATAGTCGAAGCCGAGTTCGTTGTTGGTCGCGTAAGTGATGTCGCAGTTATAGGCGGCAGCGCGCTCCTCGTCCGACAGGCCGTGGACGATGACGCCCGTGGTCAGGCCGAGGAAGCCATAGATCTTGCCCATGGTCGCGGCGTCGCGGCGGGCGAGGTAGTCGTTCACGGTGACAACGTGGACGCCCTTGCCGGCGAGTGCGTTCAAGTAGACCGGCAACGTGGCAACAAGCGTCTTGCCCTCACCGGTCTTCATTTCCGCGATGTCGCCGTCATGAAGGATCATGCCGCCGATCAGCTGTACGTCAAAAGGTCGCAGGCCGAGAACGCGGCGCGAAGCCTCGCGCACAACGGCGAACGCAGGCACAAGGATGTCGTCGAGCGTCTTGCCGTCTGCCAGCATCTTGCGGAATTCGACGGTCTGGGCAGCCAGCTGCTCGTCGCTCAAAGCCTTCGTCTTTTCTTCGATGGCGTTGATGGCTGCGACTTTCGGCTGGAAGGACCGCACGCGGCGATCATTGGCAGAGCCAAATATTTTGCGGGCTATACCGCCAAAGCTGACCATATGACTGGTCCTTTCTCAATAATATTCCCCGGCTTTTCTTATCCGCTGCCCGGCCGAATTTCAGGCACACGTCTCGAAACGCCAGGAAACTGTTCTGGACGCGAGGTTGCGTGACAGATAAGAGGGGGGTCGAATGATGTCAACGGATTTGGCTGATATACAAAGGCCACATTCCAGTGTTGATGGCTGTTTCAGGCTGAATTCACGAAGCTGAAGCCGGTGGGTGTAACTGTGAAGGGTTATTTGATGTTGAACTACAACAAAATCGCTGTGATGGCGTTCGCAACCTTCGTTGCGTTCCAGGCGCCGGTCCGTGCGGAAGACAAGCCGGATGCCGTCGTCGCCAAGGTCGGCGATGTCGAAATTCATCAGTCCGATCTCGATCTGGCCGTTGCCAATCTCGACCCGCAGCTCGCCCAGCTGCCGGACGACCAGAAGAAGATCGCCGCCCTGTCCGCCGCCATCGACGTCAAGCTGCTGGCACTGGACGCAACGGCCGAAAAGCTCGACCAGAACGCCGAATTCAAGAAGCGCATGCAGTATCTCGCTGATCGCGAACTGCACAACGCCTACTTCAAGAAGCACGTCGTCGACACGGTGACCGACGCGGACGTCAAGGCGCGCTACGACAAGGAAGTCGCAGCACTTCCGAAGCAGGAAGAAGTTCACGCCCGCCACATTCTCGTGAAGACCGAGGACGAGGCCAAGGACGTCATCAAGCAGCTGGACGCCGGCAAGAGCTTCGCGGATCTGGCGAAGGAAAAGTCCACCGATCCGAACAAGGCTGACGGTGGCGATCTCGGCTATTTCACCAAGGGCCGCATGGTCAAGGAATTCGAAGAGGCCGCCTTCGCCCTTGACAAGGGCACCTACACCAAGACCCCCGTGAAGACCGATTTCGGCTATCACGTTATCCTGGTCGAAGATAAGCGCGACGCCGCTCCACCAGCCTTCGATCAGGTCAAGGACCAGGTTCGCCAGCTCGTCATGCGCGACAAGTACCTTGCGCTTCTCGCCTCTGCCAAGGAAAAGTCCAAGGTCGAGATCACCGACGAAGCGCTGCGCAAGGGCTATGACGACGCCAACAAGCAGCCGCAGCCGGGTGATGAACCCGCCGCGCAGCCGCAGCAGTAAAATCCAAAGTTTAGGGCCCGGTTCTTCCGGGCCCTTCACTATAGCAGTTGTCGTATTTCCGCAGGGCGAGCCGGCTTATACTTCGCCCTGAAAATCCTTCCAGCCACCAGGTCGATTGCCATGTCCGGTTCCGTTTCTCCGCTCGCTCCGAAATCCTATGCCAATGTGCCCGCCCTGCGCGGCGTGCGCATGGCCACTGCCTCAGCCGGCATCAAGTACAAGAACCGCACCGACGTACTGATGATGGTGTTCGACAAGCCGGCCGCAGTCGCGGGCGTTTTTACGCGCTCGAAGTGCCCTTCGGCGCCGGTCGATTTCTGCCGCGCAAACCTGCCGCATGGCACAGCACGCGCTGTCGTCGTCAATTCCGGCAATGCGAATGCTTTCACTGGTTTGAAGGGGCGCGACGCGACTGCCCTGACGGCAAAGTCGGCAGCGGCTGCCGTCGGTTGCGGCGAGAACGAGGTCTACCTCGCGTCGACCGGTGTCATCGGGGAACCGCTGGACGCGACGAAGTTCTCTGGCGTTCTCGACCAGATGCACAAGGATGCGACCGGTGACTTCTGGTTCGAGGCCGCCAAGGCGATCATGACCACAGACACCTATCCGAAGGTCGCCACCCGCAGTGCCGAGATCGGCGGCGTGAAGGTGACGATCAATGGCATTGCCAAGGGCGCCGGCATGATTGCGCCTGATATGGCGACCATGCTTTCCTTCGTGGTCACCGATGCCGATATTGCTCCCGCCGCCCTGCAGTCGCTCCTATCCGCGGGCGTTGATCCGACGTTCAATTCGATGACGGTCGACAGCGATACCTCGACCTCTGATACGTTGATGCTGTTTGCCACCGGCGCGGCTGCCGAGGACGGTCAGGCTCGGGTCGAGAGCGCCGATGACGCCCGCCTTGCCTCGTTCCGCGCTGCGCTCAATGATCTTCTGAAGGATCTTGCCCTGCAGGTCGTGCGCGACGGCGAAGGTGCGACGAAGATGCTGGAGATCACGGTGACTGGGGCCGAAAGCGATGCCGCGGCCAAGAAGATCGCGCTGTCGATCGCCAATTCGCCGCTGGTCAAGACCGCGGCCGCCGGCGAGGACGCCAACTGGGGCCGTATTGTCATGGCCGTCGGCAAGTCCGGTGAAATGGCCGACCGCGATCGGCTGGCTATCTGGTTCGGCGATGTGCGTGTTGCCGTCAACGGCGAGCGCGACGCCGTCTATTCCGAGCAAGCTGCAACCAACGTCATGAAAAAGCAGGATATTCCTGTGAAGGTCGACATCGGTCTTGGAAACGGCACCGCCACGGTCTGGACGTGCGACCTTACAAAGGAGTATGTCGCCATCAACGGTGACTACCGGAGCTGATTTTTCATTGACTGAAGCATTATCCAAGAAGGCAAATCTGCCACTCGTGCGCAGGCTGGAGGCTGTCGGCTTCCGGGCTTGGCCAGCCTCATCCGTGCAGTACGACGGCAGTTGGCAGATACGGCTGACGGCGGGGCATCCGTCCAATCGGCTGAATTCGATCGTGCCGCTCGATCCTTCAGATCACCGCGATGTCGAAATCCGTCTTGCCAAGGCAGGCCGCAAGTTCGAAGCCTATGGCCGCCCGGCAGTTCTGCGTCAGACGCCGCTCGCCTCGCCGGTATTGATCGACCTCGTGCGGGAACAGCAGTGGTCATCCTTCGACGAGACGATCGTCATGACCTGCGATCTTGCGCATGCGGAACTGCCGGATACGCTCGATCATCTGCCGACTCACGATATTGGCCGCTTCGTGGATGCCAATCTGGCAACCGACGGCGTCTCGTCCAAGCTCAAGCCGGCGCTCGCCGAAATCATCAATGCGATCAAGCCGCCGTCGGGCCTGTTCATGATCGAAGATGCGGAAACGGGGCCGCTTGCGACCGTTCTCTGCGTTCAGGACAACGACCTCGCCGGCATCATGTCGCTCTCCGTCGCCAAGGAGCGCCGCCGCGAGGGCCTTGGCATGGAAATCCTGACATCGGCCCTGCGCTGGGCCAGGATGCGCACCGCCCGTTCCGCCTGGTTGCAGGTGAAGGCGACGAACGCTCCGGCCCTGGCACTCTACGAACGGCTCGGCTTCCGTGAAGCCTACCGCTATTCCTACTGGCGGCAGGAGCCGTCACGATGAGCGAGGCAGCCCGAAACATCCTTCTCGTTGCCGCTTGTGCCCTGATCGATGCCGACGGGCGAATTCTGTTGGCGCAACGCCCCGAGGGAAAATCGCTTGCGGGGCTTTGGGAGTTTCCCGGTGGCAAAGTGGAGCCGGGCGAGACGCCGGAGGAATCATTGGTGCGCGAGCTTCACGAGGAGCTCGGGATCACGACCAAGGTCGCCTGCCTGGCGCCCCTGACTTTCGCGAGCCATACCTATGAGAAATTCCATCTGCTGATGCCGCTCTATGTCTGCCGGCGCTATGAAGGAATTCCGCACGGGAAAGAGGGGCAGGCGTTGAAATGGGTGAAGCCGCAAGCTCTGCGCGACTACCCGATGCCGCCCGCTGACGAGCCCCTGATCCCGATGTTGCAGGATTTACTTTAGGAACTTCTGATTATTATCCAGTAAGCGTCGAATTTGGGTGTGGATATTAATCGATCGTTTAACACCTTCTGCCAAATATCGGCCTCAATCAAGCAACTGGCGTGTGTGTAGAAGGCTTGACGCATGGACGACGATTTCTGGAAAGCTGTTAGAGAGAAAGAACAGGCCTCGACTGGCTCGAGCAGAACGGGAGTGCTGAATATTGCGCTGCTGTTTGGCACGGCCGTTGTTGCCCTCACTTTGATCTTGACGCCGATGCTTGCTGACAAGTCCAGGTCGAGCGTCTTTGCCAGCGCGCCGTCGGAATTCGATACGATGACAACGGGCTCGATACCGAAGACCGAGAACGGCAAACGCTACACGATCCGCCGCAGCGTGCTTCAGGAAACGCCGGGTTCTGTTTGCGTGGTTCAGGGTTACGGAAGCGGAGCTGGTTGCTGATACTGGCGTTGCTGCCGCGGCAGACGCAACGTGATGAAGGACTGCCGCTTTAGCGCCGAGGTTGGCATGCGACTAATAAGGGCATTTCTGGCAGACGTCCGTGGCGCGGCCGCGATCGAATACGGCCTGATTGCGGCCCTCATATCCGTGGCTCTCATCGGTGGAGCGCGGGCGCTTGGTGGCGATATCAACGGCCTTTTGAGCAATATCGCCAACCAGTTCCCGAACTGAGCCGATTTCTACTGCTTCAGCTTATGCTCCTCGACCTTCAACGCATCGGCGAGCCTCACCTTCGCCGATCCTGGGCGAAGCGGCTTCTGCTGGCTTTCGTGCGGTGCCCATCCCGAGACATAGATGATCGAGAAGGTTGCCCTGATCCGGCCGTCCGGATCGGCGTATCGCTCGGCATAGATTTCAGCCGCCCGTAGGAAGAAGGCGCGCGTCAGAGGTTTGCGGCTGCGCGCAAGAAGCGGATTGGTCATTCCCATCGCCCGCAGGTCTTTCATCAGCGGAAAGATCGAGTCGTAGCGGACCGTATAGGTCTCTGCATCGATCACGGGCAGGGCGAAACCGGCGCGCTGCATGAGACCGCCGACGTCGCGCACGTCGGCGAAAGGGATGACCCGTGGGCTCGCACCTCCGGTCATTTCGATTTCTGTCGCCAGCAGGATCTCGCGCAGCTCCTGCAATGTGCCCGATCCAGGGATCGCGGCAAGAAAGAGCCCATCGGGTTTCAAGGCGCGACGGATCTGGATGAAGACGCCCGGCGTGTCGTTGGTCAAGTGAAGGCTGAGCGGGGCCAGCACGAGGTTTGCCGACTGTGGCTCCAGGGGAACCTCTTCCAGAGCAGCCTCGATGATAGCCTCGCCCGCTTCCGCATAGGCGTGCTCGCTTTCGACCCGTGTCAGTTGCCTGACCTTGCCGGTTGCGATCGCAGCGCGGGCCGCAGCCCCGGTGGCGCCATGCAGCTCGACCGCATGTTCGAAGGTCCGTTCGACCACGGCAAGACGCTCGCCGAGTTCTTCCGCGGCGATATCGAGAAGGAAGGTCGCCTTAGGGTCATGGTGGAGACGGGCGCGATGCCGGTTTACTGCGATCCGGGCCTGGTCGAAGATCATATCCATGGCGCAGTGCATAGTCCCGCAGAACCGGTGCTGCAAGGCGATTTTCCTCGAAGGCGAAACGCGCTAAGCTTTCGCGAGAGGGTTGGGGCAGTGGGGCTTGGGAGACGACGATCGCCTATGAAGTTGGATGGGACGCTTCTAATGCGTCCCTTCGGGCGCTTGGTCGACTTTGTCTATCCGCCGGGATGCGTGGTTTGCGGCATCGCCACCGGTCGCCACAACGGCCTTTGTCCGACGTGCTGGTCCGGACTGCGCTTTATCGAACGGCCGTATTGCGAAATCCTCGGGATACCGTTCTCGCATGATCTCGGTTCCGGCATTCTCAGCGCCGAGGCGATTGCCAATCCGCCGCCGTTCGACCGGCTGCGGTCAGCCGCCTTTCATGACGAGCCGGTGCGCCAGTTGGTGCATGGCCGGAAATACCGCGACAGAACGGATCTCGCGCCAATGATGGCCGAATGGATGCTACGCGCGAGTGACGGGATGGTGGAGCGGTGTGACGCCATCCTGCCGGTACCGCTGCATCGAAGCCGCATGTTCTCGCGCAAATTCAACCAGGCTGCAGAGCTGGCGCGTCATCTGGCGCAGCGATCCGGAAGGGCGCTTCTGCCGGCAACGCTGATGCGCGTCAAGCGCACCCGCCCTCAGGTGGGTCTCGGCGCAGATGCGCGCGAGGAAAATGTTCGCGGTGTCTTTGCCATTGCCAAGGCGCGGGACAACGACGTCTTCGGCAAGCGGCTTGTCCTTGTCGATGATGTCTACACGACCGGTGCCACGGTTGCCGCGGCGGCAAAAGTACTGCGCAAGGCCGGAGCGGCGGACATCACGGTTTTGACCTTTGCAAGGGCTCTTTCAGAAACTATATGACGAAAAGATAACCGTATTGTCTGGAGACCCCATGGCACCCGTGACCATTTATACGCGCCAAGCCTGCGGCTACTGCGCGCGCGCCAAATCGCTGCTGTCCGAAAAGGGCGTGGATTTCGTCGAGCACGATGCGACCTTTGCGCCGGAACTTCGCCAGGAAATGATCGGCAAGGCCAACGGCCGCACGACGTTCCCGCAGATTTTCATTGGCGAGCAGCACGTCGGCGGATGCGATGATCTCTATGCGCTGGATCGGGCCGGCGGGCTTGATCCTCTGCTTGCCGCGTAAGGAAGTGCGATGACGTTTACGGCTGCCGCCATCCAGATGTGCTCCGGCGTCGATCCCGAGAGGAACGCTGCCGCGATGGCGCGCCTCGTCCGCGACGCTGCGGGCCAGGGCGCGATCTATGTGCAGACACCTGAGATGACAGGCATGCTGCAGCGCGATCGTGCCGCTGCCAAGGCACTGCTTCGCGACGAAACCAATGACGTCATCGTGCGGACAGGTTCGGAATTGGCCCGGGAGCTCGGCATCTTCATGCATGTGGGCTCGACCGCTATTGCGCTCGATGACGGCAAGCTTGCCAACCGCGGCTACCTCTTCGGGCCTGATGGCAAGATCCTTAATCGTTACGACAAGATCCATATGTTCGATGTCGATCTCGACAACGGCGAAAGCTGGCGCGAGAGCGCTGCCTACCGGCCGGGGTCCGAGGCGCGCGTGTTGTCGCTTCCCTTTGCTGAAATGGGCTTTGCGATCTGTTATGACGTTCGCTTCCCCACCCTTTTCCGCGCCCAGGCTGTTGCCGGCGCCGAAGTGATGACGGTGCCTGCTGCCTTCACGAAGCAGACCGGCGAAGCACATTGGGAAATCCTGCTTCGGGCACGCGCGATCGAGAATGGCGTTTTTGTGATTGCCGCTGCTCAGGCCGGGCACCACGAGGACGGGCGTGAGACCTTTGGTCATTCGATGATCGTCGATCCCTGGGGCCGCGTTCTGGCTTCGGCCGGGCCGGAGGGCGAAGCCGTCATCCTTGCCGACATTGATACGGCGGCCGTCAAGTCAGCTCATGACAAGATTCCCAATCTGAAAAACGGCCGTGATTTCTCAATCGAGAGGGTTCCAGGGGCAGTCGCAGGAGGCGTGGCCGCTTGATCCGTTATTCGCTGCGTTGTGAAAATGCCCACGAATTCGAAGGCTGGTTTTCCGAAAGTGCCGATTTCGATCGCCAGATCGCATCAGGATTCCTGACCTGTCCCGCCTGCAACTCCGCATCCATCTCCAAGCTCCTGATGGCGCCTTCGGTTTCGACGGCGCGCAAGAAGGATGAATTGCAGACGCTGGCGATGGATACGATGCGGCGCGACGCGTTGCAGAAGCTGAAAGAGGCTGTTGCGACGATCAGGGCCAATTCCGAGGATGTCGGAACGCGGTTTCCCGAGGAGGCCCGCAAGATACATTACGGGGAAAGCGACGCCCGCGGCATCATCGGGCAGACCACGATGGATGAGGCCCAAGCGCTTTTGGACGAAGGCATCGAAATCGCGGCCCTGCCTGTTTTGCCCGACGATGTGAATTGAGCTAGTGCGCGCTGTAGGCGCCATCCACGAGATGGTAGCTGCCGGTGATGAAGCTTGCCTGCTCCGACAATAAGAAACAGACGAGAGCTGCCACTTCTTCGGGCGTGCCGCGCCGGCCCATCGGCTGCAGTGCTTCCATGCGACGGCTGCTCGCAATATCACGATGTTCCGATGAGAGTGGTGTCTCAATCCAGCCGGGACCGACCGCATTGATGCGGATTCCCAGGCGGGCATATTCTATCGCCGCCGCCTTTGTCAGTCCCACGACGCCGTGTTTAGCCGCCGTATAGGCGCATGCGATCGGCAGTGCGACGGCACCGAGCACGGAGGATACATTGACGATCGCACCGCCGCCGCGGGCCAGCATCGCTCCGATCTCGTATTTCATGCAGTAGAAAACGCTGTTGAGGTTGACGTCCATCAGCTTGTGCCAGTTGTCGAGCGGATAATCTCCCGTCGCCCTGCGCACGCCGTCGACGCCGGCATTGTTGACCGCAAGATGGAGGCCGCCGCAGGTTTCGGCGACCGTTTTGACCAGCTTTTCAACAGCTGCAGCATCGGTCACGTCGACCGCAAAATGGCGAGATTTGCCTCCTTTTTCGCGAATCTCCGTTGCAACCCGCTCCGCTGCTTCCACATTGATATCGGCGACGACAACTTCCGCGCCCTCCTCGGCCAACTGACGGGAGATGGCCGCGCCAATGCCTGAGCCGGCGCCGGTGACGATCGCTACTTTTCCTTCGAAACCAAGATTCATCGTTATTTGCTATCGCTCCCCTGCGACAAGGTCAATTCAAACGCGAACAGCTGCCAACCTCCCGGAAGCCCCGCGAAACGCGCCGGCGCCGCGGCGCGAAGCGTCTCAACCTAGCTTCGCGGCGCCCATTGCCGCAAGAGGCGCCCTCCGACACGGCGACATTATGAAGAACTTATACAACGACAGGGAGGTTTCTGCACAGAAGAGCGCTTGAGCGGTCCACCGATGACTTGGCCTGAATACAACAGGATGCTAAAGGAAAGCGATAGGGCTCACCATAATCAGCAGGTAACGATGGATAACGACCATATTACGCGCCGTGGCCTAGTCTTGGGCTGTGTGGCATTGATGACCTCTGGATGCACCACGGCGAGTTGGCCGATAGGGTCTCCCTTTTCTTCGAATGGCGTCAGCTACCGCAACCGGCGGCGTGAGGTTGCATATTCGGGCGGCGAGGCGCCGGGCAGTATCGTCGTCAACACCTACGAACGTTACCTCTACTACGTTGAGGACGAAGGCCGCGCGACACGCTATGGCGTGGCAGTCGGCGAGGAAGGTCTTACTCTGAAGGGCAATGCCGTTGTCGGGCGGAAGGCCGAGTGGCCATCGTGGACGCCGACCGCGAGCATGATCGAACGCAAGCCGCGTTTGGCGCAGTATGCTGGGGGCGTTCCCGGAGGGGAAAACAACCCTCTGGGCGCCGCGGCGCTTTATCTTTACCAAGGCGGGCGGGATACCTATTTCCGGATCCACGGAACGAACGAGCCCTGGCTGATCGGACAGGCCGTGTCGAATGGTTGCATCCGCATGACCAATGAAGACATCGTTCACCTCTACAGCCGGGCGCCCATTGGGACCGGCGTTTTGGTCGTATGATACTT
Source organism: Rhizobium sp. RHZ02 (assembly GCF_014851575.1). NCBI lineage: Bacteria > Pseudomonadati > Pseudomonadota > Alphaproteobacteria > Hyphomicrobiales > Rhizobiaceae > Rhizobium > Rhizobium sp. RHZ02. The sequence goes on from NZ_JACUZX010000002.1 coordinate 514,015, forward strand.
ACATTTTGTATCGATATTGCCACCCTCTGTTAGCTTTGCGCGTCGCCTGTGCGACGCGACGGCTAGGTGTGCCCTTTCTGCACTTGGCTTGTCGCTAATTTACCGCTATTAGTAGAATCGTTGCCTTCGATAACCTATTCCATGCTAACGGAGAGGAACTACTTGATGAGCAGAATCCTAATCATGTGCCTTGTTGCTTTGTTTTCCGTTTCGAGCCTGACGGCTTGCGGAGCAGTTGGTAAGGGCAAGGGCAAAGCCCCGCCACCGGTGGCAGAAGCCCCGATCACCAAGTAACATCTGACTTTTGAGTAAGGGGGAGGGACTTTGTGGCCCCTCCCCCAAATCGTTGTCGGAGCCAGGCTGCCTAATGCGCAAATGCGCAACCCTAGGCTGGCATTTCTGTTTGGGTGTCTGTGCTCTTCGATCTCGGAGATGAAGCGTAGCATGACGCTTGCTAAAGGCCACCTATCCCTCCTGATTCTCACCGCGCTCGCGCTCACATCCTGCCAATCTGACGACAAGCCACCGCAACCGAGGTACACCTCGAACGCCAGCGGTGCACAAGTCGCTAAAGCCTCCCAGCGCGAGGGGCAGTATTTCATCGAATTCCGTTCACGCTATGCGCTGACCTATGGCCATACCTATGCGGTGTTCGGACGCCTGAACAAGGCTGGCGGAATGATCAATCCGCAGGTCGCCGGGCTTGCGCCGGCTTCTCCCGACGCCGCGCCTTACGTACTCGGGCATTTCATCCCCGTTCCGGCGTCGACCGGGGCCACGGATGGCGATCTTGAAGAAGCCTATCGTTCGGCAAGCTGGCGCATCCTGCTCACCGAAGCGGAGTACAACAAGACCGTCGCTTACATTCGTGACCTGCAGGCCAAATCGAAGATGTGGCAGGCCACCGTCGACAATTGCAACAATTTCGTCGGCGAGATCGCAAGTTCCATGGGATACAAGACGCCTAGCATCTGGCTTCGTCCGCAAGAGTTCATTACAAAGCTCCGAGAGATGAATACGTGATGCGGAGCGAGCCGTCGGGTCGTTCGGCACCATAGATGGCAGGCGTAGAAGGGCTCCGGTGATCTGAATTGAGCGTCACTCTCATTGGCAAAATCGTGTGGGTGCTTGGCATCATCGCCTGGTATGCCATTCGCTATCCTTCGGAACGCCGCGCGAGGCGCACGAGGGTCGTCAGCGACCGGCGCTCCGGTGTGGAGGCGGCGGGTCTTACGGCTGCGTTGATAGGGCTTGCCTTTATTCCAGGCTTCTACGTCGCAACCGGAAAGCCAGCAGCCGCCGACTACCCTGCTCATCTGTGGGCAGTGATTCTCGGTGCTCTATTGTTTTTCACGGCCATGTGGGTCTTCCGCAGGACGCACAAGGCGCTTGGCCGCAACTGGTCGATCACGCTGCAGATCCGCGAGAAACACGAGCTGATTTCCCACGGCCCCTACGCGCTCGTCCGCCATCCGATGTACACCTCCTTTCTGCTGATGGCGCTTGGCCAGGCCTTTCTGCTCGCGAATTGGGTCGTTGGGCTGGCGGGCCTGATCGGCTTCGCAGTCCTGTTCTTTTTGCGGGTAGACAAGGAGGAGCGGATGATGCTGGAGATTTTCGGTCCCGAGTACCGCGCCTACATGGACCGGACGAAGCGAATTATCCCCTACATCTACTAGAGGACGCAGGATGCGGGGACGCGCCGTCAAGCTTTCGCCATCACGACGTCTGGTCGGAGACCTGATGCGGTTCTCGATCGGCGTGCCGCGCGTCACGGTGCAGCGGCAGATGAATCTCGCGCCGCTACAGCAAGCGAGGATGGCGCAGCAGAGCAAGACGTCCTGGACGGTGTTGTTCCTGAAGGGCTATGCCCTTCTCAGCCAGGACGTGGCGGAGTTGCGGCGTGCCTATGTCAAGCTGCCCCGGCCGCAACTCTACGAATATCCGGTCAGTGTCGCCTCCGTTGCGCATGAGCGCGAGCAGGAGGGCGAGCGAATCGTTCTGCTGAGCACGATCAAGGATCCGGAGCATCGGTCCATTGCCGAGATCGAGGGACATTTTCTTGCAGCCAGATCAAAGCCGATCCATGAGATCAAGGAATTCCGCAGGGCGCTGAAATTTGCGCGCGCACCCGGCCCGATCCGATGGCTCCTGATGTGGCTTGGGCTGAACCTTGGCCGTCAGCGCGGACGGCGCTTCGGCACATTCCAGCTGTCGGTCTATTCGGGCCTGGGGGCGGAGTCGTTGAACCCTCTAACGCCGCTGACCACCATTTTCAATTATGGCCCGATCTCCGAAGACGGAACGGTCACCGTGCGCATCCACTATGATCACCGGGTCATGGATGGCGCGAACGTTGCCCGTGCGCTCGTTCGCTTCGAAAGTATCCTGAATGGGGCGATTGCCGACGAAGTCCGCGGGATGGCTTCAGGCGAAGCGATCCCCGATGAGGCGGTGTCGGGGATGGCACCATGACAGACGAACAGCGTGAAGCATTGCGCCCCGCCGTCGTCGTGGTCGGTGGGTCCCGTGGCATCGGCCGGGCGATTGCCAAGGTGGCGGCCCGAGAAGGTGCGACGGTCGTCCTCGTTGCGCGGTCGCTGGATGGACTGGAGGCGGCTGCGGATGATGTGAAAACGGCAGGCGGCCCAGCATTCACCCTCTCGCTCGACCTGCTTGCGGCCGACGCATCGGCGCGGCTGAAGGACTTCCTTACGGCCAACGGCCTTGTTTGCGAGGTGCTGGTCAACAGCGCCGGCTATGGTTTGCGCGGTGCGGCAACGACACTGCCGATTGCCGACCAGCTTGGCATGGTCGACCTTAACATCCGGGCACTCACTGACCTGACCCTGCACTTCCTGCCGGGTATGGTGGCGCGTGGCCGCGGCGGCGTGCTCAATCTCGGCTCCATAGCAGGTTTCACGCCGGGTCCGAACATGGCGCTGTACTACGCCAGCAAGGCCTTCGTCCGCTCCTTCTCGGAGGCGCTGCATCAAGAGGTCAGATCAACCGGCGTGACGGTTACCTGCGTTGCGCCTGGGCCCGTTGCGACGGAGTTTCTGGAGCGGTCTGGTGCTGGTCGGGCGGCTCTGTTCAAGATCCTGCCCAAGCTCAGCTCGGACTATGTGGCCGAGCGCGCCTGGCGCGGGTTCAAAGCCGGACGCCGTCTGGTGATTCCAAGCCTTTCGGCGAAGCTGGTCGCCTTCGTGGCATCGTCGCTGCCATCGGCCGTGAAGGTGCCCTTGATCGGTCGCCTGCAACGGCGCAGTCGCGACCTGTGTCCATGCGGCTCGGGCAAGCCTTTCAAGGAGTGCTGTGGCTCGAGACAGGCGCGTCGAGGGGTCTGACCCTCGCGACCTCTATTAGCCAGGGCGTTTCGCCAGCATCATGTAGTTCACATCCATGTCCTTCGACAGATTCCACTGGTTTGACAGCGGATTGAAGAAGACGCCCGTGCGATCGATGATCGAAAGGCCATTGTCCGCAACCGGCTTTTCGATCTCTTCGGGACGGACCAGCTTCTCATATTGATGAGTGCCGCGCGGCAGCCACCGCAGGATATTTTCTGCCGCAAAGATGGCGAGCGCGGCGGCCTTCATCGTCCGGTTGATCGTTGCGACGAACATCAAGCCACCCGGGCGAACCATCTTTGCGCAGGTGCCCAGGAAGAAATCGACGTCGGCGACGTGTTCCACGACCTCCATGTTGAGAACGATGTCGAAGGTTTCGCCGGCCTCTGCAAGCTGTTCGGCCGTGACGGCACGGTAATCGACGGATACGCCTGAGGCTTTCGCATGGGTCGAAGCGATGCCGATGTTCTTTTCCGATGGATCTGCACCGACGACGCTGGCACCCATGCGGGCCACCGGCTCCGAGAGCAAACCGCCACCGCAGCCAATGTCGAGGACGCGAAGACCCTCTAGCGGCCTTGGGGAACGAACGTCGCGGCCGAAGTTTTCCGCTGCCTTATCGCGAATATAGGCGAGCCGCACGGGGTTGAACTTGTGCAGTGGCTTGAATTTACCGGTGGGGCTCCACCATTCGGCCGCCATCGCCGAAAAGCGGTCCACCTCTTCCTGGTCGATCGTGCTTTTTGCCGCTTCGCTCATGCTTTTGTCCTCGCATTCGTTCTGAGTGAAGTCGGACGAAGCTGTGAGGAAGTCAAGAGCTGACCGCGGGCGTGGTGCGCAAGCAACTCCCGGTGAAGGCGAAAGCCGTACTCCCTACACCAAGAAGATGAGAAGACGTTAAAGTTAACAATATGCTAATATACTGACAGTTTATCGGGGGTCGACCATGTCTCGCTTCTGTGGTGCTGTCGCTGCAGGTGTCTTCTTTGCTTTATTCGGTCCGCTGCAGGCTTTCTCCGCCGAGCCGGTTGGGCAGGCAACACTGATTCGAACCGAGGTTTCAGGCGAGACCGGCCCGCTGGTTGTGCGATCCCCCGTCCATAAGGACGAGCGCATCCGCACATCGCAGTCCGGCCTTGGACAATTCATCTTCAAGGATGGCACCAAACTGGCTGTCGGTGCGGGGTCGACGGTCGTGATCGACAAGTTCGTTTATGACGATTCGGCCTCCGTGAAGAGGCTTTCGATCAAGGCGGCGAAAGGCACGTTCCGCTGGATCAGCGGCAATTCAGCCTCGTCGGCCTACTCGATTGTAACTCCGGCCGGCACGATCGGGGTGCGCGGAACGGCGTTCGATTTCTACGTCGGCCCGAACGGTACGACGGCGATCGTGTTGTTGAACGGTGCCGCAAGTTTCTGCGGCCCAGGGGGCTGCAAGCAGTTGCGTCAGCAATGCGACTGCGTGGTCGCAACCCGCGGCGGCCGAATGACGGATCCGAGCAAGGTCGATCGCAGCACGCTGCAGACACTGAGTAATCCGCGAGCGTTGCCCTTCCTGTCCGGCGATCAGCAGCTTTCGGGCGCGCTCGGCGGCATTCGCACCAGTTGCGGGCTGGCGTCCCTGCGCCAGGACCGTCAGGACCGGCCCCGGCCGCAGCGGCAGGAGCGGCCGGCGCCGCAGGCACCCCAGGCGCCGCAGCAGGCGCCACAGGCACCTCAACCGTCCCAATTGCCGCAGACACCGCAACAGCCCCCGGACACGCCGGATCCACCCGACAAGCCGGACAAGCCTGATCACCATCACCACCACGACCGTGACCACCATCACGACTGGGATCACCATCGCGGTTGGGATCACTTCGGTCGAGGCCCTTTTGACCGCGACCGTGGGCGCAATTGGCGATGATGAGACCACGATCGCGATGGGTCGTGGTCGTAAGAGCCGCAATCAGGGTTCGAGGTGAAGCTTGGTTTCATGCGGCAGAGCCGCGCCAATACCGTCATCGTCATTGCCGGGACTGTCGCGGAAGTGGTCCGCCCGGCGCCCGAGGCGGCTATAGAATTGGGGCAGGGTCGCGGTTAGCTCGGCTGACTTGAGCTTGGCGATATTGAGCAGCTTGCGTGTCTCCGCCGAATGGGCGCGGAGCGCGGCGACAAGCTCCGTATGAATGCGATGCATCTCGGCAAATGCACTTGAACCGCGAACGTGCTCGCCACCGACAACGGCATAGAGGCGCGCCCGGCTGCTCTTGCCTTTCAGTCCGAGCAGGCCGGCGTCGAGGAGTGCGAAATGCGCCAGTTCGCCAGCCGTGGTTTCCGAGACGAGAATGTCGAAGCCAACTTCCTTGCAGGCGGATTCGATGCGCGCCGCGACGTTGACGGCGTCGCCGACGGCGGAATAGTTGAAGCGTGTTTCGGCCCCCATGTTGCCGACGCAGGCAAGTCCGGTGTGAATGCCGACGCCGATACCGACCTGATACTCCGGGCCGAAGCCGAAAGCATCGGATGCGTTGAGCGAAGCGAGCGTCTCACGCATGGCAAGGGCGGCGCGGACTGCCTTGGCAGGATGATTTTTGACGTCCACCGGGGCGTTCCAGAAGGCCATGATCGAGTCGCCGATGAATTTGTCGAGCGTCCCTTCATTGGCCGTCACGTGGCGGCTCAACGCATCGAGCAGCGTATTCAGGAAGCGGACGACTTCGGCTGGCTGCAGTCGTTCGCTGAGTTCGGTGAAGCCGCGCACGTCGACGAACATCACCGTCAGTTCGCGGTCGTCGCCGCCGAGCCGCATCGCATCGCGGCTGTGCTCGATCCGAAAGAGCAGCGAGGGTGAGAGATACTGCCCGAAGGCACGGCGGACTGCGCGCCGCTCGCGGTCGATAACGAGGATGCGGAATGAGGTGGCGGCGAAATGGGTGATTGAGCCGGCAATGATCGGCGCGAGCGGATCGAGCAACAGGCCCCAGGCGGAAAAGGCAAACCAGGAGGCCGCAAGCGCCAATGCCGTCAGGCATAGGCCGCAGGCAAGCGCCACAGCCGGGCTGACGAAGGTCGTCAGCACCACCAGGAGCGTACCCAGGATGGCAATCGCAAGAATTTCCAGTCCATCCGCCCAATCGGGCCGTGAGAGAAAGTGGCCGGTCAGGATCTGTTCGACGGTTTGGGCATGCATGGAAACACCAGGGACGTTCTGGCCGAGCGCCGTCGTGCGGATATCCTGCAGACCAGCGGAGGATGTGCCGACAAAGACGATGCTTCCTTCGATGGCGGCAGCGACCTGCGGATCGACGCCTTGTGGCGCCAGGATCTTGCCGGCGGAGATATAGCGTTGCGGGACATCAGGACTGATATACAGCCACAACTCACCGCTCGCAGTCACCGGTATGACGAACTCACCGATCTTGACCGATGTCAGTGTATCGGGAGCCTCGGGGGCGGCTGCCAACACATAGGTCGAAGCGCCCTGGGCGACACGCAGCGCCTCGATCGCCAGATTCGGATAGAGCTGCTCCCCATCCGTCAGAAAGAGCGGGACCTTGCGTACGACAGCGGAGGGATTGCCGGGATTGAGGCTGATGTGGCCGAGACCTGTCGCATTGAGCTGCAATTGCGGGCGTACCGGTGTCGCTGCGTCGAGCCGGGGCGGCGCGTTGACGGGGCTCTCGCCGGTGAAAGCGAAGCCTGCTTTGACCGGTGGCCGATAGTTACCCTCCGTCGTCAGGCCGAAGCCGAGCACCACGGGGCGTCCGGCGATCGCTTGGGCGAAAAGCTCGTCATTGTCGGGTAGTCGCCTCAGCAACGTCGGGTCGACGCCGGCGACATCGCGCATGACAGTGCGCGGCGAGAGACGGTCCGGTTCTGCAAACAGCACATCGAAGGCGATCGCGGCGGCTCCCAGATCGGACAGGCGCTCCACGAGAAGCGCCAGCCGGTCGCGCGGCCAGGGCCACTGGCCGAATTCCTTGAGCGAGGCCTCGTCGATATCGATGATGCGGACCGGTGTCGGCTCAAAGGCGCGCGGTGAGATCCGCTGATATTCATCAAATGTGACGTCGCGGATTTGCCGCAGCAGTGGTGGATCGCTTGCCCGCAGCATCGTGAACGCCACGACGATGGCGAGGCCAATAATAACGCCGATTTGCTGCGCACGCGTCATATGCAATCGGAGCCCTCGGGCCTGGAACCAAGTGGCGCCGGCGATAAAGGAGGCGCATTTCCGGGCGCGACTAGGCTGCCTGTTTCCACCGCGCGATGCAACTGCGCCTTTCGAGCAAATCAGCGACGCTGTTCAGTCGGTCGGAAACTCCTTGCCCAGGCGATGCGGGTTGTTGGTCTGCGAAGCTGCAGCCTCTGAATTCTCCAACGTCAGCATGCGCTCGTCATTTGCTCTGCGCGGCCCAAGAAAAGGCCTTCGCTCGGTCTCCGTCGCTCGCAGCGTGCTTCGAAGGCGCAGTAGGTCCTTCCGCGCAATCAAGCCATGAAGCTTGGCGGTCTGTGGATCCACGATCGGGATGCGGCCGGAGCCAGTCGACAACATCAGGTCAGCGACATATCCGACCGTATCGTCAGGATGTGCCGCGGGGATAGATGCGTCGGACACCATGTCGTCGAGACGTTGGTCGGAAAACGCGGCTGCGTCCTGCCATCGCAACGCATCGCTACCGGAGACCAGTCCCTTGAGGACACCGCTGCCGTCAACGACCGGATAAACCCGGTGCGTTCTTGCAGGCGTCGCGAAGAAGGCGCAGGCATCGCCGACTGTCATGCTTGCTGCAAGCGTGTCGACCTCCTTGATCATGATCTCGCGCGCACGCGTCAATTCGAAGGGATCAATGCCGTATTCTCGCGTGATGTGTTGGCCGCGCCGTGCGATCTTTTCGGTGAGGATCGACCGGCGAAGAAGGAGAACGGTCACCACGTAGGCTGCTACCGTGGCCGCCAGGAGGGGTACCAGCATCGAAACGTCGCCGGTGAGTTCGACGGCAAAGAACGTGCCCGTCAGCGGTGCGCGCATCGTTCCTCCTATCATTGCGGCCATGCCCAGCAAGGCCCAGAATCCCGGGTCGCCGGGAAGCACCAGGCCGACCAGCCATCCGAGGGCTCCTCCGAAGATCAGCAGCGGCGCGAGTACGCCACCGGATGTGCCCGATGACAGCGCCACAAGCCAGATGAATGCTTTCACAAGCAGGACCGCCAACACGGCCGACGGCAGAAGAGTGCTGTTCAGCAATCCTTCGATGATGTCGTAGCCGACTCCGAGGGCGCGAGGCTCGATCAAGCCGCCGAGGCCGATGATCAACCCGCCAATCGCCGGGCACCACATCCAATGGATCGGCAGGGCCTCGAAGAGATCTTCGATCTTGTAGAGCATCGTCGTCAACAGGCCGGATTGCAGCCCCGCAATAATCCCCATCGCAGCGCAGAGCGCGATGCCCCACCAGGGAAGGTCCATGTGAAATTGCTTGGGAAAAAGAGGGCCGGCCTGGAACAGGAAGGGGCGCCAGCAGATCGACACGCAGGCCGCGATGGCAACGGGGATGAAGCTTCTGGGCTTCCATTCGAAGAGCAGCAATTCTACGGCGAGCATGACTGCGGCAATCGGTGAACCGAAGATTGCGGTCATGCCGGCGGCCGCACCCGCGACGAGGAGCGTCTTGCGCTCGGCCGAGCTCAAGTGGAAGCATTGCGCGAAGAGCGATCCGATGGCGCCGCCCGTCATGATGATCGGCCCTTCGGCGCCAAAAGGTCCGCCGGTGCCGATGGAGATCGCCGACGAGAGCGGCTTGAGAATCGCCACCTTCGGCGACATCCGGCTGCCACCAATCAGGATCGTCTCGATTGCCTCGGGGATGCCGTGACCGCGGATCTTCTTGGATCCGAAGCGGGCCATCAGCCCGATAACAAGGCTGCCAAGGATGGGAATGGCAACCATCCATACGGAGCGCGGTGCATCAGCAAGCGAGGTGGCGGCAATACTGAAACGCCCGAACCACACGAGACTGGTGACCAGCGAAATCAGGCTCACCAGGACCCAGGCGGCGAACGCACCGCCGGAGCCGACCACCACGGCCATGCCGACCAGCGCGAGAACGCGTTTGTCCGTCGTAAAGTCCCCGGCCTCGCGCCGCGAGAGGCCGCCGGTAAAGTCATGTGGCCGGTGAGGGGTCGATTGCTCGTACATGGAGGATCCCGTTGAAACGCTTCTGTTCGACGTTGCAAATATATCGTGATACGATATAAATCAACAAGCAGATCTGGAGGCAGAAATGGTGTCGGGCAAAAACGGCAGCTTATCGGATGTTGACTATGCCGCGTTGGCCAACCTGAGGTACAGAATTCGAAAATTTCGCCAATTCAGCACCAAGGCGGCGGAGAAGCTCGGTCTATCGCCGCAACAGCATCAGGCACTACTCGCGATCAAGGGACTGGGAAGCGGAGAACAGATGAGCGTTTCAACCTTGGCGGCGCGACTCTTCGTCCCGGCTGCATCTGCAGCCGAACTTACGCGCTCGCTTGAGGGACGTGGCTATGTCACTATCGAAGTGAAGCAGAGGCGCCGGACTATTGTGCGGTTGACAGACAAGGCGGAAGAGATATTGCGACGGCTGACGCCTGCGCATCTTTACGAGATCCGGGAGATGGCTCCCGAACTCATGCTGGCGTTGCGCGTGCTCCAGGATCATCGAAGAATGGAAGTCGCCGCATGGATGCAATGATGGCCACGAGGGATCTGCATTGAGGACACCCGGAGAACGACTGACCGACGCCGACTACGAGGCCTTGTCCAATCTGCGCTACACCTTGCGCCGCTTCATGGATTTCAGCACGTCCGCGGCACAAGAGGAGGGGCTCCCAACGCAACAGCATCAGGCATTGCTGTCGATCAAGGGCCATCGCGGCGAAGACTCGATGACGATCGGAATGCTTGCTGAACGGCTGCTGATCGCGCCCCATTCGGCAACGGAGCTCGTTGGACGTCTGGTCACAGCCGGCTACGTGTCGCGTCGCACGGATCCGAACGACAAGCGCCGGCAGACATTGGAGCTCACCGACAAGGCAGAGCGTGTGTTGAAGCGCCTAACTGCTATCCATCTGACGGAAATCCGGGAGATGGCGCCGCAGCTGATTGACATCCTCAGGAAGCTGCAGGACGAAATCGAGCGTTGAAGGGAAGTCTCAGACCTCCGGCAGATTTCTCTCCTCTGCTGCGCTGCCCAACGCCCTCGAGGCTGAGGAGGCCTAGCCGGGGTGGCAGCTGCCACTTTTACCCGCCAGTTCCAGGGTGTCGCATTCTCCTTTCCACACCTTGCCACCCCCCAACAAACTCGCTAAGAGACGCGGCAACTTGGGCCCTTGGGGTGCAAGGCTCTAGAAGGGTTCCAGAAACTCCCAATTCCGGGCTCTTCGGCCATGCGGCTCCATGCAGGGTTCGTGATGCCGGGTCTGGCTTTGGTCTCTCTCGGCGCTAGGTCGTGGTAGAGGCATATGGCACGCATCGTAATGAAATTCGGCGGAACGTCCGTCGCTGATCTGGACCGCATCAAGAACGTTGCCCGCCATGTGAAACGTGAAGTCGACGCCGGCCACGAAGTGGCGGTGGTCGTCTCCGCCATGTCCGGCAAGACCAACGAGCTGGTCGGGTGGGTGCAAGGCACGCCAAAGGTCGTCGGCGCCAATTCACCTTTTTACGATGCGCGCGAATATGATGCCGTTGTTGCATCGGGCGAGCAGGTGACCTCCGGCTTGCTCGCGATCGCGCTGCAGGCGATGGATATCAATGCCCGCTCTTGGCAGGGTTGGCAGATCCCGATCCGTACCGACAACGCCCATGGCGCCGCCCGCATCCTCGATATCGATGGCTCCGACATCATCAAGCGTATGGGCGAGGGGCAGGTTGCCGTCATCGCCGGCTTCCAGGGTCTTGGGCCCGACAACCGCATCGCGACGCTCGGCCGCGGCGGCTCCGATACGTCGGCAGTTGCGATCGCGGCTGCGGTCAAGGCCGATCGCTGCGATATCTATACCGACGTTGACGGCGTCTACACGACCGATCCGCGCATCGTGCCGCAGGCACGCCGCCTGAAGAAGATCGCCTTCGAGGAAATGCTCGAAATGGCGTCGCTCGGCGCCAAGGTTCTGCAGGTTCGCTCCGTCGAGCTTGCCATGGTGCACAAGGTCCGTACCTTCGTGCGCTCCTCTTTCGAAGATCCCGATGCTCCGGGCATGGGTGACTTCTTGAATCCGCCCGGAACGCTGATTTGTGACGAGGATGAAATCGTGGAACAGGAAGTAGTCACCGGCATCGCCTATGCCAAGGATGAGGCTCAGATCTCGCTTCGCCGTCTTGCCGACCGGCCGGGCGTTTCCGCTGCGATCTTCGGACCGCTGGCCGAAAGCCACATCAATGTCGACATGATCGTCCAGAACATCTCGGAAGACGGCTCGAAGACCGACATGACCTTCACGGTTCCTTCGGGTGATGTCGACAAGGCGATCAAGGTTCTCGGCGAGAACAAGGAAAAGATCGGGTACGACGTCGTTCAGAACGAAGCGGGCCTGGTGAAAGTGTCGGTCATCGGTATCGGCATGCGCAGCCACGCCGGCGTTGCCGCCACCGCTTTCAAGGCGCTGGCCGACAAGGGCATCAACATCAAGGCGATCACCACCTCTGAGATCAAAATTTCGATCCTGATTGATGGTCCTTATGCGGAACTCGCTGTCAGGACTTTGCATTCCTGCTACGGTCTCGATAAGAACTGATTCTGAACGAGTCTGCCGCGCGTTCAAGTTGTGAAGTCACGCGGCTGTCGGCCGCGAGGCTTTGATGTTTGTTTTGGAGCTTGAGACGCAATGAGAGACCTTTCCGGCGGTCCGCGCGTGCTGCTCAAGCGGCTGCGCGAGTTGATGGCGGAGCCGCTGGAGCCGCAGGAGCGTCTCGATCGGATCGTTCGCCAGATTGCAGGCAACATGGTGGCGGAGGTTTGCTCCGTCTATGTGCTGCGCGCTGACGGCGTTCTCGAGCTCTATGCAACCGAAGGTCTGAAGAAGGAAGCGGTCCACCTGTCCCAGCTCAAGATGGGACAAGGTCTGGTCGGTACGATCGCGGCATCGGCGCAGCCTCTCAATCTCTCCGACGCGCAATCGCACCCGGCGTTCCGCTACCTGCCGGAAACCGGCGAAGAGATCTACCATTCGTTCCTCGGCGTGCCGATCCTGCGCACCGGCCGCTCGCTCGGCGTTTTGGTCGTGCAGAACAAGGCGAGCCGCACCTACCGCGAAGAAGAGCTCGAAGCGCTCGAGACGACCGCGATGGTGCTTGCCGAGATGATCGCCACCGGCGAACTCAAGAAGATCACCAAGCCCGGGCTCGAACTCGACCTGACGCGTTCGGTGACCATCGACGGCGACACCTATAATGAAGGCATCGGCCTCGGCTACGTCGTGCTGCATGAGCCGCGTATCGTCGTCACCAACCTTTTGAATGAGGATTCCGAGAAGGAAATCCGCCGCCTGGGCGAGGCGCTAGGGTCGCTCCGCATCTCGATCGATGACCTTCTGTCGCAGCGCGACGTTTCGATGGAGGGCGAGCACCGCGAGGTTCTCGAAACCTATCGCATGTTCGCCCATGACCAGGGCTGGGTGCGCAAGCTCGAGGAAGCAATCCGTAACGGTTTGACCGCGGAAGCCGCCGTCGAGAAGGTGCAGAGCGACACCAAGGCGCGCATGATCCGCATGACCGATCCCTATCTGCGGGAACGGATGCACGATTTCGAAGATCTCGCGAACCGCCTGCTGCGGCAGTTGACCGGCTATACCGGCCGCACAGCGGGGGACGGTTTCCCAAGCGACGCCATCATCCTGGCGCGTGCCATGGGTGCGGCTGAGTTGTTGGACTATCCGCGTGCCAATGTGCGCGGGCTCGTGCTGGAAGAAGGTGCGGTGACGAGCCATGTGGTGATCGTCGCGCGTGCCATGGGCATTCCTGTGATCGGCCAGGCCGCTGGCGTGGTGGCGCTCGCCGAAAACGGCGATGCCGTCATCATCGACGGCGATGGCGGGCATGTGCACCTTCGCCCCATGCCGGAGCATCAGCGCTCCTACGAGGAAAAGGTACGGTTCCGCGCCCGCCGCCAGGAGCAGTTCCGGGCGCTGCGCTCGGTCGAGTCGCGCACCAGGGACGGCCAGCGCGTATCGTTGATGATGAACGCCGGGCTGCTGGTCGATTTGCCGCAGCTTTCGGACTCGGGTGCTGAAGGCATTGGCCTGTTCCGCACCGAGCTGCAGTTCATGATCGCCTCCAACATGCCGAAGGCGGAAGAGCAGGAGCTGTTTTATCGCAATGTGCTGAAGCAGGCGGCCGGACGAGTTGTGACATTCCGCACGCTTGATATCGGCGGCGACAAGGTCGTTCCCTATTTCCGTGGCCATGAGGAAGAAAATCCGGCGCTCGGCTGGCGGGCAATCCGCCTTTCGCTCGATCGTCCGGGCCTGCTGCGCACGCAGCTGCGCGCCATGCTGAAGGCGGCGGCCGGCATCGAGCTGAAGCTGATGGTGCCAATGGTAACCGAGGTTTCCGAGATCGCCGCCGTGCGAGAACTGCTGCAGAAGGAGGTTCAGCACCTTTCGCGCTTCGGCCACGGCCTGCCGCGCAAGCTGCAGTTCGGGGCGATGCTGGAGGTGCCGGCGCTGCTCTGGCAGCTCGACGAGCTGATGTCGGCGGTCGATTTCGTCTCGGTCGGGTCGAATGACCTCTTCCAGTTTTCGATGGCGGTCGATCGCGGCAATGCGCGCGTGTCCGACCGCTTCGATCCGCTTGGCAAACCGTTCCTTAGGATCCTGCGCGACATCGTGCGGGCAGGCGAGCGCAACAACACGCCCGTGACCTTGTGCGGCGAGCTTGCCGGCAAGCCAATCTCGGCGATGGCGCTTCTCGGCATAGGCTTCCGTTCGGTTTCGATGTCGCCAGCATCGATCGGTCCGGTCAAGGCGATGCTGCTCGGTCTCGAGGTTGAGACGCTGGCGAAGGTGATGAACGAGGCGCTTGACGACACCAAGTCGGCGACTTCGATCCGCGATGTGCTTGCCCACTTCGCGGAAGCTCACAATATTCCTCTTTAGGTCAAGACAAGCAGAATCGGAGTGAAGGGTGGCGAAGCTTCCCGTTGAAAAGATGCGCGAGCTGGAACGCCGTTTTGGCGAGATCGAAGCGCGCATGTCGGCTGGCCCCTCGGCTGACGTCTACGTCAAGCTCGCCTCCGAATATTCCGAGTTGCAGCCCGTCGTCACGAAGATCCGCGCCTTCGAGAAGGCAATTGCCGAGCTTGCGGACCTCGAAACCCTGCTGAACGACAAGTCGGTGGACCGTGAGATGCGCGATCTGGCCGAACTGGAGCTGCCCGAGGTGAAGGAGCGGCTGGAGGCGCTGGAGCAGGAAATCCAGATCTTGCTGCTGCCGAAGGATGCAGCAGACGAGAAGAGCGCTATTTTGGAAATCCGCGCTGGCACCGGCGGTTCGGAAGCCGCACTCTTTGCTGGTGATTTGTTCCGGATGTATGAGCGCTATGCAGCCGCCCACGGCTGGAAGGTCGAAGTCCTGTCGTCGAGCGAAGGCGAGGCGGGCGGCTTCAAGGAAATCATCGCGACCATCACCGGCAAGGGCGTATTTGCCAAGCTGAAGTTTGAATCCGGTGTTCACCGTGTCCAGCGCGTGCCGGAAACGGAAGCCGGCGGTCGCATCCACACTTCGGCCGCGACCGTCGCGGTTCTGCCGGAGGCGGAGGAAATCGACATCGAGATCCGGCCAGAAGACATCCGCATCGATACGATGCGCTCATCCGGCGCTGGCGGCCAGCACGTCAACACCACCGACTCAGCGGTGCGCATCACCCATCTGCCGACCGGCATCGTCGTCACCAGTTCCGAGAAATCGCAGCATCAGAACCGCGCCAAGGCGATGCAGGTTCTGCGTTCGCGTCTCTACGACGCCGAGCGTCAACGGGCCGAAAGCGAGCGTTCCGCCGATCGCAAGAGCCAGGTCGGTTCCGGCGATCGCTCCGAACGCATCCGCACCTACAACTTCCCACAGGGGCGGGTGACGGACCACCGGATCAATCTGACACTCTACAAGCTCGACCGGATGATGATCGGCGAGATAGACGAGGTGGTCGACGCGCTGATGGCCGACTATCAGGCAAGCCAGTTGGCGCAACTCGGCGAGCAGCAATGAGCATGAGCGGGAAACAGGCCGAGGCTACGGTTTCCCAAATGCTGGCCGAGGCTCGCCGTCGTTTCACTGAAGCCGGTGTCGACAGTGCTTCGGCTGATGCCCGTATGCTCGTCGCAGGGCTGCTTGGACTTTCGACGACCGCCATCGTAACACGTGGCGGCGAAACCGTCAGCACAGAGCAGATGGCAATGATCGAGCAAGCCATCGAACGCCGGCTGGCGCATGAGCCTGTTCACCGCATTCTCGGCGAACGGGAATTCTATGGCCTGCCGCTGTCTTTGTCTGCGGAAACCCTTGAGCCACGGCCTGATACGGAAATTCTCGTCGATACGATGCTTCCTTATCTGCGCGACCTTGCAAATACCGAGGGCCATATCCATATTCTGGACCTAGGAACCGGAACCGGGGCGATATGCCTTGCTCTGTTGAGCGAATGTCCGGAAGCGTCAGGCGTCGGCAGCGATATATCGGCCGATGCATTGAAGACGGCGAAATCAAACGCGGAAAGAAACGGATTGCAGGATCGCTTCGAAACCATTCAATCCAGTTGGTTTCAGAATATCCACGGCTCGTTTCACGCGATTGTCTCAAATCCGCCCTATATCGCTTCTAAGGTCGTTCACACTCTCGCTCCCGAAGTGACGAAATTTGATCCCCATGCCGCACTGGATGGCGGCCGGGATGGGCTTGACGCCTACAGAACCATCGCCAAGGATGCGGCAAGGTTCATAAAGCCGAACGGCGTTGTGGGACTTGAGATCGGCTACGACCAGCGAAACGACGTGACAGACGTTTTCGAGGCTGAAGGCTTCAAGCTTCTGGAATCCGTAAAGGATTACGGCCAGAATGACCGGGCGCTTGTGTTCGCGCTCAAGTGATGCGCGACGACTTTAAGCACTGAACAGGACATTGGTGTCATTGCGAAGAAAAGGCTTGGATTTCCACGGGAAGCAATATAGGTTGACCCCACGCGTTGGAGAGATAGGACAGAACGGTGAGACGTTCGAAACTAACTCGGCCTCGGGGGTCCGCTCTTTTAAACGAGAGCTTCAAAGGTTGAATACGACCCAATGCGTGAATCAGTCAAACTGACTTGAGAACAAGCGGCAGGTTGGCGCGAAGGCGCAGTATGCTTGCGGCACGAGGGCTCTGAGCCGGTGAACCGGCCACGGCCGTTGGTGCCATAACTCCACAACAAACAGAGAATTCAGGTGAACGATCTATGAGGCCAGGACAGCAGAACAAGCGCGGTCGCGGGCGTGGCAATAACAACGGCGGCGGCGGCGGCGGAAATAACAATAACAACAATTTCAACCGCAAGGGCGGCAACCCGTTGACGCGGACCTACGACAGCTCCGGCCCAGACGTTAAGATTCGTGGTACCGCGCAGCATATCGCTGAAAAGTACGCACAACTTGCGCGCGACGCGCAGAGTTCGGGCGATCGCGTTATCGCTGAAAACTACCTGCAGCACGCCGAACACTATAACCGCATCATTGCAGCCGCTCAGGCGCAGATGCAGGAGCGCTTCCAGCGCGACGACCGCAACGAATTCAGTGAAGGTGCGGAGCGCGATGGTGACGATGTCGAAGCCATCGACAATGACGATGTTGTCATCGTCCAGCCACCGCGTCACCAGCACGAGCATCAGCAGCGCCGTTCGGAAGAACAGTCGCAGCGTCGCAACGACGAGCAGCCGCGCCGCAACGAAGACCGCCAGCCGCGTCGCCAGGAACAGCAGCCGGCCCCGGTCGCAGCTGAAGCGCCGCAGCCCGAGGTGAACGATGGCAGCGGCCCGCAGCCGGAGATCGAAGGTATTCCGGCAGAGGTTTCGATGGACGAGGAAAGTGCTGCAGGCCAGCCGCGCGAGCGTCAGCCGCGTCGCCGCACTGCCGGTAGCCGTCCGCGTCGTCCGCGCCGCGCTGCGGAAGGCGAGGCTCCGGCCGAGGGTGAAGGTTCCGGCGATGCGCCTGTTTTGGCGGATGCCGCTTCGGAATAACCGGATCGCTTCAACGATCCGAGCTAATGGATAAAAGGCCGCTCTATGGAGCGGCCTTTTGCGTTTCTGCCGCCGTCTCGCCTCCGACCGTTAAAGTGTCGTGCATTTACCGTAACGTACTTACGTCTACGCTGTGGCTATGCCTCTTTGGTTCGCGCCGATGCATCTCATCACCAGACAACATTCCAAAAGTTCACGTTTGACGGGAGACACGCGAAATGGCCAGCGACGACAGCGTACGATCATCCTCCTCCGACGCCAGCAACCTCACGCGCCGTAATCTGCTGATAGGGTCAACAGCCCTTGCCGCCGGGGCCGCCACGGTCGCCAGCATGGTGAGTTCCGCAGCAGCCCAGGCGCAGACGGCGGCGGCACCATCCGGCAAGAAGCCGAATATTCTTGTCATCTTCGGCGATGACATCGGCATACCGCAGATCAGCGCCTACACGATGGGGCTGATGGGCTATCGCACGCCCAATATCGACCGCATCGCCAGGGAAGGCGCAATCTTCACCGATTCCTATGGCCAGCAGAGCTGCACTGCGGGCCGCGCCTCCTTCATTCTCGGGCAAGAACCATTCCGCACCGGCCTCTTGACGATCGGCATGCCCGGCGATCCGCACGGCATTCAGGACTGGATGCCGACGATTGCCGACGTGTTGAAGACGCAGGGCTATGCGACCGGCCAGTTCGGCAAGAACCACCTCGGCGACCAGGACCAGCACCTGCCGACCAAGCATGGCTTCGACGAGTTCTTCGGCAACCTCTACCACCTCAACGCCGAGGAAGAGCCGGAAGGCTACTTCTACCCGAAGGACCCGGCGTTCCGCCGGCAGTTCGGTCCGCGTGGCGTGATCAAGTCAACTGCGGACGGCAAGATCGAAGATACCGGTGCGCTCAACACGAAGCGTATGGAGACGGTCGATGAGGAATTCCTGGCTGCCGCCAAGAACTTCATCGATCGGCAAGCGAAAGCTGACAAGCCGTTCTTCTGCTGGTTCAACTCGACCCGCATGCACGTCTTCACCCATCTGAAGCCGGACTCGCTTGGAAAAACCGGCAAGGGCATTCATGCCGACGGTATGGTGGAGCACGACGGTCACGTCGGCCAGCTTCTCGAGCAGCTGGATCAGCTCGGCATCGCCGACAACACTATCGTTCTCTACACGACCGACAACGGCGCCGAGCTTGCCTTGTGGCCTGATGGTGCCCAGACGCCGTTCCACGGTGAAAAGGGCACGACATGGGAGGGCGGCTTCCGCATTCCGATGATGGTTCGCTGGCCGGGCGTCGTCAAACCCGGGACCGAGGTGAATGAGATCGTTACGCTAATGGATTGGATGCCGACATTCGCGAGCGCCGCCGGGATATCCGACATCAAGGAGCAGATGAAGGCAGGGTTCAAGTCAGGGACTAAGGATTTCAAGGTTCACCTGGACGGCTATGATCTTTTGCCTTTCCTGAAGGGTGAGGCTCAGAGCGGCCCGCGCGATGTCGTCTACTACTTCGATCAGGGCGGCAATCTCAATGCGCTTCGCTGGAACGACTGGAAGCTGAGCTTTGCCATCGCGAGCCACGGCAACATTGCCACGGCCACCCGTGAAGTCCCAGCATGGGCTATGATCGCCAACCTGCGAATGGACCCCTACGAGCGTGGCATGGAGGACGGTGGCGGAGCGATCGAGTTCCTTGCAAGGAACATGTGGCTGCTCGTTCCGATCCAGGGGAAGATCAAGGACTTCTTCTCAGACTTCGACCAGTTCCCGTATCAGGAAGGCAGCTCGCTCAATGCCAGCGGCATCAACTACGGGCTGCTTCGCCAGCAAGCGGCACTGAAGCGGTTGAATGAACTCGAGCGGCTTGCCCCGCAATAGGCAAACACCGCGACAGCCCGCGCCGGCCAAACGGCGCGGGCTGTCCTCACCAAAGAGGGACGGTCCGATGGTGGTTGAGTTGCCGCCGGGCGCCTATATCGGCCTGATCAACGACCATAATCTCCCCGGCCCGGATGGCGGAAAGGGTGGAAAGCACCTCATCCTGCTGCCTGACTACAAGGGCAAGGTGCCAAAGGGCTACCATGTCGGGAAGTCGGCCACCTACAAAGTTCTGCTTGCTGTGCGCGCTCTGCCGGTCGGTGGCGACCAGGACAAGGCGCTGAAGGCGCTGCACGCCATCAAGGTCTACCCTTTGAGTACGGCCAGCAAGCCGAAGCCAATCGCGATCGTCGACACCACCGAGAAGGCAATGGACAGCACCTCTCTCAAGTGGGAGGACAACATCCAGTTCTGGGAGGTATTGCAGCGGATCATCGATGAGGAACCCCTCGTCGAGAAATTCACACCGATGTAGGGCTTCTTGCGACGCTCGGTATCTAAAAGGGCAAGCCGTTCGCACCTGATGCCCGTACGAAAGCTATCCTCGAAAAAGCTGCGAAGGTTGGTCGTGACCAGCTTCTCGTATCGGCGTTCGATAGCGATCGGCCGGACCGCTTTGCGTGGCCGGACCGCAAATGGGAGTGGGTCGGCCTGGCTCCCAACGCTGCCCAGTTCGAGACGCCGATGGGCGTCGATCTGGAGGCACATGATCGCTGGTTCGCACAGGCGATCGTCACGCCCGCAATGTTCCACCGTTCGGCCGGCGCGGGCTCGGCTCTATTGGCTCGGTGCTCGCGACGCTAGCGGTGCGTTTCTGGACGGAGCAAGAACTACAAGCTGACGATTCCCCAGCCCGTCCCGGGCAAGCTGCTCTGGTCCGTGACGCTCTATGACGCGCAGACTCGCTCCGACGTGCAGACGGATCAGGACAAGGCGGCGCTCCGCTCGCTCTTTGAGTTGAAGGACATCGACACGTCAAAGCCGGTCGACCTCTATTTTGGTCCAACGGCGCCGAAGGATGGCGAAGGCCGTTGGATCAAAACCCAGTCCGGACGTGGCTGGTTCAGCTACATCCGCATCTACGGACCCACGCAGCCGGCCTTTGACGGCTCCTGGAAGCCCAACGACATCGAAGAAATCAAGTGATTGGATGGCTGCCGGCAGCCGACATGGCTCCGGCGGAGACAGGACATGAAATGAGAACCCCCGGTCGCAAAGGCCGGGGTTTTTCACGTCATCGCCTCTTTAAACTTTTGAAATCCTCTACCATATCCAGCCCAGGTTCGTCAGCCGCAAATCCCAACCGCGGCGGAACAAATGGGCTTGCCATTTAAGGGAGCTCAATCTCAGTCATCGGCCTGTGCCTTATGAGGGCAGGGCGATCCATGGAGGTACAGCATGAATATCGAAAAATACTCCGAGCGGGTGCGCGGTTTTATTCAGTCCGCCCAAACCTATGCGCTTGCGCAGGGACACCAGCAGTTCACACCCGAACATGTACTGAAAGTGCTGCTCGACGACGACCAGGGCATGGCCGCCTCGCTGATCGAGCGCGCCGGCGGTGATCCCAAAGCGGCGCGCCTTGCCAACGATGCCGCACTTGCCAAGCTGCCGAAGGTATCCGGCGGCAACGGGCAGATCTATCTCGCGCAGCCGCTTGCCAAGGTGCTTTCCACTGCCGAAGAGGCAGCGAAGAAGGCCGGCGACAGCTTCGTCACGGTCGAGCGCCTGCTGCAGGCATTGGCGATCGAGTCTTCGGCTTCGACGTCGACGACGCTGAAGAATGCCGGTGTGACCGCGCTGGCGCTCAACCAAGTCATCAATGAAATTCGCAAGGGCCGCACCGCTGACAGCTCGAACGCCGAACAAGGCTTCGACTCGCTGAAGAAGTATGCCCGCGATCTGACCGGCGAAGCCCGCGAGGGCAAGCTCGATCCGGTCATTGGCCGTGACGACGAAATCCGCCGCACGATCCAGGTTCTCTCCCGCCGCACCAAGAACAACCCCGTGCTGATCGGCGAGCCTGGCGTCGGCAAGACCGCCATTGTCGAAGGCCTCGCACTGCGTATCGTCAACGGCGACGTGCCTGAATCACTCAAGGACAAGAAGTTGATGGCGCTCGACATGGGCGCGCTGATCGCCGGCGCGAAATATCGCGGCGAGTTCGAGGAGCGGCTGAAAGCCGTGCTTAACGAGGTGCAGGCCGAAAACGGCGAGATCATTCTCTTCATCGACGAAATGCACACGCTGGTTGGTGCCGGCAAGGCGGATGGGGCGATGGACGCCTCCAACCTCCTGAAGCCTGCGCTTGCGCGTGGCGAGTTACACTGCGTCGGTGCGACGACGCTCGACGAATACCGCAAGCACGTTGAGAAAGATCCGGCCCTAGCCCGCCGCTTCCAGCCTGTCATGGTTGAGGAGCCGACGGTCGAGGACACGATTTCGATCTTGCGTGGCTTGAAGGAAAAGTACGAGCAGCATCACAAGGTCCGTATCTCGGATTCGGCCCTGGTTGCGGCTGCGACGCTTTCCAACCGCTACATCACCGACCGCTTCCTGCCCGACAAGGCGATCGACCTGATGGACGAAGCCGCTGCGCGGCTGCGCATGCAGGTGGATTCCAAGCCTGAAGAGCTGGACGAACTCGATCGCCGCATCATGCAGCTGAAGATCGAGCGCGAAGCGCTGAAGAAGGAAACCGATACGGCGTCTGCCGACCGGCTGACGCGGCTTGAAACCGAGTTGACTGGCCTCGAGGAAGAAGCCGACGCCCTGACGGCCCGCTGGCAGGCGGAAAAGCAGAAGCTCGGCCTCGCCGCCGATCTGAAGAAGCAGCTGGATGAGGCCCGCAACGATCTGGCGATCGCCCAGCGCAAGGGTGAGTTTCAGCGCGCCGGCGAGTTGACTTACGGCGTCATTCCGGAACTGGAAAAGAAGCTCACGGAGGCCGAACAGCAGGACAGCGATCGCAGCGCCATGGTGCAGGAGGTCGTCATCCCCGACAACATTGCGCATGTCGTTTCCCGCTGGACCGGTATCCCTGTCGACAAGATGCTGGAAGGCGAACGCGACAAGCTTCTGCGTATGGAAGACGAGCTGGCGAAATCGGTGATCGGCCAGGGTGATGCGGTTCAGGCAGTGTCGCGGGCGGTGCGCCGCGCGCGCGCCGGCCTGCAGGATCCGAACCGGCCGATCGGCTCGTTCATCTTCCTCGGCCCGACCGGCGTCGGCAAGACGGAGCTGACCAAGGCGCTTGCCCGCTTCCTCTTCGACGACGAAACGGCGATGGTGCGCATGGATATGTCGGAGTACATGGAGAAGCACTCGGTGGCCAGGCTGATAGGCGCGCCTCCCGGCTATGTCGGCTATGAGGAAGGTGGTTCGCTGACGGAAGCCGTTCGCCGGCGGCCGTATCAGGTCGTTCTTTTCGACGAGATCGAAAAGGCGCATCCTGACGTCTTCAACGTGCTGCTGCAGGTGCTCGACGACGGTCGCCTGACCGACGGTCAGGGCCGGACAGTCGATTTCCGCAACACGATGATCATCATGACGTCGAACCTCGGTGCTACGATGTTGACGGAGCTACCCGACGGTCATGACACAGATGAGATCCGCGAGCAGGTGCTGGACGTCGTGCGCGGTCACTTCCGGCCGGAGTTCCTAAACCGTATCGATGAGATCATCCTGTTCCATCGCCTGAAGCGCGAGGAAATGGGCGCGATCGTCGATATCCAGCTGATGCGTCTGGTGGCATTACTTGCCGAACGCAAGATCACACTCGAGCTCGATGACGATGCCCGCAATTGGCTCGCCAACAAGGGTTACGATCCGGTCTATGGTGCGCGGCCGCTGAAGCGGGTGATCCAGAAATACGTGCAGGATCCGCTCGCCGAACAGATCCTTTCCGGGCAGGTTCCGGATGGTTCGACGGTGAAGATCACAGGCGGTACGGATCGGCTGCTGTTCCGGACGCGGAATTCCGCGGTCAACGAAGCGGCCTAAGGCCTCGACAACAGGAAAGAAAATGGCGGCCCCGGGCCGCCATTTTTGATGGACGCTACTTGCTTGCCACTTGTGGCGGCGGCTGGTTGCCGAGGAGGGTGTCGATGCGCTGCCGCTCGTCCTCGAATTTTGCCAACGCCTCACCCTTCAACGACTTGCCGCCTGGCAGGCGCACGCGCAGCGGATCGACCTTGGTGCCGTTGACGATCATCTCGTAGTGCAGATGCGGACCGGTGGATTCGCCGGTCGTTCCAACCCAGCCGATTACCTGGCCCTGACGTACCTTGGAGCCGGGAACGACGCCCTTGGCGATGGCGCTCTGGTGATTGTAGGAGGATTCGTAGCCGTTGGCGTGGCGGACGATGGTCTGGTTGCCATAACCGCCGGAATCCCAGCCGGCCTTCTCGACCGTTCCGTTGCCGACTGCGATAATCGCCGTGCCGCGCGGTGCCGCCCAATCGACGCCCGTATGCATGCGGGCAAAGCCCAGGATCGGGTGCCGGCGCATGCCGAAGCCTGACTTGAAGATGCCGTTCGGAACGGGATTGCGCAGCAGGAATTGCCGAATGCTCTTGCCGTCCTGATCGAAGTAGTCGATCGACCCATCTTCCGCATCCTGGAAGCGGTAGAAGCGGGTCTGTGTGTCGCCGAAACGCGCGTTCACATAGAGTAGCTCGGAATCCTCCGTTGCCTGACCGCTGGAATCGGCGACGGAAAAGAAGGCTTCCAGCGTGTCGGTCGGCCGCAGCTCCGCCTGGAAATCGACGCTGCTTGCCAGCAGCTTGATGATCAGGGCGGTCATGTCCTTGGTCATGCCGTAGGACAGTGCGGCACGATAAATGCCGTCATAGACGCGTGGCAGATTCTGGTTGGACGGGACCGATGTCGAATTGTCGTCGAAGGCGGTCGTGACTGCGTCGATCTCAGGTGGTTCACGGCCGGCCACGAACCGATCGTGGTCGTCAAGCGCCACGGTGACAAGATGGCGCGTGCCGCGATAGATGCTGGCGCGGATGATCTTTGCTTGTTCGCCTTTCTGCAGGATGCCGATGCGCAACACATCGCCCTTGGAGAGGTCGTCCGATCCGATCATCGGTGAGAGGTAGCCTGCCAGCCCCTTGGCCTGCAGTTCGGGATAGCCCGAGTCCGTCATCGCCTTGATGATCGAGGTCGACTGGCGCACCGGGATGATGTCGTCGGCGAATTCCTCGGTCTGCGGCGTGATCGATTCCGGTGCGGAGACCGTCATGTTCTGCTCGAGGACGCGCGCCGTCAGGCCGGCTGTCAGGTCAACGTCGTTATCGTCGTTGGAGAAGCGGCGTGGGTCGACATAGTAGAGTGCTGCCACTTGGGCGGCGCCGTCGGTCAGGATTGAGCCGTTGGAGCGCACATTCTCCTCGATCTCGTCGAGCGTCATGCCGGGCGCCACCTGGAGATCGGATCTCGTCGTGGGATAGGCCACGGTCTTCAGGCTGACTTCGGACTCCACGTCTGAACCGTAGATCTGCCCGGTGCGAACGGTCGGCTGCGCGTCCGGCTCGTCCGCCGAGAAGATCGTCAGCGGATTGAAGCTCGGATAGTCCTCGGTCGCGACGTGGTTGGCGGCAAGCGTCATCTTCACACGCGCGAAGGGCTGGCGGCGGACGACCTCCTTGTCGCCCTCGTGCACGACGGTCGAGACTTCCATGATCTTGCGGTCCGACGGCTTGGCGGCAATCGCGGCTGCAATCAAACGGCTGCCGCGCGTTACATCAGTATCTGCGTTGGCTTCGGCATTGATATTGGCGTAGGCCTCGGCGGGAATCGCCAACTGCTGGCGGCCGTCGAGTGCCGCAAACAGCGCCACGCCCATCAGCACGCTCGAGGTAATGCCGGTGAGGAACGTACCCGAAAGCCAACGCAATGAAACCTCGCGGCGGTCGGGCGCGCGTCTGCCATCAGCGAGAAGCGGCGGCTCGTTGCCGAACGAGCGGATCATCATCTTCTCCGTCATCATGGCAGGTGGATCCGCGTCCTTTCGGTAGGCTTTCTCGGGCAGCTCTAGTTGGCGCCGAAAAGTGCATAGTTTGCCAATAGAAGTCAAATGGGACGCCTGCGCGCATCCAAATGATCAGCCCTTGAGACCATCCGATTGTGAAGATGTGAGGGCGAAGGATCTCGTCATCGGATTTTTGCGCGCTATTTCCCGACAAATGACCCGGCTATCGGCGCGATCCAAGGGGACAAAAGCGCCACTTGGAAAATCGCTCTTAGAATTCAATGCGATGCAAGAATTCTCGTTTTTTTTGAAAACGGCTGTTGACTTAGAAAAGGGGTAGGATCTATAAGCCCCCTCACTGAACGAGGGCGGCGGCGCTGCTGGCGACGAAGTCCTTCGCTCTCAAGTTTCTTTTAAGATTGGCTTTGGTGCTGATTGGTTCCTTGGACTTTTTGGTTTGAGGCGAGGAAATTCGACCGGGGTATCTGGTCTGTTATTTGACAATTGAAGATGAGAAGAAAGAGAAACGTGGGCGGCGGAGCTTGCGGGACCGGAAGAGATTTCGGTTCTTGAAAGAGACTTTGGCGGTCACGTTTATCAAGAGAAGTTACACTGGTTTTTGACGCATGGGTTTTGGCCTTTGTGTTTGGAAAACAGGTGTGAAGTTCTCGTCGATTCAGAACGTGACGTAAATGC